>NZ_JADIKD010000011.1:0-756229 GCF_044904565.1 Dyella koreensis | reverse complement strand
CGAACTCGGAAGTGAAACGCAGCTGCGCCGATGGTAGTGTGGCATTGCCCATGCAAGAGTAGGTCACCGCCAGGGGCTTTATCCTGAAAAACCCTCACCTTCACCGGTGAGGGTTTTTTATTGGGCGTTGTTTTAACTGCTGCGCGCAAACCGTTAGTTCGGCCACGATGCTTCATCGAAAACCTTGTCGACTCCGACGAAGTTTTTTGCGTTATGGTAGTCGAGGCAGCTTTGCAGGTTGCAACGCTTGCTAACCTTCGTTATCAAGCGGCTGGGTGACAAAGGGGCTTTCGGTGGAAAAGCGCTACATCCTTGCTCTCGATCAAGGCACAACGAGCTCACGAGCGATCTTGTTTGATCGTTCGGGCGCAATTGCCGGTATTGCGCAGCGTGAGTTCGAGCAAATTTTCCCGCAGCCCGGTTGGGTCGAGCACAACCCGCGCGAAATCCTGACCAGTGTCCTGGTGACGATCACGGAGCTGCTCGCCAACACCCAGGTCGATATCACCGATATCGCAGCCATTGGCATCACCAATCAGCGTGAAACCACTGTGGTGTGGGATCGCAAGACAGGGCAACCGATCCACAATGCCATAGTCTGGCAGTCACGGCAGAGCATCGATATCTGTGAGCGACTGAAGTTCGAAGGCCATGAGGATTTGGTCAGAACCAAAACCGGTTTGCTGGTAGACGCCTACTTCTCGGCGACCAAATTACGCTGGATTCTCGATCACGTTGATGGCGCACAGCAGCGTGCGGAACGTGGTGAGCTGCTGTTCGGTACGATCGACAGCTGGCTGATCTGGAATCTGAGCGGCGGCGCGGCTCACGTCACCGACGTCAGCAATGCGTCTCGCACACTGCTCTACAACATTCATGCGCGTCGATGGGATCCACAATTGCTGGCGATGCTGGATATCCCGCCGGCGTTGCTGCCCGACGTGCGAAGTAGCAGCGAAATCTACGCATATACCTCGCCTGCAAATTTCTTTGGCCACAAAGTTCCGATCGGCGGTGTCGCCGGAGATCAGCAGGCCGCTCTGTTTGGCCAAGCCTGCTTCAGCGCGGGCATGGCAAAGAACACCTATGGCACCGGATGCTTCATGTTGATGCACACCGGTACCAAGCCGGTACTGTCAAAGCATGGATTGCTGACCACCATCGCATGGCAACTCGGCGAAGAGGTGGAGTACGCGCTGGAAGGCAGCATTTTTGTCGCCGGCTCGGTTATCCAGTGGTTGCGCGACGGCCTGCGCATGTTAGGCAAGGCCAGCGATTCGCAGGCCTATGCGGAGCGCGTGGTTTCCAGCGAGGGTGTCTACATGGTGCCGGCCTTCGTCGGCCTGGGGGCTCCTTATTGGCGTAGCGACGTACGCGGCGCCGTGTTTGGTCTCTCTCGCGGTACGCGCAAAGAGCATTTCGTGCGCGCCGCATTGGAGTCGATGGCCTATCAGGCCCGCGATGTTCTGACCGCGATGGAAGCGGATGCCGGGATTGCGTTGAGGGAACTCCGTGCGGATGGCGGTGCCATCGCCAACGACTTCATGGCCCAATTTCAGAGCGACATGCTCGGTGTGCCGGTGTTGCGCCCCAAAATCCAGGAAACAACTGCTCTGGGAGCGGCCTACCTGGCGGGCCTGGCCGTGGGGTTCTGGGAGAGCCGAGAAGAGCTTGCTGCGCTGTGGCAAGTCGATCGCCGTTTCGAACCGATCATGGCCGTGGAGCGACGCGAGCGCTTGTATCAAGGATGGAGAAACGCCGTGCAGGCCACCATGAGCTTTCGCCCCGACTGAAACGACGAAGCCCCGCACCAAGCGGGGCTTCGCGCTATCCAGCCTTGCAGCAACACTCAGTCGAGCGAATACCCAAACTGCTCGTTGAACTCCGCTGCGAACTGCTTGTAGTCGAAGCGCTGGTTCTGCGTGCCGGGGAACTCGACCTTGAGCGCGCCCATCAGCGACGCCATGCGCCCAACGGTCTCCCAATCCTTGCCGCGCATGATGCCGAAGATCAGGCCGGCGCGATAAGCATCGCCACAACCCGTCGGATCAACCACCTTGCGTTCGCGGGCGGGCGGAATCTCGTGGGTAGTGCCTTCGGTGTGAATCAGCGAACCGCGCGGACCGAGCGTGACGATGTATGCCTTCACGCGCTTGGCGATGTCTTCTGCACTCCAGCCGGTGCGCGACTGCAGCAGCTGCGACTCGTAGTCGTTGACGATCACATAGGTCGCCTTCTCGATCATGGCGCGGAACTCATCGCCATTGAACAGCGGCATCGCCTGGCCGGGATCGAAGATGAAGGGCACGCCACGCGCATGGAACTCATCCACATGCTGCAGCATTGCGTCACGGCTATCCGGCGCAACGATGGCGAAACTGATGCCGGGGATATCCTTCACGTGATTCTCGTGCGCACTGGACATCGCGCCCGGATGGAAGGCGGTGATCTGGTTGTTGTCCAGATCCGTGGTGATGAAGCACTGTGGCGTGAACTGGTCACTGAACTCGCGCACGTAATCGAGGCGAATGCCGAATTGCTCCATATGCGCGCGATAAGGACCGAAGTCCTGGCCAACCGTAGCCACCGGCAGCGGGTCCGCGCCGAGCAGCTTCAGGTTGTAGGCGATGTTGCCGGCGCAACCGCCGAACTCACGGCGCATCCTCGGCACCAAAAACGAAACGTTCAGGATGTGCACCTGATCGGGCAGGATGTGATTCTTGAACTGGTCCTGGAAGACCATGATGGTGTCGTAAGCCAACGAACCGCAGATGACGGCAGACATGGTGCGTAGGTGTCCCCAGGTGAGTGAACAGGCCGCTCGCAGGCGGTCGGACCGAAGGCCGGACATATGGCCCTAGCCAAAGCTGCCAATCTTACCGATAACCGCGCCCTTCGGCGACTTCTTGCGCAATCGACGAGTTGATCCGAGAGGTCGAAAGTGCGCTTATCACCGCGTACTACAAGGCTTTCTTAACGAGAATATCCTTGCGCACAATGGTTTAGCTCTTTAGACTGGCGCGCTCACTTTTTAACCATTGCCGGCGCGCGGCGGACCCATGTTCAAGAAGTTTCGCGGGATCTTTTCCAACGACATCTCCATCGACCTTGGCACGGCCAATACGCTCATTTACGTGCGTGGTCAGGGCATTGTCCTGAACGAGCCGTCGGTGGTGGCGATCCGTCAGGATCGCGGTCCGGGTGGCCCCCGTGCAGTCGCCGCGGTTGGCAGCGACGCCAAGAAGATGCTGGGTCGTACTCCTGGCAACATCGCCACGGTGCGTCCGATGAAGGATGGCGTGATCGCCAACTTCTCGATGACCGAGGCCATGCTGCAGCACTTCATCAAGCAGGTGCATCGCTCGCGCCTGCTGCGACCGAGCCCTCGTGTGCTGGTCTGCGTGCCCTGCGGCTCTACCCAGGTGGAGCGCCGCGCCATCAAGGAATCGGCCGAAGGCGCCGGTGCCCGTGACGTGTTTTTGATCGAGGAGCCGATGGCTGCTGCGATCGGCGCCGGCATTCCGGTGCATGAGGCGCGCGGCTCGATGGTGCTGGATATCGGCGGCGGTACCTCCGAGGTGGCCGTGATCTCGCTCAATGGCATCGTCTACTCGCAGTCGGTCCGCGTGGGCGGCGATCGCTTCGATGAGGCGATCATCAACTACGTACGCCGCAACCATGGCACCCTGATCGGCGAATCGACCGCCGAGCGCATCAAGATGGAAATCGGCTGCGCTTTCCCGCAGACCGATGTGCGCGAGATCGAGATCTCTGGCCGTAACCTGGCCGAGGGCGTGCCGCGCATGTTCACCATCAACTCCAACGAAGTGCTGGAAGCGCTGCACGAGCCGCTTTCCGGCATCGTCGCTGCGGTCAAGTCGGCGCTGGAGCAGACCCCGCCGGAGCTGTGCTCCGACGTGGCCGAGCGCGGTATTGTGCTAACCGGTGGCGGCGCCCTGCTGCGCGATCTGGATCGTCTGATCTCCGAGGAAACCGGCCTGCACGTGCAGGTGGCCGATGAGCCGCTGACTTGCGTGGCCCGTGGTGGCGGCAAGGCGCTGGAGCTGATCGACCAGCATGGCAGCGACTTCTTCGCGGCCGAATAAGCACTGACGGGGGCAGGGGATGGCACTCGCTCGCGAGGACTCCTCGCCCCTGTTTGCCGGCACCGCTGCCGGCACTCTGCGTCTTATCCTGTATCTCGCCCTGACCATGGTGCTGATGGTGCTCGACCATCGCAATGGCTGGATGTGGCGCATGCGCTATGCGACATCGGTGATCGTCGAACCGGTTTACCGGCTCGCCGGCCTGCCTGCCGCCGGCATGCGCACCCTGAGCGTGGCCTTCGCCGACCGCAAGCTGCTCACCGAGCAAAACCAGCGCCTGCGTGAAGACCTGCTGCTGGCCAACGCCAAGCTCAACCGCATGGCCGCCGTGGCCGAGCAGAACGAGCGGCTGAAGGAGCTGCTGGCAACCCAGCACAGCCTGGAGCTCAACGTGCAACTCGCCCGTGTCATTGGCGTTGATCTTGGCGGCTCACCACATCGGTTGATGCTGAGCCTGGGCGCGCGCGATGGCGTGACGCAGGGACAGGCCGTGATCGATGCGCATGGCTTGATGGGCCAGGTGATCGAAGTGCTGCCGACCACCTCGGTGGTGATGCTGGTGACCGACCCCAACCACGCGGTGCCGGTAGTGGTTGAGCGCACTGGCCTGCGCACCGTGGCCTATGGCTCGCGCGACGGCGGCATGCTCAGCCTGCCTAATGTGCCGATGGCGGCTGATGTGCGCGCCGGCGACAAGCTGCTCACTTCTGGCCTGGGCGGCCGTTTCCCACCGGGTTTTCCGGTAGGCGAAGTGCGCTCTATCGGGCAGTCGCCCTCCGGCCTGTTCCTCGAAGCACACGCGCGGCCCGCCGCCGATCTCGATCGCAGCGAATATGTGCTGTTGCTGCACGATCAGCCGGAGCCCGCGGGGCCGCCCGCGCCGGTCGCAGCCATGGGCCCGCCGGCAGATATGGCACCCAGCCCGGCTGACGCGGCAACCCCGGCACAGACGCCGGCGGCCGCCGGTAAGCCAACGCCGGCTCCGGCCGCTTCCGCGCCAGCGGTGCAGCCATGAACAAGCAACGCATAAGCCTGCTGTGGTTCATCGGCACGTTGGCCTTTGCTCTGTTGTCGATGTTGGTGCCATTGCCGGGTGTGCTGCAGCCGTTCAAGCCGTACTGGCCAGCGCTGTTCCTGCTGTACTGGTCGCTGGAATCCAGTGATCGCGTCACCCTGGGCCTGGCCTTCCTGATCGGCCTGTTCGCGGATCTGCTCGACGGCGTGTTGCTGGGTGAACAGGCTTTGCGCCTTTGCGCGCTGGTGTTCATTGCGCTGCGCTTCCGCTCGCGACTGCGCTTTTTCCCGATGTGGCAGCAGACGCTGGCCGTGCTGGCCCTGCTGTTGAATGACCGCGTGCTGCTGTTGATCGTGCGCACCTTTGCCGGCGAGCCACTGCCGCCGGCTACCTGGTGGGTATCGCCGTTTGTCGGTGCGGCGCTGTGGCCGTTCCTGTTCCTGCTCATGGACGACCTGCGCATGCGCTTGCGCCTGCAGTAGCGCCATGGCACTGCGACGGCGCTCCATCAAGGATACCCGCGGCGAAAGCGCACTGTTCCGGGTGCGCGCGCTGGTTGGTTTCGTGTTGATCCTGCTGGGCCTGAGCGCCCTGGTCACGCGCTATGTGTATCTGCAGGTGCGGCGCCACGACGAGTTTGCGCTCCGATCCGAGAACAATCGCGTCAAACCGCGTGCGATCCCGCCAGCGCGCGGCCTCATCTTCGATCGCAACGGCGTGTTGCTTGCCGACAACGTTCCCGCGTTCCGCCTGGAAGTGGTGCCCGAACAGGTGCCCGACATGAAGGCGATGCTGACGGCGATCCGCGACGTGGTGCCGTTGGATGATGACGACATCGACGCCTTCAAGAAGCAGCTCCGCCAGAACCGCCGCTTCGACAGTGTGCCGCTGAAACTGCACCTCACGGAGGATGAGATCGCCCGCTTCGCCATCAACCGCTGGCGTTTCTCAGGGCTGGATGTGGTGCCCTACCTCACGCGGCGTTACCCCTACGGGTCGCTCTTCGCGCACGTCGTGGGCTACGTGGGACGTATCGATGCGGACGACCTGAATCGGCTCGACGCCGATCGTTACAAGGGCACCAGCCACGTGGGCCGCAGCGGCCTGGAGCGTTCCTACGAGGACCTGCTGCACGGCGAGCCCGGCTACGAGCTGGTCGAAGTGAATGCGGACGGGCGTACCCAGCGGGTACTGGAAACCCATCCGCCCAAACCTGGCAAGAATCTCTACCTGAGCATCGACGCGCGCGTGCAAAAAGCGGCCACGGATGCCTTTGCTGGCCGGCCTGGCTCGGCGGTGGCGATCGATCCGCGCAACGGCCAGGTGATGGCCATGGTCAGCGTGCCCAGTTTCGACCCGAATCTGTTCGTCAATGGCATCAGCCGCACCGACTACACGACGTACACGACAGACACCGACAAGCCGCTGCTCAACCGCGCGCTGAAGAGCGCCTATCCGCCGGGCTCGACGGTGAAGCCGTTCCTGGCGCTGGGTGGCCTGGAGTACGGCATCCGCCGGCCGGAGGACACGGTGCTCTCCACCGGCGAATTCTGTATTCCCGGTCAGCAGCGTTGCTATCGCGATGACACGCGCGGTGGCGACGGCACGGTGAACATGGTTCGAGCGATCCAGAAATCGACCAATACCTATTTCTACAAGCTCGCGCTGGATATGGGCATCGATCGCCTCGCCAACTGGATGGGCAGCCTCGGTTTCGGCAAAAAAACCGGTATCGATCTGCTGGGCGAAGCAGAAGGCATTCTGCCTTCGCGTGAATGGAAGGCCACGCGCAGCAAATATGGTTGGTTCCCTGGTGAAACCATCATCGCGGGTATCGGCCAGGGCTACTGGAACGTCACCGCACTGCAACTGGCCCACGCCACCGCTACGTTCGCTGGTCACGGCACGCCATATGCGCCGCGGCTGGTGATGGCCACGGCTACGGTGAAGGAGCGTCCCATGCCGCTGCCAAATCCACCTAGCGGCCCGTCGTTAATCCATAAGCCGAGCGACTGGAGCGTGGTGAATCAGGGGATGGAGGCTGTGATTACTGGCGGTACCGGCAAGGGCGTCTTCACTGGCTTCCCTTATGTAGTCGCTGGCAAGAGCGGTACCGCTGAGCGCTTCTCCCGCCGCACCAACGACTACGACACCAACAAAAACACGGCCTACCTGGCCACGCGCCATCGCGCCTGGTTCATCGCCTATACGCCCACCGATGCACCACGTATTGCTGTGGCAGCGATGTTGGAAGCCGGTGCCTGGGGCGCACAGGACGCAGGTCCTATCGTGCGCAAGGTCATGGAGGCCTGGCTCGCAGCGCAAGGCGGTGCCGTGCCCGCGAGAAACGCTCCTGAAGCCGGCTCTGCGACGGTGCCCAACGCGCCTGAAGAGCTCGAGGATGCACCGGTGGCTACACCCGCCGACATGCCAGCCGCGCTGCCATCCGATAGTTCCAGTGCGCCGGCCCCGGAAGACGGAGGCAACCCATGATCGACGCACTCCAGTTGCGCATGCAGCGCTTCCTGCGCCGTGTGATAACGCGCCCGCGCATCGATCTGCCCCTGGCCTTCGGGCTGCTGCTGCTCGCGACCTGCGGCCTGATGACGCTGTACAGCGCCAGTGGCGGCAGCATGTCGATGATTGTCAGCCAGGCCAGCCGTTTCGTAATGGGCGGCATGCTGCTACTGCTGATCTCACGCATTCCGCCCTCCGTGCTGCGCAGCTGGACGCCATGGCTGTATGCGGGCAGCGTCGCGCTGCTGCTTGTGGTGGCGGCGCTCGGTCAGGTGCGCAGCGGCTCCAAGCGCTGGCTGGATCTGGGCGTGCTGTCGTTCCAGCCGTCCGAACTGCTCAAGCTCACCGTGCCGATGATGGTGGCCTGGTACCTGCATCCGCGTCAGTTGCCGCCGAGCTGGAAGGACATCATCGCGGTGGGCATCCTGATCGCCATCCCGGCCGGCCTGATCGCCGAGCAGCCGGATCTGGGCACGGCGCTGCTGGTATCGGCGGCCGGTGCCTTCGCGCTGTTCCTGTCAGGCATGGCATGGTGGAAGATAGGCAGCCTGCTGGCCGCGGTTGGCGGCATGATCCCGGTGGCCTGGCATTTCCTGCACGAATACCAGCGCAATCGCGTGCGCACTTTGCTCGATCCAGAGTCCGATCCGCTCGGCAATGGCTGGCACATCATCCAGTCGCAGATCGCCGTAGGCTCCGGCGGCACCTTCGGCAAGGGTTGGCAGCACGGCACGCAGTCGCGCCTGGACTTCCTGCCCGAGCACACCACCGACTTCATTTTCGCCGTGTTCTCCGAGGAATTCGGCCTGGTCGGCGTGATCGCCCTGATGGTGCTCTACGCCTTCATCATCGGCCGCTGCCTGTGGATCGCGATGGAGGCGCGCGATACCTATTCGCGCCTGCTCGCCGGCGCCATCGGCATGAGCTTCTTCGTGTACGTATTCGTCAACGGCGGCATGGTCGCGGGCATGCTGCCGGTGGTAGGTGTGCCGATGCCGCTGGTGAGCTATGGCGGCACCTCGGCGGTATCGCTGCTCACCGGCTTCGGTGTGCTGATGGCGATCCACGCCAACCGCAAGATGCACGACTGAACGTCCGTACAGCGGAGGTCATCGCGCGCCGTATCCGTGCCCGCGCTTTGCCCCGGATTGCGCCGCCGTGCGTGCTAGGCTTTGCGCGGATGATGTTCACATCAGCGAAGTAGCACATGACTCATATCGCAACGAAGCGCCCCTCCTATCTGTTTGCCGCCCTCGGCCTCTGGCTGGCCGCGGCGCTCTCACCGGCCATCGCCGAAACACACCCGGGGCAGGACCAGCTGGTTAGCGAAGTCGCCAAGGAAACCGGCAAAAATCCGCGGACCCTCAACGCGCTGCTCGATGGCGCCAAGAAACAGCAGAGCATCCTCGACGCCATCAGCCGTCCGGCCGAGGGCAAGGCGTGGAAGGACTACCGCCCGATCTTCATCACCGACAAGCGCATCAATGACGGCATCGCGTTCTATCGCGAGCACCGCGATCTGGTGGAGCGTATCGGGCGCCAGTACGGCGTGGCGCCGGAATACATCGTGGCGATCGTCGGCGTCGAAACTTTCTACGGGCGCAATACCGGCAAGTACAAGGTGCTCGATGCGCTGGTAACGCTGGGCCTGTACTACCCGCCGCGCGCGACGTTCTTCCGCGAGCAGCTCAAGGTTCTGCTGAGCCTGCCTGACACGCAGTTGGGCGGGCCGCTCGATACGCTCACCGGCTCCTACGCTGGCGCGCAGGGCTGGGGGCAATTCATGCCGTCGAGCATCCGCGACTTCGGTGTGGATCAGGACGGCGACGGCCATATCGACCTGCATGACTCGCTGCCCGACATCCTTGGCAGCGTGGCCAACTATTTTGCCAAGCACGGCTGGGTTACCGGCGCGCCAGTGGTGGCGCGCGCGCAGCCCGATGCCGCGGCACGGCCGATCTCTGTAAAAGACTCCAAGCCGCAGTGGCCGCTGGAACAGCTGATGGCCTGGGGTTATGCGCCGCTGCAGGCGATGGACCCGGGCCTGCCAAGCAGCTTGCAGACGCTGGAAGGGCCGAACGGATCGGAGTACTGGTTCACCTTCCAGAATTTCTACGTCATCACCCGTTACAACCGCAGCCCGCTATATGCGCTCGCGGTGCACCAGCTCGCGCAAGCCATCGCTGCTGGCGTGCATGAGCAAGAGGCCAGCCGATGAGGCCAGCCCTTGCGCTGCCGCTGCTGGTCATGGCCGCTCTGGCGCTGGCCGGTTGTAGCGGCAGCAAGCCGCGGCCGGCCAAGGGTGGTGTTTACAGCGGGCGTGGTTCTTCGCAACAAGGCGGCGGCTACTCGGGCAGCGCCGGAAGCAGCAGTAGTTCGCGCGGCGGCGTCTATGACGACGTTTCCAAGTCGCAAGGCAGCCGTTACCGCGACAATGACGACAGCGTTCCTTCCGGTCCGCCGCCGGACATCAGCAAGCTGGTGGAGCCGGTGCCCAAGACGGAACCGCGCGCGCTCTACGGCAACAAGTCGCCTTACAGCGTGCTGGGCCAGACCTACCGTGTGCTGCCCAGCGCCAACGGCTACGTGGAGCGCGGCATCGCTTCGTTCTACGGCAACAAATTCCACGGGTACAAGACCTCGAGTCTCGAGGAATACGACATGTACCAGTTCTCCGCTGCGCACAAGACGCTGCCGCTGCCCAGCTACGCGCGCGTGACCAATCTCGACAACGGCAAGAGCGTGATCGTGCGCATCAACGATCGCGGCCCCTTCCACGACAACCGCCTGATCGACCTGTCCTATGCCGCCGCGGTGAAGATCGGTGTATGGCCCAAGGGCACCGGCCTCGTCGAAGTACGCGCCATTACCCCTGGCGAGCCGTTGCAGGATCTACCGCCACCCCCGCCGCCGGTCACAGCCGGCGCGCCCAAGCCCGGTATCTACCTGCAGGTGGGTGCATTCGCGGACAACGCCAACGCCGAGCGGGTGGCGCAACAATTGCGCTCCGCCAATTTCGCGCCAGTACAGGTGGTGGATGCCCAAATCAACGGTCGCAGCGTGCGCCGGGTGCGGGTTGGGCCTCTATCTGACGTGGACCGCGCCGACGACGTCACCGCCAAGATCGAAAACATGGGACTGCCGCGGCCGCAGGTCGCGGTAGACTGACGCCTTCTTTTTGCTCTACCAGCCCTTGCCACACCGGCGCTCCGGCGCCAGCCATATCGAAACCGGATTGAAGAGAACGATGAGCCTACTCCGCCGTACCCTGTCCTCGCTTGCCGTCGCCGCCCTGGTGATCGGCACCGCCGTCGCCCAGCAGACTCCGCCCAAGCCCGCGCCGGTGCCGCGTCCGGTGATGCCCGAGGCGCCGGTGCCGCCGCCGCCGGATGTGGATGGCAAGAGCTGGGTGCTGATGGATTACGCCACCGGCCAGATCCTCGCTTCCAAGGATCCCGATGTGCGCGTCGAGCCCGCTTCGATCACCAAGGTGATGACCGACTACGTGGTCTCCGCCGAGGTCGCCAACGGCAAGATCCACATGGCCGATCCGGTCACCATCAGCGAGAACGCCTGGCGCGGCGGTGGCGCAGCCACTGACGGCTCCACCAGCTTCCTCAAGCTCAACAGCCAGGTGCCGCTCAAGGACCTGCTGTACGGCATGATCATCCAGTCGGGTAACGACGCCGCGATCGCCTTGGCCGAACACACGGCCGGCTCCGAGCCCGCGTTCGCCAACCTGATGAATGCCTACGCCAAGCAGCTGGGCATGGTGAATTCCAACTTCCAGAACGCTTCCGGCTACCCGATCGCCAACCACTACACCACGGCGCGCGATATCGCCCTGCTGTCGCGCGCGCTGATCCATGACTTCCCCGAGGACTACGCGATCTCGGCGATCAAGGATTTCGAGTGGAACGGCATCAAGCAGCACAACCGCAACCTGCTGCTGTGGCGTGACCAGACGGTGGACGGCATCAAGACCGGCCACACCGCCGCCGCTGGTTACTGCCTGGCCGCCTCGGCCAAGCAGGGCGACGCCCGCATGATCGCCATCGTGATGGGTGCCGGCAGCGAGAAGGCGCGCGCGGATTCGGCGCTGGCGCTGATGAACTACGGTTTCCGTTTCTACGAAACCCACAAGCTGTATGACGCCAACAAGCCGCTGGCCACGCCGCGCTTGTGGAAGGGCAAGGACAACCAGTTGCCGCTGGGCGTGAGCGAGGACGTGCTGGTCACCGTCAAGCGCGGCGACTACGAGAAGCTCAAGGCCACCATGGACGTGCCGGCCACGCTGATCGCGCCGTTCACCAAGGGTCAGCAGGTGGGCACGCTGCGCGTCACGCTCGATGGCCAGCCGGTGCAGAACCTGCCGCTGGTCGCGTTGAACGACGCGCCGCAGGGCGGCTTCTTCGCCCGCCTGTGGGACAGCATCATGCTGTGGTTCCACAGCGACAAGAAACCCGACGAAGAGAAGAAGTGAGCTGAGGTGCCGCGATGAAAGACCTCGATTCGATCCAACCGCAGCAAGAAGGCCAGGGGTTCCAGTTCCCCGGTGAATTCGAAATCACTGCCATGGGCAATGCCAGCGCGGACTTGCCCAAGCGCGTGCCACAGATTCTCGAGGGCATCGGCCTGCACGTACTGCATGAGACGGTGAAGCATCGCCACTCCCGCGAGGGCAACTTCCTCTCGGTGACGGTGAGCTTCCGCTGCGATAACCGCGAGCAATACGACCTGGCCCACAGCACGCTGCGGGCCGATCCGGATATCCGCTACACGCTGTGACCCGGTCGCAACGGGAATGAAACAGGCAAGGAGCCGGGACATGACCGCAAGGTCGCCCGGCTCCTCGCCGTTCAGGCCCTTGCAAGCCTCCGGCCCCGGCCGCAGATCGGCCAGACTCCTTTTCTCCAGACCCTGTTGCCCATGTCTCTCCCGTTGAAGATCCGCCGCCTCGGCCGCCAGCCCTACGAGGTGACCTGGAAGGCGATGAGCGCGTTCACCGACGCGCGCGGCCCGGATACCCCGGACGAACTGTGGCTGCTGGAGCACGACCCCGTCTTCACTCTCGGACAGGCCGGCAAGATGGAGCACGTGCTGGCGCCGGGCGACATTCCCGTGGTGCCAGTGGATCGCGGCGGCCAGGTGACCTATCACGGCCCCGGCCAGATCGTGGGTTACCCGCTGATCGACCTGCGCCGCGCCGGCGTCGGCGTGCGCGAGCTGGTTAACAAGATCGAGCAGGCCATCATCGATACGCTGGAGCACTGGAATATTGGAGCCGAGCGGATGGACGGTGCCCCTGGCGTCTACGTGGCCGGAGCCAAGGTGGCCGCGCTGGGCCTGCGCGTGCGCCGCGGCTGCAGCTTCCACGGCCTGGCCTTCAATGTAGACATGGACCTGGAGCCCTACCACCGCATCAATCCTTGTGGCTACAAGGGTTTGGCGGTCACCCAGGTGTTAGACTTGGGCGGTCCGTCGCGGCTGGCGGATGTGGAAGACACGCTGGTGGAGGAGTTTTGCCGCCAGTTTGGCTTCGTCGCCGAGCCTGCCGCCCCCGTTATCCCCGAACTACCCGCTCGCGTAGCGGTCTGAGCTTGCCTACATGAGCGAAATCTCTTCTTCCAAGGCCATTCCGATCAGCGTCGTCTCCGGTACGCCGGCGGTCGACAAGCAGCTCGGCAATGACAAGATCGCCCTCAACCGCGCCGGCTTCGATACCGCGGTGCCGGTGCTGCGCAAGCCGAGCTGGATCCGCGTGCGCCTGCCGCAGGGCAACGCCGTGCAGCAGCTCAAGGCGCGCCTGCGCGAGAACGCGCTGGTCACGGTGTGCGAGGAAGCCTCCTGCCCGAACATCCACGAGTGCTTCAGCAAGGGCACGGCCACCTTCATGATTCTGGGTGAGGTGTGCACGCGCCGCTGCTCGTTCTGCGACGTCGCGCATGGCCGCCCGGCCGCGCCCGATCCGCTGGAGCCCGCGCGCCTGGCCGAAACCATCCGTGACATGCGCCTGCGCTACGTGGTGATCACCTCGGTGGATCGCGACGATCTGCGCGACGGCGGTGCCGAGCATTTCGCCTCGTGCATTCGCGCGGTGCGCCACGCCAGCCCGAACATCAAGATCGAGATTCTCACGCCCGACTTCCGCGGCAAGGGCCGCATGGAGCGCGCGCTGGAAGTGTTGAAGGATTTCCCGCCGGACGTCTTCAACCACAACCTCGAAACCGTGCCGCATCTGTACCGCGAAGTGCGTCCGGGTGCCGACTACCAGTGGTCGCTGGATCTGCTCAAGCGCTTCAAGGCGCAGCATCCGGAGGTGCCGACCAAGTCCGGCATCATGCTAGGCCTTGGCGAGACCATGGAGCAGGTGCTGGAAACCATGCGCGATCTGCGCGCGCACGACGTCGACATGATCACCATCGGCCAGTACCTGCAGCCCACGCCGCACCATCACCCGGTGGTGCGCTACTGGACACCGGAAGAATTTGAATCGCTGCGCGAAGCCGGCGAAGCGATGGGCTTCGGCCACGTCGCCTCCGGTCCGCTGGTGCGTTCGTCCTATCACGCCGACCTGCAGGCTCACGCTGCGGGTGTCACTGAGCACGCCTAAAGAGAACTTATGAAACTGCGTCCCTCGCTCGCTCTGCTGCTCGCTTTCACCCTCACCGGTGCGTACGCGCAATCGGCCGCCGATCTCGGCGCCGGCAACACGGGCCGCAAGGCATCGTCGTTGCCGCTCACCGCCAGCACCACGCAGGCGCAGGCGGCGCAGCTCTCGGCGCGCTTCCTCACCCGCTTCCATTACGACTCGCAGCCGCTCGACGACGCAATGTCGGCCAAGATCTACAAGGCCTACTTCGACGCGCTCGATGGCGAGAAGGTGTTCTTCACCCAGGGCGACATGGCCAAGTTCGCGCCGCTGAAAACGCAGTTCGACGACGCGATCTGGAACCAGGATCTGTCCGGCCCCTTCTCGGTGTTCAACCTGTACGTGCAGCGTGCGGTCGATCGCATGAGCTACGCGCGCGAACTGCTGAAGAAGGGCTTCGACTTCTCCACCAACGAGAGCTACACCTACGATCGCAAGAAGGCCGACTGGCCGAAGGATCAGGCTGAGCTCGACACGCTGTGGCGCCAGCGCACCATGAACGACTGGTTGCGCCTCAAGCTCGCCGGCAAGCCCGACGACGAAATCCGCAAGACGCTCGACAAGCGTTACGCCGGCTACATCGAGCGCGTACGCCAGCTCGACGGCGAGGACGCATTCCAGAGCTTCATGAACGCCTATGCCGAATCCACCGATCCGCACACCGACTACCTCGGCCCGCGCGCGGCGGAGAATTTCGACATCTCGATGAAGCTGTCGCTGGAAGGTATCGGCGCGGTGCTGCAGGCGCGCGATGAGTACACCCAGATCCGCGAAGTCGTGCCGGCCGGTCCGGCCGCCAAGTCGGGCAAGGTGCACGTGGGCGACCGCATCGTGGCGATCGGCCAGGGCGGCGACGGCCCGATGGTCGACGTGATCGGCTGGCGCCTCGACGACGTGGTCAACCGCATCCGCGGCAAGAAGGACACCACCGTCCGCCTGGAAATTCTGCCCGCTGACGCTGGCCTCGACGGCAAGCACGAAGTGATCTCGCTGGTGCGCCAGAAGGTCAGCATCGAAGAGCAGGCCGCCAAGAAGAAGATCATTGAGATCAAGGACGGCAACGTCAGCCGCAAGATCGGTGTGATCGATCTGCCCACCTTCTATTCCGACTTCGGTGCGCGTCGCGAGGGCGACAAGAACTTCAAGAGCGCCACCCGCGACGTTGCCAAGCTGCTCGGCGAGCTGAAGGCTGCCGGCGTGGAAGGCGTGGTGATGGATCTGCGCAACAACGGCGGCGGTTCGCTGACCGAAGCCAATGAGCTCACGGGCCTGTTTATCGACAAGGGTCCGGTGGTGCAGGTGCGCGATGCGCGCGGCGGTGTGGAAGTGCAGGGCGACGACGACCCGGGCATGGCCTGGAGCGGCCCGATGGCTGTGCTGGTCAATCGCGGCTCTGCCTCCGCTTCGGAGATTTTCGCGGCGGCCATCCAGGATTACGGCCGCGGCCTGATCATCGGCCAGCCCACCTTCGGCAAGGGCACGGTGCAGAACCTGGTCGATCTCGACCGCTTCAACAGCCGCGCCAGCAAAGAGAAGCCGCAGCTCGGCGAGCTGAAGATGACCATTGCCGAGTTCTTCCGCATCAACGGCGGCTCCACTCAGCTCAAGGGTGTGACGCCGGACATCAACTTCCCCAAGAACGGCGACGAGAAGGACTTCGGCGAGTCGACCTACGACAACGCACTGCAGTGGACGCAGATCGCGCCGGCGCCGGATTACAAGCCGGTCGCTGACCTCAAGGCTTACCTGGGCCAGCTGCAGACCAAGCACGAGGCGCGCGCCGCCAAGTCGCCCTCGTGGAAGCTGATGCTCGACGAGCTGGCGCAGTACCGCAAGATGCGCGACAAGACCGCGGTCTCGCTCAACTTCGCGCAGCGCCAGACCGAGCGTAAGGAGCAGGATGCCATCCAGGCCGACTTCCGCGCCCGCCACAAGGCGATCGACGGTAGCCTGGCTGATGACGACAAGGACAACCTCGACGACGGCCTCAACCCGAACGAGCGCAGCCTGAAGTCCGAGCTGAAGCAGGAGAAGGACGCCAAGAAGGCGGCCGACCCGCAGCTCGAGGAAACCGCGCACATCCTGTTCGACGCGGTGGGCCTGATCAAGGGCGACGCCAAGCTGGCATCCGAAGTGCTGCCGTATGGCGGTCGCTTCTCGGGCAATGCCACCGCGGCGGCGACGCCGGAGCAGTCGTCGAGTCCGGTTGCACACTGATCGACCCAGGTCGGAACGAAGAAGGCGGCGCACATGCGCCGCCTTTTTTATGCGGGGCGCGATGGCTTCGCCTTGCGCACGCACGACAACATCCCCATCCGTGCAACATCACACATGGGAGTGGGACATGATCGAGCTATACAAGCTGCACTGGTCGCACTACGTGGAGAAAGTGCGCTGGGCGCTGGATTTCAAGCGGCTGCCCTGGAGCGGCATCGACATCGTCGCCTTCACCAAGAAGGAAATGCAGCGTTTCGACTGCCCGCAGACGGTGCCGTTGATCCACGACACCGCCACCGGTGTGGCGATCAGCGACTCGTCACCGATCATCCGCTATCTGGACGAAACCTATCCCGGGCGACCGTTGTTTCCGATCGATCCGGCGGAACGCGACCAGGTGTGGCAATGGATGCTCCGGCTCGATTCCACCTTAGGCCTCTACGCACGCCGGCTCGGCTACACCCAGGTCATCATGGAATGCCCGCAGACGCTGGCGCAGCTGTTCATGCCCGACGTGTGTGGCGGCTTGTTCACGCGTCGCGGCTGGCGCCGTCTGGCCGCGCCAGTGCTGGGCATGATGTTGACGCTGCGCTTCCACTTTCATCGCAACCGGCAGGACGGGGTGTACGAAGCGCTGGAAGCGCTGCTGCGTCCCATCGCAAAGGAACTGCAGCAACACAATTACCTGGTGGGCGGGCAGTTCACCGCGGCGGACATCACGCTGGCCTCATTGCTCCGACCGCTGCGTATCGTTCCGTACTTCAGTCATCACCCCGAGCTGCAGTCGCTGTTCGTCTGGCAGGAGCGGTTGTTCCGCGAACATGGGCGCGATGCCACCTTCCCTTATGAGGACGCGATCCGCGCGCAGCGACAGCGCCGCGGAACGATGCGTGGCCTGGTGCGATGGATGAAGTCGGGCAGCGATGAACCCGGTGGCCAGCCACCTGATGCCCTGCAGGTGGCGAAGAACGATATCCACCCGGTGAACCGCTGGTCCCTGGTACTCGGCCTGCCGGCCTATCTGAAACTGCGCTGGTTCAGTGGGGTTCATTGGATGCCCAACGTCGCGCCGATTTACATGGTTAACCCATGCGAGCAGAAGTTATGAGCTCTTTTTATGTGGTGCTTGAAGCTAGGTCTGTACTTAGGAGCACCTCAAAAAACCTCGCCATGCCCGCCATTCCGGCGAAAGCCGGAGTCCAGTGCCTTTGTTCAACAAGAACTTAAAGTCTCTGGATCCCGGCTTTCGTCGGAATGACGAGTTTGATAAGGAATTATTCGAGCCCCCTAGGGGATGCTATTAATCGACTCGACAAAGAAATTGTAGTTGTCTGCATTGTTGGTTGCTTCATTTCTATTCGCTGTGGCCAGTTCGTGCGCATCCTTGCGGCCGTACTTGTAGTCTGTGGTTTTATCGACAAGGCTGTCAGCAACATGTGTCATCTCATGGATAATTGTGCTGGCCTGCCCTTCAGACAAGGCAAGTGGAGCTTTAAAGAAGGACTCGCAGTAATTGATGGAGCTTTTCGACTGGTCGTACCAGGCGAGGGTGGATTCCTTGTATTTCGCCGGATCGCAGCCGCAACCATATGGCACGGTGTTTATTCTTTCTGCGACGGCACGTAGAACACCTATTGGCCTGAAGTCGATTTGAGTGTAGTCGAGGTCGAAATAGCCTGGGCTTGGTGGGGTATCGATAAATTCTCTATTGTTGTCCGGAGTGCCGAACCAAAATATATAGTTGGAGTCATTTTTTACATTGACGCTATATAGGGTTTTATACCGGCCATCTTCTGATACTGTTTTATCGACAGTTTCTAGACCATCCATCAAATGGCTGATTGCATAGCCATCCCATTTCATTGCTTCGTTTTCGGCGGATAAAACGTCTATATCCTGATAGATGTCGCATTGGGGTTGGATGTAATCGCTTCTATCGGTTTGGCCGGTTGTGTTGCCATTAACGAGCTCTGGGCTGACAAAAATTATAAGTTCGTTACTAATTGATTTATTCGGGGCATAATCATCCGTGTCATAAAGTGTGGTATCTCCGTAATCTTGTTCATAGCTCACCCGAAATTTTCCTCCAGCCCGGAGATCATAGTCTTTCGATAAGTCGATCTCTTTGCTTAAGGTCTGTCCGGGCGTGATCGGGAAATAAAAATCTTTCTTTTCTTTGAAGGACATTTTTACGAATCGTCCAATAAATTTTGGTTTTTTACCATCATCTCCGATGACTGTAATGTAATCCCCCATCAGATGATTGTCAGGGTTGAAGACGGGGGTTTTTGGCTCTGGCAGTAGAAGGGTTTGGTGCCCTCGATTGGTGATCGTAACTACGATTTTGCCTGACTCCTTCGCGACCAATGATGCTGGGCTGGATAAAGTCACTTCGATGGATTTTTCCGCTGCTTGGCTGCTTTCTGATGCGAAGGCAAGAATTAGGATGAATGCAGATATCAATTTGATGTTTATTGTCATGATTTAAACGATCCTTGTTTTTCGCTTTTGTGAGTTCGCCTTTTGCCTCTACGATTGGAGGCGATATCTAACCTAGCAGTGCATTTAGTGGCATTCAATAACGAAATCTAACGATAGATTGCGAATCTATGGCGAGGTGTCGTTAGTTTTATGGTTCGTGCCGATGGTGGACCTGTCTGTGGACCTTCTGATGTACTTCTCTGATACGTCCGCCCTGAAATGAGGCATTACCCTCAATCCACGGACTTGCCGCCCAACGACAACTAAGCGTACATAGGCGCTGCCGCTTCCATCGTCGAGAACCGCCATGGACACGTTGTCGAACGTCGCGCTCGCCGGTGGCCTGGCCTGGGCCAGCGGTATCCGTCTCTACGCCACCGTTTTCGTCGCCGGCCTGCTGGGGCGGCTCGGTGTGGTGCACCTGCCATCGGGGCTGGACATACTCACCGACAACTGGATGCTCGGTGTGTCGGGCGTGCTGATGGTGGGTGAGTTCCTGGCCGACAAGGTGCCCGCCTTCGACAGCATCTGGGATGCCATCCACACCTTCATCCGCATCCCGGCCGGCACCTTGCTGGCGTGGGGTGTGTTCAAGGATTCCACGCCGGCGATGCAGACGGCGGCGGCACTGTTGGGCGGCGCGCTGGTGTCCGGTACGCACCTGGCTAAATCCGGCAGCCGTGCGCTCATCAACACGTCGCCCGAGCCCTTCAGCAACTGGGGCGCCAGTGTGGGCGAGGACATCTCGTGGATGGGGATTCTCTACCTGATGTGGCAGCACCCGCTGGTGCTGCTGATCGCGCTGGGGATCTTCATCGTGCTGCTGCTGTGGCTGCTGCCGAAAATCCTGCGCGGCCTGCGCGCGCTATGGCGCACCGTGCAACGCTTCCGCGGCGCGCTGGGCGGCGACACCACGGAAGACCGTCTGCCGCCGCCACAGTCGTTGCGCTGAAGGCTTACTTCGCCGCCTTCGCCTTCTTGGCGGCCTGATCCTTCTTCCACTGCTGGAACTCGCCGAAGTGCGGTAGTTCGCGCAGCACCTTGCTGCGCGGGTCGATGATCACCAGCGCCCCCGCCGGTGCATTGAGATGGCCTTCGCCGTTGGTCATCGGCACGGTGTGCAAGGTCTCGCCTACCTGCACCTCGATCGGCATCGGGAACGGCTTGTTCTGCGGCACCTCCCAGCGCAGGTTGAGCACATTGCCGTCGTGCTTCACATCCAGCTTCGGCAGCGCGGCCTGATAGAGGTAGACGTCGAAGAACCAGCGTAGATCGCGCCCGGTCACCTGATGCACGATGTCGATATAGTCTTTGGTCGTCGCATAGTGCGGCGCGAAATTGCCCGGCTTCGGATCGGGGCGGCCATACACCAGGCGGCGCACCGTCTCGAAGAACGCCTTGTCGCCAATCATCTGCCGCAACGTGTGCAGCGTCAGCGAGCCTTTGTAATAGATATCGTTGCCGGGGCCGTGATCAGCGTCGTACACCTCGTGCTCGAACTGGCTGCGGCCCGCAACGATGGGGTAGACGTTCTTCACCATGCTGCGTTCGTTCTGCAGCATGGAGAAATACGGCATGTCGCCGTAGAGGTACTGGCCGTACAGCGGCTGCATGTAGGTGCCGAAGCCCTCATGAATCCACATGTCGTCCCAATCGGTATTGGTCACCTGGTTGCCGAACCACTCATGGGAAAACTCATGCTGCAGCAACCAGTCGAAGCCGTACTCGCTGCGCGGGTAGCCGTTGCCGTAGGCGTTGATGGTCTGGTGCTCCATGCCCAGGTGCGGCGTTTCCACCACGCCCATCTTCTCGTCACCGAACGGGTAGGGCCCGATCTGCTCTTCGAAGAAATCCAGCATGCGCGGGAATTCGCCGAACAGCTGCTTGGCCTGGGCTTCATGGCCGCGCAGATACCACATCTGCATCGGAATCGTGTTGCCGTAGCGGCTGTGGTAATCGCCCTTCAACACTTCGAACGGACCGATGTTGAGCGAAATGGCGTATGTGGTCGGATGCTTGGCACGCCAGTGGTACGTGTGGTTCTCGCCCTCGTCCTGGATGTCCACCAGCACACCGTTGCCCGGTGCGGCGAGTGTCTTCGGCACCGTGATGTAGGTATCCACCAGGTCGGGCTTGCCCTGCGGATGGTCGATACACGGCCAGAACAGATCGCAGCCTTCGCCTTCCACTGCAGTGGCGACCCATGGCTGCCCATCCTCGGTCTTCGCCCAAACGAAACCGCCATCCCACGGCGCACGCTGCGCCACATGCGGCTTGCCACCGTAGTGGATCTCCACCGCAACCTTGCCGCCCTTTGCCAACGGCGCCGGCAGCTGGATGCGCAGGCGGCCATCCGGGTTGCTCCACGCGCTGGCGGCAAGCGGTTTGCCATCGACGCTGATATCGCTGATGGCCAGGTTATGGTCCAGGTCCAGCAACAACACATCGGTCGTTTCGCGCGCGGTAAAGGTGAGCTGCGCGGTGGCATCCAACGTCTGCTTCGCGATATCCGGCGTGAAATGCAATTCCGCATGATCGAAATTCACTCGCCGCTGCTCTACGGGCATCACGCCGCCCGAACGCTGTGTCAGCTCGCTGATCGGCGGCTGGGCAAGCGGCTTGGCCGGGGTATCGGCGGCAAATGCGGCACTGGTGCCCAGCAGGGCAGCCAGACCAAGGGTGAGCAGGCAAGGGCGGAAGATCGTCATGAGCGGGTCCCGGGGAACGAAGCCCATAGAATGGCAGCGTAGGGCTGCGCGCAACATCGCCGAAGGTCATGCCGGCGCGATCGAGGGCATGATTGGGCGTCTGCCTACCCCCATGCCACGGAATGCCAATGACACCGACCTCACCCGAGGCCTTTATCGTCCGCCGCGCGCCCGGTATCAGTCAGTTCCCATGGATTGAAGGGATCACCTGCACGCTGCTCGGCGTGATGGCGGCCGTGTTGTTCAAGGCGTCAACGGAAGCCACACCGGGCAGCTTCGATGGCCCGGGACTCTTCATGTTCGCCCTGGTGGTGTCGCTGCTGACAGCCTATCGGCTGGGCAAGGCTATCGTGGAGCACATGCCTTTGAGCGTGTCGCCCGCAGGCCAAGCGCTGTTGTGGCGATTCCAGCTCTCGCACCGCAACCCACAAAAAGTGCTGCTCGAGCACAAGTACAAGCTCTGGTACCGCACCTACGTCGTGTATGGCGATGGCCGTCTATTTGCCACAGAGAGTCATGGGCAACGGCAAGATGAAACCTTCGCGTGTGAGCTCGCCGCGTTCCTCGGCGTGTCTGCGTATAAACACGACGGCGCCGGGAAGCTGAGGAAGTTGGCGAGCAAGGGTTGAGCGTGTAGCGCCTTGCTCTTACCCCTCCCCCTGCTTGCAGGGGGAGGTCGGGAGGGGGTGAACCCTTGCGACGCCCTCTCATTGCATAGTCAAAAGACGACGTCCATTCGCGCATATCTCTGCTACCGGCAAGCAATCAGCAAGGGATAACTCTTTGCAGCTCCACCGCAAGGACATCCCATGCAACTCATCCGCCAGCCCGCCCGCGACCTTCGCAACAACAGCACCGACGCAGAGCGCCGTCTATGGCGTCTCCTTCAGCGCGCACAACTAGCCCGACACAAATTCCGACGCCAACATCCATTGGCTGGCTACATCGTCGACTTCGTCTGCATTCCTGCGCGATTGGTCATCGAACTCGACGGCGGCCAGTATCTCGATGCGGTGGCGTACGACGTGGAGCGCACGGCCAGGCTGGAGCGATTGGGATATCGCGTGCGGCGGTTCTGGAATGACGATGTGCTGCTACGCACGCATGAGGTGCTGGAGGAGATATGGAGGGAACTGGAGGGGTGGATAGGGGCGGTGTCGCAAGGGCCTACCCCTCCCCAGCCCTCCCCTGTCCCACGGGACTAGCTTCGCGTCGCAAGCAGGGGAGGGAGCAGGTCGCGCAAGCTCTTTACTCCTCCCCCTGCTTGCAGGGGGAGGTTGGGAGGGGGTAAGCCCTTGCGACACCCTCTCCCCATTCCCCTCAGCGCAAATACCGCCGCTGCAGGAAGGCAAAGAACGCCCGCACCCCCATCGCCTCGCCGCCGCGCGGACGCCCCGGGCGATCCGCGTCGTTCCACGCATACGTATCCAGATGCATCCACGCCGTCGATTCCGGCACAAAGCGCTCCAGATACAACGCAGCCGTGATCGCACCCGCATGCCGCGAGGGACCGGCGTTGGCGAAGTCGGCCAGATAGGAGTCGAGCATCTTGCGGTACGGACGCCACAGCGGCAGACGCCACAGCGGGTCGTTCACGTCGCGGCCGGCGGCCAGCACGTTGTCGGCGAGCTCGTCGCGATTCGCGAACAGCGCCGGCAGATCCGGACCCAGCGCGACACGGGCGGCGCCGGTGAGCGTGGCGAAGTCCACGATCAAATCCGGCTGCTGTTCGCTGGCGTAGGCCAGCGCATCGCACAGCACCAGGCGGCCTTCGGCGTCGGTGTTGTCGATCTCCACGCTATGACCGGCGCGAGTGATCACCACCTCACCCGGACGCAGCGCATTGCCGCTCACCGCGTTTTCCACCGCCGGAATCAGCAGCGTCAGGCGCACCGGCAACTTCGCTTCCATGATCAGGCGGGCCAGCGCGATCGCGTGCGCCGCGCCGCCCATGTCCTTCTTCATCCAGCGCATGCCGTCGGCGGGCTTGAGATCCAGGCCGCCGGTATCGAAGCACACGCCCTTGCCGATCACCGCCAGCTTCGGATGCTCGGTCTTGCCCCAGGTCAGTTCGATCAGGCGCGGCGAGCGATGGCTGGCGCGACCCACCGCATGGATGGTGGGAAAGTTGGCCTTGAGCAGCTCATCGCCCACCCATTCGCGCACCTTGCCTTTGTAGGTCTTGCCGAGCTGGTTCACCGCTTCGGCGAGCTGCTTCGGGCCCATGTCTTCGGTGGGCGTGTTGACCAGGTCGCGCACGTGCGCGGTGGCCTCCACCAGCGGCGCCAGCGTTTGCAAATCGGTGGCGGCAATGGCCAGCTTGGCCGGCGCCCGCTTCGCCTTGCGGTAGCGGGTGAATTCATACGCACCCAACGCCCAGCCCAGCGCCGCTTGCAACGGATCGGCCAGTACGCCTTCGGCAGCGAGGTGATAGTTGCCTTCCGGCAACAGGCGCGGCAGGTGGGCGACGGCGCTCAGCGCATCGGTCGCATCCACGCCCGCCAGTACGCGCGCCAGCTTGCCATTGGCGTCGGAGAGCAGGGCAAACGTACCGGGTGCGGCCTCGAAGCCGGTGTCGCTCAGCCAGCGTCGTTGCGCGGCAGTGAGACGGCGCTTGCTCGCCGTGAAATGCGCGGCGTCGACAGTCTCAATGGCGATGCTCTGGCGGTCGCCGGATTTGCGTTCGATCAGTGCGGACATGGGGCTCCATTCGACGCGCGGTGGCACGTCAGCTCAAGAAAGACTTGGCCGGGAATGATGCGCGCTTTCGCGCGTGATGCCTACGCCACAGGCGCGTCGTCCCGCCCTATGCAGGGATGACCAGGCAGGTGAGATCGGTCGCTCAGCGTGTCGCTGGATGCGCATCCAGCCAATCAGCCAGCGCACTCATATCCGGCAGGTCCAGATCCGGCGCGGGACCCAGCAGCCCTGGCCATGGATGTCTCGCGCGGTTGATCCACGCTGTGCGCAAACCCGCTTCGCGTGCGCCGACCACATCCAGTTCCGGATCGTCGCCGACGTGCAGGATTTCGCTGGGGATCACGCCCAGCCGCTCCGCCGCGGTCGTAAAGATCAGCCGGTCCGGCTTGGCTGTGCCGGTATCGCGCGCGCAGATGTGGTGCGTGAAATGAGCGCGGATGCCGATCAGGTCCAGATCCGCATTGCCGTTGGTCAGGCTGGCCACCGGCCGGTGCGCGGTAATGCGCTCCAGGGCGGGCAGGCTGTCGGCATACAGCTCCACGCTGTTGCGGGCGGTGAAATAAATTTCCCACAGCGCTTCCAGCGGCGCCTCGGCAATGCCGCAAGCGGCGAACGCGCGCTGCATGGTGATGTGGCGTTGCGCGGTGAAATCATGGGCCAGGTCGGTGCGCTCGGCAGCCACCTGGGCACGCAGGACGCGCATGGCCGGGATCGGCCATGCGCGCGCTACGTCGGGATAGTGCTGGCGCAGGTACGCATCCAGCTCGCGGTCCGCACGCTCCAGGGCCGGCAATACCGGCCACAGGGTGTCGTCCAGATCCAGCGTAAGAGCGCGGATGCGCACGTCAGCGCTTACTGCGCGCTGACCTTCAGCACCTGGCCGATCCGCACCATGTCGTTCTTCAGGCCGTTCCAACTGCGCAGGTCGGACACGCTCACCGAGTACTTCTTGGCGATCGCACCCAGCGTGTCGCCTTTGCCCACGGTGTGGGTCTTGGCATTGGCGCTGGCTTCGGCCTTCTTGGCGGCGCTTTCTTCGTTGCGTGCTTCCAGCGCCTGCTTGGCGTCCTGCGTGTGCTCCGAAGTCGGGGCGATCGCGGCACGCGAGGCGTAGGTAGCGCCCGGCGCAGCTACTGGCGTCGGCTCGGACACCGGGCGGGCGCCCACTTCGGCGAGGATCTTCGGGCGACGCGACGCATCCAGCTCGGCCAGGGCCGGCGCTTCGTCATACGGCACCAGCGAGTGCTCGCGCGCGATGCTGCGCACCGTGTCCGTGGTCAGGAAGTCGGTGAACACCTTCACCTGAGCCGCCTTCGGGTTGCTCTCGTTGGTGATCAGGTACACCGGGATAAACAGCGGGTAGCTGCCGTCCTTCACCGTGCCGGTGGTAGCGGGCACGCCGTTGATGTTGATGATCTTGACCTTCTTGTTGCCGGTGATGCCGGCCAGCGTGCTCACGCCCATCGCCTTCGGATCGAGCGTCACCGCCTCTTCCAGCTTCGCGGTATTCACGTACAGGCGCGGCGCTGCCACCGGCTGGCTGCCGCGGCCGAACAGCAGCTTGCGCAGGCTGTATTCCACACCGTCGCCGGGGCTCGCCACGGCATACAGGTTGATCGGCTCGTCGTTGCCGCCCACATCCTTCCAGTTGGTGATCTTGCCGTAGTAGATGTCATGCACCTGCTTCAGCGTCAGGCTGTTCACCGGGTTGGAGGGGTAGGTGATCATCACCAGCGCATCCCACGCCATCGGCGTGAACACCAGGCTGCTCTCCGCCGTGCCATCCGGGCCGCGCGCGCTGCCGGCGAAATCCGCCGAGCCCTTGGCGACGGCATCCAGGCCGGAGGCGGTGTTGAACGGCTGCACCTCGATCTTGCCCTTGCCGGCCTTTTCATAGGCCTTGGCCACGTCGGTCACGATGCCGCGCGCGGTGGTTACATCACCGCGCCACACCAGGGCGGGCACGGCCGGCTGAGCGGCTTTCTTGCTGGAGGTCTTGGCTTTGGGTGCGGCGGACACCGCGGTAGCGGCGCAGACGCCGATGAGTGCAACGGAAAGGATGCGTGCAAGACGGAAGGACATAGTGTTGGGAAACCCCGGGTTCGACTGAGTAAGGACTGCGTACTGCCGTCAATGGCATGCATGCGTAGATGAAGCTGCGGTATTTCATCCGGCCGCTGGCGAAACATCAAGCGAGTTCATGCGCTTGAGCAAAGAAAGACGCCGTGATGTGCGCGTCATCGCATCGTGGCCCGGCTTACTGAAACGCAAGCTGACGCGGGGCTTCCATATCAGACCCCGCTGCGACGCCATCTTGTAGGAGCCCACCCTGTGGGCGACCGCGCGCGGCGGCGCCTCCCCAGGCGCCCATCGCGCACAGGGTGCGCTCCTACCCGCTAGCGGATATCGACGTAGCGCACGCCTTCATCTCCCGACACCACCAGCACCAGCTGCCGCGGGTTCACCCCGGCCAGACGCTTCAGCGTCGCCAGGTTGGGAATGCGCAGGTTGCCCACGCCGATCACGATATCGTTGCTGCTCAGCCCAGCCAGCGCCGCGCGGCTGCCGGTGCGCACCGAACTTACCGCCACGCCGGACACGCCTTGACCACGCAGGTTCTGCGACAGCTCGCTAAAGGTCACCCCGGCCAGGCGCGCATCCAGGCTGGCGCCATCCAGCGTCGCCAGCTTTTCCGGCGTGAGCTTGGCCACCACGTCGCGCGCGGCACCGTTGCGCTGCACGCTCAGCTTCACCGCGCTGCCCACCGGCAGCAGGCCTTCGGCGTTGCGCAGCTCCTGTGCGTTGCGTAGCGGCTTGCCGTCGATCGCGGTGATCACATCGCCCACCTGGATATCCGCGCCATCCGCTGCCGAGCCGCTGCTCACCCGCGTCACGACCGCGCCCGTGGTGCTCTTCAGGCCCAGCACCTGCGCGATGCGCGGCGTGATGTCCTGCGTCTCCACGCCAAGATTGCCGCGGCTCACCTTGCCGTGCGCGATCAACTGCTCCATCACCTCGCGGCTCAGGTTGGTTGGAATCGCAAAGCCGATGCCCACGTTGCCGCCCGAGGGCGAAAAAATCATGGTGTTGATGCCCACCAGCTCGCCGCGCAGGTTCACCAGCGCGCCGCCCGAGTTGCCCGGATTGATCGAGGCATCCGTCTGGATGAAGTTCTGATAGCCCGTGCCGCCCAGGCCCGAGCGCTGCAATGCCGACACGATGCCCGAGGTCACCGTCTGCCCCAGCCCGAACGGGTCGCCCACGGCCACCACGAAATCGCCCACGCGCAGCTTCGACGAATCCGCCATCGGCAACGCCTGCAGCCCCGTGGCTTGAATCTGCACCACCGCCACATCGGTATCCGGATCGGTGCCGATCAGCTTGCCTTTGAAATCGCGCCCATCCTGCAAGGTCACCGTGATGTCGTCCGCGCCGCCCACCACGTGGTTATTGGTCAGCACATAACCCTTGGCCGCATCCACGATCACACCCGAACCCAGGCTCTGCGCAATGCGCTGGCGCTGCCCGCCGGGCAGGCCGAAAAACTGGCGGAACACCGGGTCGTCAAAGAACGGGTCGCGCACCTGCACCCGCGTCTTGGTGGAGATATTCACCACCGCCGGCGTCACCTTCTCCAGCATCGGCGCCAATGAGGGCAGCGCCTGCCCATCCACCGTCGGCGGCAGCGTGGCGTGACTGGCCAGTGGCGCGGCGGCGAGCAGGGCGGTGAGCAAGACGGCAAAGGGACGAGTGCGACGGTGTTGCATGAAGACTCCTCGACGAGGTTGAGCGTGAATATTGGATCGCTTCTGCGGCAGCAGTGCGAATCATAAAACCTGTTCGGTGCGCTCCATTTGAAGCGCGACCACGTGCTCTTTGCCCCTCCCCCTGCTTGCAGGGGGAGGCTGGGAGGGGGTGAGCTCTTGCGATGCCGTCACAAAACTTGAGGGCTTCACCCCACCCCGGCCCTCCCCTGCTGCACGCAGGGGAGGGAGCAGGTTCGTCACAAGTTTCAGTGCTACCACTGCGCCATCACGCATCGCGCGCACCCGAATTCCGCCGACATTCGACTAGCCGCAACGCCTACGGTTCCAACCGGTAAACCCGACAAAACTCTTTGACATCAGACAACCACGGGGGTAACGTTCACCTCCGTTCGCAACCACAACATCTTGTGTATGGATGCCGGCGTTTTAACAAGTGCTGGTGTCATGTAACAGCTCTTAGGGGGAGCGGTTGCAGTCCAGGCAAGGAAACGTCAGGCAAAGGCCTCGCAACATCGGTGGCAACACCACCAGCACGTAGCGAAACCGCGCGGACGGATAAGCCAACAGAATAAGAATCCAACGGGGCCGCAAGGCCGCACCGGGAGGTCAGGAAGCCGATGAGCACCGTGCGTGCACCAGCCGTGGGTCTGGAAATCAATCGAGATGGCGTTGCAATGATTCCTCTGCAGCCCGCATCACAAGACATCTGGGACAAGAAGTACCGACTGAAAGCCAAGTCGGGTGCCCCGGTCGACGGCAGCGTCGACGAAACCTATCAGCGCGTCGCGCGCGCACTCTCCGACGTGGAAGCCACGCCGGAACTGCGCGACCACTGGAACGAACGCTTCCTGTGGGCACTGCGTCGCGGTGCGATTCCGGCGGGCCGCATCACCTCCAACGCAGGCGCGCTGGAGCACAAGCCGGCCACGTCCACCATCAACTGCACCGTGTCCGGCACCATCCGCGACTCCATGGACGACATCCTGGAGAAGGTGCACGAGGCAGGCCTCACCTTGAAGGCCGGCTGCGGCATCGGCTACGAGTTCAGCACGTTGCGCCCGCGTGGCGCCTACGTGTCGGGCGCGGGCGCCTACACCAGCGGCCCGCTGTCCTTCATGGATATCTACGACAAGATGTGCTTCACCGTCTCCTCCGCCGGCGGTCGCCGCGGTGCGCAGATGGGCACGTTCGACGTAGCCCATCCTGACGTGAAGGAATTCATCCGCGCCAAGCGCGAAGACGGCCGCCTGCGCCAGTTCAACCTCAGCCTGCTCGTCACCGACGGCTTCATGCAGGCGGTGGAGCACGATCTGGATTGGCCGCTGGTCTTCCCGGTGCACGTGAAGGAACAGGACGAGATCGACCTCACCGACCCCGAGAAGGTCGTGTGGCGCGAATGGCCCACCCACGAAAACTACGTGGAGCGCGAAGACGGCCTGGTCGCCTGCAAGATCTACGGCCACATCCGCGCCCGCCATCTGTGGGACATGATCATGGTCTCGACGTACGACTACGCCGAGCCCGGGTTCATCCTGATCGACAAGGTCAACGAGATGAACAACAACTGGTGGTGCGAGCACATCCGCGCCACCAACCCCTGTGGCGAGCAGCCGCTGCCGCCGTACGGCTCCTGCCTGCTCGGCTCGATCAACCTCACCACCTTCGTGCGCGACCCGTTCGGCCCCAAGGCCCGCTTCGACTGGGACGAATACCGCGAAGTGGTGAAGGTGTTCACCCGCATGCTCGACAACGTGGTGGAGATCAACGGCCTGCCGCTGGAACAGCAGCGCAACGAGATCATGGGCAAGCGCCGCCACGGCATGGGTTTCCTCGGCCTGGGCAGCACGCTGACCATGCTCAAAATGCGCTACGGCGCCGCCGACGCGGTGAGCTTCACCGAAGACGTCTCGCGCGAAATGGCCGTGGCCGGCTGGGAAGTGGCCCTCGACCTCGCCAAGGAAAAGGGCCCGGCCCCGATCCTGCTGAAAGACTTCACCGTCACCGGCGACATGCTGCGCAAGCGCCCGGAAATGGTCGCCGACGGCTACAAAGTGGGCGACACCATCCCCGGCCGCGTGCTGCACGCCAAGTACAGCCGCTACATGCAGCGCATCGCCACCGTGGCGCCGAACCTGGTGGCCCAGCTCACCGAAACCGGCGCGCGCTTCACCCACCACAGCTCGATCGCGCCCACCGGCACCATCTCGCTGTCGCTCGCCAACAACGCCAGCAACGGCATTGAGCCGAGCTTTGCCCACCACTATTCACGCAACGTGATCCGCGAAGGCCGCAAGACCAAGGAAAAGGTTGAGGTGTACAGCTACGAGCTGCTCGCCTACCGCGGCTTGATCAACGCTAACGCGATGCCGTTCACCGACGACCCGCAGAACAAGCTGCCGGAATACTTCGTCGCTGCGGACGACATCTCGCCCAAGGAGCATGTCGACATCCAGGCCGCCTCGCAAAAGTGGATCGATTCCTCGATCTCCAAGACCGCGAACGTGCCCACCGACTACCCTTACGAAGACTTCAAGGACATCTACTTCTACGCCTATAAGCAGGGCCTCAAGGGCTGCACGACCTTCCGATTCAACCCTGCTGCATTCCAGGGTGTGTTGGTCAAAGAAGCCGATCTTGAGAGCACCCTCTACCGCTTCGAATTAGAAGACGGTAGCGTTATCGAACTGAAAGGCAACGAAGAAGTGGAATACGACGGCGAAATGCACACGGCCGCCAACCTATTCGATGCCTTGAAGGAAGGCTATTACGGCAAGTTCTGAATGCAGGCCAGCCGCTTCTCGAAGCGGTTGGCCTGTGCGCGGTTCGATGTTCGAAGCCTTGATACACGCAGGCCCACGCCAAGTACTGAACTCACGTCGGAGGGGAAACCCAGATGTCTATTGATACCGATTTCGAAGTAATCGAAGTAATCCCGGCCTCGCCGGAAGCCCCGGCCGCTTCGGCCGCCACCCCGGCCCCCAAGGCCAAGAAGGCTCGCAAGCCGGCCAAGAAAAAGGCCGCTGCCGCCAAGAAGGCCGCTCCGGCCAAGAAGGCTGCGAAGAAGGTCGCCAAGAAGGCTGCCAAGAAGAAGCCGGCTGCCAAAAAGGCTGCTGCCAAGAAAGCCGTGAAGAAGGCGGCCAAGAAGGCAGGCGCCAAGAAGACGGCCAAGAAAGCCGTCAAGAAGGCAGTGAAGAAGGTCGCCAAGAAAGCCGCTTCCGCCAAGAAGGCAGTGAAGAAGGCCGCAAAGAAAGTCGCCAAGAAGGCCGTGAAAAAGACGGCAAAGAAGGCAGCAAAGAAGGTCAGCAGCAAAAAAACGGCTAAGAAAGCCGTGAAGAAGACGGCCAAGAAGGCCGCCGTTAAAAAGACCGCCAAGAAAGCGGTCAAGAGGTCCACTGCCAGCAAGAAGGCAAGCGTCAAGGTCGCGCGCAAGCCGGCCAAGAAAGTTGCCCGCAAGAAGAAGTAAGTAACACCACGCCCCGGCCCGGCCGTGCGCCGGGCCGGAGCGTTTTCGGCCCGCAGCGCGTCGACACCTCACGCCAACGCAACTGAAAAAAGTACATTCCTATGGCGATCAAGATCGAAAAAAAGATCAAGGGCTACAACGTCGTTAAGCCCGAGGACAAGGCCGCTCCCGCCGCCGCCCCCGCCGCGCCCAAAGAGGCCCCCAAGGCGGAAGTGATCCAGATGCACGAGAGCCTGGAGCGCCCCGAGACGCTCGTTGGCTCCACCTACAAGATCAAGTCGCCGCTGTTTGAGCATGCGTTGTACGTCACCGTCAACGACATCGTGCTCAACGCCGGCACCCAGCACGAACAGCGCCGCCCCTTCGAGATCTTCATCAACTCGAAGAACATGGACCACTTCCAGTGGATCGTGGCGCTCACCCGCATCATCTCCGCCGTCTTCCGCAAAGGCGGCGACGTCACCTTCCTGGTGGAGGAGATGAAGGCCGTATTCGACCCGCGCGGCGGCTACTTCAAGGCCGGCGGCGTCTACATGCCCAGCATCGTCGCCGAGATCGGCGCCGTCATCGAGCAGCACATGAAGATGATCGGCCTCATCCACGACCCGGAGATGGACGAGTCCACCCGCCGCCTCATCGCCGAAAAGCGCGCCGCTTATGAAGCTGGCGCCGCAAAAAAAAACTCTGACGTAAGCGCGGCGCCTGCCGCTGCCACCTCAACCACCGCCGATGCCGGCGAATCCAGCAATGGTTTCCCGCCGGGCGCCACGCTGTGCGCCAAGTGCAATACGAAGGCGCTGGTGTTGATGGATGGATGTCAGACTTGCTTGAATTGTGGTTATAGCAAGTGTGGCTAGTAGGTTTAATTGAGCTCTAGGAGGGATACATGAGCTACGACGGTCGAGCTGTTGCTAACTACATTCTCGACTTCTGCGCCGCAAAGGAACGGCCGGTTACTAACCTTGCATTACAGAAGATTATTTATTTTTGTCACGTCTGGGCGCTAATCGAGCTTCGTCGACCGCTGATAAAACAAGACTTCGAAGCATGGCCCCGCGGGCCGGTGCTTCAGCATCTCTATAGAGAGTTTAAGGATTTCGACAAGCAGCCGATTAACGGGCGCGCCATGCGTATTGACCGCAAGACAGGCAAGTCCGTTGTTGCTGATTATGAATTTGATCCGGAATTAGCAGGTCTGTTGCCGCGAGTGATCGATTTCTATAGTCAGATGCGAGCTGGCGATCTAGTCGAAATTAGTCATGTGGTCGGCGGTCCTTGGGATAGGGTTTGGAATCATTCTTCCCCTGTTAATCCAGGCATGGTCATAGATAACGAGTTAATCGTAGAGTTTTATTCGCAGTATCGTGGTCAATTCTCAGTCCAATAAGGATGGTAGAGAATGGGTAAGGTAAAGGTCCCCTCAATCCAGCATGCGGCCGGTATTTGGGATGCCAATCCCTCTCGGATCGCGAAAAAATTGCTGCACCTTGCCAATAAAAGCCCTCCTTTTAGTTACGCGAATCTCTACAAGCTTGCCTCCGATTTAATGAGGCGTGGTGTGCCTTACGAGCAGGTTGTAGCAGCGGCATCTGGCATAAGACTGCCTCTCGCTAGAAAAAACTATCTTGAGATCCTCCCTTTGCTCCGGGACTACGCGATCAGCGCCGGCAATGTGGTGGTCAATGACGTGGTTCCACGCCCCTACGTTATTGGTAGGGACTTACGAATTTTAGTAAACCCCCCTTTTATGTATTTCAGAGATGAAGAGGCGCACCTTCCATGGTTTGTTTTTTGGAAAACAAACCTCTTCAACGAAAGCCGTCTTAGGCTTTTTGTCACGATGCTGAGAGAGGTCTTTAAGCAGGATCCTGATATTGATGACGCTTCCCTACACTTGGCTGTGTGTAGTGCGGATCCATTGGAAGGAAGGCGGGTCTTGCAGATCCTGGATACGTCGGAGATACCTAGTCTTAGTAGGCCGGAACGAGACGAGATGCTAGGTATCTTTGCCGCTGGATATGCTCAAGCCGTACAAGCGCAAATTGAAGGGCGATCGCCCACGCAAGATTCTGAAGGCGACAGGGACGACGCTGGCGATCAATTCGATCTTTTTGCCTGAAGCTGGCAGCGAAGCCCTGGGCTGGGCAGGTTACACTTTCGGGGCTAGTCCTGCTGGGGCGTCTTTTGACCCCCGAGAAGGCCATTCCATCGATGATTAGAGGCCGAGCTCGCTTACGTTGCGACCCGTTAGGGCCGCTTATGAGCGGCGCGTGAGAGGCGACTCTGATGTCCTGGAATAGTCAGCCAACGCCGCATTGGGGGGGGGCGGCGTTAGTCCTTTTAATTAGAACAATCGAACCTTGTTAAGAGTAGCCCTAAGCGCTCGCAACTTGTCACGATCAAGTCGCTGTTCTTCGCTAAGCTCTTGGGAGAAGGCGAGTGACAGGCGAGGGGGCTTAACGAGTTCGAGGGATGGTGACTCAATTGGTGCGCGTTCCAGGTTGAACGCGAACGACAATTGATCCGTGAGGTTGCGCTTTTCTGTCGTCATGTCGCGCTCCAGTCCTGTCACGTAGCCATCAGGCCTGAGGATACTAATTGCTTTAGTGCCAATGCCTCAAGGGTCGCGATTGCTTCCAGCGTGTCCGTGGTCACAGGTAGGGAATCACGTCGTTGGATCATGCGGCCGGTCCGAGGATCCTTTCTGCCAGCACTGTGTTCTTCAAAGAGTTTGAGGTAGCGAGTAGGGGACACTCCATCAAAGGGTAGGATGCGGACCTTTCCTGTGTCGCTCTCATCCTCAGAAATGGCATCCGAGTGAAGCTTTATAGCCAAGCTTTTGCGATAGGGCTCAATGTAGCGAACTTCGCTTACTCCAGCGGCGATGATGTGACGAGCGCATGAGTGGCACGGGTACGTGGTAACGAACAAACGCGATCCTTGAATTCGATTTCCGTTGCTACGTCCGGCGTTAAGAAGTGCATGTAGCTCCGCATGTACCGCGCGAGAGAATTCTATTAGGCCGCTCAGCTCTTTAGACTTCCTGAGTCTGCTTGCTACGTCGTCAAGCGCTTCTTTTTCTATGATTCCTTCGGCTTGAAGTACGGAGGCCAGCTTGCTCGAGATTTCGGTCTTCTCCTCATCATTGAAGCATTTGCCGCCGTCCTTGTTCCAGCATCGGTGATCGGCCTGCGGTGGTTCAGTCGAACTTGTCGACTCGTAGAGTCCGCCATGCGCGCGAGGTACGTCGTTCCAACCCACGGAAAGCAATCCTCCATCTACATCAGCGATTGCTGCGCCAACTTGCCGTGATAAGCAGGCCGAATTTCTTGCAGCCGAATGCGCGGCATACATGGCTCGCTCTGCATGAGTAGGTGTTACCACTCCGCTACCCATGACAAGATTCAGATATCTTTCGAGGTTAGTTCGTATTTGATCGTCAGTGCCGTCATCGAGGCGAAGAAAAAAATCTGCTCTAGGAAAGACCGCGCGAACGGTTTGGCCGCTAGTGGTTTCTTCGCCCGAATCTCTGTCAATTAGTTGATATACGTCCCCGGTACTTGGATACCTTCGTTTCAGCTCATTTACCCTAAGGGTGATCGGCGTGTATACGCTGATTAAATGGAGCAGGTCTCCATACACTGAGCGAAGAAGTCCGAGTTCCTCATCGTTTTTGATGGAATCAATGATGTGGCAATGGCGAACAACGGGCGAGGGTTCGATCGCGTCACCGCGACCTTCAAACATTTCAGCTTGCTTCTCCTGAGGCCCCTTCTTCTCCGAAGAATCTCTAGCCTCGTTGATGCGCTTAATCGCAAGTTGGGCGAGTACGGAGTTGCCGTGTTTCTTACGCAGTTCGTTGCCAGCCTCGATCAATTCCTTGATGCCGGCTTTGTCGTCAAGATTCTTGTGCTTTCTAATAAATTCGCTAAGCCGAATGGTGTCTACCTTGGGATACCCATGGCTCCGATTTAGTAAGTCACGCAAGATTGCTGCGGCGCGATGTAGCGGGGTTCCCAAGGGACCGCAGAGCGCTATTACTAGTTCAGGCGTATGCGTGTCGGCAATTCGCCTCCGTGCATCGAAGCCCTCGCTGGTATCGGCTTTCTTGGGAAGCGGCAAAACATTAGGTGTTGTCGACATTCCATATCCCCCCTGGTCTGATATTTAGACGCCAAGCCAGCATCGGGCTTGCCTCTAAAAATGTAATGGCCTGTTCAATTTTTATTAAAATGGCCTCAACATGTCAATTGGTGGCATATTCGAGATGGGGTCTTGTCGTTCCTTCTGAGATAAGGGGCGGATTGGGTTGGGCTTTCAGAGATGGCTCTGCCGGTTCTGCACGTTGACTCGGTTCGCCACTGGAGGCAAGTGAGAGCGTCGCTTCGGTATCTCGTCTTTAACGAAACTAAAGCTAATGGGGCGCTAAATACCTGCGAAGAGAAAAAAAGCCAACTCAGGTTGAGCTTTTCTCGTTTTGTGGAAGCTTCTTGCGAATCCCCTAAGCCGTGCCTTCTGGCAGTTGAGCGTCAATCGCGACAGGAACAACCTGCGCTCGAAAGCCACCGTTCTGCCTGGTGGCAAACGTAAGCAACGCAAAAGAGGGCGCAGTCATGCATTCGTCTTTTCGCACGTCGGCGTGGTTTTACTTTGCACTCGCATTCGGTATCGCATGGGTCGCCTGGCTTTTCCCGGTGCTGGCGAGCCGCGGTGTCTTGCAGCTTGGGCAACGAAGAACGGGGTCAGGTTCACTTCCGACGTGGCGAGCGATGAAGAGAGTGGATGCCTGAGAGCATTACGTATTCGCCTGACCCACGGTTTTGAGTGCGATATTCCCGAAGACGGATTATTAGCGATTTACGAATTGCGTCTGCCCACGACCCGCCGCAATCCTGAAGTTAGCCTGCCCTCCGCTCTTCTGACTCCGTTTTTCACGCGTGACGAAAGTACCTTGACATAAAGAAATCCGCGCCCGGATGCTGCGTCATCTCAACGGGGGTGACGTATGCAGCACAGGTATCCGCTTGGGTCGATCGCCGCCACGCTGTCGCTATGGCTGGCATGCATGATTTTTTCCCCTTCCGGTCTTGCCGCCTCGCCGAAGGCCGGCGACATCGTCGTCCAGACCGGCGTAGTGAAGGCTGCGGACGGAACATCCGTTCCGTATGAAGTGGGCACGCTTTATGTGCCAGAAAACCGCCAATCACCCACCAGCCGTCTGATCGGCGTGGGCTTCGCGCGCCTGAAGGCAAAGACGCCCACCGGCGCACCACCCGTGTTCTGGCTACCCGGTGGTCCTGGCCTCAGTGTCCTGGATGCGCTGGAGAGCCCGAGCCCAGCTGCCCGCTCCCGATTGGCCTCGTGGCTGACATACGCCAGCGTCGGCGACTTGGTCGTCATCGAACAGCGCGGCTATACCTTGCGCGGCGAAAAGCTGCAGATCATTGCGCCGGCCCAGCCGCTGGACCGCCCAAGCACCACCGAAGCGGACATCGCGAGCACGATCGCCTTGGCGAAGGCGGCGGTGGCCGCGAATCCGGACAAAGACCTCGCCGGCTACACCATCGCGGCCTGCGCCGAAGACGTGAACGACCTGCGGCGCGCGCTGGGCTACAACCGCATCAGTCTGTTCGGCGGCAGTTTCGGTTCCCAGTGGAGCTTGGCGGTGATGCGTCTGCATCCGGAGATGGTGGCGCGCGCCGTGTTGTCGTCGGTCGAGCCGTTGGACTTCGGCTACGACATGCCCTCACAGGTCTTCGCCTCCATGCAGCGGATCGCCTTCGACGCCGACAAGGATGCGGCGCTAGCGCCGTATCTCCCGAAAGGAGGCCTGATGGCGGCCATCCGCACACTGGAGGAACGCTTTGCCAAAGCGCCGATACGGGTGAAGGTCCGTGGTGCCGATGGAAGCGAGCAGTCCATTGTGCTGGGGCAGCTGGATTTCCAGGGGGCGTTGCTGGAGAAGGCCAGCGATGCGGAAAGCTGGCCGGCTTTCGTCCTGTCGCAGTATTACGACCACCATGAGGATTGGGCGCGCGAGGCCATCGACAGTCGCAAGTCCCAGCCCGTCAAGCTGATTGGACCGCTGATCGATACCAGCTTGGGCGCGACGCCACAGCGCGAATACCTGCTGCGCAATGATCCGGGTGTCGTCATGCTGGGCACTTACGGCTTCGCCAGCTACATCGCTTCCGCGAAGGACTGGCCTACGCCCGACATGGGGGATGCGTTCCGCGCGTTTGCGCGAAGTGACATTCCTGTGTTGCTGGTACATGGCGATTGGGACACATCGACGCCCATCGAAAACATGCTGACGCAGCTGGCGTACTTCCCTCATGGCCACGGCATCGTCGTGCATCGCGGCGGCCACGACGGCACGTTCTACCAGTTGCGTGACGAGCCGGTGGCGAAGAGCGCGGTCTATGCATTTCTGCGGACGGGCGAGCTAAAAGACCTGCCGTCGGAAGTCACATTGCCGGTGCCGACGTTCAAAGTACCGGGATTTCCACCGCCAACGCGGGTCGATTAGTGTCATACCGACGCGTGCAGATGGATAAAGGGAGGGGGCGGGAAAAATAGATAAAGGGAAACCCGGGTCAAGTTGGACTTTCAGGGTTAGCGCTTTCGGAGCTGCACTCTGATCCCTTACCCTGCGGTCTCGCCGACGGAAAGACAGTTGAAAGTGATCCGAAGTGTTTCTCTAACAGGGTGAGGGCGCTCTGATGCGTTTGGCTTCTGTCTGTTTTCTATTTCTCGCGGTGACCGGTTCCGCTGTGGCCTCAAACGGTGCTGTACCTTCTCAGCATGCCGAGAAAGATACGGACAAGTTCGTCAGGCTGACGGAAGCGCTTGAAGCGGACCCTCTCAGGAGTGATGGCAAGGCTGTGCGCGGTTGGCTGATGGAGTGGCTGACGGCAGCACCGGACTATACGGTCACCATTTGCGACATTCTTGGGCCTATCCCCAATGAAGATGGGGTGCCACACGGTCCCGAGTTGCTCATGCAGCAGATGTTCGGCAACGCCGCGTATCAGATCAAAACGCCCGGGAAGACGGACATGTTTTCCCAGCAGCTCGCAGGCATGGAGAGTGTCCTGCGGGCCTACTCCGCCATTCTGGCCAAAGACCCCGGTGCGCACATTCCGTACTTCGATGATTTGCTCGCAAGGCAACGCAATGGCTCGCTCAGGGAATTCATGGCGCTAGTCGTTGGTAAGGGTTGTGCGAAAAAAGATTGATCGAGCGTAAAGAAGGCGGGGTTGGATTGAGCTGGGCCTCGTTTTTTATTTCCGCTTTTGGAAGCTTCTTGCGAATCTTTGTAGCAGTGCCTTCTGGCAGTTGAGCGTCAATCGCTACAGGAACAACCTGCGCCCGAAAGCCACCGTCCTGCCTGGTGGCAAACGTAAGCAACGCAAAAGAGGGCGCAGTCATGCATTCGTCTTTTCGCACGCCGGCGTGGTTCTACTTTGCACTCGCATTCGGTATCGCATGGGTCGCCTGGCTTTTCCCGGCGCTGGCGAGCCGCGGTGTCTTGCAGCTTGGGCAAGGCACACAGTTGATATGTTTGTTTGCCGGCTCCTTTGGTCCTTTTGTGGGTGCCTTCCTGGCGGTCTACCGCGATGGCGGTTGGGCGGCGGTGCGCGAATTCGCCGGCCGAAGCCTGCGCTACCGCATGGGGCTCATCTACTTCCTTAGCGCCGTATTGCTGGTGCCTGTGGCGGCTGGCTTGGCGATGGCGTGGCTAGCCAGTCACGGCGGCCCACCGTTCGCCATCGCTGTGTCCCTGAGCCATCTTCCCTTGCTCTATCTGGAACTCTTCCTTCTCGGTGGTTCCGTCAATGAGGAGTTCGGCTGGTCCTATGCGATCGATCGCCTAGAGCAGAAGTACAGCCTGCTTCCGGCCGCGGCGTTGCTGGGCGTGATCTGGGGCTGCTGGCACATCCCGCTATTTTTCATTGCCGGGCTGACGCAGTCATTCATGCCCTTCTGGGCCTTCCTGATCTTTACCGTCGCGTTCCGCATCGTGATTGTCTGGGGCTACGCAAGCACGCGTAAAAGCATTCTGATTGCGCTGCTCTTTCACACGGCAAGCAACCTCACCTTCAACCTCTATACCGTGGTGGATCGCTCGCCGCAGCGCGATGAGCGTGGCTTTATCGGGCTTGCATTGATCATGCTTGCCGTCTCGCTGCTGGTGGCGATGACTGCGCGCTGCTATCGCCGAGCCGCATCGAATGTGATCGAAACTCTTCAGTAAAGACATTAAGCGCCGAATGCGAACCTCTGAATGGTCTCGGCTTCAGAGTCGAGGAGATCAATAGGGATGGGTGCATTGTCGTGGGCATGTATGCCATCAATCGCGGGCTTGATGGGGCGATCTTCGATAGCCAGGTTCATAACTTCGGCCGCGTTACACGTTGGTTACTGGCGTGCCCGTTCTCCAAAACTTCACGGGGTGGGTGATAGCTAAGGCGCCGGGTGAGGTCTCGCCCTTCAACGGTGTCTACGCTCAGGTCAATCCTTTGCGGATTGGCCTGCATCTTTTTTTGCATGTCGCCGCGTTACTCGCAAAGGAGTGTCTATGACGACGCGAAAAATTTCTTCAGCGCTTATAGCTTTGCCGCTTCTCCTGATGTCGGCCATGGCATCGGCCGATGGTGTGATCGCCAACGGAAGCTTTGAGCAACCCGCGCTATCCGCTGGGAGCTTTCAGTACTCACCTGCAGGGAGCTCTTGGACGTTTGGATCCAATGGAAGCGGGGGCGCCGGTATATCCACCGCCAACAGCGGGTTTACCTCCGGCGCACCCGAGGTCCCCTTGGGAAAGCAGGTTGCCTTCCTACAGAATCAAGGGTTCGTCTCACAGCAGGTGCCTTACTCGAACAACGCGATCCTGACCTTCAATGCAACGCAGCGGGTGAATTACGGGTCGCAGCAGTCCATCCAGGTTCTCGTCAACGGCGTGGCTCAGTCCATTACGCTCGGCAATCGAACGGGAGCGACATCCGTCACCTCCATCACGCCGCCGGCGGATCGCTATAACACGTACGCCGTCAAGCTCAACATGCCGTGCGGCCCAACGGGTTGCCCGAGTACGGTCACAGTCGCGATCGCGGGAACGGTAGCGTCAGGGGATGCAACGGCATTCATCGACACCGCGGATATCACCACGCCATCCAACCATGCCTACGGTCTCTGGGATCCCTCGGCTAGCCTGGCAACCTGGCGCAGCGATTACGCTACCAACACGAACAGCCCTACCTACGGCGTCTGCCTCTTCGCCAGCGCCACCGACCAGACGCAGCGTGCCTGCAAATCACCCAACATCAGCTACCCCAGTTCAAACTGGTACAGCTCATCCGGGTATGCAGCAGGCGGGTATTTCTGGCAGCTCGCGTGGAACGATGAGCCCTATAACTCAGCAACGAATCCCAGTTGTGCATCGGGCCCGCCGGACCAAAGTCTGCCGATGGTGTCGACATTCCGCGCGGCAGGCGCCTATCTGGGCATCCAGGCGATAACCGATCCGTTCGGGTCCAACTACAACAACATCGGCTTCTCTTACGGCACACGGGGAAGCGTCGCCAACGGCTGCATTCCCTACCAGTCGTTTGGTGCCAATGCTCGGCATGGCAATGGCAAGCCAATCGCCTTGATGGACAAAGCGGGAACCTATCGTCCGAAGCTGTCGTTCTACGCGAACCCGGCCGCGAACAACAATGCCGCCGCCATCGGTTGCGCCAGGCTCGTGCTGACCCTCGGCGGGTTCCAGGACAATATCGACCGCTTCCTCTTTGTCGACCTCGACTGTCTAAACATTCCACCCGAGCCGGCGACTTTCTATCCCGGCATATCGTGGAACTGGCCGATCAAAGACTCTTCGTACTACCCAGGAGCGTTGTCGTTGTTCATCGGCACGACGGTAGCGAACAGCCGTTGCGGGCTCAGCCTGCCCACGATGTCGTTGACGAACCCCGGGTCCGGCGGTTTCTACAGCTTCGACATCTACAAGCTGGTGTCCTGCGCCGCCGCCCAGGCACCGGTCGACTACAACGATGGCAGGGGCCCGATCTATCCGTGGTTCGGGTCTGCGCAGCTCACCCAGCTACCTGACCCAGTCATCGTTACCCGGGTGGAATGGGCGCTGGAATCCCAGGACGACAGCACGAATGCGAACTTGGGGGTTTCCTATAGTCGGCCCAACGTGCAGTAGCGCTGAGCTGCGTTAGTGATCTCTCGCTTTGGCGCTGGCTAAGTGTGCTGCCAGCGTCAAAGCGAACGCCGCTGAGCAAAAAGGGGCGAGCGCAGAGTTGTTTTAGCTGCTCTATCTTGGACAAGGATTCGCTGCATGGATGCCCCTGCAATGTCACAGCTTACGGAACGCGGTTGGGGTGCAACTGCACGCCTGGTTCTCGGAGTAACTGGTTCCGTTTTTCTAACCGCCGTCGCCATGCAACCGGGCATGCCCATCCCCGATGCGGTCAAGCTCATGATCCCGATATTCGTGACGATCCTCGCTGCCTTTTGGATCGCCCTGGATACGATTCGTAGCGCAGGTGGCTGGAAGCAGGTGCGCAAGCTGCGCTTGGTGATAGTCACCATGGGAAGTGCGTTGCTGATCGGCGTTGTGAGCTACCTATCTGCGGTAGCTTGCGTCCTTCTCTTCTATTACATGCCGTAGCGACGGGCTGGAGTGAAGGCTCTTGGCAACTAAGGTCTGGACTACACATTTCGCGTGTGTGCTGCAGTCCAATCCCTACAGACGGCCATCTGATCTTTTGCTAGCTTCATCCCGTTGCTCGCGGAGTCTGTCGTACGTCGACGCAAGCAACCATTGCAGCCATGCAGTGTAGAAGCGCGAGCCAGAGGTGTTACGAGCACCCCTGACCCGCTAACCAAACCAACTAAAGGAGAGTTGATATGGCTAAGCCAGATCATACGGTACTCGCTCGCCCGCCGAACCCCTCGGCGACACCCTCACCGATAACCCGGGCGGTTCGCGCTATCAGCGAACACGATTGAGGAACCGCGGCGCTGCCGTTTCCATGCGAATCCACTTAAGCCGTTGCACCCGGCGCGTTGCCGCGTGCCTCGATGGCAAGGGCGGTCGCTGCGATCTACTTCTTCAATCACACCGCACCGGCGCTCAGGCATGAGCCGTCGGTGAGCCCTTGAGTCCTGCGATCGTCCCGCGGCACGTCGTGCCTTACGCATGGTGTGCCGCACCTGGGCGAAACGAACGAGTTCACGCCAAGGAGACACCACCATGGCCGGTATCGCACGCAAGCCACAGCCCGTCGCGTTGCACTACGACCTTCCCGAACACGCGTATCGCCAGCTCAGCGACATTCGTGACGCGCTATGGCAACTCGCTGACCTTGTCGACAGTGCCGATCCCAAGGCGAAGCCGCTGAAGGTGGATGCCAGGCCTGTGTTTGCGTGCTTTGCCAAGTACGCGGAAGAACTCGCCGCGGTTCTGGATAGCTGCCAATGGCGCGAGCCTGGTTGATCGGTGCACCGGGAGTGCGAGTCAGTTCACTTGAGCAGTGAGCGGCGATTCAATATGTTTCACACTTGCTGAGCGCTCTCGGCAAAGGAATGTCTGCCCTTGACCAGGATGGGCGTGCCGAGTCGGCCTGGCTGGCTCTCACGGTCACCGCAAGGAACGTACGATCAGGAGCCACATCATGAAAACGGTCAAGACGCTCGCTATCTCCGCCGCTCTTCTTATCTGTGCAACCGGCGCCATCGCAGCCGACAGCACCAGCCAGATCATCAAGCGCGATGCCCCCAAGGGCATCACCGCCGCATTCTATGTATGTATCGATAAGGCCGGATCCGACACCATCGCCATCGGTTCATGCCTGACTACAGAGAGGCAAACCCAGGATGCGCGGCTCAATGCCGCGTACAAGGCATTGCTCGGGAAGCTCAACGCAAAGGCAAAAGAGCGACTGGTAAGCGCCGAGCGGACATGGCTGGAGTTTCACAGCAAGAGCAGTAGTTTCGAAAGCGCGCTTTACAGCAATGAGGTCGTGGACGACTTGCAAGTGACGGAGAACGAAGTTTTTCGTCTCTGCGAGCGCGCCAACACCTTAGACAAGTATCTGACCATTACGAACGATCAGTAATCACTTCGTTGCTTCGCGGAAGAAGGCCCCGGCTAGGGTAGGCTTATTCCAATTTCGAAAGGCAAATTCATCGTGTTGTTAGGAGCTCACATGCTTGGGAAGCCATTGAATACGACAAGGCGATGCGCGCTTCGCGCGCCTGTCCTTCTCGGTCTTGTGTTCGCGCTGATCGTAGCGGTGCCATATGGGGCGTCCGCCGCTTCGGCTCCACAGCAGGAGACAGGGAACGCTATAGCTCATGACTACGATCTGCAGGATGCCCGGCTCAATGCTGCTTACCGGAAGCTCGTTGGATCGCTGGATGTCGCGCAGCGAAAGGCGCTTCGTGATGAGGAGAGGCAATGGATTGCTGCGCGCGACAAGGTATGCGGTAAAGGCGCCGTGCCAGGGGGCGCCGTAAAGAACGCATGTGCTGTCGCGAAGACGTCTGAGCGAGCGGACGAGTTGGAGCGACGGGTATCGGGTGCGTCAGTAGTGGATTTTGATGGATCTTTCGGCTATCGAAGCGACTGCAACTCTGGGCACTACGTCGAGTTCGCTATCAAAGATGGCGGGCCGAATTTCTCCGGAACCTGGTCTGACGGCACCAGGGTAGGTGGTGATTTCGGTGATTTCAGCGGGCAGGTGCGAGAGGGCAAGCTCTATGTTCGCTTCTGCACCGCTGGTGGGGGTCAAAAGGGATTGCCGCTATGTCCATCGTTCCCCGAACAAGAGGGCGCCTATTTCGTTTCAGAACGAGGGGCGCTTACGTGGTATCGGCCGGTTGGTACGGGTGCCTCGCGTACCTTTGAAAAGTACCTTGTGTTGCATCGTGTGGATCACGGTGCGAAAGCACCGCTGGATACGCAGTGTTCCGAAGATAACTGAAGAGACACATAGTCAAGGACGAAGTTATGGCCAGCATCACAGACAACGAAGCTAGAGCGCTCATCTATTTCGCGATCGGGGTTACCTCGGAAGGGTCCGATCGTTCATATCAACTGGCTTTCGCCGGCAACGTGCGCCCCGATGAACACGGCGCCATGAAGATGCACCCGAAGGGAAACAGCGGATACACCATCGGTACCTTGCAAACAGACCTCGGGCAGCATAAAGAAGCGGCTGGTCCGCTTGCTGACGCATTCCAGGACTGGGCGCGTGCCAAACACCCCGACTGGGTGCTTACTGGCGCGCAGCGGAACCAGGCCGTTGCTGATCTATCCCGCGATGGAAATGACATTAAGGATCAGAACGGGCGCCCGATGGATGCAACTGTAAAGGCGCATCTAGATCGATTTCTGGAAAGCGATGCCGGTGTGTCGTTCGTGCACCAACACGATATGGCTCAGACCAACAGGCTTATGAGTCGCGTGGTAGCTCCGTTGCGCGAAACGACGCTTTTTCAGCAGGCATCGATTGAAGATCAGGAGAAGATGATCGCCATCACGGCAAAAGCGTTCAATCAGAACGAGGTCATTGGTGGCGGTGTTCTGACACGTATCAAGAACGGCTCGTATCACAGCGTGACTGATGTCAGTGGTGCCATCGATCACTACCCCGACTATATGCAGTCGGGGCGGAATGACGCTCTGCGCGGAACACAATTATTTCGCGATCTGCAGAACACTGCGCCGGATCATCCGCTGCATCAGGCCTGGGAAAGCGTCAAAGCGGATCCCTTGGTGAACCCTACGCAGCTCGGAAACGACTCGGCACATGCGCAACTTCCGCATGAGTATGCCGTTATGAAAGATGCTTTCGTTGATCCCGCGCACGCGCGACCAATGATCCAAGCGCTGAGTCAGGGAGGTTCATATGCGAAGACCGCGAACGGACGTGGCTTCTACGCAGAAGGGCAAGACCTGGTGGTATGGGATCGCGCGGGCAATGGCCATGCATTGGTCAATGGGCAGTGGGGCCAGATCAACAGTCAGGACATCTCGATTGCCTCCAATCGAGACCACACGCTGGATCTCAACGTAAAGCGAGATGGTGTTGAAGAGCGCCTTTTGCACGTAACCCATCCAGCGGCTGCTCGCTCTACATCCGCACATTCGGTTGCTGCCGGCGATCATGTTCAGCACCCCGGCACCTTGCGCGAACACGATCGAGGTTCGGAGGTTGGCGCATTGCAAACCAAGCTCGGTGGGCTCGGCTATAGCGACGCTCGTGGAAATCCACTCGTCGCGGATAACGACTTTGGCTCGTCCACCAAAGTCGCCGTCGAAGCCTTCCAGCGCGATCACGGCCTGAAATCCGATGGCATCGCCGGCCCCGCAACGCTCAAGGCTATCGAAGAGCAAACGCAGGCTCTCGCTCAGGCAAAAAGCAGCGCTAACCAATGGCAGTGTCCGGTGCGTCTGGACGATTCGGCGCATCCCGACAACGCCTTCTATCTCAAGACGCGCGAGCTGGTTCACCAACTCGATCAGCAGAATGGCCGCACACCGGATCAGCGCAGCGATCAACTAGCCTCGGCCTTGACTGTTTCAGGTCGTGCCAGCGGCTTGCAGCGGATCGATCAGATCGCCCTGAGCGAAGACGCTAGTGCGTTATGGGGTGCGCAGCGCCCGCCGGGTGTGCGCGATCATTTCTTCGATCAACACTGCAAAGTGAACACTATGCAGGCTTTGAACACCTCGATGGAGCAAAGCGGCGCGCAGTGGCCGCAGGCCATGCAGCAGTTTCAGCATCAGGAACAGGCTCAGAAACAGCAGCAGGTCCAGCAGCAGGATCAGGCGATGCAGCAACAGGCGGCCCAGGGGGCACAGATCACTCGCTAATGAGCTGATGAGAGCAATGGGGCTGCCGTGGCTGGGAGCCCCTCTACAGGAAATCTGCCGACAAAGGGGGGGGGGCTTTTCTGGTCGGAAAGTATCGGTAGTGAACCTGCACCCGCTTTTCATTGTGATCAGTAGACCGAAACAGACGGCCGATGATGGCCTTCACTGTCACGGCTGACCACGGTGTCTACAAGGGCGCAGCCGCCGAAGATGGCACTCTGAAGTCAATGCGCATTGCCCCGGGCATAAATCGCGCGCGCGTTCTCACTTCCCATTTACGCCATCCTTTGACATGCTGTTCACTTAGTGCCGCCCTGCAATCGCTGTATGTAAGAGCACCATAGCTGTAACGAAAGCGTGCAAAATGGATGGAAGTACGTGGTGAAGGATCGCCACGCGCACTCAGGAATGAGACTCGCCAGCTTAAGGAAGCAAGGATGATCACCAAGGAATGGTGCAGCTACCTGCCTGCTGGGCAGGTACGCCTCCCCACACAAAGCCTCTTTCGCTACTTCCCCTTCCGCATGGCGGGGTGGACATCCCGCGAACGGCTTTCCCTCTATACCGCCCGCTCATCTTTCGATGCCTTCCATGACACGTTCATCTCGTGGCATCGATTTACCCGTATTTCCCGTATTTAATGGAGAACTTCATGGCAAGGAAAGCGAAACAAAGTCTGTCGCTTGATGACTGCGCGCCCTCGCTCAGTCGCACGTTGATGGAGCGAATGACAGCGTTGATTGCGTGCATTTTTCTCGTGCTAGGGGCTTCTTTGGCCCATGCGCAAGACGACCCTGATCCGTACACGTACACCATCGCTGGTGGCGATGGAACGGTATACGCGCATGCAGACGACGCATGTCAGGCCGCTTATTCGGACGACGTCGCGTTAATTCATCAGAACACGCCAGGAAGCAGCGCTTACACGGTAAACATCCTTCCTTACCAATCGCCGATCTTCAATGCGGCGAACTCAAATCCGCCGAAACTGATGTACTACGCCTGCACCACCTCATATCAGCTCATTTATACGGCGAATGGTCACGTTGAGGATTTGCAGTTTAGCCATCTCATTAAGGGTGTACAGAAGGATACTCCCTGTCCTGACGGTCAGATCAAAAATGAATTTACTGGGAAGTGCGAGAACCCCAATGAGGATCAGGACCGCAAGGAGGTCGGCGATCCTTCGGACTTGCCGCTCGGAGGCGTCATTACCTGCGCTGGCAATCCTGTCAGCATTGCATCGGGAAATAAGTTCCAGGTCGAGAAAGATTTTCGCGATGCCAATGGCGAGCTAGCATTCGAGCGCTATTACAACGGCTACAGCCGTGCTTGGACGCACAGCTATGGCATGACGCTGGCTATCAACGGCAATACGCTGCTTCTCACGTCTGACGATGGTCGCTCTTCCATTTTCACTTTGACCAACGGCGTGCCAGTCGGCGAACCAACAGAGCAAGGAAGTCTTCGGCAGGGCAACCAACAGTGGATCTACACCGCCGCAGATAACACGATCTATACGTTCGATGCGATGGGTTTTCTCGTGCGCAAACAGCTCGCCGACGGGCGCGCGCAAACCATCACCTACACGTTTCAGGCGCCCAGTAAAATGAAATTCACCGTCACTGATTCGGGTGGACGGACGCTTCAGTACGTCACGAGTTGGTACCGGGGCCCGCTCGAAAGCCTGACGACGGGTGGCATGACCATCACCTATACGACCGCCGGTGCAACGTACCTCATCACCAAGGCCGTGAAGTCATGGGGTGACCACACCACCACTCGAAGCTATGTCTACGAAGACGCGAACAATCTCGATCTTCTGACTGGCATCATCGATGAGCGCGGTGTTCGCTTCGCCACCTGGCACTACGACAGCCAAGGTAGGGCCATATCGAGCGAGCATGCCAATGGGGCGGAAAAGGTTTCCTTGGCCTATCAGGACGATGGCTCGGTGGTGGTGACCAACGCTCTAGGTCACAACGTCACGTACCGATATCAGGTTATTCAGGGCATAAAGCGCGTCACCGCCATTGAAGGCGAGCCCGCAGCCGGGTGTCCGGCTAGCAACAGCACGTACACGTATACAGCGCGAGGACAGGTTGAAACCAAAACCGACGCCTTGGGTACGGTGACTGCCTACGAGTACGACACGATGGGCCGTGAGACCAAGCGTGTGGAAGCAAAGGGAACACCTCAGGAGCGCACGACGACGACGACCTGGGACGCCACGCGCTTTCTTCCGCTGACGGTCACTATGCCAGACCGTGTGACGACGTATACCTACGACGACCTGGGACGCCAGCTTTCAACCAGCGTCCACGCTATCAAGGAATGATCGACATGAAGAAAAGGATGCTTTGCAGTCTTATCGCGCTGAGCTTGTCCGCGATTACGGCTCATGCCACCACACCCGACCGGACCACGACGAACACTTACAATGCGCAAGGGTTACTCCAGAGCGTCGATGGTCCGCGTACGGACGTCAACGACGTTACGCACTACACCTACGATACGTCGGGCCGCTTGGCGACCATCACGGATGCGCTGGGGCACGTGACGAGCTACGACACGTACGACATGTACGGCAATCCGGGGCGATCGATCGACCCGAATGGTGTCGTATCCGTCATGACCTATACGCCGGAAGGTTGGCCGTTGACGCTCACACGCGACAGCACGGGAGCGCCATCCACGACCACGCTGACGCACGACGCGATTGGCAACATCACACAATCCAAGGATGCCGATGGCGTAATCACCAGTTACACCTACGACGATGCCGGCCGCCTGACGGACATCGCGGATGCCGTGGGCAACCGCATCCATTACACCTTGGACGCGGCCGGGAATCGCCTCAAGGAAGAGACCTTCGATAGTAGCAACACCTTGAAACGGTCCGCCTCACGTACGTACAGCAGCCTCAGCCAGGTGTTGACGGTCGTCGATGCCTTTAACCGGACCATCCTCAACTTCAACTATCCCGATGGTTATGATGCAGCGGGCAACCCCGTCCATAGTTCCGATGCGGCAGGCATCCAGCGTAAGCGGGGGTACGACGCATTGCATCGCCTCGTCAGCACCATCGACAACTACAACGGCACCGACACGGCGACCAAGGACACGCAGAGCGTGTCGTCCTATGACGCCAGCGACCATCTGGAAGGCGTAGGCGATCCCGACGGCCTGAATACGATTTATAGCTACAACGGCCTCGATGATCTGAAGTCCGTTCAGAGCCCGGATGCCGGTACAACCAGCTACGTCTATGACACTGCGGGCAATGCCATCCAGCGCACCGATGCCAAAGGCATCACCAGCACGAGCACCTTCGACGCGCTCAATCGCCGAACGGCCACGACCTACAGTGACAGCTCGCTCAACGTCGCCTACTTCTACGACGAACCCAACAGCACCACGGGCTGTGTCACCTCCGCGCCGATCGGTCGGCTGACCCGCATCGTCGAAAACGCGGTGACGACCTCCTATTGCTATGACACCCGCGGCAACGTGGTGCAGAAGCGCCAGACGCAGGGCACCCAGACCGACACCATCGGTTACAGCTACTCCCTGGCGGGGCGCCTTGCCAGCACCCTGACGCCTAGCGGCACTTCGGTGCAATACAGTCGCGATGCCGCCGGCCGGATCAGCAGCGTAACGGCATTGCCATCCGGTGCCACGGGGGCGGGCACAGGAAATACCGTCAGCAACATTGTCTACCTGCCGTTCGGCCCCGTCACCAGCTACACCTTGGGCAATGGGCAGACGATAACGCGCGCGTACGACGCCAACTACGCGTTGACCGACGTCACCAGCTCTGCGCTCAACCTGCATTTCGCGCATGACGCCATGGGCAACATCACCGCCCTGGGGAACAACGCTGGCGCCAACCCTGCCACCGAGACCTACAGCTACGATCCGTTGTATCGCCTCACGGGTGTTTCTAGTCCCAGCGGCACCGCCATCGAGGCCTATACTTATAGCAAGACAGGCGACCGCCTCAGCAAGACCAGCGCCGGCCTGGCCACGGGCACCTACGGCTACCAGGCCAACACCCATTGGCTCACCAGCATTGGCACAAGCGCTCGCAGCTATGACGCCAACGGCAACACCACGGGCAATTCCAGTGGCGGGGAAACTTTTGGCTATGGGTACAACGAGCGGAACCGGCTGACGGTCGTACAACGGAACGGCCAAACCGTCGCGACCTATGTCTACAACGCTGCCGGTCAGCGCATCGCAAAGGCCGCTACCTTTCCTCAATCCGTCAACCTACGCTTCGCCTATGACGAAAACAGTCAACTCATGGGAGAGTACGGGAGTACGAACAGAGACTACATCTGGCTAGGCGATATGCCGGTGGCCGTGGTGGACACCACCGGAACGGCAAGCACGGTGAACTTCGTTCATGCCGATGGGCTCAATACACCCCGTGCCGTCACCGACGCCAATGGAACCACCATCTGGCAATGGGACCTCCAGGGCAATCCGTTCGGCGAGCAGTCACCGATAGCTCCTACGGGATACGTCTTCAATCTTCGCCTTCCGGGGCAATACCACGATGTCGAATCCGGATTAGCTTATAACGGAAACCGCGATTACGAAGCAGCAATTGGACGCTATGTCCAAAGCGATCCAATAGGGCTCCGCGGCGGACTAAACACCTACGCCTATGTGGGCGGAAACCCGTTGAGTCGGGTAGATCCTCTAGGTCTCCGCGTTACCTTTGCTGGGGATCTTGATACACAGAGAGCTCTGCACACTGCGTACGACTGCGTAGGAAGCACCGCTTATGGTGCGGCCCTCATTTACGCCCTTGTGATGTCGCCAGTTGAATATACAATTGCAAATGAAAAGGCTAACGATGCTTACTTTTCACCACGCACCAATACGATAAGCGTCGATCCGAATTTTCACCCGTTAACGCTGGTCGACGTCGGTCTAACATTGGATGAGCAATCCGCCCCGACTAGTGCAATCCTGGGTCACGAAATTGGCCACGCCGCCACAAGGATTCGCGATACAGGCCCGGGAAATATGGATAACGTGATTTCCAACGAAAACCCTATCCGATCAGAGCTTGGACTCCCACCTCGGGTGGCCTATTAAGTGCAGATGAGGATTGTGTATGCGTAAGATTTTAACTGCAATCGCGATGCCGCTTATCGCAATATTGAGTATGCCTATCAACGCCGCGGCCCACGATCGTTGTGGTGCCGTTGTACGCTTTATGCCTCTCGATATTGACACTTACGAGCGCGTTACGATGAAAACAGTCGAGGGGCGCGCATTTGAGGAGTGGTGCCTTTCTTCTCCGGTACAGATCGAGCGGTTGCGTAGCATTTTGGCCGGCAAAGGAGCGGCAGATTTCGATTCGAGTCGCGTAAGAATGGAATTTGCATCCAGTGAATCAAAAGTTTTCGTCGATGCAAATGGAATTGCTTCAAGCGATGGGCACCTGGGTACAAAGATTGATTTGAATGCGCTTCAGGCGTTTCGAAATTCATTGGCCGCCGATGCAGTTAGGTCCTTGGGAGACGGTCAAAGAAGAGTTAGTCAGTAAGGATGATGTAAGTGGCACCCCCTTGGAGCGAGGAAGGCGACCTTTGGTCGCCTTCCTCGTTATGCGGCGTCGTTAAAACTAAAACTTTGGCACCCAAGGCGACAAATGTTTCGCTATATCTAAGCGGCAACACCCGTTTTTCGCCATGGAACAGGACCTGTAACCGTGATCATGCATGGGGTGACGACTGGGATCGCCGCGAGCTTGTCGCGTGAATTGGTCGGCAACCCTTTTCAGGGCTTGCGATTTACCCACTATGTCGAAATAGACGTTACCTATGCAGATGACAATCCTAACCAAGTGATTGATGAGGTGCCCTTCGCGACGGATGTGATGAGCCGCCGATCTGATGGCTCGTATGGCACGGAAGCGATAGAGATAGTTCTGACTCGCATGTTGCAAGCCCCAAGCCTTTGTTGAATCGGCCCATCTAACCAACCACACGTGTGCATATGCCAAACGCTGAGGAAGAAGCAGTTATCGTCAGATCGGTCATCCAGGAAATGAGCGAAGACATCCTTAGTAAGATCCATGTGCTTGAGGATGAGCTGACAGAAGCCATCAGCCATGCACGCTCTGGAGAATATGATGGCAACGAGATTGGGCAGGGAGAATTGGTCCTCTTTATGTATGGGCCCAATGCCGAGAGTTTGCTTGCTTCCGTCGAGGCTAAGCTCCGCGAATCTGAGCTGACGCGACTGTCGTTAATTACGATCAGGTATGGAGGCCCTGGGGCGCCGACGCGGATTGTTCGGCTGAGTGACGTTAAGCTGATGTAGCTTAGTCAGCCGTCTTTGCGTCGTTGTCTGCAAGCAACGTCTACTATCACCTAGTCTACAAGGCTGTACTTAACAGCATGTCCGGAGCGCCCTGTCGATGAAAGTAAAGTGCGTTCGTTATTTTGACTCTCGGCGGAGGCCTACTCTTGATTCCCAGTGGCTTACTCTCAACAAGGTGTATCACGTCATGGCTACGCAGAGAGGCGCGGATCAACAGATGGACTATTTAATCGTCATCAATGATAGCGATCCTGTTTCAGCTTCTGCGGGGTATTACCCCGCGGAAAGCTTTGAGGTCGTTAGCGACGTGACACCTCCGAACTGGAAAAAACGGGTCTCAGGCGCTTCTGTGCAAGTGATGCCGAGCCCGTGGTTTGAATCCAATTTTTTTGAGAGGCTTTACGATGGTGATCGTGATGCCGTTTCTATCTTCGAGTGCGAGAGAGATGTAATCCTGAGGAGTGATCCATAGATCATCCTTAATTTTTCACCGGTATTCGCATAGGACTAGTTCAGCAACACCGAGAGGCGGGTCAGGTTGGACTTTCGGAGCTGACTCCGTTGGAGTTGCATCTGACCCTATGGTTCTACCTCAATCGGCGATAAGGACGGGACATTTCCATAGAATGTGTTGGCCATCATGATTCAGTCTTGATGTGATCCTAGCCACAACCTGGGAGAGCAACATGAAACCCTCCATTCTCTTACGAATCGCATCGATCCTCACGCTTCTTTTCGCCGTCGGGCACACCTCGGGCGGAACAAGCCTCTGGTCCCCTGCCGGCGAAACCGATGTCCTGCAAGCCATGCGGTCGTTCCATTTCGATGCCGCGGGCACCAGTCGAACCTATTTGGACTTCTATCTGGGCTTCGGCTACATCCTCGGCGTCTACATGTTCGCCCAGGCTGTCGTGCTGTGGCAGTTGGCATCCATCGCGACATCCGACGCCCTCCGCGTACGCCCATTGATCGGCACCTTTCTGCTGGTGTCCATCGCATCCACCGTGCTCTCGTGGCGGTTCATGTTTGTGGTGCCGGTGATTTGTTCCGCCGTGATTGCCATTTGCCTTGGGTTGGCGTTCTACGTATCGGGAAAGCAAGGCGAGCGCGCGGCGAAGTGATAAAGCCGCAAGGGTAGGGCGGAAGCGCTCTCGGCATGGGATGCCTGCCGCACTCTTGCTTATAGGACTACGTCGTCTAGCTAGTTGCGGCCCCCCGTGCCCAGCGAGAGCATTCTCCGCTGTCCGCCATGTTCGGCACCTGGGAGAAGGTCCATGGGCATCTTGCGGCGTGTGTCGGCTTTCTTTGGGGGAAGTCGGCGTCAGGGGGCACAGCGGCTGGCTGCCGTGGTGTTGACGAGTCTGGCGCTGTTTCTCTCGGCCTGCTCGGGCGGAGAGACGCCCCCCGCGTCGGGTACGGCAGCGGATCGCGCGGCGACCAGCGGAAGTACCACGCCGCCCAAATGGGTTTATCAGTCGACCCCGCATGCGCAGGTGGCGGTGGTGTTCGTGCACGGCATCTTCGGCGACACCCTGGGTACGTGGACTAACGACAACGGCACCACGTTCTTCAAGTTGCTTAAGGACATGCCCGGCATCGGCGACCGGGTGGATGTCTATGCCTTCGGCTTCGAGTCGTACATGTTCAAGGGCGGCTCGCTCGACATGCTTGGGGCCGCCGACAAGCTGGACGACTATCTGAAAGCTGCGGGCGTCTGGGATTACCCGTCGGTGGTTTTTGTCGCCCACAGCATGGGTGGCCTGGTGGTGATGCGGGAGCTGGTGAAGCATCGCGAGCGCCTCGACCAGGTGCCGCTGCTGGTGCTGTACGCGACGCCACAGGAAGGGGCTTCCATCACCTCTTTGGCGCAACACGTGGTGAGCAACCCGGCGATTGCCGAGATGTTCCAGCTCGACAGCAATACCTACCTGCAGACGCTGGATAGCGACTGGCGCTCGCTGGACAAGGAGCAGCGGCCCACGGTGGTGTGCGCCCGCGAAACCAAGGAAACCCATGGCGTGATGATCGTGCCGATGTCCAGCTCGTCGCGCTTCTGCGACGACGCGCCTTCGGCGATCGGCGGCGCGGATCATCTGAGCATCGTCAAGCCGCAAAGTGCGGACGATCACGCGGTCGTCGTCCTGTTTAATGCGCTCCGCGAGGTCGTGTTCGGCACGCCGGAGCATCCTCTGCTGGCGCTGCCCAGCTTCAAAGAGGAAGACAACCACTGGACGTTCGATCTCCATAGCCCCAACGGCGACAACGCCGCCGTGCTGACCAACAACGGTAAGCACATGCTCAACTACACCACCACGGCGGATTCCGATCTGCAGTTGTGGCGGCCCGACCAGGGCGGCATTCCCTCGGGCCATTCGGGCGTGCTTCTGCTCGCCATCCGGCCGTCGTCCATCCGCGCCCAGTACAGCTTCGATATCCAGGTGCCCGTGCTCGGGTCGCGCCATGTGATCGTGCATGTGCCCGATGTGTCGGCCGTGCAGGGCAAGCAGGATGAGTTGCTCAGCAACATGGCGGCGCACATGAAGGAGTACTTGGCGACGGTCCCGCCCACCTTGAGCACCGAGGAGCGCAATGCAGGCCTCGCCGCCGCCGCCGGCGATGTGTTGGCCAAGGCGTCGCCGGATCTGCCGCCATCGGCCCGCTGGGTCATGACCGCCGATGCCCTGGCGTTCGTGGGGCTGAATGACGTCGCCAGCCACGCATTGAACAAAGCCGGGCAAACCTCCCCAGACATCCTGCGATCCCCCACCGCACAACTGGTGGCTCAGTCCATCGCCACCCAAAGCGGCAAGCCCCAGCAGATCACGGGCGACGCCGTGGTGCCGAAGCTGACCACCGAAGTAGCGAACGCCAAATTCACCGCCAACCAGGATCGCCTGAGCCACATCATCGCGACCGATCCGCAAGCCTGGACCGACCTGTCAGCCAAGTTCCAGGACATCCCCGTGATGCAGTCCGAAGGCCTGGGCCTGAAAGGTGATGTACTTAAAGCGCAGGGCAAGGTCGAGGACGCCAAGAAGGCCTACATCGATGCCGGCAAGGCAAAGTCATCGCCGTTGATCGACAGGAAGATCGAAGCGGTCAATCTTCAGCAGGCACAGCAAGTGCATCTGTAGATGCCGGGCGGAAGCCGGGTTGGGCTACTCCGCCCCCGTGCTGCGGCCCCTCGGCCTGCCACGGTCCGCCGTGCTAGCTTTTAGGCGCGGCCAGGGGAGCCGTTACGTCAACAGCGGAAAAACATGGCAAATCGCAATCAGCCGGTGCGTTGGTACTGGCCGACGTTCGGGAATGTCGCCGACGCTATTCAGGCGTCCAACCAGGGTATGTGGGCCGCCGTCTTTTGTGCCGTCGTGACGGCCATCATGGCGAGCATCAGCATCTTCACCGCTGATGGAGTCGCCGGTGTCCATCCCTCAGCCTATGTCGATGCAGTGCTCTTTGCGGTAATCGCGTGGCGTATCCGCGCGCGCTCCAAGGCTTTCGCTATCGTGGGGCTGTGCTTGTTCGTGATCGAAAAGGTTTTCCAGATTGCCACTCAGCCGGACTCGATCCGCTTCGGCATCTTTCTCGCCATCATTCTGCTGCTGTGTTTTATCAGCGGCGTGCGGGGCAACTTCGCATATCACCGCTTCATGGCTGAGGCCGGAGTGGAGCCTGCTGCACTCCCGGGAGCGGAGAGTGGGGCGCGGGATATTTGAGAGCGCGCTGAGTGTTTTGACTCGTCTGTATGGATCTTTGCCGGCAAGGGCCGGCAAAGTTCGCCAGCTTTGGTTCTGGGGTTGGTCCATCACGAATTGCGAAAGGCAAATCGGGTGTGTGCTGCCCTTTCATCGTTGAAGCCAGTGAGGCGTTGTGTACTTATGCGTAGGTGGGGTCTCGTACTGCTTTGCCTGCTGATCGGCTGGGGCGCGCTTCATTGGTGGCGGCACCGGCCCATGGCGCAGGCGCCGGGAGTACTCGCACCGGATGCACCGCTGCAGGTCGATATCGATCATGGCACGCAGTTACAACGTGGCGACGTAACTCTCACCACACGTGCCCGCTTTGAGTTGACTGCTCGGGTGCTTTCACGTGAAGACTATCGCTACGACGCAGGTGCCACGCTTGCCCCCGTGGATCTTGCGTTTGGCTGGGGCAGCATGTCGGACAGCGCGGTGTTGGCAAAAATCAGCATCACCCAATCCAATCGCTTCTATTACTGGCACGTTCGCGAGTTCCCGATTCCGCAGCGCGACATCGAAACCTCAAGCGCCAATATGCACCTGATTCCCTCTGATGACGGGGTCCGTCATTCACTGGAGCGGATACGGCCAGGACAGCTGGTGCATCTGGAGGGGTTTCTTGTAGACGCCAGCCGGCCGGATGGTTGGCGGTGGCATACGTCGATGACGCGCGAGGACACGGGGAATGGCGCATGCGAATTGGTGTATGTCGAAGACATCAGTGCGGTAGCTCCGTGACGGCGCTCTGTCGATAGCTTCGATAGCAGTCCGAATCGCTCTAGCCTGATTGCAAAGTCCTTTTCATAGAAATCCACTCATGCACATTGGATCCCTACGGCGCCGGATCAAACGTATTGCATGCACATCCCCCGCTTAATGGTCGTAGGATAGCGCCAATATCAGCACTGACTTGGCCAGGGAAGGGTGTCATGAAGGGGTATGAAAAGATTGCTCGTCGCGTGCTAAGCGTCATGGTGGTTACGGTTGTCGCCACCGGATTACTGGGCACCTTTGTTCTTCCAGGACGAGCTGAGGCATTTGACCAGGCGGTCACTTTAGCCCCCACCGATTGTATGGCTACCGGTGGCGCACCGATCGATCAGAACAGTGGCGTACGGCCGTTTCTTCCGTTCTATCAGCCGGCGGTGGGGCAGGACTCGATCGATCAGGTTGTTCAAGGTCTGCCGAATTACCCTGGCTATAACCGCTTCACCATCTGGGATGCGTGGGACAGTGGCAACCCGCCCACTGTGCCCATCACCTCGTGGTCGTTGGGCACCTATACCGGCCTGACGAGTGCAGCGCCGCTATCGTCGTTTCAGCGAGGTCACACGGACTCATATGGCTACTCGGGGGTTCAGGCGATCAGTAAAAGTGTTGGCCTGTGGCTGAACTCAATGGATCCGACTGCCAATCTCTATAACGGATCCAATTCGCTCAATGTTGGCTGTTGGTACAACTCCCCTCCTTACGCAAAACTCTTTCCTTCGGTCGCACATCAGCTCGATGTGTCGTTCACTTCTGGTGTTGCTTTTGATAGTTCCGTCTATGACGGTTCCGATACTGGGGTCAGCATACTGGCCTATTTCGAGTTCATAGCGTTCGACGAAAGCGATCAATGCAAAGCTACGGGGGGCCAATGCCGGTTCACCTTTCAGGTGGTCTATTACTCCCGAAAGGCTGGCGACGCCACAATTCAGAGTGTTCATGGCGATGACACCAATACCACCTCCTTTCCTATTGCTCAGACTACGGTGAATTCGTCGACTTGGCTGCATCGAGTGACAGGCGATGGAGCATTTGATTTTCAGCAGGAAACATTCCAGCCGAAGTACTTCCACTTTCGTATCAGCCCAGCGGAATTCATGTCGGTAGTCGGAGAGGTATCCAAGCTATCAGGCTATAGCTCTCTGTCATCCAATCCACTTGATTACGCCATCACGTTGATTGGAGTTAATGGTGAGGTCCATGTGCCGTCTGGTAAGCACGGACAACTTGGGCTGTCGGTTTCCAATGTTCGCGTCACATCGACGATTTCGCACCATGCGCTCAGCACTCCGGCTGCATTCAACGGTCCCGAAGCGATGATCGTTTATAGGGACGGCGCCGATGTTGGGTCTTTCACGAGCGTTGTCGGGAGCCGGCCGAACTCGTGGAGCCGGTTGGCTACGGCTACAGCTACAGGTGAGCCATCCGGCTATTTCGCAAATGGTGCTGCACGAGTCGTCTACTTGGATCCGACACGGCACATACGCGAAATCTTCCGACAGGGTGGAGTGTGGTCCGAGTGGGATATGAGCGCCGAATTGAGGTTGGGGAGTGCTTACTCCGATCCCAAGCCGTTTGCGGACGGTGCTGGAAATGCCCAAGTGGTCTACCGAGATGACACTGGCAATGTTCATTTGCTGTCTTTGGACCAGTCCGGTTGGCATCACGCGAATATCAGCACTTCAAGTGTGCCGAGTACCATTGCCGCAGCCGCTGGTGCTCCCATGGGGTATCAAGCCAGCGGCGCACCACGAATCGTTTACCGAGACAACGGCAATCAAGTGGTCGAGCTTTTTCTGTTCAATGGCGTGTGGAATCAATGGCAGATGACGAGCGGTGATTCATCTGGAACGGCGTATTCAGATCCTCAGGGCTATGTAGATGTGGACGGCTTTCCCCGTGTCGTCTACAGGGACAGTGCGGGTGATATCCACGAGCTGCGAATGGACTCGAGCGGCTGGCATCATTCGGACATTACAAGTCTCGCCGGCGCTCCACCGGCCGTAGGCAACCCACGGGGCTTGGTTGCCGGTAGCGCGTCGAGGGTCATCTACAGAGGCGTGGATCAGCATGTCCATGAGCTTGTCTGGTGGAATGGCGCCTGGCAGCACAATGATTTGAGCGGCGGGCGCGGTGCCGTATTGGCACAGGGTGACCCCGTAGGACTGGTTGGGAATGACGGTATTACTCGAATCGAATATGTGGGGGGCGATGCTCAGCTACACGAGTTCTATTACAGCTCCGGGTGGCTCCACCGCGACATGTAAATTGGCGAGTTTCTAGCGAGAACGAGGGTGGAGCTATCTTCTGTGTAATCACCTCTGGCCTTAGTAGGTACGGCTCACTCGCACGCCCCCGCCCATGCTGGTAATGTCTGCCGCCGAACCACATGTTCGGTAGTTAAATCAGGGGCAGGGATGCGATTCGGGCCAGGTGGATGGCTTTGCTATGTGAATCAGGTCACGAAACCAAGGCGCGGTCTGCCCCGGCGGAAGCTGGCGGCATAGACGGTGTAGGTGGCCATGTGTGATTTGCAGCCCGCGCTGACGGGCCTCCGTATCAGGTGTTGAATGCCGGGAGTGTCGCGCTGAGCGATGCATCCTGGCGTTGTGCTTTGCAGGAAAGAGATGTGCTGCTTGTTCGAATCTGCGACTGGGCAAGCAGGGTAATGAGTGGGCCCGCCATGGCCTGCTATGGGATGTACGTCGCGCCATAGGCGCATTTCAAACTCACTAGGGATAGGTATTCATGCGTCACTTTCTTCTGGCTGCGTCGCTGGGCGCGGCAATGGCTGTTTCCTCGGTTGCCGCGCACGCTGGTGACGCGGATCCCAGCCACTTCTTTATCAATGCGGGTGCGGGCATGTCGCACTCCAACGTCTCCGGCCTCACCGACAAGGACAGCTGGGGCTATGGCGTCAACGCCGGTTATCGCTGGCGCGATACCTGGGGTGTGGAGGCGGGTTATGTCGATCTGGGCAAGCCCGAGACCAATGGGTGGATCGATGGGAATGCCAGGTATCCCCAAAACCTGAAGCTCAATGTCTCGGGCTGGACACTGGGCGCCAACGGCCGCTGGACCTTCGCGGAAAACTGGCACGTCAGCGCGCGGCTTGGTGCGTTCTTCTCCCGGTCGAAGCTGACGGCTCGGGGCTACTACTACGGCGAACAAACCACCAACGACACCAACCTGTACTTCGGCGCGGGGGTTGGCTACGACATCACGTCGCAGCTCAGCGTGGGTGTGAATGTCGATCGCTACCAGGCCAAGGCCAAGAGCATGTTCATTACGGGCACGGTTAGTCCGGTGCTGGTGACGGGCACGCTTGAGTACCGTTTCGCCAGCTGGTAATTGCCGCGACTGGTACGTTCGAGGAAAGAAGGCGGAGGTAGTTGGGGCAGCTCAACTACCTCCTTGCTTGTCCAGGCCATGCTGCCAGCGATAGTGGGATAGGCTCATACGCGGCTTTGCTGGCTCGCACTGACTGATTGCGCCGGGAGTTGCTTCTGCAATCGAGAAACCTCTACATCGATACCCTGCGCGGTGTGGCCATCGTCCTGGTCATGCTGCTTCATTTTGGCCTGGCCTACGGCTTCAAGCTGCCGCTGCCGGATGCGGTGCCGCCTGGTTGGGTGCGTGCCTTGCTGGTGAGCGGCAACTACGGCGTCTCGATGTTCTTCGTGATCTCGGGCTTTCTGATCACGAGCAATGTGCTCGGTCGTTACGGCACGTTGGCGGCGATCGATATGAAGCGGTTCTACTTGCTGCGGTTGTTCCGTCTCGGGCCGCTGTTGCTGTTGATGCTGGCGATCATCACAACGCTCTGGCTGGCTGGCGTGCCGAAGTTCGACAACTACCACGACAAGCAGCCGATGCCGTCGTGGTTTCAGTGGGTGGCTATCTTCTCGGTGCTGACGTTCTGGCACAACGTGCTGATTGAGGTCGTAGGCAACTGGTTCAACTACGCGATGAATATCTGTTGGTCGCTGTCGGTTGAAGAAGTGTTCTATTTGACGTTCCCCTTCCTTGTCCGCTTTGCGCGGGTGCGCTGGCAGCTTCTGGTCGCCATCGCTTTCATCGTGGTTGGGCCGGCCTATCGCTGGCTGCATCGCGACGACGAGAACTACTTTCTTTATGGCTATCTGGCCTGCTTCGACCAGATCGCCATCGGCTGTCTTGCTGCGCTGATCGCTGCGCGAAAGCCTGGCTGGAGCGTCATCATGCGCAGAGTGGGCGCCATGTTGTGCGCTGTCGTTCTGGCTTATGTCTACCTTCAGGGCTTCGACGGCCATGAAGCATTCGGCTTCACTTGCCTGGCGCTGGCGACCGCCTGCCTTCTGATCTGTGTCGCCGACCTGGATGCCAGCAAGCTGGGTGCGCGCTTGATGAGGCCGTTGTCCTGGGTGGGGTCGCACAGCTATGAGCTGTATCTATTCCACCTGATCGTGCTTGGCATCCTGACCGGGATCTGGCCGAAGGCGAGTATCGAGCTCAACACGAAGCTTCCACTGATGGCGCTGTTCTTTGCGCTTTCGATGATGGTGGCTGCGCTCGCTGCACGGTGCGTAGGCAATCCGTTGAACCAGTACTTGCGCTCGCGATATGCCGGCTCGCGGACGAAGGCGCGATTTGAAAGCGGAGCAGAGGCCGTTAGATCGGCTTGATGGCTTTCGTCCTCTCTGTTTGCACAGCGACATCTGAGTCGCACCGCAGGATTTTTGTGAAAGCGAATTCACGATTGCATTGAAGCGCCCATGCAATAAGGCCGTTGCACGTCACAAAAAAATGACCTGCGTACATTTACAAATCAATCTCTAGCTTGCTCCAGCCTGTCGAACCTATTGAGTCGAAAAGAACTTTCGATTTTGGGGAAAGTGCGCCCTTCTGAGCGCAAAAAAATGCAGACGCATTGGATATTCGAATTAATTTGCGTATTCGTCGATTTGATTAATTTCATTAGGTCGGGGAATAGGAGTGATGGTTTTTAGGGCTAATGCCCCGGAAGGGTGTTGGCGCTTTGACAGGGGGTATTCACAGCGCCTGGATGGTCCAGCGCTGAATCCACGGGAGAGTTCTATGCAATCCAGCATGAAGCGTAGTGTGCGTTGCATGATCCAGATCGCGATGGTGAGCAGCTTGGCGAGTGCCGCCTGGTTGCCATCCGCCTTTGCCGCTCAGGCCGGCGACAGTCGCATCGATGCCGTTGAAACTCAGGCACACGCCGATTGGCGTGAAACCATGTCGCACACCTCCGCGCCAGCGGAAGGCTGCTATCAAGCCGATTACCCCAGCATTCTCTGGAAGCAGGTTGGCTGTAATGTCGCGCCGGCGCGCTTCCACTCCATACCGCCCCGGCCCCATCCCACCGCGTTGGCACGAGGAGCCACGCAGACCACCGGCAATGGCAATGACTATGCGATCAAGGTATCGAGCCTGATCAGCAGCACCACGGGCACCTTTCCTTCGGTCACCGGTGTGACGTCCGAAAAAGGCGTAGGCGTTGCCGCGTTTGGCGGTGGCGGCATTCTCGGGCCGAACGAATACACGCTGCAGATCAACTCCAACTTCGACGGCACCACCGCGGCGTGCAGGAGCCACTCCGGTTGCACGGTGTGGCAGCAATTCATCTATTCGCCGGACTACAACGTCAATGGCCAGGCGGCTGTCTTCATGCAGTACTGGCTGATTGGCTACGGCGGCACCAGTTGCCCCAGCGGCTTCGGCAGCGATGGTGCGGGCGATTGCTATAAGAACAGCGCGGCGGTTTCGGTTCCGGATATCCCGGCCACCCAGCTCGCCAACCTGAAGCTGTCGGGCACGGTGGTTTCCGGCGGCAACGACACGGTGACCTTCACTAATGGCACCAAGGCCTACAGCATCAGCGGCAAGGACAGCGTGCTGTATCTGGCCCAGGTGTGGAAGGAGTCGGAGTTCAATGTGGTCGGCAATGCCGGCGGTTCGGAAGCGGTGTTCAATTCCGGCTCGTCGGTGACGGTGAAGGTTGCGGTGAACGATGGCAGCACCGCCACCCCCACCTGCGCGGCCAACTCCGGTACCACCGGCGAGACCAACAATCTCAACCTGGGCAGTTGCTCTGCCTTCGGTGGATCGACGCCGTACATTCAGTTCACCGAATCGAACTGATACCCACGGACGGATAGCTGCGGCTATCTTTCCCGAGCAAGCCGAGGGGAGCGATCCCCTCGGTTTTTTTGTTGTCTCGGCTACGCACCGCCTTTTCCTCCCCCTGCGAGCAGGGGGAGGGAGCTGATGGCGTGATCATTGAAACCCGACGCCCATGTAATGGCTTATTCGGTCCGGAGATCACAGGGCCGCGTCTGCGCAGTTCCTCACCAGTGCTACATTTCGCCGTCTTATCCCCATGCCCTGCGGAGCGAGCCAAGCCATGACGAACCAAGCCACCTATCCCATCGGTACACCCGGCACGCCCTGGGGCCCTGCGGAAGTGGCGGCGTGGCTGGCGCGGCAGACTCGCCGGCGCAGCTACGAGGCGGATGTGCTGAGTGCGGTCGACGCGCTGCGTTCGCGCTTCGATGTAGTGGAATACGGCCGCCTGGATTACTCGCCCGACAGCTATCGGCTGGTGGCGATCAAGAGTCGCGACTGGAATGACAAGCTGCCCTGCGTGCTGGTAACGGGTGGCGTGCATGGCTACGAGACCAGCGGCGTGCACGGCGCGCTGCTGTTTGCGGACCGGTATGCGGAAGCCTATGCGGGTCACGTGAATCTCGTGATCGCGCCCTGTGTCAGCCCCTGGGCCTATGAGCGCATCCATCGCTGGAATCCGCTGGCGATCGACCCGAACCGCTCGTTCCGCGACAACAGTCCGGCGCAGGAGTCGGCGGCCCTCATGCGTCTGGTCGCGCCGTTCCGCGACCGCGTGCTGGTGCATATCGACCTGCACGAAACCACCGATACCGACGAGTCGGAATTCCGGCCGGCGTTGGCCGCACGCGACGGTGCGGCGTTTGAGCCCGGCGAAATTCCGGATGGCTTCTACGTGGTGGATGACACGGAGAATCCGCAGCCCGCGTTCCAGCAGGCGGTGATCGCAGCGGTCGCCAAGGTCACTCATATCGCTCCGGCCGACAGCCACGGTGAGATCATCGGCTCGCCCGTGGTCGCGCCCGGCGTCATCAACTACCCGCTGAAAAAGCTCGGGCTTTGCGCAAGCGTCACCTCTGCGCGCTACACCACCACGACCGAGGTCTATCCCGACAGCCCCAAGGCCACTCCCGAGCAGTGCAATGCCGCGCAGGCGGCCGCGGTGTGCGCGGCGATCGATTTCGCGCTGGCGCATGTGGCCACGTCAGCGTGACGTTGATGCGTGCGTGATGGCTCAGGCGCTGCCAAGGGTGAACGTATGACGATCTACATAGCATTGCTGCGCGCCGTCAATGTCGGCGGCACCGGCAAACTGCCTATGGCTGAGTTGAAAGCCATGTGCGAAGAGGTGGGCTTCGAAGAGGTGCGCACCTATATCGCCAGCGGCAATGTGGTGTTTCGCAGCCGGAAATCGGCAGCTCAGCTCAAGGCGGCGCTGGAGAAGCGTTTGGCGCTGTACGCCGGCAAGCCAGTGGGTGTGGCGATACGCACCGCAGCGGAAATGGCCGAGGTGGGTAAAGCCAATCCGTTTCCAGAAGCCCCAGGCAATCGCACCGTAGCCATCTTTCTGGACGAGCCACCGCCGGCCGATACGCTGAAAACTGTCACCCACCAGAACGGTGAGAAGATCCGCCTCGGCAAGCGCGAAGTCTATGTCTACTACGGCGACGGCATGGCCGATTCCAAGCTGAAGATCGGCGCGGCCAAGAACGGCACGGCGCGCAATATGAATACCGTGCTGAAGCTGGCGGAGATGGCGGCGGCGTATTGAAGCGATGGGCTCGACCAATAAGGCGGGTTCATGGGTGCGGGCTCAGTGGGTAGATCCGGTGTGGTTCCTGATTCCAAAAGCCACGCCGCGCTTTGCAATGAAGGCCGCGAGCGCGATCATGCCATTCCCACTTCCCGTAGCGCCCCCATGAACCCATCCGACGACGATTTCGATACCGAGCATGCCTTTGATGATGAAGAGGATGGCGATGATTCGGTAGAAGCCCGCGTCTGGCAGCTGCTGCTGATCAACCCGGGCGACGAGGAAACGGCTTTGCAGCAGTTCGCGGCTTACCGCGATGCGGTGGGGCATGCCGATGAGGAGGAGGTCGAGCCGATCCGGGTGATCGCCCAGGTGATCGATTGGCGTTCGGGTTTCCAGGTGGAGGCCGACGATACGCGGACGCTGGTGCAGGCGATCGATGAGCTGGCGTCGCGCTGGAATCTGTCGGTGGAGTGGGATGGCGATCCGGACGATGACGACTTTCACGCCGATGTCGATGCGGCATCGCTGTTCGCCACGGCGTATGACAGCCTGACCCCTTATGGCTACACCTTATGGGCCTGGGAAACCGACGAAGACACTTATGCCGGCTGGATGACGCTGACGCGCGATAACGAGCCTTTGCGCGAGCTGGCTACGTTGTTGGATATCCAGGTGCGACTGGGTAGCGAAGTCACTTGAAGCAGCAGCGCGGGTGTCCATCTAAGCCAGGCTTTTGAACGCCGCCGCCAGCGTTCCCAGCGCCGCGCGCGAGCGGCGATCATGCAGCGCGCTGTACAACACCACTTCATGCGTGGGCAGCTCCGGCAGGGAAAGGCTCGCACCCACGTCGACGGTATGCGGTGGCGCGCTACGACGGGGCAGCACGGCGATGGCGAGTCCGGCTGCCGCGGCGGCGCCCACCATCGCTGCGCCTTTGCCGATAAAGACTTCCGTCCACGGAATGCCAGCCAGGTCGAGTGTGCGCACGGCCGCGTTGCGGATGCTGCAGGAGGCTCCCTGAGTGGATAGCGGCAAGGGCTGGCCGGTGCGCGGTTGCCAGTCGGCGGCGGCGATCCAGGCGAAGGTTTCGTCGTACAGCTTGTCGCCGTTGCGGCGCTTGTCGCCCGGTTGCAGCACGAGTGCGGCATCCAGCTTGCCTTCGTCATAGGCGTCGGCGATTTCGACGGAACCGGCGGCGCGCAGTTCGATCAGCAGGTTCGGGTCGTGGTCGCTCATGCGGCGCAGCATGCCGGGCAGTTCGGCGCTGACCAGTTGATGGCTGATACCGATCACCAGCCGGCGTTGCTCGACTTCGAACGAGGCGATGGCGCGCTCGTGGGCGCCGATCAGTTCGCGTGCGGCCTCCAGGAATGCGGCACCTTCGGCGGAGAGGCGCACTTGACGCGGCGTGCGTTCGAGCAGGCGCCGGCCGAGCTGCTGTTCCAGCCGGCGCAGTTTGAGGCTCACGGCGGACTGGGTGCTGTCGAGCGCCTGCGCCGCGCGCGTGAAGCTCTGCAGTTCCGCCGTCAGTACAAAGGCCTTGATGGCATCGAGATCGAGCGTCTTCATGGGGACGGGAGCCATATGGTTTTGTAATGACTGAAAGTCGCGCTGGCCGGTACAACCGCCGCATCATAGCGAACTACGCTGTTCGCACTTTGGCGGAGCGGGAACAGCTTATGCAGCGGTATCGAATGGCTTTGGCGTTGTTGGGTCTGGCGTGGGCGGCGGGTATGGCGCATGCCGCTTCGGAGATGCCTGTGCCCAGTGCGCTGGTCGGCGCCTGGACGCTGGAGCGGGTCGACAATGTCTATCCGGATGGCCGGCGGGTGGAGCTGTACGGGCCGCATCCGCAAGGCTTGTGGATCATCGATGCGCAAGGGCGTTACATGATGCAGATGGTGCGTGCCCAGCGTAGCGGCTTTGCCGCCGGTGACAAATCGAAGGGCACGCCGGAGGAATATCGCGCGGCGTCGCTGGACAGCAATGCGCACTTCGGCCGCATCAGTGCGGATGACCACACGATGCATACACACATCGAGCAGGCTTCGTTCCCGAACTGGAACGGCAAGGATGGCAACTCGGCGTACACGCTCAAAGGCGATGAACTCAGCTATGTCGTCGCCAAGCCTTCCAGCGGCGCTAGTGAAGGCGCGCATGGCGAGGTGGTGTGGCGGCGGTTGCCGTAGGCGGGCATCGCTGACTGGAAAGGCCAGCATCATGGGCGACCTGCCCGATGGTGCTGGCCTTCATGCCTATTCAAGCCGAGATCAGCCGCCTCGCAGCCTGAGTACGAGATGCAAGGTGGATTCCTTCTGGATGTTGTAGTCGATCAACGTTCTTCCGTCTTCCAGTTGCTTGCCGGCGAAGATCAGCCGCTGCTGGTCCGGCGGTATGCCTTCCTTGTCCTGGATCTTTGCTTTGACGTTCTCAATGGAGTCGGAGGGTTCGACTTCGAGCGTGATGGTCTTGCCGGTCAAGGTTTTGACGTACTCCTGCATTGCCGCTGCGGCAGGTGCGAACACGGCGCCGCCGACGATCACCAGGCTCAGCAGCCATGCGGACAGGCGTGTCCGGTGTTTGGATTCGGTTTTCATAGGGATTCCTTGCAGAGTGGAGGGCGTGGTCGCGCTACTGGATGACGGCCAGTCCGCTGGGTTCGGCGCCTGGCGCGCCTTGCGCGGTGTTGCCGAAGTCGCTCAGCGTGGTGCGCGCGCCTGTGGCGGGGTTGACCAGGAACACCGTGCCGTTGCCGCCAGTGCCCGCCAGGCTGTCGGATACGCCGAGGCCGCCGTAGTTGGCCAGCCAGGTCACACCGCTTGGGCTGGCGCCGATGGTGCCTTGAGTGGCGTTGCCGAAGTCGCTCACTAAAGTGCGATAGCCGGTTGTCGCGTTGACCTCTACCAGCGCGCCCGCGCCCCCCGTACCTGCTTCATCGACCAGTACGTAGACCTGATTCGATGGAGAAACCGCGATACCGACCGGCGTGCTCAATGGATTCGGATCGACCCACCCTTCACTGCTATCGCCGAAGTCGCTGATCACGGTGCGGGTCTTTCCCAGCGGGTCGACGCTGAAGAGTGCGCCATGTTGATTGGTGCCGGCGCTGCCGTCGGCCACCAGTACCGTGCGGCCGAGACCCAGCAGGCCGCCATACAGCGCCATGCTGTCGGGGTAGGTGCCCTGTGGGCCGTTGCCGTCGCCGAAATCGATGAGGACGGTGCGATGGCCGTTGGTGTCCACGGAGAACAGCGCGCCCTGTCCGTTGGTGCCGGCATAGGGGTCGCATACCAGCACGCCGCTCCAGCTCAGCAGGCCTGGTGGTACGGCCAGTACGCTCACTGGGTAGATACCGAGTGGACCTTGCAGGCCGTTGCCGAAATCGCTGAATAGCGTCCGCTGTCCGGTGGATGGATCGATGCGGTAGAGCGCGCCGCGCTCGTCGGTACCGCCGCTGCCGTCCGTCACCAGTACGCTGCCGGGAATCAGGCCCAGCAGCTGCCCGGGCAGCCAGGCGACGCCGTTGGGATCGACGCCGGTTACGCCTTGTGATGTGTTGCTGAAGTCGCTGAAGACGATGCGTTGGCCATTGCTCTGGTTGACTGTGAATAGCGAGCCCAGATGCTGGGTGCCGGCTGTCTGGTCTACCGCCAACAGCGTTCCCGGTGGTAGCGAACTCGCCAGCGCGCTACCTGCGAAAGTACCTGCGCAAAGCAGGCACGACAAAAGTCGACGTTTCATCGTTGTGTCCTGTGGCTGAGAGTGGAGTAGCGAAACTTCAAAAGCTCTCAAACTGACGCACGATCCGCGCCGGATTCGCACCACGTCTCTGGACACAGACGTACCGCACCGGGCCGCCGGGTGGCCTGATGGGGTGCCCGCATGAGCGAGTCAATGATTTCTTGTTCCGGCAACGGCGAGCCGGCCGCCTCCATGTCGGCGGCTCGCCATCGTCCTTCTACGCCCCCGATGGCGCCGCGGCGTCAACAGCCGATGAAAATGCGCGCCGGCTTCTTTGTTCTGGGATGTACGCGGAAAGAAATCGTGAGGCGCGCGGCGATGTCACGGGCTGGCAACAAAACGCTTGATCGTGTGCTGCGCGATCACGCTGTCAATCGCTGCTTCACGTGCGCGGCAAAACGCTCCGCCGCGTCCGGACGTACTTCGAGATGCAGGAAGGGTTCGATCATCTCCAGTTCCATCAGCAGAAACTTGCCGCCCACCACCACGCCATCCACGCGCGCGTAGGCGACCTTGGCGTGGCCGAGTGCGGCGGTGGCGGCGAGGGCGCGTTGTGCGCTGGCGATCAGTGCGGCATCGGGTTCGATCAGCTCGGCGGTGCCGCCGAAATCCGATTGCACGCGATAGTCGCCGGCCGCCGGCCGCTTGATCACGGCATGGCTGAATTCGCCGCCGAAGAACAGTAGCGACCATTCGCCGTCGTTGACGACTTCGTGCAGGAAGGGTTGCACCAGGTAGTCGAACGCCAGCGGGAGTTGCGCAATGGCTTGCTGGAAGCTTGCTTCGCCGACCGTGCCGCGCGCGGTGTGCCAGGCGGTGCCGCTCACCGTGGGTTTCACCACTACCTCTTCCCCGTGTCGCGCGGAGAGGGCTTGCGGCAGGTCTTTCGCGGGCACGATCTGGGTGGGAATGATGTCGATACCCTGCGCGGCCAGGTCGAGCAGGTAGCGCTTGTCGCTGTTCCAGCGCACCAGCGGCTTGTCGTTGATGGTGGGAATCGGCAGGCGGTCCAGCCAGCGGGTGAAGGCGGCGTAGTGCTTGAAGTAGTCCCAGGTCGAGCGCAGCAGTACGGCGTCGTAGGCGGCCCAGTCCACGGCGGGATCGTTCCACACGCAGGCGGTGGGTTCGATGTCGAGCTGGCGCAGGGTGGCGGCGAGATGGGCGTCGTCCGGATGGATGCCGGGAACCAGGTCGGACGTGGCGATCGCGAGGCGAAGGGGGATAGTTGCGGACATGCTGAAACCTCCAATGATGGAGGGCGCCCTTGTCTGGATGGATCCAGGCTGAGCGTGGCGGAACCAGTCCGTCGCAGCACCCCTCAGCCCGATAGATAACTAGTCTCCCCGAGCGGCACCCCGGCCGTCAACGCGGCGCATGCCGTTTGCCGGTATGCGGATCACGTCCTTGCTTTTGAACGGGCGATTTCCCAAGCTGTGCCACAGCGGGGAAGCCATGGAGGCTGGCCCGGTTATCGCGGATGTGAGCATGCCACTGCCGAAGATCGAGCTGGCTCTCGCTGGTGCGTTCCTGGCACTGCAGGTGCTGGTTGTAGCGCTGTTTCCGCAAAACGATATGACGCTGTCCTACCCCTTCATGATCGCCGCACCATTGCTGGCGACCCTGGTGATGCTGCGGCGCTGCCTGCTCGATGGGTTTGCGCTCTACAAGGGGTGGATCCTGGTGGCGGCGAGCATGCTGCTGTGGACGCTCGGCATGGCGATGAGTGCGGCGTCCGAGCTGGTGCTCGACCGGCATAACCTCACGCCGGGGGCGATCATGCTGGTCTATATCCAGTACGGCGTGCCGATTACCTATGCGGCTTCCGGCGCCAACGAAGAACGCCAGTCGAAAATCGTTCGCGCGGTCGATGCGGCGATGGCCGTTTCGCTTGGCTATCTGTTCTATGTGTATGTGTTCTCGCTGACCACCTTGCAGGGCGCGGCGGATGCCGACCATGCGCGGCAGGTAGTGTGGATGTTCGATCTCGAGAATCTGTTTCTCGCGTTCTGCTGCGTCCTGCGCTACCTGGCGGCGAAGGGGCATCGCGAGAGCCGGCTGTTCGGCCTGCTGGCGATCTATACCGTGGCCTATTTGTTTGCCGCGGTGTACTTCAATCATGTGCTGGCCCTGCAAGCGCCGCAGGTCGGTGGTTATCGCACGCTGTGGGTGATCGAGATGCCGTTTCTGTTGCTGGCGGCACTGGGATGGCGCTGCGTGATTCCGCCAGTGCTGCACAGTCCGCGTCTGGCGCGGATCGTTCATAGCGGCAGTCCGCTCATGCTGGCGCTGGCCGTGCTGCTGACTTCGCTGTTTCTGCTGCGCCAACATTTCTATCTCGGCGTGGCGGGTGTGGTGGTGGCCCTGGTGGGTTATGGCCTGCGCAGCACGCTGATGCAGGCCCGGCATATCGCATCGGAAGATGCCCTGCGCCATGACCGCGCCGCGCTGGAAAGCCTGGCCTGGGAAGACGCCCTGACCGGCACCCTGAATCGCCGGGGCTTCGATCATGCCTTGCAGCGAGAGTACGCTCGGGCGCAGCGCACTGGACAGCCGCTTGGTCTGTTGATGATCGACATCGACTACTTCAAGTTGGTCAATGATCGCTATGGCCATCTTGTCGGTGATCGTTGTCTGCGGGAGCTGGCCGGCGAGTTGCGCAAGCTGTGCCAGCGTTCGACCGATCTGTTGGCGCGCTATGGTGGCGAAGAGTTCGCATTGCTGTTGCCGGACACCGATCTGGCCGGCGCGACCGCTATGGCGGTCAAGGTTCGCGAGACCATCCGCGGCATGGCGATCGTCAATGCCGACAGTCCCTTCGGCATTGTCACGACCAGTGTCGGTCTGGCCGTCTATCCGATGAGCGGCGACCAGGTCGCGACCGATCTGGTGGCGCGTGCCGATGAGGCACTGTACGAGGCCAAGCGCAGCGGTCGCGATCGCATCGCCTATGCGCCGCCGCTTGAGCCGGCGCGGGATGCGCCGGCTTAGGGGCTGCTCTAAATCTCTGCGCCGGGAAGCGTTGAGGGCTGTTCTTTATGGTCGCGACAATCGTTGAGTTATCGCGACCTGGCCGCTTATGCAGCGGGCATGTCGGACGCCTGCCGGCGCCCGAGTTACTTTCTCTTTGCTGACCCAACCCCCCGAGGGGGCCTAGAGAGAAAGTAACCAAAGAGAAATGGTCTAGAAGAGCGCGGCGTACTTCGTAGCCGCACTCCTTCCAGTGTCAGACGTTGGGATGTTTTTGCCTTTGCTCGTGCCCCCTCCCCTGCTCGCAGGGGAGGGTTGGGGAGGGGTGAGTACTTGGGAAGGCGTATCGGGAGAGGTTGTCGCAAGGGCTTACCCCCTCCCGGCCTCCCCCTGCGAGCAGGGGGAGGAGAAAAGCATGTGCGGGTCTGACGACGCCAACCAGTTCCACAGCAGAGCGGAACAAGAAGCGAAGCTATCCCGATGTCTGGCACTGGACGATGCGCAGCTACAGAGCCCACCACCTGCTCTCAGGCCATTTCTCTTTGGTTACTTTCTCTCTAGGCCCCCTCGGGGGTTGGGCCAACAAAGAGAAAGTGACCCGGCTCGCGGTAGCGAGGCGGAACGCCCGCTGCGTAAGCGGCCAGGTCGCGATAGCCCAACATCAAAGTAGGAAGCCGCGAACCAAAGACTTACACCCGAGCAGCGCACCCTGTTCCATACAGAATCAAAGATAGTGAGCAGACTTCCAGCGTGGCACCCCACTACTCAAGTTCATCCGGCGCCTGCACGGTATATCCCTGTGCCTTGAGCTTGCCGACGAGGCCGTCCGGCGACAGCACCTGTTCCATCGGCAGCAGCGCGAACGTCTGCGCGTTGCGTGAGAGTGCGAACTGCGCGGTTGTGAGCCAGGCGCCTTCCATGCGCTCAGGCAGATCGTGCAGGCCGAGTTGCTGGGCGAAATCGGCGTTGGCGACGGGCACGATGCAGGAGTCGTAGCGGCTGCCCGGCGCCAGTTTGCGCAGGGTCGCCATGTCGCCGGTGGCCCAGGCGTTGGCGCGAACCGTCAGCGTGTCGAGATCGCGCTCGATGCTTTGCATGGTCTGGTCGAGGCAGGCGATATCGCGCTGGGTGATCTGGCGCTGCGTTTCCGCCGCATCGACGGCGGAGCCCACCATCATTTCGTACTTCACCGGCGTCAGGCGGACGTTGTGTTTGCGCGCGAGCCGGGTCACGGTATCCACCACGTCGCTGGTGTCGGTGAGTTTGGCGGTGTCCAGCGCTTTTTCGCGCAGCTTCTCCGTGACCGGCATGGGCTGCCAGTACTCGATGCCGCTGTTGTTGCCGATGTACTGCTGCTTCAGGGTTTGCCAGCGCGCGAATACGTCTGGCGGCAGCAGTTGCTGCAGGTTGGCGCCATCCGGATTCTTGTGTGAATTGAACGAGGGCTGCAGGTTCAGGCGGCTGAGCAGGCCCTCATGCATTCTCAGTTCGGCCGTGGGCGGCTCGAGCAGCTCCTGCGATTGCGCGATGACCTGCTCCACCTGAGTCGAGCGCCACTTCATATGCTTGGGCAGCGGCGTCAGCGTGCCGAGTACCCACAGCACATGGTCACCCTGGCTGACCTTCCACAGACCGGGACCGGGCTGGATGCCGGTGACGGTCACCGTCTGCAGGCGTACCGCGTCCACGGGGGAGGGAGGTTTTTGCGCATCGCTGGCGGATTGCGCCCATGCGCTCATGCTGATCAGCAAGGCACCGACGTAGAGGATGGTCTTCCCGCGCATCCGGAACTCCATGCAAGCAAGTACACGATTGCCGCGCTACGGCCTGCGCAGGATACTCGGGTGCGCCGTGTTGTGGCGGGTCCCTAGAGAGAAGCCGATGAGCAAGCCACGCGAGCTATTGAAGGCCGCCGATATCGACGCCATGCCGGCGCAGCGTGCAGTCCACACCCTCAACCCGAACGCCGTGCGCCTAAAGAAAAGCCTGAGCGACGCCACCGGCCTGACCCAGTTCGGCTTTCTGATGGTGACGCTGATGCCGGGCCACGACGCGGCCGAGTATCACCGGCACCTTTACGAGGAAGAATGCGTCTACGTCCTGTCGGGTCGCGGCGAGGCAGTGATCGACGAGCAACACTACGATCTCGGCACCGGTGATTTTCTGGGCTTTGCCCGCGGGGGCCCCGCCCATACCGTGACCAACACCGGCACCGAGCCACTGGTGCTGCTGGTGGCAGGACAGCGCCTGGCACAGGACGTCTGCGACTACCCGCGCCAGAACAAGCGGCTTTATATCAATGGCGAGGTGGAAGAGTTAGTGGATATGGACCACATCCAGCAAGGACCGATCTGATTGCTTTGGTGGGCCGACTGGAGAAACCTACACCGACGTCTGGCACTGGAAGATGCGCAGCTACAAAGCACACCGCCCGCTCTGAGGCCATTTCTCTTTGGTTACTTTCTCTTTGGGCCAGCAAAGAGAAAGTAACTCGGGCGCCGGCAGGCGTCCGAAATGCCCGCTGCATAAGCGGCCAGAGCACGCAGTCGCAACAACCGAAGCGCGCCACTACTGGATTCCGGCCTGCGCCGGAATGACGAGTAGGAGGAATTGGCTCAAGGGCCGAATCCTCGCCAGCCCTCTCCCCGGAGGAGAGGGAGCAAGCCGAGCTTCAAAGCCAACGAGGCCTAGGCAGCAGCGCTACGCAAGACACGCTGCTGCACCCCCTGCTGATGCACGATCAGCCCATCCTCCAGAAACTCCAACACCATCCGCGGTGCCGTATACATCCAGGCAGCCGTGGCATGCTGCACACCCAATGCACCTGCAATGGCGGTGCGGTCAGCGGGCAGGCTGCGGTGGCGCCGGCGCAAATGGCCATAGCGCAGGCGGTTGTAGCCAGCCCATGCCGCCGCGGTCAGCGCGCAGGCGAGAGCGATCACCAGCATGGTCAGCAGATCCTGCACGCCGTGACTGTGCTCGCGCACGACCAATTCCACATAACTGACGCGCAAGCCGAGCAACCACGCGACCAGAGTGACCAAGGGCAGCCACAATGACGCCCATAGCGCCCAGGCCAACAAAGTGGCGGTGGTGAACAGCATACGTTGGGCCGGATGCTGGCGCTCCGGTCGTTGAATCAGAATGGCTTCGGCTCTCATCGCACACCTCGGTCAGGGCTGGTCCATACCGCCCGCGTTCCCTTGCGCTTGAATAGCGCCTTGGGAAAGGCCACCACGGTGGTGGCCGTACTGAGCAGCCAGTAGGTCAGCGGGTACCAGATCATCCAGTAATAGTTGCGTCCGACCCGGGTCTCGTAACGCCGGTCAATCAGCGTGGCGATGCCGAACTGGATCAGACAGACCATGCCCAACATCACGCCATGCCATTGCGGCAGCAACGTCGGGACATGTAGTGCGGGCGGCAGTGGAAGGAACAGGCCCAACAGCCACAGCAGCACGATGCTCACCATCGCGTACGCCCACACCAGGCTGAAGATGTATTCCAGCGCTATCGGCCACATGCGGCGCCGGCGCCAGCGCAGCAGCTGGCGGGTATAACGCAGGATCACCTCCACACCGCCCTGGGCCCAGCGCACGCGTTGCTTCCACAGGCCGCGCAGGGTTTCGGGCATCAATATCCAGCACAGCGCATTGGGTTCGTAACGGATATCCCAGTGATGCATCTGCAGGCGCCAGCTGATGTCGATGTCCTCGGTCACCATATCGGTGCTCCAATAGCCGACATCGTGCACGGCGCTGCGGCGAAAACAGGCGATCACGCCGGAGACGGTGAACACTCGCCCGTACACGCGCTGCGCGCGCTTGATCAAGCCGATGATCGAAGAGAACTCGCCCACCTGTAGCTTGCCCAACAAGGTGGAGCGATTGCGGATGCGCGGGTTGCCGGTGACCGAGCCGACGCGCGAGCTGCTGACCATATGTCGCATCAGCCAGTGCGTGGCGTATTCGTCGAGTAGGGCGTCGCCGTCCACGCAGACCAGGAATTCGCCGCGCGCCGCCATGGCGGCCATGCGCAGGCCCATGGCCTTGCCCTGGTTGCTGGCGAAGTGGATCACGCGCAACTGCGGATACTCCGCCAGCAACGCATCCAGTTGCGCGCCGGTGTCGTCGGTGGAGCCATCGTTGACCGCGATCACCTCGAAATGCGGGTAACGCTGCGCGGCGAGGTGGGCGATGGTCTCGCGCACCTGCTCGCCTTCGTTGTGGCAAGGCACGATCAATGTCACGAACGGGTAGCTTTCCAGCGCCGGCGGATCGACACGCTTTGGCTGCCCGCGCTCCCAGCGCAGGTAGTAGATCAGGCCGCCGCTCATCCACACGAAGGACATTACGAGCGGGTAATAGAAGGCGTAATCGAACAGCCAAGTGACGATCTGTTGCATGCCCTTCCTCAACGTTCCGGATAGGGGTATTCAGCGGCGGAGATATACGGCCGGATGGCCTCCAGCGCGGGTTGGCCGGTAATGAAGTTGTCGGGGTAGTAGCCGAGATGCCGCGCACCCTGCGCCTGCAGCAGACGCATGCGGCCGCCGATGACGCTGGCGGGGATCGGCGTGTCGCCATGGCGCCAGTCGACGGCCGCCAGTTCGAACACGGTGCGATCCAGCGCGTGCGGTTGTGCCGCTACGGCGGCCGCCAGCCGGCGGAACCAGCCGTCGGTGGCGGGTTGCTTATCCAGCTGCGGCATCGCCATTAGCGCGGTGTAGTCATAGGCAGCGTTGAAGGCCGGCAGGCTCTGCGCGAACCAGGCTTCCGCCTCCGGTTGCAGGACGGGGCGCGCGTAGATGTTGCGTGCGGTCTTGATCTGCGCGCGCCATGGACGCACACGCGACGTCAGTTCGGTGGTGAAGTCGATCAGGTACTGGGTGCGCTGTGCAGGCGTGCTGTGCGCCAGCGGGCCGAGGTTGTCAGTGTCGCGGATATAGGCGTCGTCGGAGAACAGCAGGCCGCTCAGCGGCGCGTGCATGGCGAGGTCTTCGTAGACATCGCCGATCATCGCGCGCACCTGCGGATTCCACGGTGCGAGACGGTAATGGTCGCCGTCATGGGGAGCGTTCTGTTTGCCCAGCGTTGGCAAGCTGTCCGCATGCGGAAAGCGGAAGGCCAGCACCGGCATCCAGGCGTACACCTCCACTTCGCAGCGCGTGCGCAGTTGCCAGGCGACGCGCGAGAAAAGATCGGCGCGCACCGGCAGATGGCGATTCGGGAAGTACACGGCGTCAGCTACGCCATCGCCGTCGGGATCGGCGTAAGCCTGCAGCCACACCTGGCTCGGCTTCATGCGGCGGATGCGGTCGAGCAGGGCGGACAGATTCTTGTCCTGCTGCGCGGGGTCGGGGTCGTAGACGTAGTCCAGGTCGACCTGCACTACGCGCTGCGGCATGACGGCGCGTTGGCGGTAGATCAGCGCGGCAAGGCCATCGACGCCGATGTTGTCGGCGATCAGCAGGCGCGGGATGGTTCTGCCGGGCGCCAGGGTGACGGGATCGTCGTCCAGGCTGAAGGACACATCCATGCCTTGCGCCGCCGCTTCCGCCTGCGCGATGCCGTTGTAGTTGCCGTAGGGCCACACGATGGCGCGCGGACGCTTTCCTGTCTGATGCTCGATCTCGTCGGCGCTGCGCTTGAGGTCGGCGCGGATGCGGGCGCGATAGGCGGCCTCCGTTTCGTAACCGTGTTTCGGGTCGTAGGCGAGCGTGACTGCGGCCGGCATGGTGTTGCCTTGCGGATTGGCTAGTACGCCCTGGTGCAGGTCATGGGTGTGCGAGGCGATCTCCACCAGGCCGGAGTCGCGCATCTCGCGCACCTGTGGCCAGCCGACGAAGCACTCATGCCCGCACCGCTCGCCGTTGTAGTCGAAGCGCTGGCTGTCGGGGCGATCGACCCATGAGCCTTCCACCGCGAACAACGCCGGGTAGCGATAGGCGCGCAACAGCGGAAACACGCGCGTGTAGAAGCTGACCAGGCCATCGTCGAAGGTCAGCAGCACGGCCTTGTCGGGCAGCGCGCGTTGTCCGCGGCGCGCGGCGATCACATCGTCCAGGCTGACCATGTGGAAACCGTTGGCGTGCAACCAATCGAAGTGCGCGATCAGGTGATCGGTGCTGATGGCGGTGCTGTCCAGCCGGCCGGCGTCGCGGATGTCGTCGCGTACGTCGTGGTAATTGAGCACGATCAACGGCGGCAGCGATGCGCGCGCGGGCAGTGGTGCGCTGAGTGCATCGAAGCGGTCAGCCGCCCACGCCGGCGCGATAAGCAGCGAGAGCATGAGCATGAGCAGGACGCGTAGTCGCAGCATGGTCATTCGCCCCAATGCATGGTGAGGTCCAGCGTGACGCGGTTGTCGCGCTTGCCGTCGTACGGCTGGCTGGACCAGCCCAGGCCCCAGCCGAAGGCGAGTCCGCCGCGAGGCGCGAAGGTCTGGCCGTAGCGCAGGCTTGCCATCCAGCCACTGCCGTAGCGGCATTCGTGATAGCTGCCCGCAGCGATATCGATGCGCTGGCGCCAGCTGCGTTCGTAGCGTTGATAGAGCAGGCTTTCCAGCTGCCCGTCGAGCGCGGCCCAGCGCGCGCAGGTTGGGCTGTAATACGGCACGTCGGTGCGTGTGTTGCGGGTGCTGCCGAGCTCCACGCCGCCATCGAGCGTGAACCATGGCGCGGTATATGCGCGCTGCATCCACTGTGCCTGCCAGCCGCGGCGGCGGTTGCCATCGCTGAAGTGATCCTGCGAGCCGCCGAGTTTCACCGAGCTCAGTTCGCTGGGGCGCCACTGCACGGAAGCGTCGAGCGTATGCGCAGTGATGCCGTAGTGGCTGGCGCGCAGCGGTACGTCCTGGTCGCCGGTGTTGCTCCAGCCGAGCACGAAGGTCCAGTAATCGCTGGGGAACCAGCGCACGCCGGCTTCGAGTGTGTCGCGGCGGCTTTCCCCGCCGATGCCTTGCAGTGCTTGCACGTAGGCTTCCAGTCCGCGCGCATAGCCGCGCAGGCCAAGACCAAGCCGATCGCGCTGCCCCTTGCCTTCAGGTAGTGATGCGCTGGCGAGGCGGGTGATGCCGTAGATACGCCAGCGATCATCGAGCAGCGGGCTTTGCAGGGTGGCCTGGGTTTCGTGATCGCTGTCGCCATAGTTCGGTGCACCGCCCTGGCCACGCGAGTGATCGAGATCGAACTGCCAGCCACGCTGGCGATCCCACGCCTGGCGGGCAAGCTGCGCTTGCGGGTCGCGTGGGATCACGGCTTCCACCTGTTGCAAGGCCGGCTCGACGCGGCGGAAATCGTTGAGCTCGCGCCAGCTGTCGATCACGCCCAGGCGCACGGCGATGTCTTCGGGATCGAGCGAAGCTGCGCCAGCCAGCGTGTCTTCCGAACGGCGCGGCCATCCGCGTGCGCGTTCCACATCGCCGAGTTCGCGCCATAGCGTCGAATTGGCCGGCGCCTGCGCGCGCAGGGCGTCGATGCGCTGCCAGGCTTCGCGGTAGAGCCACGCTTGCTGGCGGACTTGCGCGGCGGCGATGTCGGCGTCGGTCTTGTGCGCGTTGTCGCGCGGGCGCGTCGACCCCGGTGCGGGCAGCCAGGTCTTTTCCGCAGCGGCGGTGCGGTCGATCAGCGTTACGGCGTCCCGATAGCGACCGGCTTCCAGATAAGCGTAGGTGAGGCCGATGCGGGGATCGGTTTCGTTTTCAGCATAGGCATCGGGATGATGGCGGATGCTTGCTTCATAGAGCGGGATGGCCCGTTCCGGTTGGCGCTGTTGCAGCAGCGCGTCGGCCATCGCGGCTGCTGCGTAGGGCGGCATGTTTCCGCCGTCGCGCTGCATCGCGTCGTAATCGCTTACCGCAGCGGCGCTGCGTGAAGCCTGGTCGTAGGAGACAAGACGGTCCGCGCGGATTTCCGTGGCGAGGGCAGGTGTGTTGCCGTGGCGGGTCAGCGCATCGTCCTGTAGCGCAATGGCGCGATCCGCTTCCGCATACGGTTGGCGCGGGTCGGCGGGTTCCGCTTTGGCCCAGCGTGTTTGATGCGCGGCGGCGTCGGCTTCCAGCCGCGCCATGTCGTCGGGTGCCAGCGAGGGTGAGAGTTCGCGAGCGAGCTGCAGCGCCTGGTTCGCGGCGCCGAGTTCGGACAGCAGGCGAACGCGCAGGCGTTGTGCTTCCGCATCGTTCGGCCAGCGCTGCAGCAGGGTTTCGCAGGCAGCCAGGGCTTCCATGCGGTGACCGCTGTCGCGCTGTTGGCGCGCATTCGCCAGTAACTGGTCGTGAGTGGCCTGGTCGTTGGTTGCCGTGGTGGCGTGCGCGGCGCTGACACAGTAGGCGAGCGTGAGCAGCGCGAGCCGGGCAATGTGCCGGTGGGTGGGTGCTGCGATAACGGGTTGTAGCGTTCGAGCTGACTGCATGGGACTTGCTCCCCGGGGCCGCTAATGGCGACACCGGTACCTGGGAGCCGTGTGACTGCGAAATGAGCGCACATGGCAGCGATCCGCCCATGGGGCGATGACTGGGTATGCGGATTTCGTCGCGCCTCGCTCCGTGGCTGTAAAAGGATCCCGACAGGCCGCACTGGGGTTGGTAGTGCGGCCTGTCTCCGACCGTACGGTCGACGCATGACCGTCCATGGCATGCGGGATGACGCTCGACGCTCGGTTGAATCGGCCCGGGTCCGGCGGGGAGCCAGGAGCAGGCTTGGCGTCGTTGCGGATGCAGTGTTGCCAAATCGCCTGGGCATCGGAATCAGAAAAGTCCTATGCCGTCACGGATCGTTGACAGTGTGTCGCTCAGGCGAGGCATCGGTATGGGACCCGGTCGGACGTGGCGAACAGGATCCGGCAATTCCAAGGGTTTCAGGGCGACCGTGATCGCTGCATGGCATGGCGGCTGCGTGTTTGAAGGCCCCGTAGTTTCAGAGTGCTCCCATAGAAGCGTTAGGGGTCGCATGGTGGAATCGTCGGGTCGTCTGCACCGTACGCAGGCGGCAAAGCCATCTGCCATCAATGGACTTTCCCTTGCAGCGCTCCAGGCCCGATCCGCATCGCCCGGGTCCGTCAGAAGAGCGCCGCCGATATTGCGACCACGGATGGAATGCCATCCGTCTCACATCGAGTTTCTTATGTCGACCTCTTTCAGCACCGGTCCCGTGCGCGTCGCTTTGCTGGATGACCACGAGTTCATCCTCAAAGGCCTCACCGCATACCTTGAGCAAGTACCCGACATCACGGTGGTGGGAAGCCACAGCAACAGCCGGACATTCCGCGCGATGCTGGCCGCCATGCCAGTGGATGTCGCGTTGATCGACTATGCATTGGCCGCTGACGATATGGATGGCGTGGCGCTGGTGAAGACGCTTCGCTCGCGTCATTCCACGTTGCGCATTCTGGTGGTGTCGGCGCATGAGCAGAGCATCACCGTGAACATGTTGTTGCGCGAGGGAGCGAATGGCTTTTTCAGCAAGAACCAGGACGCCAACGATATGCTTCAGGCCATCGCGGAGGTCATGGCTGGGAAGACCTATCTGCCGCCTGCCATCGGTGTCGATGCGCCGGCCAAGCTGCATGCGCCGCTGTCCCCGCGCGAATGGGAGGTGCTCCGCTGCTTTCTCGATGGCATGTCGGTGAGTCAGATCGCCGGCAAATTCAATCGCAGCCTGAAAACCATCAGCACGCAGAAATCGATGGCGTACAAGAAGCTGGGCGTCCAGGCCGACGCAGAGCTGTTCAAGATGAAGGAGCAGATTCTGCTGATGCACGGCAGGCTGTAACCATGCGTGTAATGGGTTGCACCCGCGCTGAGGTCAAGGAGTCCACGCCCGCGCTGGTCGCTTGCGATGTGCTGGCGGTGGCGCGCTGTTGTGTGGACGCGCAGCGGCTGGCGATGGAAGCAAAAGGCTTGCAGGTGAAGCTAGACCTTCCCCGCGGCCCCTTGTCATATCTAATGCTGGACGAAACGCGTTTGCGTCAGGTGTTGGATAACCTGTTCGGCAACGCGGTGAAGTGCACCGCACATGGTCGCGTCGGCATGATCTTGTGGCAGGAGCCGATGAGCGACGGGAAGGGTGGTGTACGCCTGATAGTGGAGGTTTATGGCACCGGATTCGGCATTCCTGTCGATCAACAGCGCAGGTTGCTAAAGCCGTTCTCCCAGGCTCACGGCCTATTGGTCACGCAACCGGGTGGCTTCGGTCTGGGTTTGTCCATCTGTCGAGAGATCGTGGAGGCGTTGGGCGGCAGGCTCAGCCTGGGCAGCAAGGTCGGTGTCGGAACGTCGGTGCGCATGGAATTGCCGACGGGCCCGGTATCTGTCGACGAGGATGTTGCAGAGGGTAGGCCGACGATGGCTCCGGTCTCTGTGTCCGGACAGCGCGGGAAGGTGCTGGCGACGTCGGCCGGTTTCACGGAAATCGAGCAGGATGATCGAGAGCTTTTCGCGCTGGAGGCACGCAAGGATATGGCAGCCATCCGCGCGGCGATGGACTCAGGAGATCCGGCTTTGGCCGCGCGTCATGCACACCGCATCAAAGGTAGCACGATGATGTTCGATGATCGGCGCGTGCAGGCGCTCGCCGACGACATCGATCGGATTCTTATCGCTCAGAAGCACGTCGACAGGAAGTGCGTAGAGGCCCTGCTTTCGGCTTTGGAAAACATGCTTTAGGAACGTTTCCTGTAGAGCCACTTGGATTCGCGTGCTGAAATGCCTGGACATCTCGGGGTGAGGACGATGCCGCTGCACACACTCCCGTGTTGGCAGAGTCTGCGAGGTGTGATGAGTGGGTTGTATGTTGTTCCAGTGATAGTTCCGGTGTGTCCCGGTGTCCATGGATGGGCGATGCCGGTTGTGAATGAAATGGCAGCGTATGGTGGCTTGTCCTCCGTGTCCGTGATGTCGCTGTGATGTTCGCAAGAGGTATCCATTCCCTCCCTTGGGGTACCTCGGCAAACCGAGAACAGGTGCCGGTCATGGTGGCGCCATGGGTTGCGGGCCTGCATAAGGCCCGCAATTTTTTTGCCCGTAGCGCGGGGTTCGCTCCCGGGAATCCCGCTTTCGTCGCCGCTATCCCGGTTCTGTCGTAACCCCGTCTGGCCCCGGCCTTGCCCGGCTATGCTCCCGCCCCATCGAGACGATACCGACGTGGGGGACACCGTGGTTACCAGCTTCTTCTTTGTCATTCGCCTGATCGTGGCCTGGTTCCTCGCCTTCATGCTGTGCGTGGTGGTGTGGATGGGCATTACCGACGGGCACTATCACGGGCCGGCCTGGCCTTTTGTGCTGGCCGCGCTCGCCATGCTGACGATGGTGATCACCGGCGCGTTTTCGCATGTGCGCCGGGTACGGCTGATCGCGGGGCGCGTGGACCACGACACCCTTGCCAACCGGCAGCGCCGGCAAGTGGAAATTCCCTTCGAGGCGGGTGAGGCGTTCGACCTGCTGGATGCGGCGATCCGCGAACTGCCGCGTACCGAGGCGATCGAAAGCGCGCGTGACAGCCTGCAGGTACGCGCGCAGGTCCGGCGCCTTGATCCCTATGGCAACAAGCCGCTGAAGCGATTAAGTGTGTTTGACTGGTTTGGGCGCAAAGACAACCAGATTCTCGCCACGGTGACGCCGAGCGATGGCACCGGCAGCGTCACGCTGATCTGCGAGCCGGGCAACGGTGCTTGGACCGACTGGTTCCGGGTCGACGACGGTACCAATCTCGAGAATGCCGAAGCGATCACGCGTGCCATTACGCGCCGTGTCGCTGAGCGCCGGCGAGGCGAACAAGCTTCTGCCACGCAGACCGCGACCGAGAAGGAATTGACGGTGGCCCGCCTGAATCTGCTGCATGCGCAGGTCGAGCCGCATTTTCTCTACAACACGCTGGCCAGCGCCCAGTACCTCACGCGCACCGATCCGGCGCGGGCCGACGACATGCTGGGGCATCTGATCGCCTATCTGCGTCGCTCGCTGCCGCGCACCGACGAGGTGTTGTCCACCTTGGGTGATGAACTGGAGCGGTCGCGCGCCTATCTGGAAATTCTGCGCATCCGCATGGGCGACCGGCTGAAGCTGCAGATTGATGTGGCAGATGAGCTGCATGCCACACCGCTGCCGCCGATGATGTTGCAGACCCTGGTGGAGAACGCGGTGAAGCACGGCCTTGAACCCAAGCCAGGCGGCGGCACGGTGTGGCTGCTTGGCCGCGCGGGTGAGGGTACGGTTTCGATGACCGTGGCGGATGACGGTTGTGGTTTCAGCGATGCGGGCGGCGGCACCGGCATTGGCCTGAAGAATGTGCGCGAACGCCTGCGCCTGGTCTATGGCGCAGCGGCATCGCTGGCCATCGTCGCCAATTTTCCACACGGCGTGGCCGCCACGCTGACTGTGCCGGCCGCGCCGGACAAGGTGGGCCGCCATGACTAAGTGTGTGATCGCCGAAGACGAGGCTCTGCTGCGTCAGGCATTGCTGGAGCAATTGGCACAGGTTTGGCCGGAACTGGACGTGGTGGCGGAGTGCGAGGATGGCGCCAGTGCGCTGGAAGCGATCGCCGAGCATCGGCCCGAACTCGCCTTTCTCGATATCCGCATGCCTGGCCTAACCGGGCTGGAAGTGGCGGCCGCGGCGGCCGAGGTCAGTCCGGCCACGCAGATCGTGTTCGTCACGGCGTACGACCATTACGCCATCGATGCCTTCGAACGCGGGGCCATCGACTACCTGCTCAAGCCGATCGCGCCGGAGCGTCTTGCGGCGACGGTGCAGCGGGTCAAGGCGCGCGCCGGTCATGCCGTCGATGCGGAAGCGCTGGCGTCGCTGGTGCGGCAACTTGGCGCGAATCTGCTGCAGCCGGGTGCGCAACAGCCGTTGACCTGGATCACCGCTAGCAGCGGGCGGGAAACCCAGCTGATCCTGATCGACGACGTGATCTATTTCCGCGCCGACAACAAGTACACCACGGTGGTGACAGCGGCAGGCGAAGCCTTGCTGCGCAAGCCGATCCGCGAATTGCTTGGTGCGTTGGATCCGGCGGTGTTCAAGCAGATTCATCGCGCCACCATTGTGAATCTGAAAGCGGTTGCTTCGATCGTTCGCGACGACAGCGGCAAGGGCACGATCAAGCTGAGAAACCGGCCGGAGACACTGACGGTGAGTCAGCCGTTCATGGCCTTGTTCCGCTCCATGTAAACGCATGCCGGCAAGCGTCGGTGCCGCGCGTCGCGGCCCACGCCGCGGCGGAGGTGACGTATGCGCAATCTGCTCGCAGTGATCTATTACGTGCTGGCCATGGTGGGGTGCACCGGTGGTCGCACGATCGAGATGCACAGCATGACCGATGGCCACGACAGGGTGCATGGGGTGGTGCATTTGCAGGCCGGCGTGGCCAAGTTCGAATGCGTGGGCAGCGCCAGCGGCCAATGCCACTTCGTGCTGTTCTCCGCCGCCTGCCCTGATGTCGGTGTCGATAAAGCGTGCGATGCGCCGCCGCTTGAACGGCTCGCGCTGGCGGTGGGCGCGAGTCGCGAGCTTGTCGGCTTGCCGGTGGAATTCAAGGCATGTGTGGATGATCGAGATAACGCTGATACATCGATCTGCAGCAAAGGCAGGCCCTGATTTTTAGGCATCGAGCCGGCCTGCCTGTGTCAGCGCCGGCAGGCGCCATCGCGCCACGGTGCCGATGCCGGCGATCAACAGGCGGGAAAGCAGGGCCATGTCGACCGGCATGCCGCGACGGCGGACATCAAGCAGAAGCGCGATGCGCCACTCGTCGCTGTCGTTCCACACTTCGTGCGGATAAGTGTCGTCCCACAACAAGGCCTGGCCGTTGCCGATCCGGTGTTCCTCGCCTGCCAGCCGCAGCACGGCTGCGGGGCGGCCGTCCGCGGCCAGCGGCACCGAGAGACCAAGCTGGAATCGCAACACGCCCTTGAAGGGGCCTCGGTGTTGCGGAACGTGCTTGTGCGGCGCGAGCAGCGAGAGTGTGGCGGACAGCACGTCCGGCGAAGCGTTGATCAAGGCAGCGAGGCGCGGGCAGGCGGCCATGTTCGGCCCGATCGGATGCCCGTACACCTTGAGCAGAAACATGCGCCAGTCGTGACCGTCGTGGGTGGAGATGGCGGTCTGCTCGCTCATCAGTTCATGGAAGCGCGGCACGGCGTGCAGCCGAGGGGTCAACGCCAGCGCCTCATCGCGCAGCGCGGGCCATGCCTCCACGAAGTGACGGGCCGCGGGAAACCGGGCGTCGATATCCAGCACCGGCGGATTGACGATGCGCCGGTCGTAGAGGGCGCGCAAAGCTTGGGATGAAAGGTCGTATAGGCGGCTCATAGGTGGCTGGAAGTGACAGTCCTGGAGCCATGAGATACACGCCTGTTTGTGATTGGATTGTAAGAGCGTTTCCAGGCATGACCCCGTTGGGTCCCCGGCTATGTCGGTTCGGGAGGCGCCCAAAAGAAAACCCCAGGCATGGGCCCGGGGTTTTCCGGTGTTGCAGGACCTGCTTACCGACCGAGATCGGTCAGGAAGCGCTTGGTGTACAGCAGCGGCGTGGTGCCGCTCACCGAATTGCAGGTGGGCGAGGCCCAATTGCTGGAGCCCGAACACGGCGTATCGCGGTCCAGCGACCAGAAGTGCACGCCAGCCAGGCCATTGCTTATCGCGTAGTTCACCATGGTGTCGACATTCGCCGCGGTGAAGACTTCGCTGGTGACATCATTCATGCCGATCATCGGCGTCAGCTCGATCTTGCTGAGCGGAATGCCGTAGGTGTGCTGCAGGTTCTTGGCGGCCTGGATCGCCGACTGACCCATGTCGCACTGGCCGTTGGCGACCACGCAGATGGACGCGCTGGCCGAGCCGTAATCCATCACCATCAGGTTGACGGTGTAGTTGCTCAGAGTGGAGGCCTTGATCGCCTTCACCACCATGTCGCCCTGGCTGTTCAGCCCGCCGTAGCTGCCGTCAGAGGCCGCCAGCGTGGCTAGCGTGAACGAGAAGCGCAGCTTGGGATACAGGCCCTGCGCATAGACCGCCGCGGCCACCAGTGCATTGACCTGCGCCTGCGTTTGGCCGGCTTCGATGTCGAAGTCCACGCCCACCATCTGTGGCGAGTTGTAGGTCGACAGGAACTTGGCCATGCCCGATGGCGTGGAGCAGGTGAAGCTGCCCGCGGCACCGCCGGTGGAAACCACGTAGCTCAGGCCCGCACTGGAAAGCGCGCCGATATTGGCGCTGGCGAAGCTCGCGCCCGGAATGCCGCCCCAGTTCTCGCTGCCGCATTCGCCGGTGGCGAAGGCCAGCGTGACCGCGCCCAGCTTGGGTACGTAGTTGGACACCAGGCTGCCACTGCCCACCAACGGAATCGCCGAACCGGTGACCGCGGTCTGGATGGTGTTGGTGTTCCAGTTGAGATTGATGGTGACGTCCTTGTAAGGACTGAACAGCAAGCCGGCACCCGAGCCCGGCGGCGGGGGCGGTGGAGGCGGCGGCGGGGGAGGAGGTGGTGGCGTGCCGGTGCCGCAGGCGCCCTGCGAGGTCCACGGCTGGCCCGAGCCGGAGCCACCGTTGTTGGTGGCCGGGTCGTTGCCCTGGGTCCACCAGTTCGCCACATAGTTCACGTTGTTCTCGCTGGCGGTATTGCCGCCCACGTAAACCGCCGTTGCGCTCCACGCCGGCGCGCAAGCTGGCAGGGTTGCCGCCTGGGCAGGCTGCGCCGGCGTCATGGCCAGCAGGCCCATGGCCATGGCCGTACCCGCGGTACTGCTCAGGGCGCCGGCGATGATCCGCGACCACGCTATCGAATGTTTCGCACGCATAGGGCTGTCTCCTCTCCTCGTTGTCGTCGATGACGGAAGCGGATGGCTGGTCGAGCGGCGGTGTGCCATCGCCACGAGGGCATGGCGGCGGCTTCGCCCATGTGGAGCCCCTTCTCCTCCATCCGATGACAACGTTGTCTTCTATGCGTCAGGGAAACTGTGACCGTCGGCTTGAAAAGCGCTAATGCAATGCAACAGGGAATTCTTGCGGACGCTGCCCGCGTGCATCGCACGAGGTGTCCATCTGATGTCTGTCTCGATCTGACAACGTTATCAATCCGTTGTCCTCGTCGTGGCGACGCCACTCGAGTGCCTCGCGATGGATGTACTACCATCGCGGCTCCCCTCCGACGCGAACGGAAGCATCATGAAGTTCCTGATGATGATTTATTGCGATCCCGTACTGCTCGATGCGCTGCCCCCGGGTGAGTTCGACACGCTGATGCGCGGCTGTTTCGCCAAGGCCGACCAGCTACGCAAGGAAGGCAAGCTGCTGGACAGTCAGCAGCTCGAACTGCCGATGCAGTCGCGCACCATGCGCGTGCGCAACGGTCGTTCCACCATCGTGGATGGCCCCTTTGCGGAAACCAAGGAATACCTCGGCGGCTTCAATCTGATCGAAGCCGAGGACGTTGCCGAAGCCGAGCGCATCGCCGCGGAGTTTCCGTGGTCGCGCTTCGGCAGTATCGAGATTCGCCCGGTGCGCGATATGAATGCCGTGCGCCATCGTGTAGGCGCCGCGGCCTGATGGTAGGAGCGCACCCTGTGCGCGAAAGCCCCGCAACGCAGGGCCGTGTCGCGCACAGGGTGCGCTCCTACTGATGGACGTGATTTTGTAGGCGCGGTGCTTACGGTTTCACCACTTCCGACTCCACCACCATGTCCAGCACATAGGCGGTGTTCGGCGCATCGGCCGGCGGATTCTTGATGTTGAAGCGCTTCACGCGCAGCACGTTGCGGATGCCGGCTTCGTGCGTATATCCCTCGATGCTCTGATACAGCGGCTGCCATTCGCCCGGCGTGCCGACGGCTACGCCGTTCTCGCCATATTTACGCTCGCGCACTTGCAGGCATTGCGTGTTGGGAATCAGCGGATGGCTGCAGGGTTTGGTCTGCGGTGCCACTTCCAGGAACACGGTCTCGCCTTCACCGCCGTAACGGGTTTCCGCGGTGGGCTGGCCGGTGAATACGAGGGTGTCGCCACTGTCCGTGGCAAGGCGCAACTGTGGCGTGTCACCTTCCGTGTGCAGGCCGAGCTTGGGGTTGCCCTGCAGGCGCTGGGTGATGGCGCCGTCGAGATCGGCCAGGGCTTTGTCGGGACAGGCCATCATGGTCTGCGCCATCGGACCGATCTTCATGCGTTCGCCGTCGACACTGTAGTTGCCGCCGATGCGGTTGCAGGCGTTGCTGACGCTGAGGCGGTCGCGCACGAAATCCAGTTGCAGCGGTTTGTCCGCACGCACAAACAGCGCGTCGATGCGCTTGCCATCGCTGCCGGTGGCCTCGCTCAGCTGCCAGTGGTACTTGCCCAGTGCCGACGTATCCACAGCGGCGGTCGATGCCGCCGGTTTGGCCTGAGCGCTGGCCGCCGCCGCAGGAGCCGGTGTGTTGCCGCTATCCGGCGGGGGTGTCTGCGAGCAGGCGGCCAGTGCGAGCGGGAGCAGAAGCAAACGGTATTTCATCTGAGGTTCTCCATGTGACCAGTAGTGCAACGGACGGCTGCGCCAAAAGGGGTTAAAGCCTCTATCCGGGATGGCGGATTCCGTGCCGCCGCGGGATATGCCACAGACGACGTTGCGCTTTTGTCATGACAGAGGATTCACACGTGCTGCACCTCTTGCATGCAGGCGCGTGGGGTAGCGTCTGTCGCGTCGTGCGGGGGATGTCGCTGGTCCTGAGGTTGGGCGAGTCGAGGAGCGTGTTATGGCCGACAGGCCGACGATCGTGTTGGTGCACGGCGCGTGGGGTGACGGGTCGCACTGGAGCAAGGTGATTCCGGTGTTGAACGCCAAGGGCTACCGCGTCAGTGCGGTGCAGAATCCATTGACCTCTTTGGAAGACGATATAGAGCGCACCCGCCGGTTGGTGGAGGCGCAGCCAGGACCCGTGTTGCTGGTCGGGCACTCGTATGGCGGTGCAGTCATTTCCGGTGCGGGCCATGCGTCCAACGTGGTGGGCCTGGTCTTTGTGGCGGCCTTTGCGCCGGACGAAGGCGACAGCCTGGGCAGCATTTTCGCCCGGCAGGAGCCGCCGCCTGGCGCGGCCAGTATCCGGCCCGATGCGTACGGCTTCCTGTGGATCGATCGCGATCTGTTCAAGGAAAGCTTCTGCCAGGATCTCGGTGACGATGCCGCCTTGGTGATGGCGGTAGCGCAGAAGCCCATTGCGGCGCGCTGCTTCGAGGACAAGGCTGGCCCGCCTGCGTGGAAGACCAAGCCGAGCTGGTATCAGGTGTCGGATGAGGACCGCATGATCCCGCCGGAGACCGAGCGCTGGATGGCCGAGCGCATCGGTGCGCGGAAGATCATGTCGCTGACGTCGAGCCATGCCTCGCTGGCAGCGCATCCGCACCAGATCGTGAGCCTTATCGAAGAGGCGGTCTCGCAGGTCTGAGTCGCGGTGACGCGCCGGCGATGGGCTGCGTAGTCAGCGGCCCGTACGCGCGGCGACGGTCTTGGGGGTGCGCTGAGCGTGGAGCGGTTGCTCGCGTACTGCACGGGCGTCTTCGCCATGTGCCTGCATGTGATGCGCACGCAGATCGTCATACGACGCCAGCCGGGTCTGCAGCCAGCGTTGCAGCTTTGGACCGAACAGGCCGTCCGCCTTGCTATCGGGCATGCGCAGATGGCCGTGGATCGACCTGCGCTTCCACGGCTCCTGCTCCAGGTCGGCGATGAGCTGGATGCAGGCGTCGTTGAGCGGCGCGTCCGCGGCGATGTCGAGAAACTCGCACAGGCGCAGCCACTCGCGTTCGGGATGCTCGATCAGGTCGTCGAGGAACAGCAGATAGTGCTGCGGCTGTGCCATGTGGGTGCGGTGGATCTGCATCGCACGGTTCCAGCGCTTGGTCCAATGCACCGTGCCGCCGGGAAAGGCATTGTCGTTCTCAAACAGCAGGCTGGCATCGGCCAACGACGCGAGGACGTCCATGCCTGGACGGATGACATGGACGAAGCGGGCATCAGGTACCAGGGCTTCGATTTCCGGGATGAACAGCAGATGGTTGGGTGTTTTCTCCAACCACATATCGCGCCCGTTCTCCTGCGCCAGCCGGTCAAGCAGGGTGATGAAGCGCCGCTCGAGCGTGCGGATGCGCAGTGATGGGCGCAAGGACGAAACAGGTGATGAGGACAGCATGCGTTGCAAAGTCATGAACAGGTTGCGCTCATGCTTGCGCGAAAAGCCGAGACGCTGCTGCAGCCGGGCTTGCTGGTACTCGATGCGGGCGTCGCCCCAGCGCCATGCCGTATTGCCGTGCAGGTGCTCGAAAAAGCCGGTTTCCGGCAGAGTGAAGACGGCCGGATGCCGGGCCAGCATGGCCTGGACGATGGTGGTGCCGGAGCGCGGGCAACCGACAACAAAGGTTCGTCGCATCGGCGAGATTTCCCCTGCATGCAGGCCACGGACGTCATGGCCATCGAGAAGAAAAAAACGCAGGATTCCACGGCTGGTTGACTGAGCACGATCCCGTAGTGTCTACGGCATCACTTTCTGCATCAGGATGCTCCCGAAAGCTGGCATGCTGGCGTTCTTTCCGCGCACTGACCTGGAGACCATTGCCATGCACGCCCTGGTATTTGACCGTTTCGGCGGTCCGGAGGTACTGCATTGGGCGGAGCGGCCGGATCCTGTACCTGGGCCGGGACAGGCTCTGGTGCGTATGCAATGCATCGGCCTGAACTTCGCCGACGTCTATCGCCGCAACGGCAATTACCACCTCAGCGGGTCGGCGCCGTGGATTCTCGGCTACGAGGGTGCGGGCGTGATTGAAGTGGCGGCGGCGGGCGACAGCCTGTTTCCCGTCGGCACCCGCGTCGGTTTCGCGGACATGCCGTATGCCAACGCCGAGCTGGTTGCGGTGGATGTCGACAAACTCATCCCGCTGCCCGATGACATCGGCACCGACATCGCCGCCGCTGTGCTGCTGCAAGGGCTGACAGCGCAGTATCTGGTGCGCGACAGCTATGCGGTAAAGCCCGGCGATGTGGCGGTGGTGCATGCCGCGGCGGGCGGCGTGGGCTTGCTGCTGACCCAGATGCTGAAGAGCATGGGTGCGGTCGTGCTCGGCACAGCCTCCAGCGAGGCTAAGCGTGACAAGGTGATCGCTGCGGGCGCGGACGTGGCGGTGGGTTATGACGATCTGCTGCCCGCCGTGCAATCCCTGACTGGCGGGCGCGGTGCCGACGTGGTGTATGACTCGGTGGGCCGCACGCTGGGCGACAGCCTGGCAGCCGCGCGCATTGGCGGCACCGTGGTGTTCTATGGCATGGCCGCCGGCGATCCGGCACCGGTCGATCCGCGCCTGTTGATGGATCGCTCGCTCACGCTTACCGGCGGCGATCTGTGGAATGTGTTGACCAGTGCCGCCGTTCGCCGTGAGCGCGCCGCGGCGCTGTTCGCGATGATCCGCAGCGGCACGGTGCGGCCGCGCATCGCCGTGCGTTTCTCGCTATCGGATGGCGCCAAGGCGCATGCCTATATCGAGAGTCGCGGCGTCATCGGCAAGGTGCTGCTGATTTTGTAGTGAGGCAGACCCGCTTTTGCGGTTCTGCTCAATCCACCACGAACAGCCGGACCCCGGTGGGCGTGGAGGAGCGATGTGCGGCATCGCCGAAATCCGATACCTGGTAACTCATGCCGGCGGTAAGTACGAAGCGGCGGCCGTCCTTCAGCTCGGTATGCAGCTCGCCCTCCAGTACGTACAGCACATGGCCGCGGTCGCACCAGTGGTCGGCCAGATAGCCGGGCGAATACTCGACCACACGTACACGCAGATCGCCCACATTGAACGAGCGCCATAGCGCTTCACCTTGCTCGCCCGGGTGGCGTGAGGGAAGGACCTCGTTCCAGTGAGTGACGGTAAAAGGCAGTTCGGGGAGTTTCATGCGAGGCGATCCGCCATCAGTAGTCGCGCACGTCCAGCAGGGTCAGCCAGCGCGCGCCGCCGGCCTGGCCTCCATGCGGCCAGGGCGCCGAGGTGAGTGCGGCCGTGCCTTCTGCCCATGGCTCGTTGTCGAAACTGGCTTCCGCGTTGACGGTGCCGTCCTCCGTGCGGGTATAGAACACGCGGACCCAGTGCAGCTCCGGCGTAAGCGATTTCTGCCGCAACGCATCGGTCAGCGCCGTGCGGACTTCCGGCGGCACCGCGATGGTGCCGCGGATGCCGGTGGCGCCGCTAAAGACGTCCCAGGTGCGCACGCCGATATCCCAGGCTTCGATGCCGATCTTGCGTTCGTCGGTGACATACCAGCAGGCCGCGAGCAGCGGATGCAGTGCCTGCGCGACAAAGGCGTCGAGCGCATCGCGGCAGGCTGCGTCGCCCTGGCCGTAGCCGGCAAAGCTCTCCTCGATATGGCGCTCGTCGTCGATCACCACGTCGATGTCGAGCCGGCCCGGCGACTCGCTCTGGCTCGGGTGCCAGGTGGCACGGATGGCGGGAAGGTCGCCTTCGGTGACCAGCCAGCCGTCCTCGTCGGGTTCCAGTTCGATGCCGTGGTCGGCGAACAGGCGAAGCAGGTAGTGCTGCAAGGCGGCGTCGTTCATAAGGATTCCTGGGCGCGCCCACCGAAGGCGGCAGGCTGGTTGGCCAAGCGGCCATTCTCGCGCAATGTCGTGACAAACGCTCTTGGACAGTGCGCGGGATACGGGCTACCGTGCGCGCCTCCACTGGATACCGGGCGCTGGCATGAGCTTGCCAACCGATCGATCAGGCGGCCCCGCGCATCGCCTGGTGCTGGATACCAATGTTTGCCTTGATCTGTTCGTGTTCGGCGACAGGCAGGTTGCCGCGTTGCGCGAAGCCTTGCTGATGGGCGCGGTGGAGGCCGTGACGAATGAGCTTTGCCGCGACGAGTGGCGGCGTGTACTCGGGTATTCGCAGCTGGCGTTGGACGAAGCGGCGCAAGCGGCCGCGCTGGCTTCCTATGACCAGTGCGTGCGTTGCATGGCGCCACACGACTTGCGCGTGAGCGACACGGTGAAGCTGCCCCGTTGCGCCGATACCGACGATCAGAAATTCCTGGAGTTGGCATTTGCTGCGCAGGCAGGCTGGCTGCTCAGCAAGGACAAGGAAGTGCTACGGTTGGGGCGCCGCACGGCGCGCGAGGGCTGGTTTGCGATAGCGACGCCGGCGGAGTGGTTGCGCATTTCCAGCTAAGGCTTTGCCATGCTCACGTCGGTGCTTATCCATTGCCCGTATTGCGGCGAACCGGTCGACATCCTCGTCGATGGCTCGGTGGAAGATCAGCAATACATCGAGGACTGCCAGGTCTGCTGCCGTCCCATCGTTTTGACCGTGGCCGTGGACGAGAACGGTGACGTGCGCGTCGACGCTGCCGGTGAAAACGACGGCTGACGGCGTAGCGCTCAGGCGGTCATCGCGAGCGATTCCACGATATCCACGCCGAGCTTGCCAAGGCGGGCCCGGGTGGCGATATCGGTGTCCGGCGTGACCGGGCGGGTCAGATCCCACAGCACATGTGTCTTGAAGCCGAGGCCGACAGCATCCTCCACGGTCCACAACACGCACACGTCCCGTGCCAGGCCGCAGACGTAGAGTTCGTCCACGCCGCGACTGCGCAGCCATTCGGCCAGTTCAGTGCCGGGTCGCGCGCCATGCGGGCCATAGTTCTCGCGAAAGCCGCTGTAGGAATCTACGCGTGGGTCGCTGCCCTTTCTTACGATCTTGTCCAGCAGCGACGGATCGATGGCCGGGTGTAACGCGGCTCCTGGCGTGTTCTGCACGCAATGGTCCGGCCACAGTGTCTGCGCGTGGCCATACAGCGGAATGCGCTCGAACGGTTTGCGGCCGGGATGGCTGCTGGCGAAGGAGATGTGTCCCGGCGGGTGCCAGTCCTGGGTGGCGGCGACATGGCGGAAGGAGCTTGATTCCAGCAGATCGCGGATGCCCGGCACGATCGTGTCGCCCTCGTGGCAGGCCAGGCTGCCGCCAGGCATGAAATCCGGCTGCACGTCGACGAGGATCAAAGCGGCGCTTTCGCTGATGGGATGTCGCATGGCAGTCGCGGTTTGCGTGTTTCGGGGTAAGGAGTCTAGCGTCAGCCCTGTAGGGCAAGGTGTGACGCGGTGGACGGCTAGTCTGTAGGGGAATCGCCCGACTTGACCAGGTTAAGGATCAGGTCACGCTGTTATCGGCCGGAGCGCGGCCAAAGTTGAGCCGGCAGGCATAATGGGCGCTGACGCCATCAGGCAACGGAAGGGCAGATGCACTACAACCAATCGTGGATGGGTTACGGCATGGTCGGCGGCCTGCAGGCCGGCGCTATCGCCGCGGCCGGCGGTTTTCTGCTGTATGTCCTGTTTCACTGGCTGGGCCAGCGCAACGGCTGGGGCCAGGGGACGCAGATCGGCTGGGCCTATCTGCTGGCGCTGTTCCTGACCGGCAGCGGCGATCTGTGGGACATCGTCTATTTCAGCTACGGCCGCGTGGAATCGCTGCAGTTGCTAAAGGTGAAGCTGGCCGAGGTGCACGATCCCGACGGTCTCGGCACGCGCGTGTTCTTCGAGTTTGTCGGCGCGGCCGTGGGCGTGTTTGTGGCCTGGTATCTGCTGGTAGGGCGGCGGGGCGATCAGCACTCGCATGCGTCGGACAAGTAAGGGCTTATCGCTTTGTGCGACGTCGCCCGAGAATGACATGACAGGCGAACAGCAGCGGCAGGCTTAACCCGGCCAGCCAGTGTGCGACAGAGGTGATGCTGCGCCACTGCTCGTCGCCGAGGTAGTAGAGTAGGTAGCCGCTGATCACCAGCCACGACAGCAGGCCGACTGACAAGCCGCCCGACAGGCGCTGGCGCCGCGTACGCCAGCCGGCCACGATATGTACGCCCCACACCAGGCCGAAACTCCACAGCGCCGCAAAGGCCATCGCCGCATGCAGGCGCAGCCACCACGGCTCCAGCGGATGCGGCGTATCGCCGAACTCGCCTTTCTGCATCAGCGCATAGTGAAACAGCAGCCATAGCGCGCCGCTGGCCCATAACGTCCAGCCGATGCCGTACACCAGATAGCGGCGCTTGCGCGAAAGGCGCAGTGGCGTGCGATGTCCGACGACGGTGGGATGGTGCGGATGCGGACTCATGGCGTGGTGCCCAGGGTGGTCCAGCGGCCTTCGTCGTCCTGCCAGTAGGCGGTGGCGTCGTAGTGCAGCAGTAGATCGGTGCTGGCGGGGCCAAGCGCCAGTACCAGCTTGGTCAGCGCATCGGCGTGGATGCAGCGTTCGGCTACGACGGTGGCGCACTGTCGGCGACCGGCCGCGGTGCGTGCCTGGCCGTGTACGTGCGGGGTGGCGGCGTGATCGGGCAGGGCACGGCTGTGGCTGGTCGCCACCGCGGCTTCGCCCAGTTCAAGCACAGGGTGATGTGAAGCCGTTGCCTCGCCGGTATCGATGGCGATGTGGTGCGGGCCGCCGCCAAGCGTGCGCAGATCGCCGCCCGCGTTGACGCAGCCGCTATCGATCCCGTGCACGCGCAGGGCTTCGACGGCACGGTCGACGGCATAGCCCTTGGCGATGCCGCCAAGGTCGATCCATAGCGGACGCTCCAGCCGCACGCCATGTTCTTCGTCGAGGTGGATGTCGCGCCAGCAGGCGTCGGGGACGGGCTGGTTCACATGCACCGGCCGGGGCAGCAATCCCCACGCCACGAGCTGGGTGGCAATGCTGACGTCGAACACGCCGTCGCTGAGCGCGGCAAGCTTCAACGCCTCGCGCAGGACCTCGGCGGTTTGCTCGGTGAGCTGCACGCGCACACCACAGCGTGTGCGGTGCAGCCGCGCCAGGTCGCTGTCGGCTTCGTGGAAACTCATCGCGCCGTGCACGCCAGCCACCGCGGCGAATGCGGCGTCGATGGCGCGATGCGCGGCCAGCTCGTCCGCGTGTTCGACCCGGATGCTTACCGTGGTGCCCAGCAAGGGGCGCGCGCGTTCAACCGTGCGGCGTGGCGAGGACGAGTGCATACGTGGTGAGCAGGCGCTTGACGCCGTCGGTGATGTGACGGCTCGACAGCGTGGCGCCGGAAATATTCTTGATGTCGCTGCCGAGTTTGAGTGGCGCGTCGTGTGTCTTGCCCACGAACTGTGCGCGCCAAGCCTCGTTACGTACCTGGTCGCCGAAGGTCTCGCGATACTCGAGAATCTCCACGCTCTTTACCGCGCCCTGCGCATCGATAGCCACGGCGAAGGGAATGAACTCGTGTTTGCCCACCACCTGGTCGGCGATGAACCAGCCGCCGGTGGAGACGCGCCAGCCTTTCAGGTTCGGCGAGAGCACGTTGACGTCGCAGGCCTTCTCGATGGCCTTCATCTGCTCCGGCGTGAGCGTGACGAAATCCGGGGTCAGCGTGGCGCCTGGAAACATCAGCGCCTGTGCCTGCTCGACGCTAAGGTAGACGGTGGCATGCACCGGCGCGCTGGCGACCAGCGCGTAAGCGGGAATCAGCAGAAAGCGTGAACGCATAGTGCCTCCTCAGAAGTACCAGCCGGCCTTGATGCGCAGCCGGTACTTTTCGAAATCGTTGTCATAGACGCGACGGCCCACAATGGCGCCGGGTACCGAATCGGAATGCACGCTGGCCCAGGGCAGCTGCTCAAGGAACGTGGCCGTGACGAAGAAGCGCTTGCCGCCGTAATGGATGGCTGGGCCGAAGAAATAGCCGCTGTTGGATTCGCGCTTGAAGTTGTAGCTGTTGTATTCGTGCTCGTTGATGAACTCGACGCCGGCGGACCAGTTCTCGCGGAAGCGATACGACGCCGCGAAGCTGACATTCACATCGGTCTCTTCCTGCCAGGTCTTGTGGCCGGGCTGGTCGTCAGTTTCCTGGTAGCGCCACTCGGGCGCGTAGGTGAAGTTGGTGGCAAGGGTCAGGCGATCGTCCAGATAGTTCTTCTGCAGGATCAGCTTGGTTTCCACTTCGCGGAATGCCGGGCCGATGGTGGGTTCCACATAGACCGCTACGCCGAGCGGATCGGTGTAAGGACTCCACAGGCGATAGATGGCCTCGCCGGAGATGCCCACCAAACGCTTGGCGTTGTAGTGCTGGTCCGGACCGGGCTGGTCATACGACAGCGGCTCCGGCGGCGTGGTCTGTCCGAACGGGCCGTTGTGATAGGCAGAGGCCCACACATAGTTGGCGTACATCGCCACTTGCAGGCGATCAGTGAGGCCGTATTCCACCTCGGTGCGGCCGTCCAATTGATCGAAGCTGCCGGCCACTTTGCGGTGGCGCCATGTCATCCACTGCTCCACTTCCTTCGCGCCCTGGGGCAGCAGGTCAGTGGTGTAGGTGTAGCCGAACTGGCTTTCCTCGGCGGCCACTTGGCTGACAAGACCGGCGCCAAGTAAGGCGATGGATAGCAAGGCGTACAACCCGGTGCGGAACCGGGTGGTGGTGGACGACATAGAGAACCCCAGAAAGCCAGGCGAAGAATCAGAACGCGATTATGTTCGAGAATCATTCGCATCAGCAACGCGCAAGATTTTGCGCTTGCGATGGCCTATGCGTGAACGACTTCGTCATCCGCGGCGCTGTGGTGGGTCTAGATGCTGGCTTCCAGTGCTTACATCGCGGCCTGTTCCACGTCGCCGATCCATTAGTGATCCTCCGGTGCCTGCGGGATCACCACGAAGCCGGGAAATTCGCGCCATGTTCTTTCAGGCATAGCGGCAGACCCTGGCTCATCTGTTTCTGGTTATCGCCGCCGCTTTCGCTGCAGCTATGCAGGAGCAGCATCACCGGTCATGTGCGTTTGGACGTCCATCCATACGGCACAAAACCTGATGGCGATAGCGGTGCCCCTTGACGATCACTTTGTGTTCGACAAAGCGCGGCGCGTCATGCGGGGGTTCCGGCATCGGGGCGGATGAGGTCGAGCACGGAGGTTTCCTGCTGTTGCATCTCGCGTTGCAGGTGATCGACGAACAGGCGGATGCGTGTTGGCAGGAAATCACGGCTGGGATAGATGGCGTAGATATGGGCTTCCTGGAACGCGGTGTCGGTCAACACTGGCTCCAGTCGTCCGGCGCGCACGTCGTCGGCGATATCCCAGATCGATTTGAAGGCAAGGCCATGGCCGGCTACAGCGAGTTCGCGCATGAGGTCGCCGCTGTCGGTGGTGATATTGGCTTCCAGGCGCAGCGGTCTCGGACCTTCTGGTGTCTGCAGCATCCACGGCAGGATGCCGCGGCCCGGGCGATGCAGCATCAGGCAATGGTGCTGTTGCAAATCGTCGGTGCTGGTGGGGCGGCCATGTTTTGCGAGGTAGGAGGGTGCGGCGCAGATCACGCGATAGTTGAGCGCGAGCCGGCGCGAGATCAGGCGCGAATCGGCCATGGCCCCACTGCGGATGGCGACGTCCACCCCATGTTCGAACAGGTCGAGCATGGCGTCGGAGGTGCTGATGCGCATGCGCAGTTCGGGATGTTGCGAGGCGAAGTCCGCTGCCATCGGGCCGATGTATTGCCGGCCCAGATCGAGAGAGGCGGAGATATGCAGCACGCCGCGCACTTCCATCTGGCCCCGGCCCACCATCGCATTGGCTTCATCGATATCAGCCAGGATGCTGAGGCAGCGTTCGTAATAGACGCTGCCTTCGCTGGTCAGCACCAGGCGGCGCGAACTGCGCTGGAGCAGGCGCACGCCCAAGGTCTGTTCGAGGCGGCTGAGGCGTTTGCTGGCGACGGCGGGTGAAAGCCCGAGCTCGCGACCGGCCGCGGAAAGGCTGCCGTCGCTGACGGCGCGCACGAACAATCGCATGTCTTCGAGATCGATCATCTTCAACTTTGTGGAAAAGATGCTTGCGTAGTTTGGTGAATTCTCATTCGTTTGGGCAAGTTGCACAGTGCCCACTCCCTAGGTCGATGAGTGTTCCCCCATGTTGACGCCATGCATCCCTACGCCACGCCGAGAGGCGACGGCGCCATGAGCCGCGATCACTCCAAAGCGGCCTTGTTCGCCCTGTCGGTGGCGGCGTTCGCCATTGGCACGACCGAATTCGTGATTATGGGTTTGCTGCCGGAGGTGGCGGCCGATCTGCGGGTGAGCATTCCTTCGGCGGGTTTGCTGGTGTCCGGCTATGCGTTGGGTGTGGCCGCCGGTGCCCCGTTGCTGGCGGCATTGACCGCGCGGATGGAGCGACGCAATGCGCTGCTGGCCCTGCTTGGTCTGTTCATCCTGGGCAATGCGCTGTGTGCGGTCGCGCCCAATTACACCGTGCTTATGGTGGCGCGTGTCGTCGCCGCGTTCTGTCACGGCTCGTTCTTTGGCATTGGTGCGGTGGTGGCCTCGCATGTGGTGCCGCGAGGGCAGGCGGCGCGGGCGATTGCGCTGATGTTCGCCGGGCTCACTTTGGCTAATGTGCTCGGCGTGCCGTTCGGCACCTTTCTTGGGCAGTGGGCTGGCTGGCGCTCGACCTTCGCGGCGGTGACCGGACTCGGCGTGCTTGCTGCCATCGGCGTCTGGCGGCTGGTGCCGGCCCTGCCCGAACTGCATGCGCCGGATATGCGCAAGGAGATGGCCGTGTTGCGACAGCCGCAGGTATTGCTGGCGCTGGCGATGACAGTGCTGGGTTTTGGTGGCGTGTTCACGGTGTTCACCTATATCGCGCCGATCCTGCAGACGCAGTCGCACGTGAGCGTGGGTGCGACGGGCTGGGTGCTGGTGTTGTTCGGTGTGGGCACGACCTTGGGCAATCTGTTCGGTGGACGTCTGGCGGATTGGCGATTGATGCCATCGCTGGTGACGATCCTGGCGGTGCTGTCGCTAGTGATGCTGGCTTTCACCTGGACTATGCACAACCGCGTGATGGCGATCGTCACCGTGTTTGTATGGGGTGTGGCCGCGTTCGCCACCGTGCCGCCGCTGCAGATGCGTGTGGTGCAGCAGGCGGTGGATGGTCCGCATCTGGCATCCACGTTGAACATTGCCGCGTTCAATCTGGGTAATGCTATTGGTGCATTCATCGGCGGCGTGGTGATCGATGCGGGTCTTGGCCTGCCGGTGCTGGGCATCGCTGGCGCGGTAGTGACGGTGCTCGGCCTGCTGGCGACACTGTGGAGCATGGCGATCGAACGACGCCCGCCCGCGGCCGCCTCCTGTCCGGCCAGTGCCTGAGCCCTTTATTGCCGTCACTTTTTGATGATTGCCGGCGGTGCAGCATCGTTCTGTTCGCGCCGGGACTTCAACGCTATGGAGAACACGATGAAAGCTGTTGCCTATCGCCGCTCGCTGCCGATCACCGATGCGGAAAGCCTGGTCGATGTCACCTTGCCGGAACCGGTGGTGCAAGGGCGCGATCTGTTGGTGCGGGTGGAAGCGGTGTCGGTGAATCCAGTCGATACCAAGATTCGCGCGCGGGTCGATCCGCAGGGTGCCGACAAGGTGTTGGGCTGGGATGCTGCCGGTACGGTTGTCGCCATCGGCGCGGATGTGTCGCTGTTCAAGCCTGGCGATCAGGTGTACTACGCCGGCGCGCTCGATCGTTCGGGAAGCAACGCCGAGCTGCAGTTAGTGGACGAGCGCATTGTGGGGCGCAAGCCGTCCACGCTGGATTTCTTTCAGGCTGCGGCGATGCCGCTGACTACCATTACGGCGTGGGAATTGTTGTTCGACCGCTTCGGTATTGCGCGTGGCAATGCAGCGCAGAGCGGCACGGTACTGATTACCGGTGCCGCCGGTGGTGTGGGTTCGATGGCAGTGCAGCTTGCGCGCCGGTTGACGAACCTGACCGTGATCGGCACCGCTTCGCGTCCAGAGACGCAGGCATGGGTGCGGGAGCTCGGTGCGCATCATGTGGTCGATCACCGTGGCGACCTGAAGGCGCAGGTGCTGACGGTATCGCCGCAAGGTGTGGACTACGTGCTCAGCCTCACGCACACCGAGCAGCATTACCCGACACTGGTGGAGTTGCTGAAGCCACAGGGCAAGCTGGGGCTGATCGACGATCCGGCAACGCCGCTGGATATCACTCTGCTCAAGCGCCGCAGTCTTTCGCTGCATTGGGAGTTCATGTTCACCCGCTCGCTGTTCCAGACCGAGGACATGAAAGCGCAGCATCGCCTTTTGAACGAGGTGGCCGATCTGGTAGATGCCGGTGTGCTGCGTTCAACCTTGCGCGAACACCTGGGGCCGATCGATGCGGCTCACCTGCGCCGTGCGCATGCGCAGATCGAGGGCGCGGGCACTATTGGCAAGCTGGTGCTCGGCGGATTTGCCTGACCCTGGTAGGAGCGCACCCTGTGCGCGAAAGCCCTGCGTCAGCAGGGCCGCTGTTTAAAAAAAGCGCGGCCCTCGCGGGCCGTTTCGCGCACAGGGTGCGCTCCTACATCTCACCCGGTCATTCGGCGAGCAATCGTTCGGCGAGGTTGCGCGCTTGCTGACGGATCTCCGGCATCGCAGTGGATTCCCACAACGTACCGCGCAGCAGGCTGCCCATGGCGTACAGGTGAGGCCAGGTATCGCCGTTGTGCTGCAGGCGGCCTTCCGGCGTGGCGTTGCAACCCAGGCCCAGCGGATCAGGGCTGATGTGGCCGTTGGTGACCAGCTGTCGTATCAATGCGTGCTGGGTGCGGCGTACGTCGGTGTTGAGGCCGATGGTCTGGATCACCAGGTCGGTGTCCATCGGTTCGGGCCGGCTGCTGCCCGTGGGAGTGATGCTCAGATGCAGATGATCGCCTTCGACATCGACCTGATGCAGGCGGGCACGGCGGCATTGCAGGCGACCGGCGTCTTCGAGCGCCTGTATGGCGCTCATGATCTGTGGTGCCATGCGATGACGCGCGCGTTCCCACGCCCAACGCGCGTGCCGCAGGAAGCGCGCACGCTCTTCCTGCGGCAGGCTTTGCCATAAGCCGGGTGTATGCGGGCGCATGCTGTCGATCACGACGCGCCAGTCGTTGCTCTGCGCAATGGCTTCGCGCAGCAGGCGCATCCAGGTGCGGATGTCCGGTGCGGCGCTCATGGTTTCGATCAGGTCAGCGCTGTCATCGCGAGGCGCGGTGGCGGAGGCGAGATGCGCCTCCGGCAGATGCCCATGACGGGAGATGGCGGTGAACGTGGCGTTGGGCCACTGCGCGGCCAGTTCCAGCAACACGTCCACGGCGGTGAGGCCAAGACCGACCAGCACCACCTTGCGCGGCGCTGGATCGGGCTGCACGGTGGGCAGGAATGACCATGGATCGGTGATGTAGCGTCTGCTGCTCAAGGCGTTTTCGCTGACACCGCTTAGCGGTTGCGGCGGCAACGCGCCAAGCGCCATGACGGCGGCATCGACGCGGGTGGATTCCTCGCCCTGGATCACGGTGACGCCGTCGTTCTCCGGCACCAGCGCGTCCACCGCGAACGGCATGACACGCACGTCATGGCCGAGCGACGTGGCGCGCTCCAGTGCGCGCGCGATTTCGGTTTCGAGATAGTCGCCGTAGAGGCGACGTGGCAGGAAATCGGTGCCGGCGATGCTGCCGTCGCCGCGCTGGGCGAAATCGAGGAAGCCGCGCGGCTTGCTGGCGAACATGCTCATGGACGCCGCGCGCACATTCAGCAGATGCCGTTCCGAGCGGGTGCCATAGGCGATACCGCGGCCTGGCGTGCCGCTGCCCGTATACCAATCCAGATGCAGCGGCTGCGGCGGCTGGCGTTCCAGCAGCTCGCTCAGCAGCGTCGCCGCTGCCGCGCCGCCGCCGATAATGGCGACCCGTCGATACATGCCACTCCTTTGTATTGCTTGATCCGGGATGCGGCGATCAGGCGCTCAGCCGGCCGGCAATCGCAGCGCGTTGCGGCCGTGCGAGCCACTCATCGGCCTGACCGACCTGCTCGTACGCGAAGTACTTTGCCAGATCGCCGCCATAGACGTGAAGCGTAAGCGCGGTGTCGTGCCGTGAAAGGTTTCGGCACCGGTGCGCGTAGGCCGTGTCCGCATCGAACCAGGTGGCATCGCCAGGGCCGAGCCAATCCTGGCCTTGCAATTGCAGGGTGCCGGTGGCGGCATCGCGCGACCAGGCCTGCACCTCGAGTGCGCCGTGCAGTGCGAGTTCCAATCCCCATAGGCCATCATGATCGTGTACGGGGGTGGCGTGATTGGCGGGCCACGCCATTACCAGCATGCTCAGACCCGGCTTGCTGCGTTCGGCCAGCAGCCAGCGCTCGAAACCGCGCTGGCGTGCGCGCAGATGCGCCAGTCCTTCGTTCAATGCTTGTGCATCCCGATGAACCACGCTACCCAGTTCGCGCGCCATGGCGGCGAGATCGGGATGCTGGCCGACGCCGAGGTCGAAGGCGATTTCACGCAGCGCCTTGAGGGTGTGCATGGGTTGACTCATGCGATGGACTCGGTTGGAACCGGCGCGCAGTGGAGCATGCGGATCGTTAAAGACCTGTAACCCGGACCTTGAATTCGTCTCAGTGCCTGCCATGACTTCCGCACCATGCAAGTCATGCAGGTGGCGCGCAGAATTCGGGTCGTGAAGTTCAGGTTCGCTGCTCGTGTCCTTCGCCTATGAAGTGACGAAATGAGGAGAGCACCATGATTGCGATGAGCGTGATAGTGATGTTGGTGTTGTCGCTGTGGCTGGTCGCCGCGCTGATCGGCGCGGTGTTCAAACTGACCTTTGCGATAGTGGGCGGTGTACTCGGCGTGCTCGGCTGGCTGTTCGGCCTGGTCATCGGCGGCATAGCTTTGGTCGTGGTGGCGCCACTGGTGGTGCTGGCCATGCTGCCGTTGTTCCTTCCCGTGCTGCTGCTGGCGGCATTGATATGGCTGGTGGTGCGCGCCGCGCGCGGCCCGGCGCCGACGCAGCCCAGCTCGGCGCACTGACGCAGGTTTGCCGTGGAAGGACCCGGCGTGCATGGATCGCCGCCGGGTCCCTCTCCACTTCAGTGCCGCGGACTAGAGTTCGCGCAACTCGAAACTTACCGGCACTCTCGCCCAGGCTTGCACAGCGCGGCCTTGCACCGTGGCGGGCTGGAAGCGCCAGTTCGCCAGGACCTGCTCGCGCGCACTGCGATCCAGCACGGGCTCGCCGCTGCTCTGCTCCACGCTTACCTCGACCGGTTTGCCGTCCTCGTTGACCAGTACGCGTAAGAGCACAGTGCCGTGCATGTGTTTGCGGATGGCGATAGAGGGAAAGGTGAGTGGTGAGGAGCGGTAGGCCAGTGTGGCTTCGATCGGTGCGGCATCGGCCGTCGGTGTGGCTGTGGTGGGCGGCTCGATGGACGGCGTCGCGGTGACTGGCGGGGCTGCCAAGCTTCCGTCATCGGTGGGTACGGCGACCGGTGGTACCGAGCGGGGCGTGACATGTGTGTGCGGTGTCGGCGGGGTCTTTACGGCGGGCGCCATTTCGACTGGTGGTGGGTCGGGTTTGACTTCGGGAGCAGTCAGCCAGGTGAGCTGCATGCTTTCGGGATGACGCAGGCTTTCCACGAACTGTGGCGCCATGGGCCGCAGCGCGGCCAGCAACACGGCGAGATTGACGGCGATGGCCGCGCTGAGTGCGGCGATGCGCACGCGGTCGGGATGCGGACGATGAGCAACAGCCAGGCTTGCGGACGGCATAAGCGACCTCCTGACAATATCGATGTTGGGCGCGCCCTAAACACGCTGCGTGGGGACGCAGGGGGATCGTGTGGAACGCGGGTTCAGCCTATGCCTGTCGAAAGCGCTTGCGCAAGTGGGGTATTTGGATGGCTAAATAGGGAGTCCACAGCGGTTCGCCAGAAAAGCCGCCTGACGATCCCGGCAGGGCGACCTTAGTGGGCAACCAGCATCGGCAGATCGCCGTGCATGAAAAGGTGGCGCGTCGTTCCACCAAGCACCATCTGGGCAAGGCGGGAGCGGCTCCAGGCGCCCATCACCAGCAGGTCCGCGCGATGGGCGCGTGCGGCGTCGAGGATCAGGGCGCCGGCAGCGTGGGTCGGGCCGGCGTCGAGTGCCTGGATACGTGCCTTGATGCCGTGACGCTGCAGCCAGTCGGCCAGGCCGGGTGGAGGCAACACCGCAATGGTATCGGCGTACATCTCGCTGCCGTCTACTAATAGGATGTCGTCCGCCCGTTGCAGTACCGGCGCGGCGGCGGCAAGGGCGAGAGCGGATTCGCGGCTGCCGTTCCAGGCCACCAGCACGCGGGCGCCCAGGGTGTCGTCGATGCGCGCGGTATCGGGCACGACCAGCACCGGGCGGTCGCTGCCGAACACGCAGCGCGACACGGTGCCGAAGCCGACCGGTGCATCGCTGCGCTGCTGGCTGCGTTCCATCACCAGGTAGTCGTAGCCGGCGGCGGCCTGGCACACCGTCTGCACGGTATCGCCCTGGGCGACGCGCCAACTGCCGATCAGCGAGTGGGAGGCGAGCAGGCTTTGCCATTCGCTGCCGTGTTCCTCGGCCTCTGCGCAGCGGCGCCGGGTTTCCTCCAGCTGCACTGGTACCGCTTCGGGCAGGCTGAAAGCGGCGGCCGGCAGATCGGCGACGTAGAGTCCGTCGAGTCGCGCCCCGAGCCTGGCTGCCAGAGCGATGGCGGCACGCGTGCCGGGCGTGCGCAGATCGGTCTCCTGGAGGTAGAGCAGCAGGTCGGTGCTGGACATTGGTCGCTCCTGTTCGCCAAATGCGCTTCCAGCTTAACCCGTGGTCGCGGAGATGACTTGATGCAGGACAAAAAAAGCCCCGCTCAGGGTGGCGGGGCGTAATAGGCCGGGCATCGGGGGAGAGAGAGGGGGAGATGCCCGGACTATTGACTTTGCGCTGCGCCGGCTTTCGCCCGCGTTGAATACATGTGAACAGGCTGTTCACAGCCGGGCAACCCAGCAACTTGAGCGGTGGCCGGCCAGGCGTTGCCGCGAGTTCATGCACGCTTGTCACAATCGCGCGATCCGGCGGTCGCCGGCATGCGACGGTGGAGGCAGAGCGACTATGTGGAAGTGGCTGGGGGGCATCGCGCTGGCGGTGGCATGGATGGTGATGCCGGCGCCGGCAAAGGCCGCCGATATTTCCTGCAAGATGAATTTCCAGCTGTCCGGCTGGTCGGTGTTCTATCAGACCGCCACGGGCAGCGGCACGATCCACTGCGATAACGGGCAGGGCATGCGGGTGAGGATCCGCGTCAAGGGCGGTGGGCTCACTTTTGGCAAGAGCAAGATTACTGACGGCGTCGGCAAGTTCACCGGCGTCAGCAGCATCGGCGAGATCAAGGGCCACTACGCCAATGCGCAAGTGCATGCGGGTGCCGAGAAGTCGGCCTCGGCACAGGTGTTGACCAAGGGCAATGTGTCGCTGGCGTTGAGCGGTACCGGCGAAGGCTGGAACCTGGGCATCGCCTTCGGTGCTTTCATCATCGAATAGCGCTGGCCGCCCATGCGCGGGAGTATGCAAGCGCAGGCGGCACAGGTAAGGTGACGGGGACGCCCATTGGCGTCCCCGTTTCTTTGAGGAATACCCATGTCCGCCACCCATGGCGCGGCCGCGCCGCGTTACGCCTTCGGCGACGAACTCGCGAGCAGCGTTATTCACGGCATCGGCATCCTGCTGAGCATTGCCGGCCTGGCGACGCTGGTGGCTTACGCCGCGATGGTGGGTGACGCGCGCGCGGTGGTGTCGAGCGCCGTGTTCGGTACCACGCTGATCCTGCTCTATACCGCGTCCACGCTTTATCACTCGATTCCGGGTGAACTCGCCAAGCGTGTGTTGCGCACGCTGGACCATATTGCGATTTTCTTGCTGATCGCGGGCACCTACACGCCGTTTACGCTGGTCGCGTTGCCGGGCGCCTGGGGCTGGAGCCTGTTCGGCACGATCTGGGTGCTGGCCATTGCGGGTAGTGCGCTGGAGCTGGGTGTGCTCAAGCGCTATCGCAAATTCGCCGTGCTGTTGTACGTGGCGATGGGCTGGGTGGGCATGGTCGCGTTCAAGCCACTCAGCGCGCATCTGGAAACCGGCGGCATGGTGCTGTTGATTGCCGGCGGTGTGGCTTACACCTTGGGCGTGCCGTTCTATCTGGCGCGCCGTATGCCGTATCACCATGCGATCTGGCATTTCTTCGTGCTGGCTGGCAGCGTGCTGCACTATCTGGCCGTGCTGCTTTATGTGATTCCCGACCCGGTGGCGTGAACACGGTACTCGATACCCTTCGACACGACCTGGAGGATGCGGCTACGCATCTCGGCCTGGCGCACGACTTGCGTTTCCATCCCATGTTCGGCGGATTGATGGCCTATATGGCCGGGCGTCCCTGCGCCTGGCTCACACCGCAGGGGTTGGCGCTGAAACTGGCAACGGACGATCAGGCGGACCTGCTGGCGGTGGAAGGGACTTCGCGTCTCGAAGCCAAGCCAGGCGCGGCACCCAGTCGCCAATACATCATGCTGCCGCTTTCGCTGACCCGCGACACGCCGATTTTTGCCGAGTGGTTGGCGCGGAGTGTGGAGGCGCTGCGCGTAAAGCCGGCGCCCAAGCGGCGCCGCTGATGTTCGCGACAAGGGCGGCACGCGCCGCCCTTGTCCATAAGCGAATTACTTCTTCGCGTATTGCGGAATGAACTGTGTGTGCACTGCTTCCGCCAGCTGCTCCGGTGGCAACAGGCCCTGGCCGATCACGAAATCGTTGAAGGCTTTGCGGTCGAAGCGCGAGCCGAGGGCGAGTTCAGTTTCCAGGCGTAGCTGCTGCAGGCGCATGTAGCCGTAGAAGTAGGCGGTGGCCTGACCGGGGCTGTTGAAGGTGTAGCGATCCAGTTCCTGGCGCGCCATCGCTTCAGACAGGCCGACTTCGTGGGTGAGCACGTCGTGCGCACGTTCGCGGGTGATCATGCCGAGATTGAGCATGGGGTCGAGATAGGCGCGCGCCGCACGCATCATGCGCGCCTGCAGCGCACCGAACTGGCCCGCCGGCGGTTCGTACGGCAGCGTCTCGGCTTCCGCATACAGTGCCCAGCCTTCCACGTTGACGCTGTTGAACGCGAACAGGCTGCGCGCCAGGGACACGCCACGCTCCACCATCGCCGCGAACTGCAGCTCGTGACCGGGGCGGCCTTCATGCGCGGTGAGCGTCCATGCGGCAGCCTTGAAGGTGAAGTCGTCGTAGGCATCCGAACTGCCGGCCTTGGCCGAAGGGTTACCCATGGTCAGCACGAAGGTGCCTTGCTCGCCCTTGTTATTGATGAAAGGCGGCGGGTCCATGTGCGGTGCCGGCACGGCGGCGGCTTCGGCATCGGACGCCAAGCGCATCGCCATCTTGCGTTGCGGCAGGGTCACGATGCGCTCGCGGCGGATGATGTCCTCGATCTTCGCGATCACCTCGCTGTACCAGGGCATCACCTGATCTTTGCCGAGCTGCTGTTTCTTCAGCGCCTTCATCACCTCCCGGTAATCGGTGGCGTTGATGCCTTCGGCCTTGGCCACCACGGGCGCCATCATCTGCATGGCGGAACGCAGCTCGACGAATTCCAGCTCGGCCTGCTTGATCAACTCCTGTGGCGGAATGTTGATGCCCACTTGTTTGAGGTTGTATGCATAGAGCGGCTCGGGCAGGCGGAAGTCAGCGCGTGTGCGCGGCAGTACCGTGCTGCGCACCCAGGCGTCGTAGTCCTTCATCTGACTGTCCAGCGCAGCCAGTGCGGCCTTGCCGTCGGCATTATCCAGTTTGTACTTGGCGAACAGCTGGTGGATGCCATCCACATAGCGCTGCGTATTCGACAGCTTCTGCTCGATCTCGCCCTTGTACGGACCGAGTAGCGATTTGTTGCCGAGACGCTCGGTGGTCTGGGCCTTGGCCTGTTCCGTGATCGGCGTGCAGCCGGGCGCCTTGCCCACGTAGCACTGCAGTCGGTTGAGGGCCAGTGCGCGGCGCTTGGGGTCTACATCGTCTTTCAGCAGGGCGAATTCGCCGCCAAAGATCAGCTGGCCGACGTCCTGTACCGGCAGCATGTACTTGCGGTTCAGATCGATACCTTCGATCTGCTCGTCCACCGTCTTGATCATGATCTGCAGATCCTGCCGCACGTTGGCGTCTTTCTCTGTGGCCAACAGCTTCTGCAGTTTCACCTTGGTCTCGGCGAGTGCGGCGCGCGAGCGTTCGTCGATGCCGGGCTTGAGGTCCGCGACCTTGTCGTCGTAGCCCGGGAAGCCGACCTGCGAGGCGAATTCCGGCGTGAAGTGCGCCATCACATCGAGCAGCACCTTGGCGTTGGCATTGCTGCGTTCGATCCATTCTGGTGTTTTGGATTGCGCGTGTACGGTGCCGGTCGCGGCCAGTGCGGTTGCGATGACAAGGGCTAGACGTTTGGACATGGTGTGGGATCCCTGAATGGTCGACGCAGCGTAAAAGGCTGCGGTGGCTACGTACCTGTGCCGAAGGTCGGGTCCGGCTTCCTGCTTTGGGCCTATCGACTTTCAGCCCAGCAGCATGACAAAGCCGAACAGGCCGATCATGATGAAAGAAATCACCAGCTTGACCAGGGTGCCGAACAACAGCCCCAGCCAGGTGCCGACACCGACGTGGGCCGAGCGCAGCACGCTGTTGCCCGCCATCAGCTCGCCCGCCAGCGCGCCAAGGAACGGGCCAAGGACGAGTCCAAGCAAACCGAAGAACATACCGACGATGGTGCCCACGGTCGCTCCCCATAAGGCGAGCTGACTTGCGCCCACGCGCTTGGCACCCATGGCGCCAGCGACGAAATCGACAATCACCCCGAGCGTGCCCAGCGCGCCGATGACCACCAGCCACCACAAGCCGAGGCGTTCGTAATTGTCCAGCGCTGCCACCAGCCAGATACCGCCGAAGATCATGGGTATGCCCGGCAGCGCCGGCAGGATGGTGCCAGCGACACCTGCGACGATCAGTACGGCGGCCAGGCAATAGAGGGCGATATCCATGTCGTTCCTGGTCAGTGGAAGGCGTCGCGATACTCGGGTTTCAGCCAGCGAGCGAACACGGCGGTCGGCACGTCCACATTCTGCGGGCCAGCGGTGTCGGCGGCGACCTGGCGTGAAGGGAAGATCAGGCTGAGGCCGCGTGCGCTGCTGTCTTTGTGCACGATGGGTACAAACATGCGGAGCCGGCCCTTGCCGGCCTCCGTGCCGCTGCGCACTGTCGCCGCATCGGAGGCCAGTGGCCGATGGTGTTTGCCGGGTTTCAGCTTGGCCAGCAGTTGCGCACGCGCGCTGCTGGCGAGTGCGGCCTCGGCAGGCGCGAAGTCGGTGAACAGATCGGACAGTGTGATCATCTGCCCGGTCTTCGCGTCATAGGTAAGGCTGTCGATGATGGCGCTTGGACTGGCGCCGCCGGGCTCGATATCGCCAAAAGCGACGACGCTGACGAAGCGCTCCGTGCGGGCCGCCACGCTGAATTCCAGGGATAGCTTCCACGGCGTCGGCAGAGGGGAGGGTGCGGCGTGCTTCACCTTCTCCAGGAAATTCGCGCGCTGGGTTGCGATGTAGCGGTCCAGCGACTGCCGCAGCGCCATCCAGCCGGGTTCGAGTGGGGCGATGGCGAGGTCGATTACATAGGTGTGGCCTGCCAGTTCACCGCTTTCGCGCTTTGGTGCTTCGGCACTGACACGGACCGGTGATGCCGCCATGGCGATGGGGCATAACGCAACGCCGCCGGCCATCAGCAGGGCGAGCAAAGGCGAGCGCAACAGCATGGTGTGTTCTCCCTGGCGATTCGGCCTGTGGCGCAAGCGCGTTGTGGATCGGCCACAATAGATGCTTGGCGACATGGCGGGCGAGTGTACCCCGGTCGCAGCTTGCCGGAAGACCTGTGAATACCAGCGACACCATTCTGCTCAAGGCCGACGAACTGGGGCGCATCGAGATCGCGCAGCGCGACGGCGTTCCCGTGATCCGTCGCGATGTGGCTGCCGCGCGTTGGTGGGCGCGCGCCTTCGCGCGCCGCGCTGCCGCACGCGAGGCGCGAGCGCTGGCCAAGCTGAAGGGCGTGGATGGGGTTCCGCCATTGCTTGGCTGGAACGGTCGCGAACTCTTGCGCGGCTACATCGCGGGTGCCCCGATGCAGCAGGCGCAGCCGCGTGATCGTGCGTATTACCGCGAGGCCTTGCGTCTGCTCGCGGTTCTGCATCGGCGTGGCATTGTGCACAACGATCTGGCCAAGGAGCCGAATTGGCTGGTGCGGGAGGATGGTCGGCCGGCGCTAGTGGATTTCCAGATCGCGTGGACCCGCGGCAAGCGCGGCGCGCTATTCCGTCTGTTGGCGCGGGAAGATCTGCGCCATCTGCTCAAGCACAAACGCACTTATTGCCCTGAGGCGCTGAGTGTCCGCCAGCGCGCCATCCTCTCCACGCCGGCGCCGCACGCGCGCCTGTGGCGGGCCACATTCAAGCGGCTCTACAAGCTGGTAGCGCGCAAGATCTTCGGCTACTGGGATAACGAAGGGCAGGGACGCATCCGCCAATAGGCGTAGCTGCGCCTACTTTTCGACGAAGGCGCGCTCGATCACGTAGTCGCCCGGTTCGCGCGTGCGTGGCGAGGCGTGGAAGCCGCGGCCGTCGAGCAGGGCGCAGGTGTCGTCAAGCATGGCGGGGCTGCCGCACAGCATCACGCGATCGGTGTCCGGGTTCAGTGGCGGCAGGCCAATGGCCTCGCTCATCAGGCCGTCGGCGATAGCGTCGGTGATGCGGCCGCGATTGCGGAAGGCTTCGCGAGTGACGCTGGGGTAGTAGATCAGCTTCTCGCGCACCATCTCGCCGAGGTACTCGTGCTGGGGCAGTTCACGCTCCAGATAATCGGCGTAGGCCAGGTCGTTGATGTGGCGTACGCCGTGGGCCAGCACGATCTTGTCGAAGCGCTCGTAGGTTTCCGGGTCGCGGATGATGCTCATGAACGGTGCCAGGCCGGTGCCGGTGCCGAGCAGATAGAGGTGCTTGCCGGGCTTGAGGTCGTTGAGCACCAGGGTGCCGGTAGGCTTGCGGCTGACGATTACCGGATCGCCGGGCTTGAGGTGTTGCAGGCGTGAGGTGAGCGGGCCGTTCGGCACCTTGATGCTGAAGAACTCCAGGTGCTCTTCCCAGTTGGCGCTGGCGATGGAGTACGCGCGCATCAGCGGACGCCCCTCCACCTCCAGGCCGATCATCACGAAGTGGCCGCTGTCGAAGCGAAAGCCGGGGTCGCGTGTCGTGCGGAAGCTGAAAAGGGTGTCGTTCCAGTGGTGCACGTCGATTACGTGCTCCGTCGCCAAAGCCACCATGCCGGTTACCGTCTCAAAGGATTCAGAAGGGGCTGCAAGGCAGGCAGACCAGCACGGGGCCAGTCATCAGACTCGCGTGGGTGGGCGGCTTGCCGCTGCCTGACGAGTGCTGCCCAGAAGCGCAGCCGCAGGCGCGCATTATGCCATCGCCCAGCGGTTTCGGTCCGCCCTGGGGCGGGCGGAGTGGCGTGGGTCCACGAGGCTCATCTGGGTGTCGGAGGGGTTCAAGTGAAAAACGGGTATATGGAGGCGCCTGCTTTTTCGTTCAGCCGATAACGAAGAATGCTCCTGTAGATTCCGGACGCTGCGATTTATTTGATTTGGCGGTTACGTCTCTGTTTTCGAATATGGATTTTGCTAGCCATGGAAACTAAGAATAATCTCTGTGATTATGATTACGTCCGAGCCCCGCAGGGTGCCGGACGGCCGCCGGCGGAGCCGGTGGCATGGGACGAGATTTGCGCGCCATATGGCGTGGGTATCTCGCACAAGGGCTCGCACATTGCGGAGGTTGGCTTGCAGATTCGAGTCATCGTTGCGGACGACCATCCTGTAGTGCTGGCAGGCGTACAGGCGGTGCTGGAGCGGTCGCCCGATACCGACATCAAGGTGGTCGGCGAAGCGCGTAACGGCGAAGAACTGATCGAGTTGCTCAAGCGCTGCCCTTGTGACGTGATCATCACGGACTTCACCATGCCTGGTGGGCGATATGGTGACGGCTTGCAGCTGATCTCCAAGCTCGCGTTGCTTTATCCGAATATCCCAGTGATCGTGCAGACCATGGTGAACAACGTGGGCTTGCTGCGCGATGCCGTAAAGGGCGGTGCGCTAGGCTTGGCCGACAAGCGGTCGCCCATGACCGAGCTGGTGCAGGCGGTGCGTTCGGTGGCGGCCAAGAAGTCCTTCATCAGCGCTTCGCTGCGCGAACGCTTCGAGGAGTCCGAGCTGGCCAGGCCGACCGAAAGCGGTGCCGAGCTCTCGCCGAAAGAACTGGAAGTGTTCCGTCTGTATGTGGGCGGCCTCACCGTGACCAAGATTGCGGAGAAGCTCAACCGTAGCGTGAAGACGGTGAGCACGCAGAAGCGCCAGGCGATGCAGAAATTGGGGCTGGAGCATGATCGCGAAATGGTGATCTATGCCCGTGAGCACGGTTTTCTTGAATGAAACGCGCAGGCGAAGCGTCTATTCGATATGGGACGGCGATTTATCGCAGTGATTTTTACTGAGCTCATAGAGATATTTAAGAATCGTCTTATTTTCGCTTTTTGGATTGATGGCTAAGGTTTTCCCCTACAGAGCGCGGCGCATCGCTCTCTGCTTTAGGGAGCAAAACCGATGGTTACTTACGTCGAATACCACGTCAGCCATAGCGAGAACGACGGTTGGTCCGTCTTCCGGAACGACGAGCAAATCGGCCATCGCGGTGATCTGTTCGAAGCAGTGGCTTTTGCAACGCACTTTGCCGAGCGCGAGGCTGCGTTGCCGGACTGCATGACCCGCGTTGCCGTGCAGACCAGTGGCGAAGCCCGCCGCATCGGCCTGTGGTCGGCTTGGCGCGGTTGATCCACGTCGGTCCCAGCCGCGCTCTGTGATACCCGCCTGACGGGTGTTAACGTCGCCTGGCAGGGACACGAAGCCATGGCGCTCATAGCCGACGCCTCAGGCTAGCAACAGAAGGCGTGGGGGAATTGCTCAAAGCGACCGTACATCGGCCGTCCTCCCGCAGGCTCCCAACTGACGACGGATACGTTCTGAATGGCCTGGTTGCGGTGCTGTCTCCTTTCAATACTTTTCTGCCTCGCCTCGCTGGCGCAGGCCGAAGAGCTGTCCCTGACGCCGGCCGAGGAAAGCTGGCTGCATGCCCATTCGGCCATCACGGTGGGGACCTCTGTGGAGGGTTTTCCACCTTTTGAGGCTGTGGTGTCCGGCCAGGTGCGGGGACTGGCGCCTGACTATCTGGTGGAGATCGCGCGTCCGCTTGGTCTTCGGGTGAACTATAGGGTGTTTCCAAGCTGGGACGAGGCGCTCAGTGCGGTGCGCGACGGGAACGTCGATCTGCTCATGAATGTTTCGCCGACGCCGGAACGGATGACGTATTTGCGGTTCAGTCATCCGTATTTCGAAGATTTGCCTGCGCTGGTGACCCGGATAGGCAACGACCGTTTGCGGGACTCGTCCGATCTTCGCAATGCGACTTTGGTGGCGCTGACGGGCGACGCCACGGGGGACGCGGCACAGAAGTACATTCCCGGCATCAAGCTCATCCAGGTGGCGAGCATCCGGGAGGCACTGCAGCTGGTCGCTGACGGAAGAGCGGATGCCTATATCGTGGATCCCTATACCGGGCACGCGGCTATTGCCGCAGCGGGACTACAACGCCAGTTGCGTGTAGGACAGCGTGTGGCATTGCCCATTTCGTCGCTGGCGTTCGCCGGGTCTCGCGATCGAGCGGTCCTGGTCGATTTATTGGATAGAGGGCTTGCGAAACTCACAACGGAGGACCATGCGCGGCTGAGAGCGAATTGGCTCAATAGCGACCTCGGTCAGCCGCATGGCGATGAGGCGTCGGTACCGCTCAATGACGAGGAGCGCATCTGGCTGCAGAAATTGCCTCCGCTGCGAGTCGCCATCGATCCGACTTCGCCCCCTTTTACGCTGCTCGACCGCAACGGGCAGCCAGCCGGCATCGCCAGCGACTACCTGCGTGAAGTAGCTAAGGCGCTCCACCTCCGCCTGACCTACGTACCGGCGAAGGATTGGGCCGATGCCATGAAGCAGATGGCGGAAGGCAAGGTTGATCTGCTGCCTGCGGTGTCGCCTTTCAGTCAGGAGAGCGCGAAGCTGATGGATTTCAGTGTCGCGTATCTCGATTACCCAGTCATGATCGTGACCCGCAGCGACGCCAATCCGATGACGGGAGCACACGACCTCGATGGTATGCGTGTGGCAGCCAATGTTTCCAAGCAGTCGATCAAGGTGATCGCGGATCGGATGCACCATGCAACGGTGCTGCCCGTGGCCACGACCGATCAGGGCCTTGCCATGGTGGCCGATGACACGGCGGATGCTTTTATCGGTGATCTGGCGAATGCCGATTACGTCATACGGGAGCACTTCGCCGGACGCCTGAAGATCAGCGCGCCGACCGACGATCACGTGGTACTGGCGATGGGGGTCGCGCAGCGATATGCGCCACTGGTGCCATTGATCAATCGCGTATTGGTGGACCTCCCCGACCGCAGGCAGCAGTCCATTCGCAATACCTGGCTGGCATCGCGCTATACCTATGGCGGATCGTGGTCGGAAATCGCCCGCAAGACCCTGCCTGTAATGGCGGTAGTGTTGCTGTTTCTGGTCACGGTGTCGTATGCGTACATCCGTCTTCGTCGAGAGACGCACCAACGTCAACGCAGCGAGCAGCAGTTGACCGATATCACACGTAATCTGCCGGCGGTGGTCTACAAGTTCCGCTATACCTCGGACAGGGTGGTGCGGTTCCTGTTCGTGGGAGGCAACCCGGAACCCATCTTTGGTATCGCGGCTCAGACTTTCATCGATGACGAACCCGCTGCTTTTGCGACCATCGTGGAGGAAGACCGCGAACCGCTGATGGCCGAGGTGGAGCGGGCCTCTTATACGATGACGCCCATGCAGGTCACCATGCGCGTGCGTGCGAATGGTGCGCAACGGTGGGTGGCCACCACGGCCACGCCACGTAAGGTGGACGATGCGGTGTATTTCAGCGGTTACTGGGTGGATGTAACCGAACAGCACCTCCAGGCCTTGCAGCTTGCGACAGCGAAAGAACAGGCCGAATCCGCTACGCAGGCCAAGACAGAATTTCTGGCCACCATGAGTCACGAGATCCGCACGCCGATGAGTGGCGTCATCGGTATGCTGGAACTGCTTGGGCATACATCGTTGACAGAAGAGCAGCGTCAGATGCTCGGTACGGTGGAGACTTCCGCCACCGCGCTTCTGCAGATTCTGGACGACGTACTGGATTTCTCGAAGATGGAGGCCGGCCGTCTCAGTATCGAGTACGTGCCGGTGGACGTACGGGACCTGATCGACAGCACGGTCAGCGTGCTGGCCGCACAGGCGCATCGCAAGGGCCTGTCACTTGCCATTGAAATCGATGCGCGCCTGGCCGCTGAAGTGAGCGCGGAGAATGTGCGATTGCGGCAGGTGATGCTCAATCTGCTCAGCAACGCAATCAAGTTCACTATGCTTGGTTCGGTAAGCGTGCAGGTGGTCGTGCTGGATGAAGCCGACGATATACAGCGCGTACGACTGAGTGTGATCGATACCGGCATCGGTATGTCCGCCGACCAGGCCGAGCGGTTGTTTGCACCCTTTACCCAGGCGGAGTCTTCCACCACCCGCCGCTACGGCGGCACGGGGCTTGGCCTGTATATCTGTCGTCGACTGGTTGAGCTGATGGGCGGCAGCATCACGCTGGAGAGCCAGGAGAACAAAGGCACGCGCATGCACGTGGAGTTGCCGATGCCGGTTCATCGCCGTAGCCTGCCTCATCATGCATTACGCGATCGCGTGGCGCGGGTGCGGCTGGAGGATGCCGTTGTGGCTCATGCGCTGGAGCAGAATTTGCTGGCGCTCGGCATGTCGCTGGAGGCGGCCGACGTCAATGCGGATCTGCTCTTTGTCGATGACGAGTTCGGTCGTGCGCGCCCGAGTGAAGCAAGCGCATGCATCGCGGTAACCGGCATTCCCGAGCCGCATGGATACGCGAGCGGCGCATCAGGCATCACCATCACCAGTAATCCGCTCAAATGGTCAACCTTCGCCATTGCCTGCCAGCGCGCGCTGGGACTGGAAGGCGAGGGCGAGGAGCCGGCGGCTGCGCAACGTGCATCGTTGCAGGGGCGGCATGTGCTGGTGGCCGAAGACAACCCCATCAATCAGACATTGATCGCGGCTCAGCTGGAAAAACTGGATTATTCCAGTGATGTGGTTGGTAATGGCATGGAGGCGCTGGCAGCCCTGGATCGTCGCGATTACGCCATGCTGATCACCGACTGCCATATGCCGGTGATGGATGGTTATGAGCTGGCTCGCGCTATACGCCGTCGCGAAACCACTAGCGGGGGGCACTTGTACATTCTGGCCATGACCGCCAACGCGATGGCTGGCGAATTGGAGCGTTGTACGAGCGTGGGCATGGACGATTTCCTGCCCAAGCCCGTGCGCATCGCAGAGCTAGGCGTCAAGCTCGGGCGCGTATTCGCGGTCGCTGCGCCTCCCGTCGAGCCGGATAACGATCCCGTGTTCGCCGTCGACCTGGAGCTGTTGCGTGAGAGCTTCGGAGACGATCAGGTGATCCAGTCCCTGATCGTACGATTCGTGCGCACGACACGGATCGATCTGGCGACGCTGGATTCGCTGATCGCCGAGCGCCGTCCGGCTGATGTGGCCCATTGGGTGCATCGTCTGCTGGGCGGCTTGCAGGTATTCGGCAGTATGCCGCTGACTGGAGAAGGCGAGGTGCTGGAGCATGCGCTGAAATCCGAGGGGCGCTACGAAGCGTTGTCCACGGCGGTGATCTTCAGGCGGCGTGTGGAAGCCTATATCGACCATCTCGAGGTCGTCGCGCGGTCACTGCCGGAGGCCTAGGTCGAGAGTGACGCTATCGATCCGGAGGCGGTAGCTGCGCAAGCCAGGCCAACTACGGCATCATGCCGCCACTCAATGGAGGGCGGGGGAAGGCATGGGTAGTCGCGTGCACGAGCCGGTCGAAGACCGGCATGTCGGTCAGCGTCATCTCGACCGGCTGATCATGTTGTCCGATGGCGTGTTCGCCATCGCCATCACTTTGTCGGCGATCGAGATCAAGCCGGAATCGAGCGGCGGGCTTACGCTGTGGGAAGCCTGGTCGAAGCCGCTGCTTCTGTATTTCCTGAGCTTCCTGCTGATCGGCGTGATCTGGGCCAACCATCGGCGCATCGTGGCGCATCTGCGCGATATCGATGCGGTCGGCACGGCCATCAATATGGTGCTGCTGAGTCTGGTGGCGCTGATGCCGGTGGTGATCCGTTTCTCGTTCGAGGATACGTCCCAGCAGGAGGCTTTCACCATTTACGCGGTGGCCATCGCCGCGACTTTCAGTTGCATGCTGGTGTTCTGGGTCTATGCAGCGTTCATCGCCAAGTTGGCGCCGGATCTGGATCGCGCCACGGCGCGCGAATGGCTGGTGCAGATGATCCTGGCGCCGCTGGCCATGCTGGCGGCCGTGCTATACGAAGCACAGATCAAGAGCGGTGCGCTGGCGATCACCCTGGCCGGGGTGCTGCTCCTGATGGCATCGCGCTGGTTCGTGCGCCGGCGCAAGGCCGATATGACATCCGACGCCAGCGACGAGGGTGGCGGCCTCGGGTAGCTGACAACAGGCAGGGTGTTTCAGTGGAAGTCTCGGGAGCGCGCATCCAACTGGCCGAGCAGCTCGCTCATGTCGAGCAGGCGGCGGGCCACGAGATGGCTGACACCGTCGACGTTCTCCCAGTGACCTTCCACGCCCAGTAGACGGGCTTCGAGATAAGGGCGCCGTTGGCGCTCGGCCAGTTGGTGGCGGACGATCACATTGATGTTGCCGTGCTCGTCTTCCAGGGTGATGAAGGTGATGCCGCTGGCGGTCTGCGGCTGCTGGCGCTGAGTTACCAGGCCAGCAGTGCGCACGAGGGATTGGTGTGGCTGGCGGCTCAGCTCTTTGGAGTCCTTGTAGCGGCCTGCGCGAAGGCGGGTGCGCAGCAACCGGATGGGATGCGGCCCCAGGCTGAGCCCCGTTCGCGCGTAATCGGCATGCAGGTTTTCCGCCACCGATGGCGGTGGCAGCGCGACGGCCTGCTCATCCGGGCTGGTGCGGCCGAACAACGGCAGTTGAGGTTCCACGCCAGTTACCGCCCATTTCGCACGATGCCGGTGCCCGGCTAATCCACGCAAGGCACCGGTGTCGGCGAGCAGATCCTGATGGCGGCGATCGAGGCTAGCCCGCGTGCAAAGGTCAACGATGTCGAGGAAGGTCCGTTGCGTCCGGGCCTGCGAGATGCGTTGCGCAGCCTGTTCGTTGAAACCGCGTACTTGGCGGAAGCCGAGGCGAATGGCCAGGGTATCGTTCCGAGTGCCGGGTTCGAGTGTGCAGTCCCAATCGCTATGACGCACATCGACGGGAAGCACCTGCACATGATGGCGCTGCGCGTCCTGCACGATCTGGCTGGCGCTGTAGAAACCCATGGGTTGCGAGTTGAGGAGTGCGCAGGCGAAGGCCGCCGGATGGTGGCATTTCAGCCATGCACTGATGTAAGCGATTTTGGCGAAGCCGGCCGCATGGCTTTCGGGGAAGCCGTAGCTGCCGAAGCCCTTTATCTGCTCGAAGATCTGTGCAGCGAAGGCCTCGCTGTAACCCTCCTTCTCCATGCCTCTGAATAGCTTATCGCGGTGTTTCTCCATACCACCGTGGCGTTTCCATGCAGCCATGGCGCGGCGAAGTTCGTCGGCGTCTTGACCGGAGTAGCCGGCGGCCACCATGGCGATTTTCATCACCTGCTCCTGGAACAGGGGGACGCCATTCGTGCGTTCAAGGACATCACGAAGGGCTTCGGACGGGTAGGTGACATCCTCTTTCCCTTGGCGGCGGCGCAAATAGGGATGCACCATGTCGCCCTGGATGGGGCCGGGCCGGACGATGGCGACTTGAATCACCAAGTCGTAGTAATTGGCCGGACGCAAGCGCGGAAGCATCGACATTTGCGCACGGCTTTCGATCTGGAACACGCCAATGGTGTCGGCGTGCTGGATCATCTCGTAGGTTTCCTCATTATCCGGCTTGATGGAGGTCATGTTGTGCAGCACGCCAGTGTGCTTCTTCACCAGATCAAAGCACTTGCGCAAACACGTGAGCATGCCAAGAGCCAGGCAATCCACCTTGAGCAGATTCATCCGATCCAAATCGTCCTTGTCCCACTGGATGATGGTGCGGTCCGGCATGGCCGCATTTTCCACCGGCACCAGTTGCGACAGCGGCGCATCGGAGATCACGAAGCCGCCTACGTGCTGCGAGAGATGGCGTGGGAATTCCCGCAGTTCGCCGATAAGCATTAATGCGCGCTGTAGTAGCTGGCTATCTGGATCGAGGCCGTACTCCCGCAGGCGCGCATGCATCGGGGCATCGCTGCGCCAGGCGAATGCATTGCTCAACGCGGTGACCTGGTCGGGTGCCAGGCCAAGCGCCTTGCCGACATCGCGGGCTGCGCTGCGTCCGCGATAACTGATCACGGTGGCGGCCAATGCGGTGCGCTCACGGCCATATTTTCGGTAGATGTACTGGATGACCTCTTCGCGCCGCTCGTGCTCGAAATCGATGTCGATGTCCGGCGGTTCCGGGCGGTTGTACTTGCTGTCCTTGCGGCTCTCCGACATGAATCGCTCTGTCAGGAGGTTTGCTTCCTCAGGGTTGACGTTGGTTACGCCAAGCGCATAGCACACAACCGAATTGGCGGCCGAACCGCGGCCTTGGCAGAGGATGTCCTGCGTTTCGGCGAAATGAACGATGTCCTGCACGGTAAGGAAGTAGTGCTCGTACTGGAGCTTCTCGACCAGGACGAGCTCTTTCTCGATCTGTTCGCGAATCTTCGGTGGTATGCCAGCCGGCCAGCGTTTGTGAATGCCCTCTTCGGTAAGCTGCCGCAGCCATGTCGTCGCGCTATGCCCCTCCGGCACCAGCTCCGAGGGATAGCGATAATCGAGCTGGTCCAGCTTGAAGCTGCAGCGACCGGCGATGCGTGCCGTTTCTTGCAGAAGATGTAGAGGATAGACCTCCTTTAGTGCTTCGAGCTTGCGCAAATGGCGCTCGCCATTCTTGAACAGCACGGAGCCGGCCTGTGCCACGGTGAGCCCATGGCGGATCGCGGTGAGTGTGTCCTGCAGGGCGCGTCGGCGTCGCACATGCATGTGTACGTCGCCCGCTGCCACCGCGGGAATGTTCAGCGTGCGGGCAGTCTGCTCGAGCAGGCGAAGGCGTTTCGCATCGTCCGGGCTGTGGTGCAGTTCCACTGCGAGCCAAAGGCGGTTGTCGAACAGATCGGCGAGCCATCGCCCTGCATCGGTATCGGGTTGTGCGTCGGGAAGCCACAGGGCGAGCGTGCCAGGTAGACCATGGGCAAGGTCGTTGCGGGTTAGTCGGTAACTTCCTTTCGCCGAGGCGCGGCGACCCTTGGTGATGAGTTGGCAGAGTGCGGCATAACCCTGCCTGGTTTCGCAGAGAAGGACGAAACGCAGGCCATCTTCGAGCTTGAATTCCGCGCCGACAATCAGATCGAGTTCCGTCTTCAGAGATGCCTCATAGGCACGCACGATGCCGGCGAGAGAACACTCGTCGGTGATGGCTAATGCTGTATACCCGCATGCCTTGGCACGCTGGAACAATTCCATCGCGCTGGAAGCACCGCGCTGGAACGAGAAGTTCGACAGGCAATGCAGCTCGGCGTACGCACTCATGCAAACCACCCGTGCAGCATCCAAGGGCCGCATTCGCCCGGTGCGCAGTACACCCAGGCACGCTGGCCTTGCGCGGTTTCCACGACGTAGTAATCACGACGTATATCGCCGCCGTCCCACCAGCCGGTTTCCAGTCGCTCGGGCCCGGCAAGGATGCGTGGCACGGGCCCGCGCAAGGGCATCGGTGTGTCGAGCAGCCAGGTGGGGCGGGGCAGGTGGGCTGGCCGACCGATCACGATATCGTCGCTGGCGGTGCTCTGCGCATGCTCCGGGCGCGGATCGGTGGTGGCATGCAAGGTCTGGATGGCGTGATCGCCCAGGCGCGCACGCAGGCGTTCGCGTAACTGACCAAGAGGCAAGGCGTTCGCCGGGCGCGTATCGAACAGATCGCGCCCGGCCGGCACGAATGGCGGCAGCTCGTGTGCGACCAGTCGCATGGCTACCACCGGCTGCGGCAGTTCGGTGCGTTCCATGCGGCTGCGCGTGTGTTCGAACAGCATGGCGGGATCGCGCTCGGGTGCGAGCAGGCCGATGGAGACATCGGTGGATGTGCCATCGCGATGCACTAGCCGGATCATGAAGCGCTGCACGCCGCCGTCGCGGCCGGCGAGGCAGGTGGCGAGATCGCCAGTGAGCCGGCGCAGCGGAAACACCAGCGCTTCAACCTGCTCGATCTCGTGCGTCCACTCCATCGCCAGTTCGAGACGGTCCGGCGGGCGGTAATAACTAAGCACCTCCTGCGCGGTGCCGGTGAGGTAGTCGAGGTGCTCGGTCAGTGCTTCGCCAAAACGGCGACGCAAACCGTCGCGCGGCGCATGCAGCAGCTGTCCGAGCGTGCGCAAACCCATCGCCGCCAAGCTGTCGGCAGCCTGATCGGGAAGCCGCGCCCTACTGACGGGTATGGGCGACAGCGCGCCGCGCAACGGTTCGGGTGACATCACTGCCATGCCGTCATGAGTGCCGGCCAGCACATAGGCCGCACGCGCAGTGGGCGCGAGCGCGATGCGATGGCGAAAACCGAGCTGCCGCAGATCGTCACGCAACAGGGCTTCGAAACGCGGCCAGGGACCGAACAGGCTCAGGCTACGGCTCACCTCCAGCACGATGGCGTGCGGCCACAGCACTACCTCGGCGCTATAACGGTAAGCCCATGCAGCGAGCAGGCTGTGCCAGCGTTCGGTGGTGGCCGGATCGTGCTCCACAGTTTCGAAGCGGGAGAGCAGGGCTTGCGCGACAGCAAGGCGCTGACCGGGGCGCAAGCCGGCGGCTCGTGCAGGCTGGTTAGCGGCCAGGATGCTGCGCGACTGCGCACTGCCGGTCACCAGCACCAGCGGCTTGTCCGACGGCGGACGCCGGCGCAGGACACCGTCCAATGCCAGATGAGGAAGCAGAACACAGGCCCAGAGCATCGTGGTATGCCTCACCAGCCATCGGCGGGAAAAGGAATGGGCAGCGCCGGCGGTTGACTGCCGCGGCATTTGCGCACGCGGATCTGCCGTACGGGTTCGGTCTCCAGCTCCAGCCGCAGTGCCGCGGGCGAGGCCTGCACGGCATGGCGGCGATCGCGGAACACGAAGCCAAGCGCGCGGCCGTTGTCGGCCGCGACCTGCAGGCGACGCAGTGCGCGGTCGTCGGCGTGCAATGGCCAGCTCAGGACGGCGGCATAACTGCCTGCGCGCAGACACTGCTCGCTGACCCATAAGGCATCACGTGGATGGTCGGTGTACACCATGTCGATGTGCGCCATGGTCACGCCGCCGTTTTCCCAGCCCGCGACGCAAGGCACATAGGGCGGTGCGATGACGGCAATCGCGCGTTGCTGCTTGCTCAGGCGCGCGAGTGTGGGCAGCACCAACTGCAATTCACCTACGCCGTCAGCCGGCAACAGGATCTCGCTCAGCGATGCTTCCGGCCAACCACCAGCCGGAAGCGCGGCATCCAGCGCGGGCCAGCCCGTCGTCTCGCCGCCGGAGGGCAGCGGAACCGCGCGCCCTTGCCAGACCTGGCGGCCTTCGATCAGCGATTGGAGGGCGACGATCTGACCCATAGTGCTCAGCGCAGATTGCGCAGGCAGCGTGTGACCACGCCCCACAGTTCCAGCGTTTCGCCTTCCTTGAATACGATGGGTTTGAAGTGCGCGTTTTCCGGTAACAGCGCGACCTTGCCGTCCACCTTGCCCAGCCGCTTGATCGACAGCTCGCCATTGACCAGCGCCACCACAATATCGCCCTGTTTCGGCTTCAGTGCACGGTCGACCAATACTTCGTCGCCATCGAAGATGCCCGCGCCCACCATCGACCAGCCCGAGACACGGATGATGTAAGTACTGGGCTCATGCCCGGGAATGACCAAGTACTGGTTGAGATCGACGACATCTTCCACCGCGTCATCGGCCGGGCTGGGCAGGCCCGCCGGCACCCGGCTGGTGAACGCGGTCAGCGCCACTGTCGAGGGCATCAACGAAAGCGGGCGAGGTACATCCAAGGTGGTGGTCTGCCGGTACGCCTCCAGATAGGCCAGCACAGCCGGCACCTGGCTTTCCGGCACGCGCAGGCGCTGGGTTGGCTCGCTGGTGGGACGGCCGGCACCGGGTCGGGCGCCGCCATGGGCAGGAGGGGACATGGCCGTCATCTTGATTGTCGGGACAGTAATCAAGATACCACTGCGGCGGTCTCAGTGCCTGAGATATGCCCCGTTATAGGTAGGCATGCCGGCAGTCATTAAAACAGCACATGACTTCCGTATCAGCGTAGTGTCCATGATGGATTAGGCGGATTAAGCAAACTAATCCAAGTCTGGCGCTTGGTTGCCTGTGCTGAAGTTACTACTTTGTGGCTCGCTTGCTGCGCCGAAGTGCCCCCTCGTAAAACGGCCACCTTGAGATGAGGTGGCCGTCTATATCCGTTTTCTTTGTGGCCAGTGTTGCCGAGACGGGTTGCTACATCACCATGGTGACTGTGGCTGAGTCGCTACGGCTGATGGAACCCTGCCGACACTTACCGTGGCTACCACCTTGTTGGTGAACGGATTGATCACGGAAACAGAATTGGAGCCGGCATTGGCTACATAGACGCGAGCAGTACGGCTGATGGCTATGGACCCAGGAGAGTTTCCCACCGGCACCGTGGCGATGGTGGTCTTGTTGAATGGGTTGATTACGGAAACGGTGTTGTCAGCGAAATTGGCTACGTACACAGGGATGCCGATGGGACTAATCGCTATGGCATCGGCGCCGTTGCCAGCGGGCACTGTGGCAGTCAATGTGTTGGTGAACGTATCAATGACGGAGACGTCGTTGGAGTCAACATTGGCTGTATACACACGAGCGCCCAAAGGTCCAGCCACTATCCCATAAGGAGAATTTCCCACCGGTACCGTGGCAGTTACTGAGTGGGTAATCGTGTCGATCACAGACACGGTATTGTCACCAGCGTTGGCCACATATACATCGGCGCCATTGGGGTTGACCGCAATAGACAGAGGAACGCTCCCAACAGGCACCGTAGCAATGATGGCATTGGTGGCCGTCTCAATAATAGAAACGGTACCGGCATTGGCATTGACCACATACACATCGGCGCCATTGGGACTGACCGCTACCGCCGCAGGTGTGTTTCCTGCTGGTACTGTGGCGGTCACGGTGTTAGTGACTGCGTCGATTACAGAGACTGTGCCGGCAGTAGCATTGGTCACATACACACTGTTTCCATTGGGGCTGACCGCGATACCCACAGGGGTGGTTCCTACCGGCACCGTGGCGGTCACGGTATTGGTAGCCATATCGATAACGGAGACCGTGTTGCCAAATTGATTGGCTACATAAACGTTGTTGTTGTGAGCTGATGCAGGTAGTGCAACCCACGCCAATAACAAAGGAAGAGTGCAGCGAATCGTGCGAATGAGCCAGTGGCGCGTCGTCGAGTGCATTTTCAACGCCTGTTGTTCTGTCGTCATGGAATACCTCATTAGAGAAGATCATAGGCGCGACCACGCCCGCCGTGAAGCTATTTCGCTGCGACGGCATTCAAGTCGTTAGACGATACTTTTCAGTATCCGGCGTTCCTTCAGACGAAGGCTGAAATGCGGAACATCCCCTAGTGCGCGCATGCCGGCGCTTTGACCTGTTCCGCTTATGATGGTGCCGTTTTGAATATCAACGCGTACTACTGGCGCAAGGTTGAAACCGATGGGCAAAGGCACCTCTGCGCCGGCCCCGTGCGTACGCATAGCCATGCTATCGCTATGCCCAGCCGCGTCAAGTTTTTATAGGCATCGTTGCAGATGCCTACAACGGTCCAAGGTTCCGGCTCTGGAATGCTCATGCCCCCGAACCGGCTAAAATATCACCATGCAACCCAATGACTCCTTAGCCTTCCGGTTTTCGGTCGCCCCCATGATGGACTGGACGGACCGGCACTGCCGGTACTTCCATCGTCTGTTGTCCCCGCGTGCGCGTCTGTACACCGAGATGGTGACCAGCGCCGCTCTGGTGCGCGGCAAACAATTGCGCCTGCTCGAACACAGTCAGCAGGAACACCCAGTGGCGTTGCAGTTGGGCGGCAGCGAGCCAAAGGAGTTGGCGGAAGCGGCGCGCTACGGTGCCGAGGCCGGCTACGACGAGATCAACCTCAACGTGGGTTGTCCTTCGGATCGGGTGCAGTCGGGCAAATTCGGTGCCTGCCTGATGCGCGAGCCGGCTCTGGTCGGCGATTGCGTGAAAGCGATGCGCGATGCGGTGGACGTGCCGGTAACGGTGAAGTGCCGCATCGGCGTGGACGATCAGGATGACTACGCCGGCCTGCAGCATTTCACCGAGACCATGATCGCGGCTGGTGTCGAGATCCTAGTGGTGCACGCGCGCAAGGCCTGGCTGCAGGGCCTGAGTCCGAAAGAGAACCGCGAGATTCCGCCGTTGGATTACGAGCGCGTCTATCGGCTCAAGCGCGAGTTTCCGCAACTCATGGTCATCATCAACGGCGGCATCACCACGGTGGAGCAGGTGCAGGCACACATCGCCCAGGTCGATGGCGTGATGCTGGGCCGCGCGGCCTATCACGATCCTTATCTGCTGGCGCGGGTGGAGGCGGCGCTCTACGGCGAGCCGCTACCGGAACGCGATGAGGTGCTGCGGCACATGCGTCCTTACATCGAGGCCGAGCTGGCGCGCGGTACTTCGCTCAAGCACATCAGCCGCCATCTGCTGGGGCTTTATCAGGGCGAGCCGGGCGCTCGCGGTTTCCGGCGCCTGATCAGCGAAGGGGCGCACCTGCCGGGCGCAGGCTGGGACCTGATCGAACAGGCCATGGCGCCGCGGCGCGTCGCTGCGTGACAGCGCGCGGCTGGCGGGTCAGTATTCAGGCCCGGTTTCATAGGCTGAACGAGCATAGCCACCCTTAAGGCGTTTCCACGAGGTTTTGTTGTCGAAATGAAGACAATCCTACGCATGTCGGCCCTTTTGTTGCTCCTGGCGACCGTTTCGGTGGCCGCACAGGCGCTGGAGCCGTCCATGACGCTGGAAGAGGCGGTGAACCAGGTGCAGCACGACACCGGCGGCAAAGTGCTGTCGGCCAGCACGGTGCGACGCGGGCGCAATGCGTTCGAGCACCGTATCAAGGTGCTTACGCCTGACGGGCATGTACGTGTGGTTACGTTGAACACGGAAGCGGGCAAGGGCCCGGCTTCCTCGGATTCCACCAAGAACCCGGCCGGCGACGGCGAGGGCAACAAGGAGAAACACTGATGCGCATCCTTTTGGTAGAGGACGAGGCGCCGCTGCGCGAAACGCTCGCCGCACGCCTGAAGCGCGACGGTTTTGCCGTCGATGCGGCGCAGGACGGCGAAGAGGGCATCTATCTCGGCCGCGAAGTGCCGTTCGATCTGGCCATCATCGACCTGGGCCTGCCCAAGATGTCCGGTATGGATCTGGTCAAGGCGCTGCGTGAAGCAGGCCAGCGTTACCCCATCCTGATCCTCACCGCGCGCGGCAGCTGGCAGGACAAGGTCGAAGGCCTCAAGCACGGTGCCGACGACTACCTGGTCAAGCCGTTCCACGTCGAGGAACTGCTGGCGCGCATCAACGCGCTGGTGCGTCGCGCCAGTGGCTGGTCCAAGCCGGTGCTGGCCTGCGGCCCGATCAAGCTGGACACCACGGCGCAGACCGTGTCGGTGGAAGGCAAGCTGGTCGACCTCACCAGCTATGAATACAAGGTGCTGGAATATCTGATGCTGCACGCGGGTGAGCTGGTCTCCAAGGCCGACCTCACCGAGCACATCTACCAGCAGGATTTCGACCGCGACTCCAATGTGCTGGAGGTCTTCATCGGCCGTCTGCGCAGGAAGCTCGACCCGGAAGGCACCCTCAAGCCCATCGAGACGGTACGTGGACGCGGATACCGCTTTGCCATCCCTCGCAGCGAAGCCGAAGACGAGTGATCCCAACCCGCCGCGCCGCCCGTTTTCACTGGCGGCGCGTGCGGCGCTGGCCACCGGCTTTGTGCTGGCGGCCTTCCTTGGTGTCGTCGGGCTGACCCTTTCGCGCACCAGCGCGGAAACTGCAGTGAAAGAACTGCAGGATCGTCTGCAGAACAATGTCGTGGCTTACCTGGCCGGCACCGAAGTCGGGCGCTCGGGCAAGGTGCTGCTGCCCGACACGCCGCCTGACCCGCGCTTTTCGCAACCGGGTTCCGGGCTGTATGCGCTGGCGCTGGGCGACAACGGCGTAAAGCTGGAGTCGCCTTCGGCCATCGGTCGCGACTTCAGCTTTCTCAGCCGGCTCGAGCCTGGGCAGAGCCAGTTCGTCGGCCCTATCGATACGCGCATGGGGCGGCTGTACTACTACGCCTACGGCGTGGCGCTGGATACGTCCGAGAAAAAGTCGGTGAAGCTGACTTTCATGGTGGCGCAGGCCGAGGATCAGCTCGAAGGCCAGAACGCCGTGTTCCGGCGCAGCATGATTTTCTGGCTGGCTTCGCTGGGTGTGATGTTGATCCTGCTGCAGCTATTGCTGCTGCGCTGGAGCCTGACCCCGCTGCGCAAGGTGGCGAGCGACATGAGTCGCGTCGAACGCGGCGACGCAGAGCACCTGGACAGCCAATACCCGCTGGAACTCACTGGCCTAACCGAGCGCATCAACGCTTTCATCGACAGCGAGCGCGAACAGCGCACGCGTTATCGCAACACCCTCGCCGATCTCGCACATAGTCTGAAGACGCCACTGGCTGTAATTCGCTCGCGACTCGAGTCTGTGGATGGCGGTACGGTGCCCTTGCGTGGCGACGTGCTTGACCAGGTGCGTCGCATGGACGAACTGGTGGCCTACCAGTTGGCACGCGCGGCCACTACCGGCCGTCAGACCTTCGCTACGGCGATTCCCATCGCCGGTCATGCCGAAGATCTGGTGCAAAGTCTGGAGAAGGTTTACGCCGCCAAGAACGTGTTGTGCGAATTCGATATCGATGACGGCGCCGCTTTCTACGGTGAGCAAGGCGACTTGCTGGAACTGATGGGTAACCTGCTGGAAAACGCCTTCAAGTGGACCAGCCACCGCGTGTTGCTGGTAGTGAAAACCGAGCCCGCCGGTAGTCGTCAGCGGCCCGGGCTGTGGATGAGTGTGGAAGACGACGGCCCCGGCATCGATGACGACAAGATCGAAAAAGTCTTGCAGCGCGGCGTGCGCGGCGACGAGCGCGTGCAGGGCCATGGCATTGGCCTGTCGATCGTGCAGGACATCATCAAGGCGTATCGCGGCGAGCTGACGGTGGATCGTTCGCCCGAATTCGGCGGTGCGCGTTTCAGTGTGAAATTGCCGCCGAGCTGAGCTGCGCTCAAGTGGGTGCCGGCGATGGTCCGTAGTACGCCGTCAGCAGCGCGGCAACACTGGGTTCCGCACGCTGCATCAAACCTGGTTGCGACCAGTGCATCTCGCTGACCACCGCGAAAAATTCGTCGGCGCTTTCGGCGGCGTAGGGATCGATCAGGGTTTCGCGGCCGCGCGCCACATCGTTGGAGAGATGATCGTAGGCGCGCTGGAACGCCACAATCCAGTCGCGGCGGTTGATCCCGTCGGGCAGGGGCGGCACGCCGTCCGGCGGGCCGTCCAGCATGTCGAATTTGTGCGCCATCTCGTGCACGACTACGTTGTAGCCGTCCCACGGCTGTTCCAGGTCGAGCTGTACATCGGCGAGTGAAAGAATCAGCGGGCCGCGTTCCCAGGCTTCGCCGATCAACACATCCTCGGCTTCGCTGACCACGCCGCTGTGTTCGTCATGATGGCTGCGGCGCACTTTGAATTCGCCCGGATACACCAGCAACTCGCGCCAGCCGCGCAGACAGCGCACACCTTGCTCGAGCGCCGGCAAGCAAGCCTGCATGGCGATCAGCAAGCGGATCCTTTCGTCCAGTACTGCGCCAGCGAGCGGGTGGAAGCGCTTGCGGGCGAGAAACGCGGCGCTCAACCCGCGCAATGCATGCTGGCGCTCGTCATCGAGACGTCGCGCCAGCGGGCACGAAACCAGCGCGCGGCGCCAAAGTGGGTCGGGAATTGGCGTCGGGTCGAAGCGCGACAGCAGCTGTCGCCACCAAGCCCGCGGCACGGAACGGCTTACTGAATCGAGCCAGGCAGCAGCGACTGCCAGCCCAGGCTGATGCGCCGGCTGCGCTGAGCACCCGAGGAGCCGCTGCCGGTGGGGCAGTTCTCGCTGCTCGAGCTGGAGGCCGGGCTGGTCTGCGGGGTGGTGTCGTGGGGTACGCCGAGGGCGTCGCTGCCATTGCCACTTACTTCATGGCTGACCGCACTATCGGAGCTGACGCGCTGCATGGAGATAGAGCCCAATTCCTGGGTATCGGCGTCCATGGCCGATGCAGCACTGATGCCGCCGACGCCCAGAACACACGCGAACAGGAACTGCCTGATGCCCATGGCGGCTCAACCCCTTGATCCGCAAACCAAGGTCCGGATCGTCGCAGAATCCCTGGGCGGATACCAGTGCCGCTGCCGCCGCCCGGATGGCGGTACCAGTCCCACAAGTACTGGTCCGCGACGGCCTTTGTCGGCTACTCGCCGCGCGGGACAGGCTCTAAGATGGCGCGATGCACGCAATCCCTTGTTTCCCGGCGGCCTCGTCCGCGTACCGGGTTCTTTCAATGGGCGGCCTCCGCTGATGCAGGCCCCGCAGTTGCTTGCCCTGCTGGCCGGGGGAGAGGCCGTTTCCGGCGAATGGCTGGCCGAACGGGCCGGGGTGACGCGCGCCGCCATCTGGAAACAGGTCGAGGCCCTGCGCTCGCGCGGCGTGCCGATCGAGGCGCGCGGCGCGGCGGGCTACCGGTTGCCATGGCCGGTGCAGATGCTGGATCTCAAACGTATCCGGGCCGGGGTGCCGGTACCCATGCGCAAGCGGCTGGGTACGCTGGAAGTGCACTGGGAACTCGATTCCACCTCCAGTGAATTGCAGCGGCGCGCGGCGGCATTGGCCGACCTGAGCATGGTGCTGGCCGAGACGCAGAGCGCCGGCCGCGGCCGGCGCGGCCGCACATGGCTGTCGCCGCCGGGTCTGAATCTGTATCTGTCCTGCCTGAAGCGCTTCGACGCGGGCTTTGCCTCGCTGTCCGGCTTGTCGCTGGCGATAGGCGTGATCCTGTTGCGTGCGCTTGAGTCGCTGGGCATCGCCGACGCCGGCCTGAAGTGGCCGAACGATGTGCTGGCACAAGGCGGCAAGCTGGCCGGCATCCTGGTCGAGCTTAGCGGCGAGTACCAGGGGCCTTGCGCCGCCGTGATCGGCGTAGGCCTCAACCTGCGCCTTACCGACACACTGCGCGAGCAGGCTGGCCAGCCCAGTTGCGACCTGGCCGCGCTGGCTGGCGGCACGCCGCCGGATCGCAATCAGGTCGCGGCTGCGTTGATCGCTGCTCTGGCCGAAGGCTTGGGGCAATTCGAGCGCGAAGGTTTCGCCGGCTTCGTCGACGAATACGCCCGACACGATCTGCTGAAAGATGCACCGCTGCGCGTGCACGGTGCGCAAGGCGTATTAGATGGTGTCGGCGCGGGCGTGGATGTGCGTGGTGCGCTGCAGGTGCGGGCCGCCGATGGCCTGCATAGCATCGACAGCGCCGATGTCACGGTGCGCCGCATATGAGGCTGCTGCTGGACCTCGGCAACACCCGCCTGAAATGGGCGCTGCAGCAAGGCGCTGTATGGCGCACGCGCGGCGCGGTGGGCTGGGATGAGGATGTTGGCGACGCGCTCCATCACGCCTGGCGCGACCTGCCCACACCTCGCGAAGTACTCGGTGCCTCGGTCGTGGACAGCGCTCGCGAAGCGCAAGTTGCGGCTGTCGCCAAAGCGTTGTGGTCACTAGATACCTATTGGCTGCGCACGCCGGCCGAGGCCTGCGGGGTACGCAATGCCTATGCCGAGCCGCAACGTCTAGGTGTGGACCGTTTTCTGGCGATGGTCGCCGCGCAGGCTTCGGGTCACTCGCCCTGCGTGCTGGCGGGCGTCGGCACGGCGCTGACCCTGGACGCGCTGGCGGCGGATGGTCGTCATCTCGGCGGCTTGATTGCGCCAGGCCCGCAGTTGATGCAGCAGTCGCTGGTCAGCGCCACGTCGCGCGTGCGCCCCGAGCGGCCGGGGCAGGTGCTGGACGTAGCTGACAACACCGCCGACGCGGTGGCTTCCGGTTGCTGGCAGGCCGCTGCCGCTTTGATCGAACGCTTCACTGCCCGCATGACGCCCGCGCTCGGCGGCGCGCCGTTACTGCGCATCGGTGGCGGTGACGCTGCTGCGTTGTTGCCGCTGCTGGATCAGCCCGCGCAACTGGCCGAGGATGGTGTACTACATGGCCTCGCGGTGTGGGCGAATACGCATTCGCTATCGGCCCGGGCTTCCTAGAATGTCGCTCTTCGCCTGTGCTCTTCCGGATCGTTGAATGTTCCTGCGCCTGCTGTTCGTCTTGCTGATTGCCTTCAATATCGCGGTAGGCGCATGGCTGTTGCTTGGACAGGACGACACGCACGGCCGCAGCGCCACCGATCCCGGCGTACCAACCCTGCATCTGCTGTCGGAACGCCCGGTCGCACCGGCCAGTACCGCAGTGGTGGCGAATCCCGAACCCGTTGCACCACCCGCGCCGGTGACTGCGCCGGTATCGGCGTCAACGGTCAAGACAACGCCAACCACACGCCCCAACAGCTACACCTGCATCTCGATCGGTCCGTTTGCGACGCCGATCGATATGCGCAATGCGCGCGGCGCTCTCAGCGCGCAGGCGGCACGCATGCGCTCGCGTCAGGAGCAGACCACGCAGACGCGCGGCTGGTGGGTCTACCTGCCGGCCAGCGCCAGCCGTGAGCAGGCGCTGGAGCAAGCGCGCAAACTCACCGCTGCCAGCATCAATGACTACTTCGTAGTCGGCTTGGGCGGCCAGCCGAACACGATTTCGCTGGGCTTGTTCAAGGATCCCGCCAACGCGCGCAAGCGCCGCGACGAAGTCGCCGCGGCCGGTTTCCCCGCACAGATGACCGAGCGCACCGAAACGGTACCCGAGTACTGGCTGGACCTCGCCGTCGTCGACAGTGCGCGTTTCGACTGGCGCAGCCGTCTGCACAACAACAGCGTGGGCTCGCACAGCACCGGTTGTTTCTGAAAGCGGCACCAGCGTTCTACAGCCACGGGCCGACGCCTGCTAAACTGTGCGACTTCGCCGGCATAGCTCAGTTGGTAGAGCAACCGCCTTGTAAGCGGTAGGTCGTCTGTTCGAGTCAGACTGTCGGCACCAGGTTCCTATTGAAACCCGCCTTCCGGCGGGTTTTTGCTTTCGGCCTTGACGCTTGCGTGCGGTAGGCCGAAGATCGCATGGTGCATCGCACCAATCGCCCTTCCGGCTCGATCCCGGTGAAGCTGGCCCTGCAGGGCGGCGGCGCGCACGGCGCTTTTACCTGGGGCGCGCTGGATCGGTTACTGCAGGTTCCGGGTCTTATCGTCGAATCCGTCTGCGGTACCAGTAGCGGCGCCATGAATGCTTCGGCACTGGCGCAAGGCTGGGCACGCAACGGCGCTGCCGGTGCGCGCGAGACGCTGGACACCTTTTGGCTCGACATGGGCAAGCGCAACTCGGCGGTGGATTGGTGGATGGCTAGTTCGCGCAGCCTGAGCGACAGCTTCGGCTGGCCGATGACGATGGCGTCGGCGGTACATCCCCTGCGCCCGCTGGTGGAAGAATTCTTCGACTTCGATGTGCTGCGCAGCGGCCCGGTCGCACTGCATCTGGTTGCTACGCGGATTCGCGACAGCGGCCTGGCGATCTTCAGTGGTTCGCGCCTGAGCGCCGACGCACTGATCGCCTCGGCCAGCCTGCCGCCGTGGTTTCCCGCGGTGGAGATCGACGGCGAGGCCTACTGGGACGGCGGTTTTGCCGGCAACCCCGCACTGGAGCCATTGCTCGAGGGCGGTTGCGACGACGTGCTTTGCGTGATGCTGCAGCCGTTGCGCCGTTCGTTGCTGCCGCGCAGCACCAAGGATGCGGTGACGCTCTCTGCCGAGTTGGCGTTCGGCGGCGCTTTCATCCGCGAATTACGGGACATCGCCATCGCGCGCGAACACGCGACCCAGCGCCTATGGCCCAGTGCCACCGAACGCCAGTTGCGGCGCCTGCATCTGCACATCATGGCGCCGGAAGAGAGCCTGGCGACGCTGGGCCACTCGGCCACCGATACGCGTCCCCACCAGCTGCAGACCCTGCATGACCAGGGTTACGCCACTGCCGAACACTGGTTGGCCGAACACGGCGAGGCACTTGGCCAGCATGGCAGCTTTCCGCTGGCCGAATGGCTGGACTCGTTCGATCGCCCGCTCGATACGTGAGGGACGAAAACCCGTCAGGCCATCGCCCTGGCGGGTTCTTGTAGACTTGTCGGATCGCATCACACGATTCCGTGAGTCATCTTGGCGATTTGCATGAAACTCCGACGATCCGCTGGGTCCGCATCAGTCACCCGCACGGGTGGCAAGGCATGCGCGCTGAGCCTCATGCTCGCAGCCTTGATGTTCTCAGGCGTCGCATCCGCCGCCAACGAACCACTGGCCGCCGCGCAATTGATCCAGCGCCAGCAGGCCGGCCAGGCACCCGTATTGCTCGACGTGCGCCGCGTGGACGAATACCGCGATGGCCACATCGCTGGCGCCTTGAACATCCCCGTGGAACAACTCGCCGTGCGCTATACCGCGCTGGGCGTGCCGCGCGATCAGGAAATTGTTGTGTATTGCGTCTCCGGTCGCCGCGCTGCGCGCGCGCAGGAGATGTTGCAGGCACAAGGCTATAGCCATGTGCGCCTGCTCGATGGAAGCATCAACGCCTGGCGCCAGCAGAAACTGCCACTGGTGCGCGAAGGCGCCACCCCCTGACATGCAAAGTGATCGAGGAAACATGGGCAAGCAGGCTGTATCGCTGATCGGCGTCCCCACCGATATCGGCGCCGGACATCGCGGCGCCTCGATGGGGCCGGAAGCCCTGCGCGTGGCGAATCTGATGGGCCGCCTCGAAGCACGTGGACTCGACGTGATCGATCGCGGCAATCTGCAGGGCCCGGTCAATCCATGGCAGCCGCCGCAGGATGGCTATCGCCACTTGCCCGGCGTAGTGGCGTGGAACCGCGCCGTATACACGGCCATCTATACTGAACTCACCGCTGGCCGTTTGCCGGTGATGCTGGGCGGCGATCACTGCCTGGCGATCGGTTCGATCACCGCCGTCGCTCGCCACTGCCGCGAGCAGGGCAAACAATTGCGCGTGCTGTGGCTGGATGCGCATGCGGATTTCAACACGGCGCAGATCACACCTTCCGGCAACATCCACGGCATGCCAGTGGCGTGCCTGTGCGGCATGGGGCCGGAAGAACTGACCAAGCTCGGCGGCAGCGCGCCGGCAACCGCGCCGGAAGTGTTTCGCCAGATCGGTATTCGCTCGGTGGACGAGGGCGAGAAGCGGCTGGTGCGCGAAGCGAAAGTGGGCATCTACGACATGCGCCACATCGACGAAGTCGGCATGAAGCGCGCGATGGAAGAAGCCCTCGCCGACATGGACGACAACACTCATCTTCACGTGAGCTTCGACGTCGACTTCCTCGACCCGGCCATCGCTCCTGGCGTCGGCACCACCGTGCGTGGTGGCCCGAACTACCGCGAAGCGCAGCTGTGCATGGAGATGATCGCCGACACCGGCCGCATGGCCTCGCTCGACATCGTTGAATTGAACCCGGCCTTCGACAAGCGCAATCAGACCGCCAGGTTGGCGGTGGATCTGGTCGAATCGCTGTTCGGCAAATCCACGCTGATGCGCTGAGCACCACGGCACGAATACTACAAAGCGAAAAACATGCAGACTCGCGTATTGACCGGCATCACCACCACCGGCACCCCCCATCTGGGCAATTACGTCGGCGCGATCCGTCCGGCGGTGGCGGCGAGCCGCCGCGCCGAGGTGGATGCGTTCTACTTCATGGCCGACTACCACGCGCTGATCAAGAGCGACGATCCGGCGCGCATCGAGCGTTCGCGCCTGGAGATCGCAGCCACCTGGCTGGCAGCCGGCCTCGATCCGCAACGCGTCACGTTCTATCGCCAGTCCGATATTCCGGAGATTCCGGAGCTGACCTGGTTCCTCACCTGCGTCACCGCCAAGGGCCTTCTCAATCGCGCGCATGCCTACAAGGCCGCGGTGGACAAGAACACCGAAGTGGGCGAGGACGCCGATGCCGGCGTCACCGCCGGTCTCTATATGTATCCGGTGCTGATGGCCGCCGACATCCTGGCCTTCAATGCCAACAAGGTGCCGGTGGGACGCGACCAGATCCAGCACATCGAAATGGCGCGCGACATCGCGCAGCGTTTCAACCACATCTATGGCCGCGAATTCTTCGTGTTGCCGGAAGTGGTGATCGAGGAACAGGTGGCCACCTTGCCGGGTTTGGACGGCCGCAAAATGTCCAAGAGCTACGACAACACCATTCCGCTGTTCTCCGGCGGACAGAAGCATTTGCGCGATTCGATCATGCGCATCGTCACCGACTCGCGCGCGCCAGGTGAACCGAAGGAGCCGGAAAGCTCGTCGCTGTTCACCATCTTCCGCGCCTTCGCCACCGATGCGGAATCCAGCGCATTCCGCCAGGCGCTGATCGATGGCATTGGCTGGGGCGAGGCCAAGCAGGTGTTGTTCGAGCGTATCGAAGCCGATGTAGCGCCGATGCGCGAAAGCTATGACGCACTGATCGCGCGTCCGGCGCAGATCGAAGAGATCCTGCACGAAGGCGCACGGAAGGCTCGCGCCATCGCCGCGCCAAAAATCGCCGAGCTGCGCGACGCCATCGGCCTGCGTTCGGGCGTTTCCACCGTTGTTTCGGCAGCGGTCGCGAAGACCGAGTCGAAGGCGGGCAAATTGCCGCGCTTCGCCAGTTTCCGCGACGCCGATGGTAGCTTCCGTTTCCGCCTGTTCTCCGCGGACGGCGAGGAGTTGCTGCTGTCGAAATCGTTTGCCGATCCCAAGGCCGCTGGCATGTACCAGAAGCGACTCAAGGGCCCAGGTGCCATGGCGGCCGTGCTGCAAGTGCAGCCGAACGCACTGATGCTGGAGCTGGATGGCGAATATGTAGCGACCACGCCCGAGTACCGCGACGAACAGGCTCGCGATGAAGCCCTCGTGCGCTTGCGCGAGGCACTGGATCAGCTCGCCGCGCAGGAGTAACTGCGCGGTGGGTACTTAGGAGTGCCCGACGATGCGTTACCTCGCCATCCTGCTACTTGCTCCATGGCTGTTGATTCTCGGTTGGGCGTATTGGGCCTTTCCGAAGAGCTTGCCGCGCACCGGCGCACGAAAGTTTTTCGATCTTGTCGCCTTGCTGCTGGCCGCGCTTGCTGCGGTGCAGTCTGCCGTGATCGGTTTTGAGGCGGCCACCGTTCCCGCCGTAGGGCAGTTCGGTCCGTCCAGTGGCGCGATCTGGCAACAGGTATTGCCGGCGCTGTATGGGTATGGTGCCTGTGTAGCGGTGTTGTTGATCGCGATGCTGTTGCGCCAGGCAATTTGGCGCGCCCGTTGAGTATCCATGCGTCATCGATCAGTCGGCACGGCTGATATTGATGGTGCCGCTCTGAGGACTAGACATCATGGCTGCCGCAAGCTGGTCGTGATGCCACTTGATCCAAACCGTTCAATCCCAGCGATTGAGGTGGGGGCCAAAGGCTTCGCGCTGTTTCTGCACAACGCAGAATCGGTGTCCGCTCGGCGCTTCCATCACCCACCAGCGCCCATGTGCGAATTCCACGCGCTTCGCACCCAGTGCTTCGAGCCGCTTCGCCTCCGCTTCGAGATCATCGGTTTCGATATCCAGGTGCACGCGGCTGTCGTGATTCACCCGCTGCAACAGAATGATCGGTTCATCCGCTAGCGTGGCCAGCTCGGCGTATTTTCCATCGCCGTCCTGGTCATAGCTGACGACGGGTTTACCAAGCGCATGGCTCCAGAAATCAGTGGCCTGCTTGAGGTCGTCGGTATGGCAATCGAGAACCAAAGTGCTCAGTCGGCTGTGATGCATGGCGGTCTCCGGCGGATAAGCGAGTGGCTGCAGGGTAGGGCCTGTGAAGTGGAGATGACGTCATTCGCGTGCGCTTGGCTTACCTGTGGTGCATTACTCATTTTGGAGTATCCGGCAGATGGGTGCGCTCAGTGATCTGCAATGGCGTGCGTATCGGCTCCCGGCCACCTGCTTCGGCGTTGATGGTGGCCGGGTATGTCTGATGCACTGCGGTGGTACGTATGCGATAGAAGTCCCCACGCCTTCGCAAGGTCAAGTGAGTCGATGGCAACGCTCGATAAGAGTGATTGGCGGTGAATATTCCCTTTTACTTTCGGAATACTCCCATGGCTCAGTCTGTTTTGCCTTCATACGATGTGTCGCACTCAAGCATGCGTTCGCCGTTTTGCATGCATCCCTTCATGAGTGCTTCGTGTCGCCACGGCTGAAGGAACATGGCGACCAACCTGTGGCGCGCAGGGTCAATTGAGCCTGTGGATATCCCATCAGTCCGTTGAGTGAGCCGCTCTTCCGCATGCCGTGCGGGCGCGTGATCGGTCCACTCAACGGGCATCTAGAGAGCATCGGCATGAACACCATCTATCGTATTGTGTGGAACACCGCTATCAGCCAATGGACAGTGGCTTCCGAAATGGCCAAGGGCCGCAAGAAGGCGACTCACATCGTTTCGACACTATGTGCGCCGGCATTCGCGTTGCTGGTCGGCGGCGCTGCGCTGATGCCTTCGGCAGTGGCGGCTACCGATGTTGCGGCAACGGCCAGCTGCACCAAGCCCGACCCCTCTGATCCGAATATCTGCCTGGGCAACAAGGCCTATTCGGTATTCGCTACTCCGCCGAGTTATGAGGCGGGCGGTGGTGTGGCTACTGGCGAACCGGGGAATATCGCGATTGGTGCCGGTGCGGTCTCGTCGGCCGCACTCAGCTCGAACACGTTCTCATCTGTGGCCATCGGCCAGAGGGCTGCCGCAAGCGGCAATGCCTCCGTTGCCTATGGCGTTGATACAATCGCCTCCGGCTCGGGCGCCGTCGCCGTGGGCGGTGCTGCGAAAGCGACTGGTCGCAATAGCATCGCCGTTGGCCCGCGTGCCAATGCCGCCGGTCAGGATGCGATGTCGCTGGGCGTCGACTCCATCGCGAACGGAGGCAACGCTGTGGCGCTGGGTTCCGCCAGCAGCATCGCCGCCACGGTTTCCAATGGCACAGCCGTTGGTTACGGCGCCAGCGTCACTGCGAACAATAGCGTTGCCTTGGGAACGCGTTCGGTGGCGGATCGCACAGATAGCGTGGCAGTAGGCGCGCTCGGCGCGGAGCGTCAGATCATTCATGTCAAAGCAGGCACCGCCAATGCGGATGCAGTGAACGTCGGTCAGATCCGCTCGGTGGTCGATAGCCTGGGTGGCACGTTCGATCCGCTCACCGGTGCGATCACCGGCCCAACCTTCACGGTGCAGGGAACTCCGGAAACCACAGTGGCTGGCGCTGTGTCGGCGCTCGATACTGCAGTGACCAACAACGCAACCAACATCACCAACCTGACCAACAATCTCAATAACGGAACGGTGGGCCTTGTGCAGCAAAGCGCTGACGGCGCGGACATCACCGTGGCCGCGGGGAAGAACGGCGCGGCAGTGAGTTTTGCCGATTCTGTCGGTAGTGCGCGTACGCTCAAAAGCGTGGCCGCTGGTACGCTCGAGGCGACCAGTACCGAGGCGGTGAACGGTTCGCAGTTGTTCACCACCAACCAGAATGTGACCAGCAATACCAACGCCATCACCGCACTGGATGGTCGAGTGACGGCCAATACAAACAATATCAGTGCGTTGCAGGGTCAGATTGGTGACGTCAGTGCTAGCGGCGTGCAGTACGACGATGCCACCACCAAGACTCAGGTGACACTGGGAGGCACCGGCGCCTCCACGGAAGTGACGTTGACCAATGTCGCCGGTGGCGCACTCAACGCGACCAGTACTGATGCGGTGAACGGCTCGCAGTTGTTCAACACCAATCAGAACGTGCAAGCGCTTGATGGGCGCATGACGGCGGCGGAGGGCGACATTACTAACATCAAGTCGGTGATCGACGATCTGCAGGCAGGTGGCACCACCAACGGTATTGCCTATGATGATGCCAGTCGCAATGTGGTGACATTCGGTGGCCCGGCCGGCACATTGCTAACCAATATTGCCGACGGCCGCATCGGCGCTGGGAGCAAGGATGCCGTCAATGGCGGCCAGTTGTCGGATATCCGGGATCAGCTGCAGAATCAGATCGGTGATTTGAGTGGTCGCGTCGACGGCATCGAGAGCGGTATCGCCGATGGGTCCATTGGTGGTGGCGGCAGTGGTGGTGGCCCGATCACAGACAACGGCGGTGCTCCCATCAGCAATGTTGGCGCAGGCACGGCCGATTCGGATGCGGCGACTGTGGGTCAGATGAACACACAGGTGAATGAGGCCATCCAGACGGCCAAGACCTACACGGACTCACAGTTCAATTCGATCAGTCAGTCACTGGATACGTTCAAGGGCGAGGTCAATGATCGCTTCGAGCGTCAGGACGCCAAGATCAGCAAGATTGGAGCAATGAGTGCGGCCAACACGCAGATGGCGATCAATGCGGCTGGTGTCACCGGCGGCAGGGGCCGTGTGGCCGTGGGCGTAGGCCTGCAGAGCAACAAGAGCGCGTTGGCGGTGGGTTATGCCAATACGCTGGGAGAACGCACGCGCTTCAGCTTGGGCGGTGCTTTCAGCGGCTCAGAGGCTTCCGTCGGTGCCGGTTTTGGTGTGGATTTGTAAGTGCTCCCCACTCCGGCTTGCACCCAGGAGCGGGAATACCGGAAACAAAAAAGGCGCCCAAGGGCGCCTTTTTTGTTTCCGGTATTCGCTAACTCAGTTCGGCAAACCCAGATCATCCAGCAGTGCCTTGAGGAATCGCGCCGCCTCACCACCCGTAGCTGCGCGGTGGTCGAAGGTCAGCGAGATCGGCATGCGGCGATGCACTTCGATACCGCCCATCACGGCGACCACGTCGTGGCACAGCTTGCCGGCGCCGATGATGGCGACGGTCGGCGGCACCACCACCGGCGTGGCGTAGCGGCCGGCGAACATGCCGAAGTTGGACAGGCTGATGGTGTAGCCCGACAGCTCCGAGGCCGGAATCGAGCGGTCTTCCACCTGCGAACGCAGACGCTTGATCGCCGCACGCACGCCGGCGCCGTCGAGCACGTCGGCATTGCGCAGTGCCGGCACGAACAGGCCGTCTTCGGTGTCCACGGCGATGCCGATGTCCACGTGCGGATGCAGAGTGCGGGTGAGGTTCTTGCCGTCGAACCACGCATTGAGCGCGGGCACCGCCTTGCAGGCGGCCACGATGGCGCGGATCAGACGAGCGGTGATGTCCTGCTTGCCGATCCAGGCGTGCAGATCAGCGTCATCCACCAGGGTGGTCGGCACCACGTTGGCGTGGGCTTCGGCCATCACGCGCGCCATGTTGCGGCGAACGCCCTTGAGCTGCTCCGGCTGGCCACTGGCCTGCACGCTCGGCGGCGCGGTGCGCACCGGCTTGCCGGCGAGCGAGACGGGAGTGCGAGCCGGCTCGGGCTGCGGCAGTTCGGGCGCGAGGTGGCGACCGGCGGAAGCAGGAACCGCGCGTGCCGGAGCCGCGCCGAGTGCGGCCGAACCATTGGCGGCGGCGTTCTTGACGTCCTGCATGGTCACCACGCCATCGGCGCCGCTCGGGCGCACGCGGGCGAGGTCGACCTTGAGCTTCTTGGCCAGTGCGCGCACGGCCGGCACGGCCTTCACGCCGCCGATGCTGGCGGCCTGTTCGACATGCACGTGGCTGCCGCTGACCATCGCACCAACCACGGTGCCTTCGTCTTCGCGATCAGCCTTGGCTTCGACTTCGCCGCCTTCGTCGGAAGCGACCACCTTGTTGGCGTTGTCGGGAGCAGGGCTGCCGACACTCTTCTTCGGGCCGTGGTGATGGCCGGTAGCTTCGGCTTCGGCGCGCTGCTTGGCGTTCGGATCGGGTTCGAAGTCGGCCAGCGCGGAGCCGGTCTCGATGATGTCGCCGGGCGCGCCGTAGAGCTTCTTCACCGTGCCGGTGTACGGCGACGGCACATCGACCACCGCCTTGGCGGTTTCCATCGAGCACAGCGGTGCGTCGAGCTTGATGTAGTCGCCTTCTTTCACGTGCCACTCGACGATGGTGGCGTCGGGCAGGCCTTCGCCGAGGTCGGGCAGGTGGAATGTCTTGATATCGGCCATGAGTCGGTTTCCGGTAATCAGGCTGGAGTGTTCGGTTCTTTGGCATCATCCCGGCGTAGGCCGGGATCCAGTAGTGCAGTGGTCGGTTACTGCGACAGAGTTCGCGTGCTTCGCACTGCGTATTTCACTGGATTCCGGCTTTCGCCGGAATGACGTTCCGTAGGTTGTGTGTTTACGAAGCTGCAAGGGTGCGCTTGGCGGCGTCCACGACGCGCTCGACGCTCGGCAGGTATTTCATTTCCAGGCGGAACAGCGGGATGTGCGTGTCGAAGCCGGTGACGCGCTCGACCGGAGCGAGCAGGTCGTACATGCACTCCTCGGCCAGGCGGGCGGCGATTTCGGCGCCGAAGCCGGCGGTCTTGGGGGCTTCGTGCACGATCACGCAGCGGCCGGTCTTCTGCACCGACTCGGCGATGGTGTCGAAATCGAGCGGAGTCAGCGTGGCAACGTCGATCACTTCGGCGCTGATGCCCTGGGTGGCCAGTTCGTCGGCGGCCTCGAGGCATTCCTTCACCTGTGCGCCCCAGGTCACCAGGGTCACGTCGGTGCCGTCGCGCAGCACGAAGCACACGTCCAGCGGCAAGGCCTCGCCGTCATCCGGCACTTCTTCCTTGTACTGGCGGTAGATGCGCTTGGGCTCGAAGAACATCACCGGATCCGGATCGCGGATGGCGGCGAGCAGCAGGCCGTAAGCACGCGCCGGCGACGACGGCATCACCACGCGCAGGCCCGGGATGTTGGTGAACAGATGCTCGTTCGCTTCCGAATGATGCTCCGGCGCGCGAATGCCGCCGCCCCACGGTGCGCGGAACACGGCCGGCACGGTGATGCGGCCGCGGGTGCGGTTGCGCAGGCGCGCGGCATGGCAGGCGATCTGCTCCATCATCGGATAGATGAAGCCTTCGAACTGCGCTTCGGCGACCGGCTTCATGCCCTGCGCGGCCATGCCCACGGTGACGCCGGCGATGGTGGTTTCGTCCAGCGGCGTGTCGAGCACGCGCAGCTCGCCGAACTTTTCCTGCAGGCCCTGGGTGGCGCGGAACACGCCGCCGTTGACGCCCACGTCCTCGCCCAGCACCACGACGCTGTCGTCGTGCTTCATTTCATACGCGAGCGCCTGGGTGACGGCTTCGATAAGAGTGATTTGTGCCATGGCTCAGTGACCCTTGGTTTCGAGCGAGAGGACGTAATCGCGCTGCTTGGCGAGATCGGCGGGGACTTCGGCGAAGGTGTAGTCGAACATCGCCGATACCGGCTGCGTCTTGGTTTCGAGGTAAGCGTTCACCTCGTTGTCCATCCACTCGTCGCACTCGGCCTTCCAGGCCTCTTCCTTCGCGTCGTCCCACACGCCCTTGGCAACGAGCCAATTGCGCAGGCGCTTCATCGGCTCGCGAGCCCAGGCGTCCTTCACTTCCTGCTCGCCGCGGTAGCGGCGGGCGTCGTCGGCGGTGGTGTGGTCGGCGAGGCGATAGGTCACCGCCTCGATCACGCTGCCGCCCTTGCCGGTGCGGGCGCGCTCGAGCGCGTCTTCCATCGCCTTGCGCACGGCGATGATGTCGTTGCCGTCCACCTGGATCGAGAACAGGCCGGCGGCGATGCCCTTCTGTGCGAGCGTGGGCGCGCCGGACTGGATCTTGCGCGGCACCGAGATGGCCCACTGGTTGTTGACGATCACCGCCACCATCGGCAGGTTCTGCGCGCCGGCGATGTTGATGGCGCCGTAGAAGTCGCCCTTGGACGAACCACCGTCGCCGATGGTGCACACGGCCACGCGCGGCTCGTTGCGGATCTTGAACGCCAGCGCGGAGCCGGCGGCATGCAGGCACTGCGTAGCGATCGGCACCGACCAGGCGAAGTCGTGGCGCGCCGGCTCTTTTTGGTAGTCGTTGCCGCGCTCGTCGCCGCCCCAGTACATGTACACCTCGCGCGGCTGCACGCCGCGATACAGCTGCGCGCCGTATTCGCGATAGCTCGGGGCCAGCACGTCTTCCGGCTTCATCGCGCTGCCGATGCCGACGTGTGCGGCCTCGTGGCCAAGACAGCTGGCGTAGGTGCCGAGCTTGCCGGTGCGCTGCAAGGCGACCGACTTGGCGTCGAACACGCGGGTGGACAACATGAGCTTGTACAGCTCGACCATGTGCGGCAGATCGTTGGCGAAGGCAGGCAGGTCGTCACGGACCTGTTTGCCCTCGGCATCGAGGTACTGCAGATATTCGATTTCGAACTTGGCGGCGATAGACACGACTCGCTCCCGGAGTGAGTGAGGGATGGGTATTGGGATAGCGGGAAGGCGGCGACCCATCCAGTGAGGTCAAGCGCGCGCAAAAGTCCCTGACAAGACCGCATTTGATAACAGGGGGGGATGTTGCGCTGCAAGGTACGCTGCAGCATGCGGAAGGGTACGGGACGGGCGTTAAACGCAGGTAACATGGGCTTTTCCCCGCTCCAACGGACCCCCATGATGGACAATCGGCGCGACCTCGAGGCCGGCATCGAGCTGGATCTGAACGGACGACTGACCTACGGTGGCTACCTGCGCCTGGACGTGCTGCTCTCCGCCCAGCAGCCGCTGAGCCAGCCGCCGCACCACGACGAGATGCTGTTCATCGTGCAGCACCATGTGGCGGAGCTCTGGATGAAGCTGATCATCCACGAGCTGAAGGCGGCCATCGACCATCTCCGGCAGGATGATCTCGACCCCTGCCTGAAGATCCTCGCCCGGGTAAAACAGGTGCAGCGCCAGCTGTTCGAGCAGTGGGGCGTGCTGGAGACGCTGACGCCGTCGGAGTACCTGGAATTCCGCGACATCCTGGGGCCTTCCTCCGGCTTCCAGTCCTTGCAGTACCGGCAGATCGAGTTCCTGCTGGGCAACAAGAACGCGCAGATGCTGGCGGTGTTCGCGCACGATCCAGCGGCGCAGGAAGCACTGCGCGCCGTGCTGGAAGCGCCGAGCCTGTACGACGAATTCCTGCGCTACCTGGCGCGCCGCGGCCATGCCGTGCCGGCCGAACTGCTCGAGCGCGACTGGAGCCAGCCCTACCAGCGCAACGAGGCGCTGCTGCCGGTACTCAAGCGCATCTACGAAAACCGTGCGGAGTTCTGGCCCGAATACCACATGTGTGAGCAGCTGGTGGATGTGGAGGGGAGTTTCCAGCTATGGCGTTTCCGCCATATGAAGACGGTGGAGCGGATCATCGGCCATCGCCGCGGCACCGGCGGTTCGTCGGGCGTATCGTTCCTGAAGAAGGCGCTGGAGCTGGAATTTTTCCCTGAACTCCTGGACGTGCGGACGGTGCTGGGCAGTTGAGCGCCTTCGTAAGATGCTGCGCCGCATTTGACGGGCATGGCCGCTGCCGGTTACATGTCGGCCGTTTGAATCCATGATCCGCACGCGACGTGCCGATCGGCACCCAGTCAGTACACAAGGGGAACGCATGACCGACACCACCACGACCACCGCGCCCGCGGTGCCGGAATTCCGGCAGACGATGGGCCACCCGCGTCCTCTGTGGATGCTGTTCATGACCGAGTTCTGGGAGCGCTTTGCGTTCTACGGTATTCGCTGGGCACTGGTGCTCTACATCGTCGCCCAGTTCTACCAGGGCAGCGGCACCGGCGAGCAGCCGGCCAACCAGCTCTACGGCGCCTACCTGGCGTTGGTCTATGCGGCGGCGATCTTCGGCGGCTATGTCGCCGACCGGGTGATTGGCTATCAGCGCTCCATCCTGCTGGGCGCAGCGATCATGGCGGGCGGTCTCTTCTTGATCGCAGTGCCGAACCCGGAGGTGTTCAAGCTGGGTCTGGCGACAGTGATCGCCGGCAACGGCCTGTTCAAGCCCAATATCTCGACCATGGTCGGCAAGCTCTACAAAGTAGGCGACGAGCGCCGCGATTCGGGCTTCACCATTTTCTACATGGGCATCAACCTCGGCGCGATGATCTCGCCGATCCTGACGGGCTGGCTGTCGGACAAGGTATTCGGCGTCGATGGCATGCCGGCGTACAAGGTGGTGTTCATCACCTCCGGTATCGGCATGCTGCTGAGCCTGGTGTGGTTCTGGTTCGGCCGCCGCCAGCTCAGCGGTATCGGCCGTCCGCCGGTTGGCGGCGAGCATCGCGGCCGTGTGCTGCTCACGCTGGTCGGCGCGCTGGTGGCGATCCCGGCGATCTACTTCCTGCTGACCATCGATGCGCACACCCTCAACTGGTGGGTGCTGACGCCGATGTTCGTGGTCCTGTGCGGCTTGATCATCGCCGAGGGTGTGCGCGAGGGCGCGGTGCAGCGCGACCGTGCGCTGGCGATGCTGCTGATCTTTGTGTTCAACGTGCTGTTCTGGATGTTCTTCGAGCAGGCGGGCAGTTCGTTCAACTTCCTCGCCGAGAAGATCGTCAACCGCGAGTTTGGTGGCTGGACCTTCCCGGTGGCCTGGTTCCAGTCGGTCAACTCGCTGGCGATCATCGTCGTCGCGCCAGTGCTGGCCTGGCTTTGGATCAAGATGGGGCGGGCCAACCCGTCCATTCCGCGCAAGTTCGGCCTGGGCCTGATCTTCAACGGCCTGGCCTTCGCGCTGCTGATGTTTGCCCTGTCCAGCCTGGTCAACGAGCTCGGCAAGATCCCCTTCTGGACCTTGTTCATGGTCTACGTGATCCAGTCGGTCGGCGAGCTGTGCCTGTCGCCGATCGGCCTGTCGATGGTGACCAAGCTGGCGCCGGTGCGCCTGGTCGGCTTCGGCATGGGCGGCTGGTTCCTCTCCACCGGCATAGGCAACAACCTGTCCGGCATCTTCGCGGGCCTCATCAGCGGCAAGGGTGGCATGACCGTGACCTCGGCGCTGTCGGGCTATACCTTCGGCTTCTGGCTGCTGCTGGGCGGCGGTGTGCTGCTGTTCCTGATCGCGCCGCTCATCAGCAAGTTGATGCACGGCGTGAAGTAAGCGGGAAACGAGAAGTCAGGAGTGAGAAACGAGCGGTCGACTTCGACACTCGTTTCTCACTCCGCTTCGCTCACTTCTGTCGGACCGGCTGCAGCTTGTCCAGAATCCGCGTCAGCCACGCGCGCTCTTCGTGATCCAGCTTCGCCAGCACTTCGCGCTCGCGGGCCCGCGCCATCGGCGCCACTTCATCGTGAACCTGCCAGCCGGCTTCGCTCAGGCTGAGCACCGAGCGGCGCTTGTCGCCGTCGTGGGTACCGCGGTTCACGCGTCCCGCTTCCACCAGCCGGGCCAGTGCGCGGCTTACCGCCACCTTGTCCATCGCCGTGCGTTCGGCCACCTCGCGGGCCGATAAGCCATCGAAACGGGCCAGCACCGCCATCACGCGCCATTCGGTCACACTCAGGTCGTAGCGTTGCTGGTAGTCGTCGGCAATGGCCTGGCTGACCGTGTTGGAAAGGATCGACAGCCGGTAGGGCAGGAAGTGTTCCAGCTCGATGGGTGCGTGGTCGGGCTTGTGGTCGGCAGACACTGCTGCGTCGCTCCTTGCAAATGGTTTCATATGTAACTATAACGCTGGGCTTATCCGGCTGGTCGCACCCTTGAGGGTATGACCGGCATCGTGCATCGACCTCAGGAGACTCCCATGAGCGCGCAGCCCAATCTTGGCATGCAGGTGACCACTTTCGAGAACCCGATGGGTATCGATGGCTTCGAATTTGTCGAATTCGCCGCACCAGCGGGCCGCAGCGGAGAGCTCCATGCCCTGTTTCAGCGCATGGGTTTCACTGCGGTGCTCAAGCACAACAGCCGCCCGATCACGGTCTACCGCCAGGGCGGGGTGAACTTCCTGGTCAATGAAGACCCGGATTCCTTCGCCGCCGACTTCGCCGCCAAGCACGGTCCCTGCGCCGCCGGTTTCGCCATCCGCTTCAAGAAGCCGGCTGCCGACGTTCTCAAGACCGTGCTCGGCAACGGCGGCGAAGCGGTGACCGGCAAGGAAGCCACCAAGGCCGTGAACGCGCCGGTGGTGAAGGGTATCGGCGACTGCATGCTCTATCTGGTCGACCGCTACGGCGACAAGGGCAGCATCTATGACGGCGACTACGCGCCGATCCCGGGTGCCGACCGGCATCCGGCCGGATTCGGCCTGACCTTCATCGACCACCTCACGCACAACCTCTACTTCGGCAACATGCAGAAGTGGTCGGACTACTACGAGCGGCTGTTCAACTTCCGCGAGATCCGCTACTTCGACATCAAGGGCGCCAAGACCGGCCTGGTGTCCAAAGCCATGACCGCGCCGGACGGCATCGTGCGCATTCCGCTCAACGAGTCGAGCGACCCGAAGAGCCAGATCAACGAATACCTCGACGCCTATCACGGCGAGGGCATCCAGCACATCGCCTGCTTCACCGACAATATTTACGACACGGTGGAAGCGATGCGCGCGAAGGGTGTGGATTTCCTCGACACGCCGGATTCGTACTTCGAAGTGATCGACCTGCGTATTCCGAACAACGGCGAAGACGTGCCGCGCCTGGCCAAGAACAAGATCCTGATCGACGCCGACCCGGAGACCAAGCAGCGCAAACTGCTGCAGATTTTCACCCAGAACAACATCGGCCCGATCTTCTTCGAGATCATCCAGCGCAAGGGCAACGAGGGCTTTGGCGAAGGCAACTTCCAGGCGCTGTTCGAGTCGATCGAGCGCGACCAGATGAAGCGCGGCGTGCTTTGAGCGATAAGGGGCGGCCGTTCGTTGCGAACGGCCGCCTTTCAAGTCCGGTCAGTGTGGGAGGCCGCCGCTCTTCATCATTGCGGCGAGCATGGCGCCAAAGAAGATGAAGTACAGCACCATCAGCACAATGCCGACCAGGTACAGCACGCCCTGGATCACGAAGTAGGTTCTCAGCTTGGCCAGCGCGTCCTTCAGGGCATTGGCGTCGCCGCTGGCCTGGGCCCGCTCGATGGAGCCGGCGGACTGCATCACCAGCACGCCGATCCAGATCGGCAGCCAGGCGATGAGGATGCCGACGATGGTAATGGCGGTGAGGGCGCCCTGGACGATGAACATGATGCCCACGAACTTCATCCAGCCGCTGCCCATGGCGAGCGGTTGGCTGAGTTCGCGGACAGACTGGTTGGCGCCGGCCTGGCCGAGCGAGGCGAATTGATCGGACATGTTTTCCCCTATGCAATCGTTGCAGTAATTGGATGTGGCCTCAGTCCTTGAGCGAGGCGGGGCCAAGAGTAATAGGATCGCGTGTCGCCGTGTGCGATGCCGCCAACCCGGCAGATCGTGGAGCTTCCATGTCAGCAAGCAAACAGCAGTACCAATCCGGTTTCGGCAACGAGTTCGCCAGCGAGGCGATTCCCGGCGTGCTGCCGGCGGGGCAGAACTCGCCGCAGCGGGTAGCTCATGGCTTGTATGCAGAACAACTGTCCGGTACGGCGTTCACCGCACCGCGCCATAGCAACCGGCGCAGCTGGCTGTATCGCATCCGCCCGGCCGCCGTGCACAAGCCGTTCGAGCCGAAGGCGCACGCGCATTTCCACAACCGCTTCGATGAAGCGCCGGCCACGCCGAACCAGTTGCGCTGGGATCCGTGGCCGCTGCCGTCGCAGCCCACCGACTTTGTCGATGGCCTGGTCACGCTGGCGGGCAATGGCGGCGCGGGCGAGCAGGCGGGTTGCGGCATACATATCTATGCGGCCAACCGCTCCATGCAGGGACGCTTCTTCTATGACGCGGACGGCGAGCTGCTGATCGTGCCGCAGCAAGGCCGTCTGAAGCTGGCGACCGAGTTCGGCGTGCTGGAGGTGAAGCCTCTGGAAATCGCGGTGATTCCGCGCGGCGTGCGTTTCCGCGTCGAGTTGCTCGACGGCGAGGCGCGCGGCTACGTGTGCGAGAACTTCGGCGCGCTACTGCGCCTGTCTGATCTCGGTCCGGTCGGCGCCAACTCGATGGCGCTGCCGCGCGATTTCCTCACGCCGCATGCGGCGTACGAAGACGTCGAAGGCGACTTCGTGCTGATCGCCAAATTCCAGGGCGCGCTGTGGACGGCGAAGATCGATCACTCGCCGCTGGACGTCGTCGCCTGGCACGGCAACTACGCGCCTTACAAGTACGACCTCACGCTGTACAACACGGTGGGTTCGATCAGCGTCGACCATCCCGATCCCTCGATCTTCACCGTGCTGACGTCGCCCAGCGATACGCCGGGCACGGCCAATGTGGACTTCGTGATCTTCCCGCCGCGCTGGCTGGTGGCCGAGCACACCTTCCGCCCGCCGTATTTCCATCGCAACGTGGCGAGCGAGTTCATGGGGCTGATCGAGGGCGCCTACGATGCAAAGGCCGGCGGTTTCGTGCCGGGTGGCGCGAGCCTGCACAACTGCATGAGCGGCCACGGCCCGGACGCGGCGAGTTTCGAGAAGGCGACCAACGCCACGGTGGACAAGCCGGATCACCTCACCGGCACCATGGCCTTCATGTTCGAGACGCGCAAGGTGATCCGCCCGACCCGGCAGGCGCTGGAAGCGCCGCAGCTGCAAGGCAACTACTATGAATGCTGGCAGGGGATTCAGAAGCACTTTCACAAGGAGTGACTCGCATGAAACCTGATCGCATCGTTGTCGCGGGGCTGCTCGTGTCGTTGCTGGCGGCTTGCAGCAATGGCGGGTCCGACACGCAGGCTCCGCCGCCGGTGTCCGCTGCCACGACGGCGAGCGCCGCATCGCCAGCAGCGCCCGCCGCCGATGCACTGGCCATGGCCAGCTTCGCCGGCTATGGCGACATGCGTTTCGGCATGGACGAGGCGGCATTCCGCAAAGCCTGGGGCGGCGAGTTGAAAGGCCAGCCGCCTGCCGCGGGATCGAGCTGCACCTATCTCTATCCGAAGTGGGTGAAGACCCCGGCCGAGATCGGTTTCATGCTCGAGAGCGGCCATTTTGTGCGCTACGACGTGACCACCGCCAGGGAAACCGCGCCGGGCGGCGGCAAGATAGGCATGGACAAGGCGCGGCTGCTGGCGCTGTATGGCGGCAAGGCGCAGGAGCAGCCCGATAAATATGTACCCGGCGCGAGCACGTTGCGCGTCGAGGGTAATGATCACGGTGTCGTGCTGTTCGAGCTCGGCGCCGATGGCAAGGTAACCAAGTGGCGGGTGGGTGTTCCCCCGCAGGTCGATTACGTCGAAGGCTGCGGCTGAGCGCAGCACACGGAGCAGATAGATGAAGCTGGGCAGTCTTAAGGAAGGCGGTCGCGACGGTACCCTGATCGTGGTCAGCCGCGATCTGCAGCACGCCGTGAAGGCAACGGGTATCGCAGCGACCATGCAGGCCGCGCTCGACGATTGGTCCAACGTTGCGCCGCGCCTCAACGCGCTCTACGACGAACTCAATGCCGGCAAGGCGAGTGGCGCGTTCGCGCTCGACATGACCGCGCTCGCCTCGCCGCTGCCGCGTGCTTACGAATTCGTCGACGGCAGCGCCTATCTGCCGCATGTGGAACGCGTGCGTCGCGCGCGCGGCGCGGAAGTGCCGGAGTCGTTCTACGTCGATCCGCTGATGTACCAGGCGACCAGCGCCGGCTTCCTTGGTCCGCGCGATCCGGTGGTGGTCCCGAGCGAAGACTACGGCATCGACCTTGAAGCCGAAGTGGTGGTGGTCACCGACGATGTGCCGATGGCGGCGACCCCCGCGCAGGCTTCCACACATATTCAATTGGTGGGTCTGGTCAACGACGTCTCGCTGCGCGGATTGATTCCGGGCGAACTCGCCAAGGGTTTCGGCTTCCTGCAATCGAAGCCGCGTTCCGCGCTGTCGCCGGTGCTGGTGACGCCGGACGAACTCGGCGATGCATGGCAGGACGACAAGCTGCATCTGCCGATGCGCACCTGGATCAACGGCCAGTGGTTCGGCGAAGCCGAATGCGGCGTCGACATGCAGTTCAATTTTGCGCAGCTCGTTGCGCATGCTGCCAAGACGCGTCCGCTCACCGCGGGCACCATCGTCGGTTCGGGCACCATCGCGAACGAAGACACCAGCAAGGGTGCTTCTTGTCTCGCCGAGCAACGCACGGTGGAAACGTTGCGCGATGGCAAGCCGAGCACGCCGTTTCTCAAGTACGGTGATACCGTGCGCATCGACATCACCGATGCACGCAACGTGTCGATCTTCGGTGCGATCGAGCAGGAAATTGAGTCATTGCGCCGGTAAACCTGTGCGTCATCACGATGTGAATCGTTTTTTTACGCCGCGTCGCAAACCTGTACGCAATCCCTAACGCGGGCTGTACGGCGACGCGGTTAAGACAAATCGAGATGGAAATCTCGCCACAGCGTCCGATTCTTCGTCTACCATGCCCGGGCTTTCGTCCGGCAAGGCAGTTCGACGAAACAGGGGGATGTCGGGTTTAGGCTGTTCGCAGCCTCCACATCTTTGCAATCAGGCAGCGCTGTGTTTCAAAGCATCTTGCTTGTCTGTGTGGGCAACATTTGCCGTAGCCCCACAGCCGAATACCTCTTGAGGCAGCGCCTTCCCGCTGCCCGGGCGACCGTATCGAGCGCCGGCCTCGGCGCCGTCGAGGACAGTCCCATGGATGCCACCGCGGCCGCGTTGCTGCGCGAACACGGCATCGACGGCGGCGCGCATCGCGGCCGCCAACTCATACCCGACATGCTGCGCCAGGCCGACCTCGTGTTGGTGATGGAGAAGGCGCATGCCGCACGCATCGCGCGCGTCGCGCCCGAAGCCAGCGGCAAGGTATTCCTGCTGGGCAAGTGGCAGGGTGAACGGGAGATTCCAGATCCATACGGCCAATCGCGACAGGCTTTCGAGCATGTCTACGCGTTGATCGACCAGAGCGTGTCGCACTGGTTGCCGTATCTGTATGCCTCACCGTCCGGAGTATCGGCTGCATGACCCAACTCACCAACGTCAACGTCGCGCGCAACAATGAAGAAGAACTCGACCTGGGTGCCATGCTCGGCACGTTGGTCGACAACCGCTGGCTGATCATCGCCATCACCGGTTTGTTCCTGGCCTGCAGTCTGGCCTACGCGCTGTTGGCGACGCCGATCTATCAGGCCGACGCGATGGTGCAGGTGGAGCAGAAAGTGCCCGAATTGCCGGGCATCAGCGCGCTGAGCCAGACGTTGGGCGCATCCAATTCGCAGGCGACCACCGAGATTGCGCTGATCACCTCGCGTACGGTGATCGGCAAAGCGGTGGACGATCTCAAACTGGATATCTCGGTTGCGCCGCGCCGCTTTCCGATGATCGGCGCAGGTATCTCGCGCCGTTACGGTCTCTCCCATCCAGGTGAGTTAGCGAGCCCCGTGCTTGGCCTCGATCGCTACGACTGGGGTGGCGCGAAGATCGATCTCAAGCAGATCGATGTGCGCGACGATCTGCTCGGTAAGACGCTCACCCTGATCGCTGGCGACAACGGCAACTACACCTTGCTGGACAATCATGACGATCTGCTGCTGCAAGGTACGGTAGGGCAGGCGTCCAGCGGCCATGGTGTGACCTTGCTGGTCACAGCGCTGAAGGCCAATCCCGGCACGCATTTCGATGTGCGGCGCGAGCGCGCGCTCACCACCATCAACAGTCTGCAGCAGGCGATCCAGGCTACCGAGAAGGGCAAGGACTCCGGCATCATCGCGCTGTCCTACCAGAACGCGAATCCACGACTGGCTGCGGCGCTGCTGGATCGGGTCAGCGAGTGGTATGTGCATCAGAACGTGGACTGGAATGCGGCCGAAGCGGCCAACAGCCTGAAGTTCGTGCAGGAGCAGCTGCCCAAGGTGCGCGTCGATCTCGACAAGGCGCAGGCGGCGTTGAACGCGTTCCAGATCCAGGCCCGTTCGGTCGACATCACCATGCAGACCAAGGCGCTGCTGGATCAGAGCGTGGCCGTTGAAGCCAACATCCAGCAGCTGCGCATGCAGCAGGCGGACATCGCGCGCCGCTTTACGCCACAGCACCCCGCCTACAAGGCGCTGATGCAGCAGATTGGTCAGCTCGAAGGCCAGAAGTCGCAGATGGACAAGCAGGTCGACGACCTGCCGGATACGCAGCAGGAGTTGCTCAAGCTCACCCGCGATGTCGAAGTGAGCAACCAGACCTATACCGGCCTGCTCAATCAGGCGCAGCAGCTGGATATCGCGCGCGCAGGCAAGGTCGGCAATGTCCATGTGGTGGATAGCGCGCAGGTGGACATCACCAGTCCGGTCAAGCCGAAGAAGGTTCTGGTGGTGTTCGGCGGTACTTTTCTCGGCGCCTTCCTCGCTTTCGGCATCGTGTTCGTACGACAGATGCTCAACCGCGGTGTGGAAGAGCCATCGGTGATCGAGCAGCTCGGCTTGCCGGTGTATGCCTCGGTGCCGGTCAGTCCCACGGAAAACCAGATCGCGCTCACCGAACGTGTGCGCGGCGACGGCAGGCATCACTTGCTGGCGATCAGTGCGCCGGCGGATCTCGCTACCGAAGCCATGCGCAGCCTGCGCACCAGCCTGCATTTCGCCCGGATGGAAGCGAAGAACAATTTGCTGATGATCTCGGGCTCCAGCCCCGAGGCCGGCAAGACCTTCGTCTCCGCCAATCTCGCGGCGGTGATGGCGCAGGCCGGCCAGCGCGTGTTGGTGATCGATGGCGATATGCGCAAGGGTTCGCTGCACAAGGTCATGGGCGGCAAGCCCACGGACGGCTTGTCCGAGTTGATCTCCGGGCAGATCGACCTGTCGCAGGCGATCCGTCCGCTGCCGGCGCTGGAAAACCTGCACTACATCGCGCGCGGCAAGGTACCGCCTAATCCATCCGAGTTGCTGATGAATCCGCGTTTCAACGAGGTGATTCAACAACTGCTCCCGCTTTACGACCTGGTGCTGGTCGACACACCGCCGATTCTCGCCGTGACGGACGCGTCGATCATCGGCCACATGGCCGGCACCAGCCTGCTGGTGATTCGCTTCGGTCTCAATCAGGCGCGCGAGATTGCACTGGCGCGGCAACGTTTCGCGCAGAACGGCGTGGAGATCAAGGGCGCCATTTTCAATGCTGTCGAGCGGCGTAGCAGCGGCTACTACTCGTACGGCTATTACGAATACAAGACAGCACACTGAGCCGTGCATACGTTGTGTGAAGAGCGACTCGATAGCGTCGCTGTATGGTTCTTTGCGCCTTTTTTATGGCGATGCTATTCATGATGTTGTCAAGTTATGGTGAGATCATTTGGACGTCTAAATGTCCAAATGATGATGTTGAAACCATGATGCGCTTCTCCAAAAAGGCGAGGTAAATGAATCAAGCTGTCAGGCTTCAGCGGGCAGTAAAGAAGCGATCGCCAGATTAGATCGCCCGAATGCATCGCGGAGTCGCGACGCTTACCACTCATGGTCCGATGCGTGCCCCGGCGGCATGGCATCGACCCGCCATCACTGGAAGATCGGATGCAGCAAGTGATCAATGCCAAGATTGCCGTCATCGGCCTCGGATATGTCGGCCTGCCGTTAGCGGTAGAGTTCGGCAAGAAGTACGACACGGTAGGTTTCGACATCCGCGCCTCGCGCGTGGAGCAGCTACGCCAGGGCCGCGACAGCACACTCGAAGTCGAGCCGGAAGAACTCGCGGCGGCCACCCGCCTGCGCTACAGCGCGGATCTCGAAGATATCCGCTCCAGCACGGTCTACATCGTCACCGTGCCCACCCCGATCGACACGGCCAAGCGGCCGGATCTCACCCCGTTGATCAAGGCCAGCGAGAGCTTGGGTTCCGTGCTCAAGCGCGGCGACATCGTGGTGTACGAATCCACGGTCTATCCCGGCTGCACCGAGGAAATCTGTGTGCCGATCCTGGAGCGCGTATCGGGCCTGCGCTTCAACAAGGATTTCTTCGCTGGCTACAGTCCGGAGCGCATCAACCCGGGTGATAAGGAGCATCGGGTAACCAGCATCCTCAAGGTCACCTCCGGCTCCACGCCCGAGGCGGCGAGCTATGTGGATGCCTTGTACAGCAGCATCATCACCGCCGGCACGCACAAGGCCAGCAGCATCAAGGTGGCGGAGGCCGCCAAGGTGATCGAAAACACCCAGCGCGATCTCAACATTGCACTGGTCAACGACCTCGCCATGCTGTTCAACAAGCTGGGCATCGACACGCTGGAGGTCTTGCAAGCAGCGGGTACCAAGTGGAACTTCCTTCCGTTCCGTCCCGGTCTGGTCGGTGGCCATTGCATCAGCGTCGATCCGTACTACCTGACACACAAGGCGCAGGAAGTCGGCCATCACCCCGATGTGATCCTGGCCGGCCGCCGCACCAACGATGGCATGGGTCCGTACATCGCCAGTGAAGTGGTGCGCTTGATGGTGCGCAAGGGCATCAACCCCGTGCGTGCCCGAGTGCTGCTGCTGGGCCTCGCGTTCAAGGAGAACTGCCCGGACCTGCGCAATACGCGCGTGGTCGATATCGTGCATGCGCTTCGTGGCTACAACGCGGATATCGATATCCATGATCCCTGGGTCGATGCGGCCGAAGCCGAGCATGAGTACGGCCTGTCCACCCTGGTCGAGCCGAAGCATGGCGACTACGACGCCATCGTCGTCGCGGTGGGCCATCGCGAGTTCGAGGCACTGGGCGGTCATGGCATTCGTGCCTACGGAAAGCCCGAGTCGATCGTGTACGACGTGAAGTATGTGCTGCCGCGTGAAGCGGTGGACGGGAGGCTGTGAGCATGCGCGTACTGGTTACCGGAACCGCCGGCTTCATCGGTTCGCATGTCGCCCTTGAGCTGCTCAAGCGTGGCCATGAAGTGATCGGCTTCGACAACCTCAACGATTACTACGACGTCGAACTGAAGCGCGCGCGTCTCGCCCGCTTCAGCGGGCATCCTGCCTATACCCACGTCTACGGCGACCTCGCCGACCGCAATGCGATGGACGCGGTGTTCATTCGCTATCGACCACAGCGTGTGGTGCATCTGGCGGCGCAGGCGGGTGTGCGTTATGCGGCACAGAATCCGCACGTCTACGTGAGTAGCAATGTCACCGGCTTCCTGCACGTACTGGAGGGTTGTCGTCACGCGGGTGTGGAGCATCTGGTGTTCGCTTCTACCAGCTCGGTCTACGGCGCCAACACCGATATGCCGTTCTCGGAGCATCGCTCCGCCGAACATCCACTGACCTTGTACGCGGCGACCAAGAAAGCCAACGAGCAGATGGCGCACAGCTATGCGCATCTGTACGGCATTCCATGCACGGGGCTGCGCTTCTTCACGGTCTACGGTCCTTGGGGCCGGCCGGATATGGCGCTGTTCCTGTTTACCCAGGCGATCCTGGCGGGCGAACCGATCAAGGTATTCAACCATGGGCGGCACAAGCGCAGCTTCACCTATATCGACGACATCGTGGAAGGCGTGCTGCGCACGCTCGATGCGGTGCCGGGCAAGGCTGCGCACTGGGACAGCCTGGTGCCCGATCCCGCCTGCAGTGGCGTTGCGCCGTACCAGCTCTACAACATCGGCAACGAACGGCCAGTGGAATTGCTGAAGTACATCGAGGTGCTGGAGCAATGCCTTGATCGCAAAGCCATCATGGACATGCTTCCGCTGCAGGCCGGCGATGTGCCGGACACCGAGGCCGACGTTTCCAGCCTGGTCGAGGCTGTGGGTTATCGGCCGAAGGTCTCGGTGGAAGAAGGCGTACACCGCTTCGTGGAGTGGTATCGCTCCTATCAGGTGCCGGTTGCGGCCGTGGCGAATGGAGCGCTGTCATGAAGACCGCAGTCATGAAGAATTTCGCGCTGATCGGCGCCGCTGGCTACATCGCACCCCGTCATATGCAGGCGATCAAGGACACCGGCCACCGTTTGGTTGCAGCCTATGATCCAAACGATTCGGTGGGCGTGATCGACAGCCATTTCCCCGAAGCCGATTTCTTTACCGAGTTCGAGCGCTTCGACCGGCATGTCGACAAGATGCGCCGGGCCAATCACAACCACCGCATCGACTACGTGTCGATCTGCTCGCCGAACTACCTGCACGATTCGCACATGCGCTTTGCCCTGCGCTCGGGCGCGGATGCGATCTGCGAGAAGCCGCTGGTGCTCAATCCTTGGAACATCGACGGCCTCAAGGAAATCGAGCAGGACACCGGGCGCAAGGTCAATACCATCCTGCAGCTGCGCGTGCATCCGGCGATCATCGCGCTGCGCGACAAAGTACGCAGCGGCAAACACAAGACCAAGCACGAGGTGGATCTGGCCTACATCACCTCGCGCGGCCACTGGTATCTGCAATCGTGGAAGGGTGACGCCAAGAAGTCCGGCGGCATCGCCACCAATATCGGCGTGCATTTCTTCGACATGCTGCATTTCATCTTCGGCGACTTGCAGCAGAACGTGGTGCACCATGCCTCGGACACCAAGGCTGCCGGCTTCCTGGAATACGAGCATGCCCGCGCACGCTGGTTCCTCTCGGTCGATGTGGAAGACGTGCCGGATGCGCAGCGTGCGGCGGGCCAGCGTACCTTCCGCTCGATCACCGTAGATGGCGAAGAGATCGAGTTCTCCGGCGGCTTCACCGACCTGCACACGCGCAGCTATCAGGAAATCCTCGCCGGCCGCGGCTATGGCCTGGAAGAGAACCGCTGCGCGATTACCACGGTGTCCGAGATCCGCCAGGCGCAGCCGGTCGGCCTGCAGGGCGACTACCACCCCTTTCTTCTCCGCACTCCCCACTGAGCGAGCCGCCATGAGCTACTACCAGCATCCTAGTGCCATCGTCGATGACGGCGCCCAGATCGGCGAAGGCTCGCGCGTGTGGCACTTCGTCCATGTCTGCGGCGGTGCGCGCATCGGCAAGGGCGTGTCACTCGGTCAGAACGTATTCGTCGGCAACCGCGTGGTGATCGGCGACCATTGCAAGATCCAGAACAACGTGTCGGTGTACGACAACGTGACGCTGGAAGAGGGCGTGTTCTGCGGCCCCAGCATGGTCTTCACCAATGTCTACAACCCGCGCTCGCTGATCGAGCGCAAGGACGAATACCGCGACACCCTGGTCAAGCGCGGCGTCACGCTCGGCGCCAACTGCACCATCGTCTGCGGCGTCACCATTGGCGAGTTCGCCTTTGTTGGAGCTGGCGCGGTAGTCAACAAGGATGTGCCGGCCTATGCGCTGATGGTCGGCGTGCCGGCGCGGCAGATCGGCTGGATGAGCGAGTTCGGCGAACAGCTGGAGTTGCCGCTGAGCGGTGACGGTATCGCGGTCTGCGCGCATACGGGCGCGCGTTATGTGCTGCATGGCGACCGCGTGGAGAAAAAGACGGAGGCCGCCGCATGATCGATTTCGTCGACCTCAAAGCCCAGCAGGCAAGGATCAAGCCGCAGATCGAGGCCGGTATCCAGCGCGTGCTGGCGCATGGCCAGTACATCCTTGGCCCGGAAGTGGCGGAACTGGAGCGGCAGCTCGCCGCCTTCGCCGGGGCCGCGCACTGCATCACCTGCGCCAATGGCACCGATGCGCTGCAGATCGCGCAGATGGCACTGGGCATCGGTCCCGGCGACGAAGTGATCATGCCGGGCTTCACCTACATCGCCACCGCCGAAACGGCCGTGTTGCTCGGCGCCAAGCCGGTGTATGTGGATATCGATCCACGCACCTACAACCTTGATCCGAACCTGCTTGAAGCGGCCATCACGCCGCGCACCCGCGCTATCGTGCCGGTGTCGCTGTACGGGCAGTGCGCCGATTTCGACGCGATCAACGCGATCGCCGAACGGCACGGCATCCCGGTGATCGAAGATGCCGCGCAGAGCTTCGGGGCCAGCTACAAAGGGCGGCGCTCCTGCAATCTCAGCACGGTAGCCTGCACCAGCTTCTTCCCGAGCAAGCCGCTCGGATGCTACGGCGACGGCGGCGCGATCTTCACCAACGACGACGAGCTGGCCACGGTCATGCGCCAGATCGCGCGGCATGGTCAGGACCGCCGCTATCACCATGTGCGTGTCGGCGTGAACAGCCGTCTCGATACGCTGCAGGCAGCCGTGTTGCTGCCCAAGCTGCAGATCTTCGAGGAGGAGATCCAGCGCCGTCAGCAGGTGGCCGCGGACTATGCACGGCTGCTGGCCCGCGTGGGCATCGATACGCCGCCTTACATCGAGCCGCACAACGTCAGCGTGTACGCGCAATACACCATCCGCGTGGAAGACCGCGAAGCCTTGCAGGCGCGCCTGAAAGAAGCCGGCGTGCCCAGCGTGGTCCATTACCCGCTACCGCTCAATCGGCAGCCAGCGGTGGCGGATCCGGCCGCGAAGCTCCCGGTGGGCGATGCGGCGGCGGAGGAAGTACTGAGTCTGCCGATGCATCCCTACCTGGCCACGGCGCAGGTGGGGCGGATCGTGCACAACCTCGCCGCGGTACCGGTGAAGTAGGCGCCCATGCTCGATCTGCTCGCCCGATGCATCAGCGGTTCGGTCGACTGGGCCCAGCGCCGCAGTCACGCCCGCCGGTTGCGCGGCTACCCGGGCATCGCGGCCGGTGCCAGCGTGGGCGTGGGTTCCAAGCTGATCGGGCCCAAGGAAAACTTCCACATCGGTGCGCACAGTTACCTCAATCAGGCACATCTGTCCTGCGGGCCGGGCTCGCGCGTGGTAATCGGCAACGGCTGTGCGATTGGTTACAACGTTTCGATCAAGGCGATCACTCATCACATGGACAAGCCCACCCGCAATGCGGCCGGCCCCATGTGGCACGTGGAGCGCGACATCGTGATCGGCGACGACTGCTGGATCGGCGACAACGTGTTTATCCGCGAAGGCGTGGTGCTGGGCGACAACACCATCGTCGGCGCCAATTCCGTGGTGACCCAATCCTTTCCGGGCAATCAGGTGATCGCTGGCATTCCGGCTAGAGTCATCAGAGAGCGCTGACGTGCACGTACTGATCATTCCTTCTTGGTATCCGAGCGCGCCGGGCGACATCAACGGCAGCTTTTTCCGTGAGCAGGCGCTGGCCCTGCACCGGCACGGATGCGAGGTGGGTGTGATCTATCCGCAGTTGAGTACGCTGCGGAGCTGGCGCGGACTGTCCGGCGGCAAGCGCGGCGTGGTGCGCGAAACCGACGAGGGTATGTCGGTGCTGCGCTTGCATGGCACCAATACGTTTCCGCTGCTGCACAGCGCGGCCTGCCGCTGGTGGGTGCATCACGGGCTGACGCTGTACGCGCGTCACGTCGACGAGTTCGGCCGGCCGGAACTGGTGCATGCGCATTCGGCGCTGTATGGCGGCGCGCTGGCGCGGGAACTGTGGCAGCGCGAAGGGCTACCGTATGTACTGACCGAACACAGCTCGATGTACCCGCGCGGCCGGGTGAGCCGCGCGCAGATCAGAATCGCGCGCCGGGTGGCGGAGGATGCCCGCCGGAAGTTTGCGGTGAGCAAGGCTTTCGCTCATTTCCTCGATGGCTACTTCGGTGGCCGTGCCGCCGGCTGGGACGCGATGCCCAACATCGTCGACAACGCCTTTGCCGAGCGGCCGCTGCAAGCGCCAGCCGGCGACGGCTACTTCGCCTTCATCAGCATCAGTGTGCTGACCGAGAACAAAGGCATTCACCACCTGCTCGCCGCCTTTGCGCGCGTGCGCGAAGCGAATCCCGATGTGGTGTTGCGCATTGGTGGAGACGGGCCAGAGCGGCAGCGTCTGGAGCGGCTTGCGGAAACGCTCGGCATCACTGGCAGCGTTGAGTTCCTTGGTGCGCTGACGCGGGAGCAGGTGGCCGAGCAGGTGTCGCGCGCGCAGGCGCTGGTGCATCCCAGCCTGTACGAAACCTTCGGCGTGGCGATCATCGAAGCGCTGACCCTGGGCAAGCCGGTGATTGCAACGCGCTGCGGTGGCCCGGACGCCATCGTGACGCCGCATGACGGCATGCTGGTGCCGGTGGGTGACAAGCAGGCGCTGGCCGAGGCCATGCGGACCATGTGCGAGCGCATCGGCGATTACGACGCTGCGGGCATCCGTCGCGCCTGCCTCGCGCGCTTCGGTGAGCGTGCGGTAGTCGAGCGCCTGACCGAGGTTTATGCCGGCGTCATAGCCGAGAGCGCCAACGGCCGGGCGACGATGCCGCTGCCGGGAGGTGCGCGCTCATGAACAAGCGCCAGATTCTCGGCTTCGCCCTGGGCCCGCTCGGTTCTGCCCTGATCGGCTTTGTCACCTTGCCGATGTTGGCCTGGTTCTTCAGCGCCGAAGACATCGGCCGCATCTCGATGCTGCAGGTGGCGAGCAACTTTGCCGTGGTGCTGTTCACCTTCGGCCTCGATCAGAGCTATGCACGCGAGTACCACGAAACCCACGACAAGCCGGCATTGCTGAAAGCCGCCGCCGCACCCGGTCTGTTGGCGCTGAGTCTGTTGTTGATCGTGTTGCTGGTGGTGTCGCCGGGCCTGTTGTCGCGCGCACTGTTCGAGCTGGATGACACCACGCTGAGCATCGTCGCGGCGCTGTCGATCCTGGCCAGCCTGGTATCGCGCTTCCTCTCGGTGATTCTGCGCATGGAGGAGAAAGGCTTTGCCTTCTCAATGAGCCAGGTGTTGCCGAAAGCGCTGTTCCTCGCGGTGGTCGGCATCTACGCGTTGCGCGCGACCCAGTTCCGTTTCGACATGCTGCTCGACGCGTATACCGCGTCGATCGTCGCCGTGATGCTGGTGTATGCGTGGAATACGCGGCATGCGTGGCTGCCGGCGCTGTCGGCATCGGTCGCGCGCGGCCATCTTGGCCTGTTGTTGAAGTTCGGTTTCCCACTGATCTTCGGCGGTGTCGCCTCGTGGGCGCTGATGGCGATGGACCGGCTGTTCCTGCGTCAACTCTCCAGCCTGACCGAGCTTGGCATTTTCTCGGTGGCCGCGAGCATCGCGGCGGCGGCGGGCATCGTGTCCGGCATCTTCACGACGGTGTGGGCTCCCACGGTGTATCGCTGGGCGGCCGAGGGTGATGCGCAGGGAAAGATCGACGCGGTCACCGAGCATCTGCTGGCGGCGGTGGTGCTGATCTTCGTACTGACCGGCATGCTGTCCTGGGTCATCGCCTATGTGCTGCCGGCCACTTATGACCGCGTGCAGTACATCGTCGCCGCCAGTCTCGCGCCGCCGCTGCTGTATGCGTTGTCGGAATGCGCGGCGGTGGGTATCGGCCTGGCGCGCAAGAGTATGTATTCGATGCTGGCTTCGTTCATGGCGGCAGCCTTCAACGTGGTGGGCAACTACCTGTTGGTGCCGCGCCTGGGTGCAGGTGGTGCGGCGATCTCGACGGCAGTGTCATTCCTGCTGTTCCTGATCGTAAGGACCGAGTTCTCCTGCCGGGTCTGGCATGTGGTGCCACGCGCGCGGCTGTACGGCGCGACCAGTGCCGTCACCGCGGCGGCGGTGGGCTTTGTGCTGTTCGGTGAACAGCACCGGGCACTGTTCATGGCTTTGTGGATGGCGATTGGCCTGATGTCGATCATCTTGTTCCGTCCATCGCTTTCCCTGGCGGTGCAGTCGTGCGCGCAGCTATGGCATGGCCGCCGCCTGAAATGGTCGAGCTGAGCGGGGAGCCCCGGAACGGATGGTGATGAAGAAGATCAATGTGTTCCTGTTCGCGGCCCATCATGCGTCCGGCAATGTCGCGGCGCAGCGCTTCAAGGGCCTGCTGAAATACCTCGATGGCAGCAAGTATCGGGTGTACGTGTTTGCGCGCGGGGAGGTCGCCGAGCGTGCGGCAACCGATTCGCAGGACATCCATGTGATCGCGTTGCCGGGGCATTGCGTGGGTAGCGAATCCACTCCCACCGCTTCGGCGTTCACCCTGCTGTCGGCCTTTGTGCGGCCGTTGCCATTCCTGTTCGCCGGCGGTGCCGCCTCGGCATCGCGCCCCTGGCTGGTGAATGCGCTGGGCGAAGCAGAGCGTCTGTGCCGCCGGCATATGGCGGAAGGCGAGCGCTGCGTAGTGATCGGCACCTACTCGCCGATCGATGCCTTGATCGCCGCGGCCAGCCTGGCGACGCGGCACCGGCTGCCTTGCCTGCAGGATTTCCGCGACGGGCTGGTCTTTGAGCCCTTGGGGCATCCGGGCCGTGCGCGGGAGTTCCTGCGTACGCTGATCGAGGCGCGTGTGGTCGCGGCGGCGACGCTGGTGACATCGGTAAGCCGCGCGTTGGTCGACGATTTCGCGCAACGCTATCCGGGCAAGCGTACCGGTCTGCTGCCGAACGGCTATGACCCCGCGGACTTCGTCACATCCGCCGCCGACGATAGCGAGCAGGCGGCGGCCATCCTCTCTCAGCAGGTACCGGAAGGCGCGCTGTTGATCGGCCATTTCGGGCGCATCGGCGCCAGCGACGGGTCGGCCTCGAAAAGCCTGGACGCTTTCATCGAGCAGATGAACGCACTTGATGACAAGACCGGACCCAAGCACGTGCTGTTCGTGGGTGAACTGACGCCGGGCGAATTGGCCTCGATCCGCAAGGCGCGTTTCGGGGTGAGTGTGATCAAGCCGGTGCGGCGAGCGCTGGCGCTGCAGTTGATGAAGCGCTGTGACAAGTTGCTTTTGCTTACCGGCAATCGCGTGTGCTGTGCCACGGGCAAGCTGTTTGAATACCTTGCCGCCGGCGCGCAGGTCGTGTGCGTTTCCGGCGTGGAGAACGAAGCTTCAGCCATCCTGGCGGAAACAGGGAGTGGCCATACCTTGCTCGCGGAAGGCGTGGCGGCCGAAGCCCTGGGGCGCGCGTTGTCGAGCACGCCCACGGCCGATGCGCGGCGCGACATTGCGGCGTACAGCAAGACACACCAGGCCGGTGTGCTCGATCGCTGGCTGACCGATATGGTGACCGCATGAGCGCGAGCGCCGCACCCGCGCCGCTGCCGCCGTCGGCGCCGATGTCCGCGATGCCGGTGAACGAGCGGCGGCTGACCCTGCGCCATGTCTTTCTCGGCAGCGCGATGTTGCTGCTCTTCCTGACCGTGGTGGTGCCCAACTCGTTGCCGGTGCCGACGGCGGCCATGATGGGTATCACAACGCTGATGGCATTGCCCGGCCTGCGCCTGGGGCGCGGCTTCAAGAAGCTGCTGGCGCTGCTGATGTGCTCGTCGATGGTCACGGTGATCTACATCGCGGTGGGCTATCTCAACGACGCGCCGCCGGTCGCGGCGGCGCAGGTGTTGGTGATCTACATCCTGTCGCCGCTGCTGTGGATGGTGATCAGCGATGGCCTGTTGCGCTGGCCGGGTTCGTCGCGACTGATGGACTGGTTCGCGTGGCTCAGCGTGCTGGCTTGTATCAGCGTGGGTCTGTACTTCTACCTGTACCTGACCTACGGCGCGGCGGCGGTGTCGTTCTTCTTCAAGGGGCAGGCCAACGTCAACCTCAACGAGGGCTTCTCCGGCGCGATCATGCATGTGTATGGCTCGCTGATTTTTCTCGCCGGCGGTTTCTTCAGTTCGCCCGAGTTGATCAAGAGCCGCCTGCTGCGCCTCACTGTGCTGGCCATGCTTCTGGTCTGCGCGCTCACTTCCGGCCGCTCGGCGCTGATCCTGGCGATTCCGGTGGGCTGGGTACTCGGCCAGTGGTTGACGCCGCGCACGCTCGGCTATCAGCGCAGCATCCGCACGCCGCTGACCCGCCTGGTCAAGGTCGGCCTTCCCACGGTGTTCGCCATCGCGTTGGTCGTGGTGCTGCTGGAGAGCTACACCTCGATCCGCCTGTCGGTGATCTACGACAGCTTTATGGACAAGCTCACCTCGGGTGGTGGCACCTCGCGTGTGGGTATGGCCGGTTCGCTGTTCGAAGGCATTCTCGACAATGGTGGTATCGGCGCCGGTCATGGCATCGGCGTCAGCTTCGTCAGCAGCCAGGAGTATCCGTGGCGCTACGAACTGGTGTGGCTGGCGACCGTATATCGCGTCGGCCTGGTTGGCGCACTGGTCTATGCGCTGCCGTTCCTGCTCTACATCGCGCGCGTATTGCGCATGGCGGCGGTGCGAAAGCTGCCGCCGCAGCACAAGTTCCTGTTCTGCGCCTTTGTCGCGGCGTTCATCGCCTCGAACACCAATCCGTATATCGAAGCGTTTGCGTTCCAGTGGATGTACACGATTCCGGTACTGGCGCTGTTTGTCGAATACCCGATGGGGATGGAGCGTGGCAACGCATGAAGCGACTCAAGGTGACTTTGTTTTCCCGTTATTCGCGTCTGGGTCCGAGTACACGGCTGCGCAGCCTGCAATACCTGTCCGAACTGGAGAAGCGAGGGATTGACGTGGAAGTACGAGCACTATTTCCCGATGCGTATCTGGAAGCGCTGTACGGCGGCAATCCGCAGGTCGCCAAAGTCAGCGCGTGGCGTCACTACGGCCAACGCATCGTCGAGCTGTGGCGCGGCGATGGCCACGACCTGGCCTGGATCGAAGGTGAGCTGTTTCCGTATCTGCCTTACTGGCTGGAGTCGATGCTGGGCCGGAGTGCGCGACCCTATGTGGTGGACTACGACGACGCGCTGTTCCATAAGTACGATCTGTCGCCGAGCCCGGTGATCCGCAGCGTGCTCGGCCGCAAGATCGATCGCGTCATGGAACATGCCGCCTGCGTGATTGCCGGCAACCCGTATCTTGCCGCGCGGGCGGAACAGGCGCGGGCGGATCGCGTCGAAGTCATCCCCACCGTGGTGGATGAGCAGCGCTACGCCACCGTGAATCATGACGGACGCGAGCAGCCGGTGATTGGCTGGATCGGTTCGCCCGCCACCGAGCACTATCTGCTGGATATCGGCGATGTACTGCTGCAAGCCTGTGCAGGCGGCAAGGCGAAGCTGCTGTTGGTCGGCGCGCGTCCGGAGGTGGCGGAGCAACTCGCCGGCATCGATGTAGAAGTGGTGCCGTGGTCCGAGGACAGCGAGGCTGACCAGATCGCGCGCATGGATATCGGCGTGATGCCGCTGCGCGACGGTCCTTGGGAGCGCGGCAAGTGCGGCTACAAGATCATCCAGTACATGGCCTGCGCGCTGCCAGTGGTGGTGTCGCCAGTAGGCGTGAATCCGGACATCGTGAGACAGGGCGATAACGGCTTTCTCGCAGCCGAGGCGCCCGACTGGCTGAGCAGCCTGCAACAACTGATCGACGACCCTGGCCTGCGCGCGCGTATGGGGCAGGCCGGACGCGAGCGGGTCGAGCGCGATTACAGTCTGGCCTCGCAAGTGCCTCGGCTCGCCGATGTGCTGTGGCTGGCGGAGCGCTGCTGATGTGCGGCATAGCAGGCTGGTGGCGACTGGGCGGCGCGCCGCGCGAATCATTGGAGCGGCAAGTAGCGGCGATGTCCGCACGGCTGCTGCATCGCGGGCCCGACGATGGCGGCCAGTGGTGCGACGACAACACTGGCGTGGCGTTGGCGCAGCGGCGCCTGTCGATTCTCGATCTGTCGCCGGCCGGGCATCAGCCCATGCATTCCGTCTGTGGCCGCTACGTGGCGGTGTTCAATGGCGAGATCTACAACCACCTTGAACTGCGCGGCAGGCTCACCGCGGAAGGCAAGGCACCCGAGTGGCGCGGGCATTCCGACACCGAAACGCTGATGGCCTGCTTCACCGCCTGGGGTGTGCCCAGGACGTTGCAAGCCAGCATTGGCATGTTCGCCATCGCCCTATGGGACCGTCAGCAGCGCACGTTGTCGCTGGCGCGCGACCGGCTTGGTGAGAAGCCGCTGTACTACGGCTGGCAGGGTGACACCTTGTTGTTCGGTTCCGAGCTCAAGGCGCTGACCGCGCACAGTGCTTTTCGCGCCGATATCGATCGCGATGCGCTGGCCCTGTTCCTCCGGCACAACTGCATTCCGGCACCGCACAGCATCTATCGCGGCATCTACAAGTTGCGGCCGGGGCATCTGTTGCAGATCGTTGGTGCCGCACCACGCATCGCGCGGCCGGTACCCTACTGGGAGTACAACGACGCGGTGCATGCCGGTTTGGCGGAACCGTTTGTCGGCAGCGACGCCGAGGCGATCGATGCACTGGAAACGCAACTCGGCGCGAGCGTGCAATCGCAGATGGTGGCCGATGTGCCGTTGGGCGCCTTCCTCAGCGGTGGTGTGGACAGCAGCACCATCGTCGCGCTGATGCAGAAGCACAGCCATCGCGCAGTAAAGACCTTCACCATCGGTTTCGACGAGGGCGGCTACGACGAGGCGGTGCATGCCAAGGAGGTGGCGAAGCATCTCGGCACCGAACACACCGAGCTCTATGTGCGGCCCGAAGATGCGCTGTCGGTGATCCCCAGGCTGCCGTCGATCTATTGCGAACCGTTTGCCGACAGCTCGCAGATTCCCACCTTCCTGGTCAGCCAGCTCGCGCGCCAGCATGTCACCGTCGCCCTGAGTGGCGATGCCGGCGATGAACTGTTCGGTGGCTACAACCGTTATCTGTCGGCACGCAAGGTATGGACGCGCATGCAGCGCCTGCCGCCCTTCGCGCGTAACGCCGCGGCCGGTGCGCTACGCGCGCTGCCACCGGCAACGTGGGATCGCTGGTTCGCGCGCGCCAGCCGGGTGTTGCCGCGGCGGCTTCATCTCGCCACGCCCGGCGACAAGGCGCAGAAGCTGGCCGATGTGCTGACACTGTCGAGTGGCGAAGCGTTCTTCCATCAGCTCACCAGTCAGTGGAGCGACCCGGCAAGTCTGGTGATCGGCGCAACGGAGCCGGCCACCTTGCTGACCGATCCGCACGCCTGGCCCGAGACCGACGGGTTCGAGCACTGGATGATGGCAATGGATGCGCAGGCCTATATGACGGACGACATCCTGGTGAAGATCGACCGCGCCGCGATGGCCAACAGCCTGGAGACGCGCGTGCCACTGCTCGACCCGCGTGTGGTGGAGCTGGCCTGGCGCATGCCGCTGCATCTGAAGATCCGCCACGGCCAGGGCAAGTGGCTGCTGCGCCAGGTGCTGTATCGGCATGTGCCGAAGCAAATGATCGAGCGGCCCAAGATGGGTTTCGGCATTCCGCTCGACAGTTGGCTGCGCGGACCGTTGCGCGACTGGGCGGAGGCCTTGCTCGACGAGGGAAGGCTGCGGCGTGAAGGCTATCTGCGGCCCGAGCCGATCCGGCGCGTGTGGAACGAACACTTGAGCGGCAAGCGCAACTGGCAGCACCGGTTATGGAGCGTGCTGATGTTCCAGGCGTGGCTGGATGCCGGTATGAGCGATCACAGCAGGGGGAACTCGCATGAAGAACTGTCTCTATCCCCAGCCCATGTGGACCTATGAAAATCGTCCTGTTCGCCAATACCGATTGGTATCTCTACAACTTCCGGCGTTCTCTCGCGCTGGCCTTGCGCGACGCCGGACATCAACTTCTGCTGCTGTCGCCGCCCGGGCCTTATGGCGAAAAGTTGCAGGCGCTTGGCCTGCGCTGGGAGCCTTTGCCGATGGAGCGGCGAAGCCTCAATCCGCTTCGTGAAATCGGGCTGCTGCGGCATCTGGTGCGCGTACTTCGGCGCGAGCGGCCGGCGCTGGTGCACGGCTTCACCATCAAATGCGCGGTGTACGGTTCGCTGGCTGCGCGCATGGCTGGCGTGCCGGCGCGCGTCAATGCCGTCGCCGGCATGGGCTATGTATTCACCAGTTCGGATCTGAAGGCGCGTTTGCTGCGGCCGGTGGTGCGCAGCCTGTTGCGTCTGGCGCTGGATGGCGAGGGTGCACGCCTGATCTTGCAGAACTCGGATGACATCGCGTTGTTCGAGAAGGCGGGCCTGATCGATCCTTCGCGCATTCGATTGATCCGTGGTTCCGGGGTGGATTGCTCACGCTTTACGCAGCGCAGTGGTGCGCGTGCTGACGGTCCGTTGCGCGTGCTGCTGGCGGCTCGTCTGTTGTGGGACAAAGGGTTGGATGAATACGTGAAGGCGGCGCGGCAGCTATTGGCGGAGGGCCGTCCGATCCATTTCCTGCTCGCGGGCGAGCCCGATCCTGGCAATCCGGCGGCCGTGCCCGAGGCGACGGTGCAAGCGTGGGTGAATGAGGGTGTGGTGACGTGGCTCGGGCATGTCGACGATATGGTCGGGCTCCTGAGCTCAGTCGATGTGGTGGTGTTGCCGAGCTATCGGGAAGGCTTGCCGAAGACGCTGATCGAAGCCGCGGCGTGCGGACTGCCGTTGATTACGGCGGATGTGCCGGGCTGTCGTGAAGTAGTGACGGATGGGGTGGATGGTTTGCTGGTGCCGGTGCGTGACGGGGATGCGCTGGCGGGAGCGATCCGGCGCTTGCAGGATGATCCGGCGCTGGCGCGACGGCTTGGCGAAGCGGCGCGGGTGAAGGCGCATGCGGAGTTCGATGAGCGGATCGTAGTGCGGAGGACGGTGGATGCATATCGGGAGTTGTGTGGGCCGGTGGCGGTGCCTGTTTTGAAGGTTGATGGGGTGCGTGTGGGGGGTGTTGTTTCTTCGTCGCCTTCGGGGAGGGGGCTGGGCTGAAGGCCCGGCTCTTGCGATTCGTTCACCTACTGCGTCATTCCGGCGTAGGCCGGAATCCAGTAGTGGCGCGCTTCGATTGTTGCGTCTGCGTGCTCTGGCCGCTTATGCAGCGGGCATTTCGGACGCCTGCCGGCGCCCGAGTTACTTTCTCTTTGCTGGCCCAACCCCCCGAGGGGGCCTAGAGAGAAAGTAACCAAAGAGAAATGGCCTGAGAGCCGGCGGTGTGCTTTGTAGCTGCGCATCTTCCAGTGCCAGACGTCGAGATGTTTTGTTGCGGACCGATCGCTCGACTGCGCTGCTGCACGTCTCGTCGATATGCGTTGTTTCTTGCGCGCAGGTTCTTGATTCACTCGCGATTAAAGCGCTCGCTTCGGGCATGGATAGACTCGATGGTTCAGGGGATCGGTTTGATGTGTGTCATTGCATAGGCGTGTTCCGTCCACTGTCCGAGGTTCTCTCATGCCAGGTTCCAGCAAGCAGGCGAATGTGCTCGATTTCCTTCCGGAGACTGAGCGTGCGGCGATTCGTGCCGGCAAGAGTCGTTATGACTGCACGGCGGGGATTCAGAAGGCGATCGATACGTCGAGCCGGGTGTTTATTCCGGCTGGGGTTTATCCGGTCAAGCAGATTAATTTGAAGTCGGGTCTGGAGTTGTATGGGGAGGGGCAGGGGAGTGAGTTGCGTGCCTTCGATGACTCGCTGGCGTGTGAATTCATGCTGGCGACGTATGTGAAGGATGGCGGCAGCAAGAATGTGGCCGACAATATGCGCGGCATCCATCTGCATGATTTCAAGCTCAATGGGCGGGTGGGGGAGTTTGCGTACTCGCAGTACTTCTACCTGCTGGCGGTGAATGCCACGTCCGATCTCACCGTGGAGAAAGTGACGTTTTACGGGTTTCGTGGCGACGGTATGTATGTGGGGTCTGGAACGCTGTCGCAGACGGAACGGCATAACGAGCGGGTCACGGTGCGCAACTGCCTGTTCGACGGCGCGGTGAAGGACAACCGCAATGGATTGTCGGTGATCGATTGCGATGGGCTGACGGTCGAGAGCTGTGTGTTCCGTAATATCGGTAACGCCAAGCTGTCGCGCTCGGTGGGCGGTATCGATTTCGAGCCGGACCACAACTGGAGCGTGTACCGCAATGTGGTGATACGCGGCTGCAGCTTTATCGATATCGACACGGTGAATACCGCCGGCATCACCTTCTTCAACGGTCATCAGACCGGATCGAACATTCATGACTGGCTGGTGGCGAACTGTCAGTTCAAGAACTGCTTCTGGGGCATCGACAGTTCGACCCGGCAGAAGACCGCGACGGATATGGCGGACAACCTGACGGTGGTGAATTGCCATTTCCTGAATTCGGTGCGGGTGGATGTTGGGCTGAAGGGCCTGAGTGGTGCGCGGGTGATGGGCTGCACGTTCGAGCGCTCACCGCCCGGGGCGGGGCCTGGTGGCGATGCGATTCGCCTTGGCGCGATTGCTTCGGCAACCAGTCGCAATGCGGTGAATGCGGTAATCACCGGCAATACCTTTATCGGGATACGGCCGCAGATGGGCGCGATCGGCGTGCTGGGTGTCAGCGGCCTGGTCTGTGCGGGCAACACCTTCCTCGACATCTTTGGAACCTGCATCAACTTCTCCGAGGATGAGTCGGCGGATAGCGCGCGGCACATCGATACCGTGGTCATCTCCGGCAACACCGTGCGGCGAAGCAGCCGTCTGGCATCCGGCAAGGCAATACCCATGGCCTTCCTCAGCACAGGCAAGAATCTGCGCATCAGCAAAGGGCAGATGATGCTCGATGAGCGCTCGTTCGAGTACAACAACCAGGTCGATGCTGGCATTCCGAGAGTTGCGAATGGGGCGACGATTGAGTTTCAGGGGAAGGTGGGGGCGTCCTGAGGGTTGTTGTTTGTGGTCGCGACAATCGCTGGGTTATCGCGCTCTGGCCGCTTATGCAGCGGGCATGTCGGACGCCTGCCGGCGCACGAGTTACTTTCTCTTTGCTGACCAAAGAGAAAGTAACCAAAGAGAAATGGTCTAGAAGAGCGCGGTGTGCTTCGTAGCCACGCATCTTCCAGTGTCAGACGTCGGGTTTGCTCCTGCCCCCTCCCCTGCTCGCAGGGGAGGGTTGGGGAGGGGTGAGTACTTGAGAAAGCGTTTCGGGAGAGGTTGTTCCAAGGGCTTACCCCTCCCAGCCTCCCCCTGCGAGCAGGGGGAGGAGAAAGGTGCGCATGGCTCTGACGACGCCAATCAGTTCCAGAGAAGAGCAGAGCAAGAAACGAAGCCATCCGGATGTCTGGCACTGGAAGATGCGCAGCTAAAAGCCCACCGCCTGCTCTTAGGCCATTTCTCTTTGGTTACTTTCTCTTTGGGCCAACAAAGAGAAAGTGACCCGGACCGCGGCAGCGGTTCGGAAGCCCGCGGCAGGCGAGCCCGGGCACGCAGACGCGACAATCGAAGCGCACCACTACTGGATTCCGGCCTGCGCCGAAATGACGAAGTAGGAGGGAGTGTTGCAAGGGCGGATCCCTCACTCTAGCCCTCCCTCGCGGGGAGCAGAAGCCTCAGGCCCAGCCGCGCAAGCGATACACCCAAAGCCCGATGTACTCATGCATCGCCTGCGACGCATTCCACAACACGGCACGCCGCGGCGCCCACAGATCGCGCACAGGATGCTTCGAAAGCGGCGTCATGGCGGGCGCAGGAATCACATCAAGCCCCTGCTTTTCAAAACTGGCGACAGCGCGTGGCATGTGCGCCGCCGAGGTTACCAATAGAATGCGATGCATCCCACGCTGCTGCAGGATGGTGGCCGAGTTGCGCGCGTTCTCGTAGGTCGTGCGGCTTTCACTTTCGACGTGAAGTGCATCCGCAGACACGCCCTGCTGTTCGAGCATGCCCGCCATGCGAAGGGCGTCGCCTTCGCCACCGGATAGCAAAACAAGGGGCGCGCGTTTCGCCTTGAACAGGAGGTAGCCGAAACCGACGCGGCTGGCGGCGATGTCGGCATCTTCGTCGTCCCAGCGCGTCTGCGGTGGATCGCGTTCGCCACCGAGGATGACGATGGCATCGGCCGAAGGATAGGTCGACGCGGTCTGTGCCGGATACTGGTTCGTCAGCGTCCGCTGCAGCGCAGTGGCGAACGCCGGCGTGGCGCAAAGTGTGAGCCATACCGGTACCAGTGCGATCACACACAGGCCCGTGCGGTAACGGCGGGCCATGACGCATAGCAACCCCGCACCTGCGAGCAGCAGTGCCTGCGCGACAGGATGGCTGAGGTTGAAGAAATAGCTCGGCATGTCTCCCGATCTATTGGCCGCGTTGCTGTACTGCCTGGCCGGTGATGATCGGCCAGCGCCGGGTGGCGAACAGGATGTAGGTAACCAGTACGAAGCAGAACATCGCCAGGCTTACGCCCTGGCCGTACTGGTGCACGATGTTGCCGACGAAGGCCAGGCATATCGCGGCGATCACCAGTACCAGCAAGGTGATGCGTGGGCTCAAGCCGAGCTGCAGCAGCATGTGATGGATGTGCCCGCGATCAGGCTTGAATGGCGACTGGCGATTGCGCATGCGGCGATACATCACGGCGAGCGTGTCGAGCGCGGGCAAAGCCACGCACCACAGCACGTCGACTGGTTGCAGGTCAGAGCTTCCGCTCTGGCTGAGCTGGATCAGCGTCCATCCCAGCAAGTAGCCCAGCGCCATGCTGCCGGCATCGCCCATGAAAATTTTTCTGCCAAAGAAGCCGAGGTTGGCAGCGAGATAGGGCAACATGCCGGCCGCGAGCATGGCGATGAGTATGGTCACGCCCGGCGAGATCTCCTGATGATGAAACATGAAGATGGTGCCGATGCTGACCAGGCCCATGCTGCCGGCGAGGCCGTCGATGCCGTCCATCATGTTGAATGCGTTGAGCAGTCCGATCACGGCGATCAGGGTGAGCGGGATCCCGATGGGACCCAGCTGAATCTGAACGCCGTTGATGATGCCGAGCGTACGGATATAGACGTCTGTACTGCCAATCATCACCAGTATGGCGGCGGTCTGTATCAGCAGGCGTGCGCGCACGCTCAGACCTTGCCGATCGTCCAGCGCACCCATGATGGTGAGTGCGGCGGTAGTGGTCAGCAGGATGCGGTTGAACGGGGTGGAGTCGCCATACCACCAGGCGCCGATCACCACGCCGCAGAAGATCGCCAGGCCGCCTACAAGCGGCACGCTGCCGATGTGCTGCTTGCGTGCGTCGGGGCGGTCGAGCAGGCCCAGAGGCGCCGCCAGGCGGCGCAGGACGACGATCGCGACGGCCGTTGTGAAGAGTGCCGCGGCGCAGGCAATCATCGTTCTTGTGTCGTGCATTTCGTCGCTTCCTCGAGTCAATCCTGACGATGGCGGGCATCGAATAAACCGGGCGCGAGACACGCATCGTCGCCGACTTCTGCGAAGAGGGTGTGACAGTGCCCGGTTGGATCGGAGGAGATGGCGCTGACCTGAAAAGGTTGCGCAACATCACAGTCCTGATGCGTCGAATGAACTACTGCGTATGGAAGTCTTTCCACAGCGAAGGAGAACTCTAAGCGATCTGAGTGAATGTCTTGTGGAATCCTCCGCACTCAGGTTGGTATTGGTTCAGTCATGCGCTCTCAAGTGACGCTACAGTCCGGGGCGTTTCTCGTTTGGCGTCTCTCACTTCCACGCGATGATCAAGAGGAAGCTCATGAAGATTTTTATCGCCACCACACTTGCATTGGCTATCACGGGTTCGGCATTCGCACAGACTGCTCCGCAACAGCCGACCACAGTGAATCAACTTATCGAAAAGCAGCAGGCTAAGCCGGCGGCGCCTGCGCAGATCACTACGCCTGCCCGTGCCAAGGCCGCTGCGCACGGCAGCATGAAGGCCTCGCATCCGGGTCCTGGCGCCGCCGCAGCGGCAGCCGTGGCCGGTACCGGCGGTACGGGCGGCACCGGTGGTACAGGTGGCACCGGCGGTACGACCGGGACGCACTGATCGTTCGATCAAGGGTTTGATCGGTAGATAGCGTCCACCGTGTTCCGGTGGACGCGAATGGGCTTGCCGCAGTTTGGCGCGCAGGCTTGGTAACACTTATGTCATCGGTAGGGGGCCGACGATCCAATCGCCGCGTAGCGGCGTTAGCGCATCTCGAAGGGCTCGACTGATGAACAAACGGCAGGCGTTGGTAATCGCATGTGCTGCGCTGGCATTGCATGCCTGCATATGGGCGCCCGGGCAGCATCTGAGTTCCATGGATCTGACGCGCCAGGGCTCGCTGGACGGCGCACGCTATCAACTGGTGCCGATCACGCCGAAGTTGCTGGCGATGGACAAGAGCACCACCACGCCGGCGACAGTGCCGACTGAGCTGGCCACCTTCAAGCCCGAGCCGTATCGCATCGGTGTGGGTGACTCGCTCTACATCACAGTGTGGGAGCATCCCGAACTGACCTCGCCCGCTGGCTCGCAGCAGCAGCCGAGCGCGAATGGACGTCTGGTGCGTGCGGACGGCACGCTGTTCTATCCCTACGTGGGGCTGCTCAAGGCCGCTGGCATGACGGTGGAAGAACTGCGCGCTGAGTTGACGCGAAGGCTGGCCACCTACGTGGAGCAGCCGCAGGTGGATATGAGCGTGATCAGCTACGGCAATCAGCGCATCACGTTGCGCGGCGCGTTTGTGAAAACCGATCCGCTGCCGGTGACGGTGACACCGATGAGCCTGGAGCAGGCGATCGGCGCGGCACAGGTCAATGCGGATCAGGCGGATCTCTCCGGCCTGGTGCTGACACGCGACGGTCATGACTATCACCTCGATCTCGAAGCGCTGAGTCGTGCGCATGGTCTTGGCGAGATCTGGCTCAAGGCAGGCGATCAGATCTATCTGCCCTACGGCGATCGCAAGGAAGTCTATGTACTGGGCGAAGTCACGCGCCCGGCGGCAGTGCCGTTCAAGACGGGCGACATGATGCTGTCGCAAGCCTTGGGTCGCGTTGGCGGACTCAACGAGGTGACGGCGAAGGGCAATGCGGTATACGTGATCCGCGGCGTGGAAGATATGGAGAAGACGCCGGCGACGATCTATCAGCTGAGCGCGCAATCGCCGACAGCGTTCGCGCTGGCTTCGCAATTCCCGGTGCATCCCGGTGACGTGGTCTTTGTCGGGCCGGCCGGTGTGACGCGCTGGAACCGTTTCCTCTCGCAGCTGTTGCCTTTGTCGGGGCTGATCAGCAACGCGGCCTCGGCTAAGAGCAACCTCAATAATTGATGCCTATGTGCATGATGCTGACGCCGCGGCGGGGCCTGTACCGCCTCGCGGTCGTGACGGGTGTGCTGTGCCTGATGAGCGCGTGCACCGACGTATCCATGGGCAGTCTGGAGACGGTGAAGCAGGCGGTGCATGGCGGCACCAGCGTGCGTCCCACGGCGGAGTCGGTCGCGGCTGAGCCGTACTACCAGTTGCAGGTTTCCGCGCCGGGTGGCGAAGCGATTCTGCTGCTGGCCAGTGCGCAGGGCGATCTGCTCGGTTGGTACGGACCGGATGGGCAAGCAGTGTTCCTCAAGCACGGCGTGCTGGTGAAGACGCTGGGTCTGACGCGGAACCTGGATGCGTTGTTGGAGGAAGGCGATCCGTTTGCGAGCGGCTTGCAGCATGTGCAGGCACCGGTCGCCTATCAGCGTGTGATGGATTGGTCGCCGGACTATCACTACGGCATCCATGTGCAGGCGAAGTTGCAGCCGATGGCCATGGAAGACGTCGATATTCTCGGCACCGTACATCATCTGCGCCGCTTCGATGAGCATCTGCATGCGGCGGAGATCGGCTTCGATGTGGTGAACCGATATTGGGTCGATCCGGCCGATGGCTTTATCTGGAAGAGCCGGCAGTATGCGGCGCCCGGACAGGCGCTGGAGATGATTCAGTTGCGTCCTTATCGAGGGCCGCAAACATGAGGCCGGTACGCATGCTTATGCTGTGTGCCGGGCTGCTCGTGTCGTGCAGTGTTGCGCAGGCAGCGACCTCCATCCGGGTCAGTGGCGAAGTCGGTCATCCAGGTGTGCAGGTACTGGGTGCATCGCCGCGCCTGGTGGATGCCGCTACTTCAGCGCAGGTGAATCCGGATGCCTACATGCTCGGCGCGCTCTGGTCGCAGCAGACCTTGGTATTGCCGCAGCGACGATTGCAGGCTGGCCTGTTGTACGAACTCGGTGCGGTGCGCGATCAGGCCTTGCGCGCAGGCAACCCGGCACTGGCGACGCTCAGCGGCAACTTGCGCGATTGGCTGAAGGCCATGCCGGTGACTGGCCGGCGCATTGTGCATACGCTGGATCCTGCGGCGTTGGCGGCAAGCGATGCCGACAATCTGCCGATCGACGATGGCGATGCGCTGGCTTATCCCGCGCGTCCGGCGACGGTGCGGGTGGTGGGAGCGGTGGTCAAACCGTGCGAGCTGCCGCATGTCGCCCTGAAGGATCCGCGCGACTATGTGGCCGCCTGCCCGACCGCGATGGCCGACCGCGATCTGCTGTATGCGATCCAGCCTGACGGCCAGGTATTCGAGTTGGGTATCGCGCTGTGGAATGGCGATGCGCCGATCTCGCTGGCGCCCGGCGCCATGGTTTATGTGCCGCTGGACAAGCGCGCGATCCAGGGTGCCGTGGATGAGCACTTCAATCGCGAGATGGCGGATTTTCTCGCCACCCAGCCGCTTGATAACGCCGGAGTGCCGCCTTGATCGCCGGTCGCCCGCGTTCCTGCAGCCGCATGATGCTGCCGGCCAGTCTGTTGCTGGCGCAATGCATTGCTGGCGCACTGCATGCGCAGAACGCGCCGGGTTATACCCATAATGATTTCGGTGAGGTCGGTCTGCTGCAGACGCCGACCGCGCGCATGGCCGATGAAGGCGATCTGGCGTTCACCGCGACGCGTACCTATCCGTACACGCACTACAACCTCTCGTTACAACCGCTGCCGTGGATGGAGGCTGCTTTTCGCTATAGCGCGGTGAGCAACCGGCTGTACGGACCGATCGGGCTGAGCGGACACCAAAGCTACAAAGACAAGTCCATCGACCTGAAGGTGCGACTGTGGGATGAGACGCGCTGGTGGCCGGCGGTGGCGGTGGGCGGGCGCGATATCGCCGGCACCGGTCTTTTCAGCAGCGAATACGTGGTGGCCAGCAAGCGCTTCGGGCCGGTCGATTTCACCCTGGGCATGGCCTGGGGCAACATGGGTGCACGCGGCGACATCAAGAGTCCGCTGGGCTGGCTGTACAGCGGTTTCGACAATCGCGCGGGCAACACCAATCAGCAGGGTGGCGAATTCAATACGCTGCGCTATTTCCGCGGCCCGGCTGCTGTCATCGGCGGCATCGAATACCAGACACCGCTGGACAAGCTGCGCCTGAAGGTGGAGCTGGACGGCAACAACTACAAGCACGAGGCACTCGCCAACAACCTCCGCCAGCGTTCGCCGGTCAATGTCGCGCTGCTATATCGGGTCAACCGCAACGTAGATGTCACGGTGGGCTACGAGCGCGGCGACACCGTGATGGCGACGCTGAGCCTGCATTCCAATCTGGCACAGCATGCGGAACCGAAGAAGACGCTCGATCCGGCGCCGGAACCCTTGCGTGAGGTGGCATCCACGCCGGTGCCCGCCGAAGGCCCGGCGGCGTTGCCGCGCAAACCGCCGGGGCAGGTCGATTGGGACGAGCTGAGCCGTGCGCTGGGCGACAATGCGGGCATCGATGTCAGCAGCATCGGGCGCCGTGGCTCCGAACTGGTGATTCATGGCGAGCAGCGCAGCTACTTCTATCCGTCGCGTGGCGTCGGGCGCATGTCGCGGGTGCTGGACAATCGCGTCGACGACAGCATCGACTGGTTCACGCTGTCCAGCGAAGCTCATGGCATGCCGATGGTCGAGGACAGCGTGCATCGGCCGCGCTTTGTCGAACTGCTCGACCATCGCATTGACATGCAGGAGATGCGCCGCAGCGTGGAGCAGAACCCGCCGGCGATCCAGCCCGAAGAAGTGCTGTATACCAAGCCGCCGAAGAAATTCGACGCGGGTGTGGCGTTGGGCTATCAGCAGAGCCTGGGTGGACCGAACGCGTTCGTGCTCTATCAGTTCAGCGCCAACGGTAGCGCTACCTACCGCTTCAATCGCAATTTGTGGTGGGACGGACAGGTCAACGTCAACCTGTTCAATAACTACGACAAGTTCACCTATACCGCGCCCAGCTTGCTGCCGCGCGTGCGCACCAATATCCGCGAGTACCTGACCACCTCCGATGTGACCATGCCGAATTTCCAGATCACGGGCACGCATGTGCTGGCCCCGGATCTGTTCGGCATGGCCTACGCGGGCATGCTGGAGTCGATGTACGCGGGCGCTGGCGGCGAGGTGCTCTATCGTCCGTACGGCGAGCGCTGGGCGCTCGGCGTGGACATGAACTGGGTACGTCAGCGTGGCTTCCGCCAGGACTTTGCGTTGCGCGGTTATCACACCGTGGTGGGCAACGCGACGCTGTACGTGAACACCGGTTTCCACGACGTGACCCTGGCCATGAGCGTGGGCCGCTATCTGGCGAAGGACTATGGCGCCACCCTGGATATCTCACGCGAATTCAGCAACGGCGTACGCATGGGTGCGTATGCGACGTTGACTAACAAGTCGGGTACGCAGACGGGTGAGGGCAGTTTCGACAAGGGCATCTACTTCTCGATCCCGTTCGACCTGCTGTTGCCGCGCTCCAGTACCAGTCGCGCCACCTTCATGTGGGAGCCGCTGTTGCGCGATGGCGGTGCCCGTTTGAACCGGCGCTACAGCCTGTATGAAATGACCAGCGACCGTGACAGCGATCTGTTCGAGAAGAACCTGGAAAAGATTGCCGAGTGAGGCCTGCCGGAAAGACGGTCGGCATGTTCTACTTGGCAACCCATCCAGGCAAAGAGGTTCCCATGTCCACTGTCACTCTTAAAGGCAACCCCGTGCAGGTCGATGGCCATTTCCCGGCCAGCGGCGAAAAGGCTCCGGCGTTCTCGCTGGTCGGCAAGGATCTCTCCGATGTCTCGCTGGCGACGTTTGCTGGCAAGCGCAAGGTGCTGAACATCTTCCCCAGCGTCGACACGCCAACTTGCGCCACTTCGGTGCGCCGTTTCAATGAAAAGGCCAGCCAGCTCGACAACGCCGTAGTGCTGTGCATTTCCGCCGACCTGCCATTTGCGCAGGCGCGCTTCTGTGGCGCGGAAGGCCTGGATAACGTGGTGACGCTGTCCACCCTGCGTGGTCATGAGTTCCTGCAGAACTACGGCGTGGCGATCGCTTCCGGCCCGCTGGCTGGCCTGGCCGCGCGTGCCGTGGTGGTGCTGGATGCGAACGATCAGGTGGTGCATGCGGAAATGGTTGGCGAGATCGCCAACGAGCCGAACTACGACGCAGCGCTGAAAGTACTGGGTTGATCGATGTAGGAGCGCACCCTGTGCGCGAAAGCCCTGCGTAGCTGGGCTGCTTTGCGGCCGTTCGCGCACAGGGTGCGCTCCTACAGAAAACAAAAAGGCCGGGCGAAAGCCCGGCCTTTTTTACGCGTGATGGCGAAACTTACTTCGCTTCCATCAGCGCCTTGGTGATGTCGAGCATGCGGTTGGAGAAACCCCACTCGTTGTCGTACCAGCTCAGCACCTTCACCAGCGTGCCGCCCATGACGCGGGTCTGGGTGGCGTCGTAGGTGGAAGAAGCCGGGTTGTGGTTGAAGTCGACCGAAACCAGCGGCTTGGTATTCACCGCCAGGATGCCCTTCAGCGCGCCGTTGGCGGCTTCGTTGATCGCGGCGTCGATTTCTTCCTTAGTGGTCGCACGCGCGGCGACGAACGACAGGTCGACCACCGACACGTTGATGGTCGGCACGCGCATGGCGAAACCGTCCAGCTTGCCGTTGAGCGCCGGCAGCACCAGGCCCACCGCGGCAGCGGCGCCGGTTTTGGTCGGGATCTGGCTCATCGTGGCCGAACGGGCGCGGCGCAGGTCGGAGTGATAGACGTCCGTCAGCACCTGGTCATTGGTGTAGGCGTGGATGGTGGTCATCAGGCCGTGCACGATGCCGATCTTGTCGTGCAGCACCTTGGCCAGCGGCGCGAGGCAGTTGGTGGTGCAGGAGGCGTTGGAGATGACCTGGTCGGTGGGCTTGATCTGGTCGTGGTTCACGCCGAAGACGAAGGTGCCGTCCACGTCCTTGTCGCCAGGAGCGGAGATCACCACCTTCTTGGCGCCTGCGGCGATGTGCGCGCTGGCCTTGGCCTTCGAGGTGAAGAAGCCGGTGCATTCCAGCACCACGTCCACGCCCAGATCCTTCCACGGCAGCTTCGACGGGTCACGCTCGGCGCAGACCTTGATGCGGTCGCCGTTGACGATCAGATCGCCGCCATCCACCGACACGGTGCCCGGGAACTTGCCATGGGCGGTGTCGTACTGGGTGAGGTGGGCGTTGGTCTCGGCGTCGCCGAGGTCGTTGACCGCAACGATCTGAAACTCGTTGGTGCGGCCGGATTCGTACAGCGCGCGCAGAACATTGCGGCCGATGCGACCGTAACCATTGATGGCGACCTTGATGGCCATGAGACAGCGTCCTCCGGTGTGATGACGGGCAGCAGCAGCCGGGTCCGGCCGCCAAAGCGGACATTTTAGCCGGAACCGGGGGCCCATCTCATCCGGCACGGTTCATGGCACTGACAGGTGGGGTAGGCTCGGCGGGTTGGGTAGATAGTCTTAATCCGTGGAGCCAGGTTTATGAGCGACGAGCAGCAGGTGATCGACATCACGCTGGAGCAGGTGACGGACTATGAGTTCCGGGTGCGTTTCGACGACACCGCCATCCCCGACCTGCTCACTGACGAGACCCCTCCGCTGGGTCAGGGCGCAGGTCCCAATCCTTCGCGCATGCTGGCCGCGGCGGTGGCCAATTGCCTGTCGGCCAGCCTGTTGTTTGCCCTGCGCAAATACAAGAATCAGCCGGGCAGCCTGGGCGCGCGTGCGCGGGCCACGCTTGAGCGCAATGAAAAGGGGCGATGGCGGGTGGTGCGCATCGCGGTGGAGCTGAGCCTGTCGAACGTGGAGACCGACCTGTCCCACCTGGATCGCGCGCTGGCCCAGTTCGAGGATTTCTGCATCGTCACCGAGAGCGTGCGGCAAGGTGTGCCGGTGGATGTGAGCGTGCGCGATGCCACGGGCACTTTGCTGCACAAGGCGGCCACGGGCTGACCACGGACTGTCGTGCGGCTGTGGCACACTCCACGGCCGCTTTTTCAGGACTCTGCTTATGTTTCCGACGCGACGCGTGCTCGCCAGTCTGCTGGCTACCTTGGTCTTGGCCCCGTCCGCCCACGCCTGGGGCCGGCAGGGTCACGCCATCATTGCCGAGCTGGCGCAGCGGCACCTGAGCCCTTCCGCCGAAGCCGAGATCGAACGGCTGCTGGCGCCGGATCACACCAAGTCCCTGGCCGATATTGCGAGCTGGGCCGACGAGCTGCGCAATGATCCGGCGCAGCAGGCGCTATGGGACAAGACGCGCGGCTTGCATTACATCAATTTCCGCAGCGAGACCTGCGACTACACGCCGCCGCGCGACTGTCCCGACGGGCTATGCATCGTCGGTGGCCTGGATCATTACGTGCAGGTGCTGGAGGACCGCAGCCAGCCGGATGAAGCGCGCTTGCAGGCCTTGAAGTTCGTGGTGCATTTCGTTGGTGACGTGCACCAGCCGCTGCATGCCGGCTATCGCGATGATAAGGGCGGCAACGCCTACCAGGTGCAGTTCAATGGCAAGGGCACCAACCTGCATAGCGTGTGGGATTCGGGGCTGCTTGGCACCAAGGGCCTGGATTGGCAGCCGTATGCCAAGGAGCTGGACGCGCGCGGTCCGGTGTCGCTGCCGCCGCCGATCGCGCCGCTGGATAACAACTATGCGCAATGGGCCGAGGATTCCTGCGCCGCCACCCGCGACATCTATCCGGACGGGCACAAGATCGAACAGGCCTATGTGGACAAGGCATTGCCCGTGGCCGAGTTGCGGCTGCGCGAAGCTGGACGGCGTTTGGCGGAAGTGCTCAACCTGGCACTGACTGGCAATTGATACGGAGCTGGGTCGCCGCGGAAGCGGCGACCCAGCATCACTCAGCGAGCCGCGGCGTTACCGATGTTCCGTTGCAGGAAGTCGAGCATCTTCTGATATGCCTCCTGCCGGTGCTCGGGCAGGAAGAAGCCGTGGCCTTCCAGGGGTTCGACCAGCTTGTCGTAGTGCTTGCCCTGGCGGTCCAGTGCAGCCGTGAATTCCTGGAAATTCTTGAACGGCACGCGCTGATCGTCCTTGCCGTGCAGCAGCAGGATGTCGGCCTTGATCTTCTCCGCACCACTCAGCGGCGAGCGCCGCAGCAGGTCGTCGCGATCTTCGCCGAGCGCGAGTTTCAGATACGCCGTGCCGCGATCGGTGCGTTGCGTGTCGCTCTTGTCCATCTGCACACGCAGGTCGTAGACACCGGCATAGCCGATGGCGCACTTATAGAGATCCGGTTCGCGCACAGCACCCTGGAGCGCGGCGTAGCCGCCGTAGCTGGCGCCGTAGATGCAGATCCGCTTAGGGTCGGCGTAGCCTTGCTTGATCGCCCATTCAGTGGCGTCGGTCAGGTCGTCCTGCATGCTCAGGCCCCATTGCTTGTAGCCGCGCTGCTGAAAGTGCATGCCGTAACCGCCGGAGCCGCGGTAGTTGATCTGCAGCACGGTGTAGCCGCGGCTGGCGAACAGTTGCGCTTCGCGGTCGTAACCCCACTGGTCGGCGATGCCGTGTGGGCCACCGTGCGGCAGCACGATCAACGGATGCGGCTGGCTGCCCGCCGGCTGGGTGAGAAAGCCGTGCAGGGCGAGACCGTCGCGCGCCGTGAGTTCGATCGGCTGCATGGGCCGCATATGCTGCGGATCGATCCAGGGTTCCGCGCTCATCAGGTAGTGCGCTTCGCGGCTGTCCAGATCGAACAGATAGAAGTCACCGGGATTGCGGTCGCTGGCGACATGCACGATGGCGTGCTTGCCGTCCTGGGTGAAGCTGGAGAAGTAGGCGAGCTGGTCGGGAAAGTTGACGGCCAGGGCCTTGCTGAGGCGCGCCTCCTGGCTGCTTTCGTCAAAGTAGTGCAGCGTGCGCTTGCCGTCGTGATTGACGACGGCGTAGTAGTCCTTGCCATCGGCCGTTTGCAGCAGATGGCCCGGATCGGCGAACTGCCCCTGGAACAGCGGCGTGCGCTGGCGGGTGGCGACATCCATCAGCTCGATCGCATCGGGACGGTTGCCCTGCGATACGCGCACGTAGAGTTTGCTGTTGTCGCGATTGAAACCCTCCGGATGGATGTCCACGCCGGATTTGGACGGCTCGTTGATCAGCTCCCACGCCGCGTCGTTGTTGGCGCGCAGCCATAGCATTTCGCCGTTGGCGTTGTTGTTGGCGTAAGCAACGCGCACCTGGCCTGCGTGGTCGGCGACCATGCTGGCGTTGCGCGCTGGCGAGACGCCCACACGCGCGGTGCGACCGGTGCGCACGTTGAGGCGTTCGATCTCGGTGAAGTTGCCTTCGGCGGCACGGGTGTAGTCGTTGACGGCGATCAGGATCTGATCCTGGCCGACGGGTTGGTCGCCGATCGGCTCGGCGAAGGCGTAGCGGCTTTCCCGCGAGGCGATATGCGTGCCGGTGGTTTCGCCGCCGGCGCGATAGCCGAACAGGTTGACCTGATGCGTGCCGTCCGGGTCGATGGCGAACAGTTCGCCGGTCAGCCATGGCGTATCCAGGCCGTCGTGCTTCACTGCCATGGACGCGATCAGGCGGTTGTCGCCGACCCACTGGTAGCTGGCGATCAGGGCTTCGCGGCCGGAGTGGAGGACGCGCACGATCTTTGCGGTCTTGCCGTCCAGTACGGCGAGCAGGTTTTCGTGCGGCTTGTCGCTCATCGGCACGATTGCCGCGAGGTACTTGCCGTCGGGCGACAGGGTGACGTCGGAGAAGTCAGGTGGCCGGATGAAGTCGACGATGGGTGGCGGCGACGAGGCTTTGGCGGCGTCTGGCGCAGCCTGCGTATAAGCGGCCGCGCTGGTGAGCATGAAGAGCAGGGCAGCGGGTAATCGTACGGCGATCGTCATGACTCTCCTTCCATGGGGATGTTCCGTTGGCCGGGCAGTATCGACGGCGCGGGCAGGGCAGCTCAATGCGTCGCTGTGTTGCTGATTTTTCGTAAGGCGTGCGACAGGCAGCGGATAGAGCGGGCCGGGTGTTTCGTGACGAGATTTGCTGCGATGCAAAATGCTTTTGCCGAGTTGCATGAGGGCCTTCGCGGTGGCTTGGGGAGCCCATGCGTCGCGCCTGTCGACATCTCTGTCGATGGTCTTTTCCGAGCGCGGGGAGGGCGTTGGCATTTGGCCATTTCGATGGCCATACGCCATACCAGTCATCCCCTCTCGCGCTAATCCCATCGTCGACTGGTAATACCAGTTCACTGAAGTGGTAGACGTATCGGCATGGGGCGTCGCCGAGCTTTGTGGGGGTTGGAAAAACAGATGCGAAGACCCTCTAGCGCAACCGAACAGTTCTGCTAGCCTCGAATGATGACTACTGAAAATCCGCTGCGCCGCACCAAGATTGTTGCCACCCTCGGCCCCGCCACTGACGTGCCGGGCATGCTCGAGAAAATCATCGCCGAAGGCGTGAATGTGGTTCGTCTGAACCTGTCGCATGGACAGCCGGACGACCATCGCGCCCGCGCCGCCGCCGTACGCATTGCCGCCGAGAAGGCCGGTTGCGAAGTCGGCGTGCTGGCCGATCTGCAGGGGCCGAAGATCCGCGTCGAGAAGTTCGCCCATGGACCGGTGGAGCTTCGCGTCGGCGACAGCTTCGTGCTCGATTGCAGTCCGAACGCGCCCTTGGGCGATGCCACGCGTGTCGGCGTGAGCTATCACGATCTGCCGAAAGACGTGGCCGCCGGCGACGTGTTGCTGCTGGACGATGGCCTGGTCGCGCTCACCGTGGAAAGCGTGGTGGGTGCGGAGGTGCGTTGCCGTGTCCTGGTGGCGGGCAAGCTGTCGGACCGCAAGGGCCTCAATCGCCAGGGCGGCGGGCTCTCGGTCTCGGCGCTGTCGGACAAGGACAAGGCGGATATCAAGCTGGCGGCGGAGATCGGAGCCGACTTCCTGGCCGTGTCGTTCGTGCGCTCCGCGGCCGATATGGATCAGGCGCGCCGCCTGCTGCATGAGGCCGGCGGCAACGCGGCGTTGGTGGCCAAGATCGAGCGCGCGGATGCGATTTCGGTGCTGGGCGAAATCATCGATGCCTCCGATGTGGTGATGGTGGCACGCGGCGACCTGGGTGTGGAGATCGGCGATGCCGAGCTGCCGGGGCTGCAGAAAAAAATCATCCGCGAGTCGGTGCAGCGCAATCGCGCGGTGATCACCGCGACGCAGATGCTGCAGTCGATGGTGCGTTCGCCGATTCCGACCCGCGCGGAAGTGCTCGACGTCGCCAATGCGGTGATCGACGGCACCGATGCGGTGATGTTGTCGGAGGAGTCGGCGGCTGGTGCGCATCCGGACAAGGCGGTGGCGGCGCTGCGCCGCATCTGCCTGGGCGCCGAGCGGCAGTTCGAGCCGAAGGAAGATCTGGCGACGGCCGGTCATCGGCTGGACCGCACCGATCAGGCCATCGCCCTCGCCGCCATGTTGCTGGCGAGCCAGCTTGGGGTGCGAGCCATCGTCGCGTTGACCGAATCTGGCGCCACGGCGCAGTGGCTGTCGCGCTATCGCAGTGCCGTGCCGATTTACGGGCTATCGCCGTTCTCCGATGCGCGTCGTCGCATGCTGATGTTGCGCGATGTGCAGCCGGTGGAGTTCACCCACGCTAAGGACCTGACCCCGGCGGCATCGGCCCGCGAGGCGGTTCGCTTGCTGTTTGGCCAGGGCAAGTTGAGCGAAGGCGACCGGGTGGTGATGACCCATGGCGACCACATCGGCCGCGGTGGCGGCACGAATACGCTGAAGCTGCTTTCCGTGGGCGCCGACGGCATGGTGGAGAGCCTGCGGGACCTGTGAGCGGTTCCTGGCAACGCCGGCTGACGGGTACCGTCGTGCCGGCGTTGTTGTGATGCGCCACCGGCCTGGCGCGGGGCTAAACTGCCATCCCGTCCCCAGGTGTCAGCCAAGGAGCTTGCCCATGAAAACGTTTCTTCGTCCGGTGATTCACGGTCTTTGCCTGGCGCTGGTCGCGGCTGTGGTCACTCCCGCGCTGGCGCAATCGCAGGCGCGCATGGTGGGGCCGGAACATCTGTCGTCCTATTGGATCCTGCTCAATACGAAGGTCGACGCGGACATCCCCAATAGCGGCCACAACCTGGACAAGCCCGGCTGCGTGGCCGTCAGCTACATGATCGGCAGCGACGGAAAGACCCAGGATGTCGCGGTGCGAAAAGTGGTTCCGCAAAGCGATCTCGGTCCCGTTGCCCAGGGCATCGTCACCCGCTTCCAGTACGGCCAGTCGCTGACCAATAAGAACAAAGAGCCAGTGGCGACCTACTACGTGGTGCCCTTCAATATGCCGTCCGACGCGGCGGAGAAAGCCAAGTTGATCGCGGCCTGCCAGCTGCCGGGTTACGCCCAGGGCTGAATGACCTCCAGAAAGGGGCGGGGCGACGGCTCCGCCGAACGGGCTATAATCGCGCTCTTTGAACCTGCCCGACCCGGCAACGGGGAGGCTTCCATTTAGCGCGCGGCAGCCGCCGCCCCTTCAGTTTTACGGAGTCGTCATGAGCATCGAAGATCTCGAAAGCATCGCCCTGGCGATGGTCGCACCTGGCAAGGGCATCATTGCCATCGACGAGTCGACCAACACCATCAAGAAGCGTTTCGAGGCCGTCGGCATCGAAAACACCGAAGAGAATCGCCGCGCCTACCGTGAGCTGCTGCTCACCACACCGGGCCTCAACGAGCACATCTCCGGCGCGATCCTCTATGACGAAACCATCCGCCAGTCCACCAAGGACGGCGTGCCGTTCACCCAGGTGATGAAGAAGCTCGGCATTATCCCGGGCATCAAGGTCGACAAGGGTCCGCAGCCGCTCGCCGGCTTCCCGGGCGATGTGGTCACCGAAGGCCTCGACGGCCTGCGCGAGCGCCTGCAGGAATACGCCAAGCTGGGCGCCCAGTTCGCCAAGTGGCGCGCTGTGATCAACATCAGCGAAGACAATCCGAGCTCCACCGCCATCGAGGCGAATTGCCATGCGCTGGCCCGTTATGCCGCGCTTTGCCAGGAATCGGGTCTGGTGCCGATGGTCGAGCCGGAAGTGATCATGGACGGCGACCACAGCATCGAAGTCAGCTACGAAGTGCACGAGGCCGTGCTGCGCAGCCTGTTCAATGCGCTGTACGAACAGAACGTGCTGCTGGAAGGCACCATCCTAAAGGTCAGCATGGTCATTCCGGGCAAGGACGCGGAAGAGCAGGCCGAGGTTGAGGAAGTCGCCGAAGCCACCGTGCGCGTGCTGAAGACCACCGTGCCCGCGACCCTGCCGGGCATCGTGTTCCTCTCCGGTGGCCAGACCGACGAGCAGTCGACCGCCCACCTCAATGCCATGAACCGCATGGGCCCGCACCCGTGGCCGCTGTCGTTCTCCTACGGCCGCGCTATGCAGCAGGCCGCGCTCAAGCTGTGGGCCAAGGATATGAAGGCCAACTACGCCGACGCGCAGAAGACCGTCGCGGCGCGCGCCAAGGACAACGGCCTGGCTGCGCTGGGTCAGTGGAACGGCTGATCGGCTGCTGCATTCGATAGCCGTACGAAAAAGGCGCCGTCACGGCGCCTTTTTCTTTGGACCGCATCGCGCAAAATAAAGAGAGGGCACCTTGCGGCGCCCTCTCACTCCTACACTCGCCTACTTGCGGGTTCACAAGCGAGCGACTTGCCTTACTCAGAAGCGGTATTCCGCGCTGACCGACACCATGTCGGTGCTCAGATCCACTTTGTCCTTCTTCGCGTCGAAGTAGTCGTAGTTCAGACCGACGCTGACGTTGTTGCTGAAGTTGTAGCCGAAGCCCGCACCGGCGTACCAGCTGGTGTCGTCGAGGCTCTTGCGGACCGGGTTGACGTCATTGCTCAGGCCGTGGCCCTTCCAGCTATACACACCGCCGCGACCGCTGATGTACCAGTTCTGGTCGATGTTGAAGCGGGCATTGGCGCCGGCGGTCCAGCCATGCAGCTGGCTCTTGCCGCGATCGACCACCGGGTTGCTGTTGAAAATGTTCTTCGGATGGATGTTGCCCAGGTCGTTGTAGCCCACCTCGGCACCCAGCGCGAAGTTCGGGGCCAGCGACCAGCGGTAGCCGCCGTTGAGGGCATAACCGGTGTCATGGTCGTCGTACGGACCCTTGTTGATCGAGGTGCGACCCACATTGCCGTTGATGAAAAAGCCGCCGTTGTCGCTGGACGCGTTCTGCGCGAAGGCGGCAGGGACGACCATCAGACCGGCAGTAGCAAAAGCGAGGGCGAGTAGTGTCTTCTTCATGGAGAGTCTCCGATTCTTTTTTGACAAGGTCAGTCGCCGGCCGGTTGGGGAAAGGGCTCGACGCCGCGTGCGCCAATGGGGCTATGGGCTGCACAGAACCTTAGATTGGGCTCGCATGAGAAGATTCAATACTGATTAGTACAGTATTAAGTGGGCATTAAGTTTTATGGCAATCTCATGATTCCAAAAGAAAACGGGCGCCGAGGCGCCCGTTTTCGTTGAACGGCATAGCTTGCTGGCAATCAGAAACGGTACTCGCCAGTCAGCGACACGATGCCGGTGGAGCGCTTCAGATCGCTGGTTTCCACGCCGGTGGCGTTGTCCTTGATCTTGCCGGTGCTGACCTTGAAGTAGTCGTAGTGCACACCGACGCCGACGTGCTCCGTGATGTCCCAGCCAGTGCCGATGCCGGCGTACCAGCCACCGCGGCCGGAGTTGCCGCCGCTGCTCAGGCCCAGATCCTGGCCCAGGCTGTTGTTGTAGTTGTTGTGGTTGTCATTGCCGTGGAAGTAACCGCCACGCGCGCTGAGGTACCACTGCGGCATCAGGTTGATGCGGCCATTCACGCCGACCAGCCAGCCGCGTAGAGCGTTGGTGGTGGTGCGCTGGTTCACATCCTGCGAGTTGAAGACGTTCTTGACGCGGAAGTTGCCCAGGTCGGTGTAACCCAGTTCCACGCCCAGACCCAGATCCTGGCCGACCTTCCAGCGGTAGCCGCCGGTCAGGCCATAGCCGGTGCGACGGCCCTTTTCGCCGTGCAGGAAGTTGAAGCTGCCGCCGTTGCTGCCGAAACCGCTGTTGCCGTTACCGTTGGTGCGGCCGACGTTGGCATCGATGAACCAGTTACCGCTGCCCACCGGCTGGCTGGGCAGATAGTTGCCGCTGGCCGGAGCGGCCGCGCCGTCCTGGGCGAAAGCAGGCAGAGCCACCAAGGCGGTGGCGGACAAAGCTAGGGCAAGTAGAGACTTCTTCATGGGAATACTCCTCTTTGATTTGGGGGCGAACCGCGTGCCAGGGGGAAGGGGAAAGGCAGTCGCGGTCGGTATGGCCATCCCAGCCATGCGAGGAATTAGAACGAGGCAGGCCTGAAGGGTTTCAGTACTCGGAGGTGAAGTATTAAGGCCGAGTTAAGTTCGTTTCTTCGGGCGACAGCGCGTGGTAGATCGGCGACAATGCCCGTTTTTCGCCGCCGCCCGCCCCGGAGAACCCCCTGATGACCACCCGCCGCGTACTCGCCAACGCCGTCCGCGCTCTTGCCATGGACGCCGTTGAGGCGGCCAAGTCCGGCCACCCCGGTATGCCCATGGGCATGGCCGATATCGCCGAAGTGCTGTGGAACGATTTCCTCCGCCACAACCCGGCGAACCCGAAGTGGTTCAATCGCGACCGTTTCGTGCTGTCGAATGGCCACGGCTCGATGCTGCAGTACGCCTTGCTGCATCTGACCGGCTACGACCTGCCGATGGATCAGCTCAAGCGCTTCCGTCAGCTGCACTCCAAGACCGCCGGTCATCCGGAAGCCAGCGAAACCCCCGGGGTGGAAACCACTACCGGTCCGCTGGGGCAGGGTCTGGCCAATGCTGTCGGCTTCGCGCTCGCCGAGAAGGTGCTGGCCGCGCATTTCAATCGCCCGGGGCACACGATCGTCGACCACAACACGTATGTGTTCCTGGGCGACGGTTGCCTGATGGAAGGCATCTCGCATGAAGTCGCTTCGCTGGCCGGCACCTGGGGCCTTGGCAAGCTGGTCGCGATTTACGACGACAACGGCATTTCGATCGACGGCGAAGTGCACGGCTGGTTCACCGACAACACCCCGGAGCGTTTCGAAGCCTACGGCTGGAACGTGATCCGCGGCGTCGACGGTCATGACGCGGAGGCCATCAAGAAGGCCATCGCGCAGGCAACCTCGCAGTCCGCCAAGCCCACGCTGATCTGTGCCAAGACCATCATCGGCTTCGGCGCGCCCCACAAGCAGGGCAAGGAAGAGAGCCACGGCGCGCCGCTGGGCAAAGACGAGATCGCCGCTGCCCGTGACCAGTTGGACTGGCGTTACGCGCCGTTCGAGATTCCGGCCGAGATCTATGCGGGCTGGGATCACAAGGCCGCTGGCGCCAAGCGCGAGCAGGATTGGAATGCTGCTTTCGCCGCCTATGCGGCCGCGAATCCGGAGCTGGCGGCTGAGTTCAAGCGCCGTCTCGCTGGCGACCTGCCGGCCGATTGGGCCGCCAAGTCGCAGGCTTATGTGGCGAAGCTGCAGGCTGAAGGTCCGGATGTTGCAAGCCGCAAGGCTTCGCAGATGACGCTGGATGCGTTTGGTCCGCTCTTGCCGGAACTGATCGGCGGTTCGGCGGACCTTGCCGGCTCCAACCTGACCAAATGGAAGGGCAGCCTGGACGCCGCCAACGGCAACAGCGCCGACGGCAAGGGCAACTACGTGTACTACGGCGTGCGCGAGTTCGGCATGAGCGCGATCGCCAACGGCGTGGCGCTGCATGGCGGCTTCATTCCGTACGACGCCACCTTCCTGGTGTTCTCCGACTATGCCCGCAATGCGGTGCGCATGAGCGCGCTGATTCCGGCGCACGTGATCCACGTCTACACGCACGACTCGATCGGCCTTGGCGAAGACGGCCCGACCCATCAGCCGGTGGAGCACCTCGCCAGCTTGCGCTACATCCCGAACAACCAGGTGTGGCGTCCGTGCGATGCGGTGGAATCGGCGATGTCGTGGAAGCTCGCCATCGAGCGCAAGGGTGCGCCGGCCTGTCTGGTGTTCTCGCGTCAGAACCTCAAGCACCAGCTCCGCACCGAACAGCAGGTTGCAGACATCGCGCGCGGCGCCTATGTGCTGTCCGATCCGCAGGACACCAAGTTCAAGGCGATCATCATCGCCACCGGTTCCGAAGTGGAGCTGGCGATGGAGGCCGCACGCACGCTGGCGCAGCAGAATGTGCCGGTGCGCGTGGTGTCGATGCCGTGCACCGAGGTGTTCGACGCTCAGCCGCTGGAATATCGCGAAGGCGTGCTACCCGGCTGGTGCCGTGCGCGCGTGGCGGTGGAGGCGGCCAGTGCCGATTTCTGGTGCAAGTACGTCGGCCTGGATGGCGAAGTGGTCGGCATGACCACCTTCGGTGCTTCCGCGCCGGCACCGCAGTTGTTCGAGCATTTCGGCTTCACCGTGCCCCATGTGGTGGATGCGGTGAAACGCACGCTCGGCTGAGCGCAGGCCATCCGGTAACAAAAAACGCCGCGAGTGATCGCGGCGTTTTTTTAGGAGCGCACCTTGTGCGCGACCCGCACTGCGTCAGCCCACTAAGCCAACAGCAGTTCGCCCAAGTGCTCGGGATCAGTCGCCAGCGCATGCGCACCGGCCTGCTCCAGTTCCTCACGGCTGCCAAAGCCCCACAACACACCGAAGCCGCGCACTCGGTTCGCCACCGCGCCATCGATATCGAAATGCCGATCGCCGATCATCACGGTGCTTTCCGCTTCCGCGCCGAAGTCGGCCAGTGCGGCAGCGATCATGGATGCTTTCTCGCTGTGCGGGCTGCTCGGGTCGGGGCCGTACAAGCGACTGAAAGCCGAGCCGAAGGGGAGTGCGTCAATGATGGGCGCCGCATGCCGGTGCGGCTTACTGGTCACCACCGCCAGCTCGTGACCGGCCTCGCGCAACCGGCCAATCATGGCCTCGATACCTGGATACACGGTGTGCTCGCGCCAACCGATGGCGTGGAAGCGCTGGTGGTAATGCTCTACCGCTTCCTCGATACGAACGGAATCATGATCCAGCAGCGGTGCGAAGCTGTGACGCAGCGGCGGGCCGATCCAGTGGCGCAGTTCGGCCGGCGCCGGTACGCCCAGTTGCTCAAAGGCATGTCGCACGCAGGCGACGATGCCTTCCTCGGAGTCGATCAGGGTACCGTCGAGATCAAACAGGCAAAGCATCTGCGCGCGGTTCACTTCGTCGCGCGGGCCTTGAGCGCGGTCACGGCCGGCAGCTCCTTGCCCTCGAGGAACTCAAGAAAGGCACCGCCGCCAGTGGAGATGTAGGAGACATCCTTCTCTATGCCGTACTTATCGACGGCCGCCAGGGTGTCGCCACCGCCGGCGATGGAGAAGGCGCTGGACGCAGCGACGGCGCGGGCCAGCGTTTCCGTGCCCTTGCCGAAGGCATCGAACTCGAACACACCGACCGGGCCGTTCCACACGACGGTGCCCGCCTTGGCGATGAGTTCGGCGTAAAGCTTCGCAGTCGCCGGCCCGATGTCGAGGATCATCTCGCCATCCTTAACCTGGTCTACCGGCTTCACCGTGGCGGGTGCGTGCGCGGAGAATTCCGGTGCCACTACGACGTCGATCGGCATCGGTACTTCGGCACCGCGGCGCTTGGCGTCGGCGATCACTTTCTTGGCGGCATCGAGCAGGTCCGGCTCGTACAGCGAATTGCCGACGGAATGGCCGGCCGCGGCGATAAAGGTATTGGCGATGCCGCCACCGACGATCAGCTGATCCACCTTGCCGATCAGGTTTTCCAGCAGGGTCAGCTTGGTCGACACCTTGGAGCCGGCCACGATCGCCAGCAGCGGATGCGCGGGATGTTCCAGGGCCTTGCCCAGCGCGTCGAGCTCGGCCGAGAGCAGCGGGCCGGCGGCGGCGATCGGGGCGAACTTGATCACGCCGTGCGTCGATGCCTGCGCGCGGTGTGCGGTGCCGAAGGCGTCCATCACGAAGATGTCGCACAGCGCGGCGTATTTCTTCGACAGGGTCTCGTCGTCCTTGCCTTCGCCGATGTTCATGCGGCAGTTCTCGAGCACCACTACTTCGCCTTCGGCGACGTCGACACCGCCGAGGTAGTCGGCGACCAGGCGCACCGGCTTGCCCAACTTGTCGCCCAGCCACTGCGCTACCGGTGCCAGCGAGGACTCGGCGTCGAACTGGCCTTCCTTGGGGCGACCCAGGTGCGACAGCACCATGACCTTGGCGCCGGCATCGCGGGCGGCTTTGATGGTGGGCAGGGCGGCGTCGAGGCGCTGGGTGGAGGTGATCCGGCCGTTCTCGATCGGAACGTTCAGGTCTTCGCGGATCAGCACGCGCTTGCCGCGCAGATCAAGATCGCTCATGCGGATGACGGACACGGCAGAACTCCTGTTGGTATTTCGTAAGGGTGGCCCGAAGGCGCGAACCGCTTATTTTCCCGCCCGCCCGCCAGCGATGCAAACCGGGCGCCGGGTATGCTTGGCCGCTGCCCGCATCCGTTATCGCAGAGGACAAGATGATGGCCCAGGATCTGGTGTTGTATGGCTACTGGCGCTCCAGCGCTGCCTATCGCGTGCGTATCGCCTTGAATCTGAAGGGGCTGGCTTATGAGTCCCGTCCGATCCATCTGGTTCGCGATGGTGGCGAGCAGCACGCTCCCGACTATCAGGCACTGAATCCGCAGGAGCTGGTTCCCTGTCTGGTCGATGGCGGGCAGGTGTTCACCCAGTCCATGGCGATCATCGAGTACCTGGATGAGACCCGACCTGCGCCACCGCTATTGCCTGCGGATCCCGCGGGCCGCGCCCGTGTCCGCGCGCTGGCGCAACTGCTGGCCTGCGACGTCCATCCGCTCGGAAATTTGCGCGTACTTCAGTATCTGGGGGCGCAGTTTCAGGCCGATGACGCGGTCAAGGGCACATGGTCGCGGCATTGGATTGCGGAGGGTTTCAGGGCGCTGGAGATGATGCTGGCCGGGCATGTGGCCACCGGTCGCTTCTGCCATGGCGATACACCAACCCTCGCCGATGCGTGCCTGGTGCCGCAGTTCTATAACGCGGTGCGCTGGAAGTTGCCGCTGGATGATTACCCGACTATCCGGCGCATACACGAAGCCTGCAGCGAGCTCGAGGCTTTTCGTCGTGCCGCTCCCGAAGCGCAGGCGGATGCACCGGCACCCGCTGCGTAGTCGACAGGCCAGGCGCGGGGCAGCCTATGCCCCGCGTCCGACACCTCAGAAGCCGAGGCCGTAAGGGTCGTTGCCGACCAGTTCGGTATTGTCGGCGCCGCCGCCTTCGGACAAGCGCACTTTGAGTGCCAGGCCGTCGCGCGAGTCCGCTTTGTTGAGCGCTTCCTCCAGCTCGATGCGGCCTTCCTTGTAGAGGCGGTACAGCGACTGGTCGAAGGTCTGCATGCCTTCCTGCAGGCTGCGGTCCATCGCTTCCTTCACCTCGTGAATCTGGCCACGGCGGATCATGTCGCGGATAAACGGCGTGTTGAGCAGCACCTCGGTCGCCGGCAGGCGGCGGCCATCCTTGCCGATCACCAAGCGCTGGCTAATCACCGCGCGCAGGTTGAGCGCCAGGTTCATCAGCACGTTCTTGTGCGCCGATTCCGGGAAGAAGTTGAGGATGCGCTCCAGCGTCTGGTCGGCGTTGTTGGAGTGCAGGGTGGCAAGACACAGATGGCCGGTTTCGGAGAAGGAGATGGCCGCCTCCATGGTGTCCGTGTCGCGGATCTCGCCGATCATGATCACGTCCGGCGCTTCGCGCATCGCGTTCTTCAGCGCCTCGTGATAGCTGTGCGTGTCCAGGCCGACTTCGCGCTGGTTCACGATCGACTTCTTGTGGCGGTGCAGGTACTCGATCGGATCCTCGATAGTGAGGATGTGGCCGGAAGAGTTCTGGTTGCGGTGGTCGAGCATCGCAGCCAGGGTGGTGGACTTACCCGAGCCGGTGGCGCCTACTACCAGGATCAGGCCGCGCGGCTCCATGATCAGCTCGCGGAAAATGCCCGGCAGCTGCAGCTGGTCGATGCTGGGGATTTCGCTCTTGATGGCGCGGATCACCATGCCCACTTCGCCGCGCTGCTTGAACACGTTGATGCGGAAACGGCCGGCTTCCTTCACCGCCAGCGCCATATTGAGCTCCAGGTCGCGCTCGAACTGAGGCACCTGGCCCTCGTCCATCAGTGAATAGGCGATTTTCTTCACCATGCCGCCCGGCAGCCCGGTATTGCCCAGCGGATACAGCTTGCCCTCGACTTTGATGTTCACCGGGGCGCCGGTCGTCAGGAACATATCCGACGCGCCCTTGTCCACCATAAGCTTGAGGAAGTAACCAATGTCCACTCGTGTCCCCTGAAAATTTTTTTGCGCGTTGCAATCGTGGATTATGCCCGCCCACAATACGCCGCGACACTCTTAGAGGAATGAGTGATGGTGCACATCTTTTTCCCGTCTGAAGGGCGCCCCCATGGCGTTCGTAGGGCGGTTTCGACCCTGATTCTGGCCGTGGTGCTGGCCACGCTTGGCGGTTGCGCCAGCGTACCCCCGCCCGACGGCGCGATGAATCAGGCCCAGACCCAGCTGCGCGCTGCCCGGGACGCCGGCGCAGCCGATTACGCGCCGGTGGACCTGGATTTTGCGCAGAATAAGTTCCAGCAGGCCCAGGCGGCCATGGCCAGCCGCAAGTACGAAGATGCCGCCGCCCTGGCGGAAGAGGCGCAGGCGGATGCCGAACTGGCTCGCGCTAAGGCCCGCCTTGGCGCGGCTCGCGCGCAGATTCAGAACAAGAGCCAGGCCAACCGCGACCTGCGCGAGCAGATCGATCAGGCGCTGGCCAGTCATGAGGCCCAGCAACAGCAACAACAGCAGCAGAGCCAGGATGGACTTCCGGCTCAGCAGCCCACCACCGACATGCCGGCCCCGTCGTCCTCCATGTTGCAGCCCGTTCCGCAGGGTGAGGGCTTCCAGACCCTGCCGCAGACGAACGATCAGGGAGGCCACTGATGAAAGCTTTGAATTCCGCCCTGACCGCCCTGGTGCTGGCGCTGGCCGTCGCGGGTGTGGCTCACGCGGCCAAGGACGATCTGGATATTGCCCGCCTCAATAACAGTCTCGACCAGCTATCCCGCGACCCGACGCTGGGAAGTTACGCGCAAGGCGAGCAGGCGAGAGCGCGCGACGCCATCGCGCGGCTGGCGCAGGCGCGATCGCGCGATCGTGCCCATGCTTTGTACGTGGCTGAGCGTCGGGTCGATCTGGCCAAGGCGACGGCGCAGCTGCAAGACGCCCAGCTAAAGATCACTCAGCTCGATCGCGAACACGACCAGATCCAGCTCGACGGCAGCCGTCGCGAAGCCGAGCAGGCCCGCCGCGAGCTGGAACGCCAGCGCCTCCAGTACCAGATGGCCCAGGAAGAAGCGGCTCGTCTGCAGGAGGAGGGTGCCGCAGCTACGGCCCAGGCGCAGCAGGCCCAGGCCCAGGCTGAGCAGGCCAAGAAAGTGGCCGCGGCTCAGGCCAAGGTGGCCAACGCCGCCCGCAAGGAGGCCGACTTGGCGACGCAGGCGGCGCGTGCCATGCGCTCACAGATGCAGGGGGGCGACAACTCTTCGGACACGCCGCCGCCCAAGAAAGGGCAGGGCAAGAAGTAACCGCGAAAGCCTCTTTGGGCTAGCCGCTATCAAGCGCCCGGCATGGCTGAGTCCCTGCCGGGCGTTTCTTTTTTTGCCGTGGCTGTACTGAGGACGGCACGAAAAAAGCTTGTGCTGACAGTTGTTTAACTTGTCGGACCGCGCAGCGGCGCGGTTTGTCGCGCCTGCTTGCACACCCCTTTTTCGGGGAGTAGGGTCACATACCCATGGGGCATCTTCGCTCCATGGGTCACTGACCTGAATCATGCGCCTACCCATCCTTCCCTCGACAGCCCGCTTCCGGTACGCCGGCGTGGGGCGTGGGTGTGTGCATGTTTCCCCACCGTTTGCGGGCGCACCGATCCCGCGCCCGCGGTCATTCGCGAGGAGGTCGGATCATGTTTGAAAACCAGCAGCGTGATGATGTCGAAGCCTTGATGAAAGCCGACGCGGAATTCCGCAGGCTCTATCAACACCACAAGGAACTCGACAGTAAGGTGCACGACGCCGAGATCGGCGTGCTTCCCATCGATGACATGACCCTGTCGGGCATGAAGAAGGAAAAGCTCCATGCCAAGGAGCGGTTGCAACGTATGTGGGACGCCCGCAAGCACCTCGTAAACTGAGCCTGCGCGTTTTCGCATGACACTCGGCCCCGGAGCCACCCGCAAGGGTAGGCCGCCGGGGCCGATCCGTATTTAAGGGGCGGCGCGAAGGGTATTCGCACGCTCGGTTATCATGAACTCCCTGTGGGCCGTCATCGCGACGTGACCCGAACCAATGCAGCGGAGTCCCCATGACGGTCCACCAGAGTGTCCTAGAACTGATCGGTCGCACCCCGATGGTGCGCGCGCAGCGCCTGGATGCTGGCCCGTGTGAATTGTTCCTCAAGCTGGAGAACACCAACCCCGGTGGGTCGATCAAGGACCGCATCGGTCTGTCGATGATCGAGGGCGCTGAGAAGGCTGGAAAGATCAAGCCCGGCGCCACCCTGGTCGAAGGCACCGCCGGCAATACCGGTCTTGGCCTGGCGCTGGTGGCACAGCAGAAGGGCTATCGCCTGATCCTGGTGGTGCCCGACAAAATGAGCCGCGAGAAGATCTTCAACCTCAAGGCGATGGGGGCTGAGGTGGTACTCACTCGCTCGGATGTTGCCAAGGGGCACCCGGAGTACTACCAGGACATGGCGGAGCGCATTGCGCGGGAAACGCCAGGAGCCTACTTCATCAACCAGTTCGGCAACCCGGACAACCCGGCGGCGCACATTGCTACCACCGGCCCCGAGATCCTCGAGCAGTTGGACGGCAAGGTCGACGCCATTGTAGTGGGGTGCGGGTCCTCCGGCACGTTGAGCGGGCTTTCCAAGTTCTTTGCCGAGACATCGCCGAACACCGAGTTCGTGCTGGCTGACCCCGTGGGCTCGATCCTCGCCCAGTACATCAACGAAGGTGTGCTCTCTACGAAGTCCGGCAGTTGGATGGTGGAAGGCATCGGCGAAGACTTCCTGCCCTCCATCAGCGACTTCACCCGAGTAAAGAAAGCCTACGCGATCCCCGACAAGGAGAGCTTCCTGGCCGCCCGCGAGTTGCTGGCTAAGGAGGGCGTGCTGGGCGGCTCCTCCACCGGCACCCTGCTGGCTGCCGCCTTGCGCTACTGCCGCGAGCAGACCACGCCAAAGCGCGTGGTGACGCTGGTATGCGACACCGGCAACAAGTACCTGTCGAAGATGTACAACGACTACTGGATGCTCGACAACGGCTTCATCGAGCGCGAGCGGCACGGCGACCTGCGCGACCTGCTGCTACGCCCGTTCGCTCAGCGCGATACCGTGGTAGTAGGCCCCAACGAACTCTTGATGACGGCCTATACGCGCATGAAGCTCTATGACGTATCGCAGCTGCCGGTGATGGACGGCGACAAGCTGGTCGGCATCCTCGACGAGTCGGATGTGCTGATGCACGTGCATGCCGACGAAGCGCGTTTCCGCGATGCGGTATCGACCGCCATGATCAGCAACCTGCAGATGCTCGACGTGCGTTCGCCGATCGAATCGCTGCTGCCGGTGTTCGAGCGCGGCCACGTGGCGATTGTGGTCGACGGCGAGCAGTTCCTCGGCCTCATCACCCGCATCGATCTGCTGAATTATCTACGCCGTAAGGTGCACTAGTTCTCAGATATGAAGTGGCCGATGCTTTCGCCTAGTGAACGATCGGAACAAAAGGGTAGTCATAGCTTTCTGGTGTCACTGATCGCAGTGACGGGATTTCCGTTGCTGCTGTTTAGCGACCACGAAAGTTTGCTGAAACGGGTTGCCGACAAAGTCGCGGACTGCGGCGTCTATACCCGCATCACCACCCTCTAGAAAGGATAGATTGCCCATGTGTGGAATCGTTGCTGCTACCGCCCAGCGCGATGTCGCGCCCTTGCTGATTGCCGGCCTGAAGGCATTGGAATACCGCGGCTATGATTCCGCCGGCTTGGCCGTAATCCAAAATGGTGAAATCCGCCGCGTTCGTGAGAAAGGCAAAGTGCGTGAGATGGAGTCTCTCTATCTCGCCGACCCGTTCCCTGGCGGCACCGGTATCGCCCACACGCGCTGGGCCACCCATGGCGTTCCGAATAAGGTGAACGCTCATCCGCACGTTGCAGGCCGCGTCGCGCTGGTACACAACGGCATTATCGAGAACTACGCCGCATTGCGTAGTGAACTGGAGGCGCGCGGACACGTATTCACTTCAGAAACCGATACTGAGGTCATGGCAGCGCTGATAAGCGAGCGCATGACCTCCGGCAAATCCCTTCTCGACGCTGTCTCCTCCGTCGTGCATGAGTTGGAGGGCGCATATGCTATCGCGGTGATAAGCGATGCCGAGCCCGGCCGTGTCGTTGGTGCTCGCCGTGGTGCACCGTTGTTGGTTGGTGTCGGCATTGGCGAGAACTTCCTCGGCTCCGATGCTCAGGCACTGATCCAGGTCACCAACAAGATCATCTACCTTGAAGAGCACGACGTCGTCGAGATCAGCCGCGACCAGGTGCGTATCTTCGGGCAAGACGGTAAAGCGGTAGAGCGCTCCATCCATGAAAGCGAGCTGTCGACCGATGCCGTCGAGCGTGGCGAGTATCGCCACTACATGCAGAAGGAAATCTTCGAGCAGCCGCGTGCTGTGGCTGATACGCTGGAAGCGCGCATTGGTGTCCACGGTGTGCTGCCGAACATCTTCGGCGTGGGTGGCGATGAGCTGCTGGCGAAAGCCAAAGGCATTCATATCATCGCCTGCGGCACCAGCTATCACGCAGGTCTGGTTGCCAAATATTGGATTGAAGATTACGCACGCTTGCCGGTGAACGTGGAAGTGGCCAGCGAATACCGCTACCGCGAGGCGGTGGTGCCCGAAGGTACGTTGTTCGTGGCAATTTCTCAGTCCGGCGAAACCGCCGACACCCTGGCGGCTATGCGCGAGTCTCGCCGGCGTGGTTATCTGGGGACGTTGGCGATATGTAACGTACCGGAGTCATCGGTTGTGCGTGAAGCCGACCTCAAGCTGATGACGCGCGCGGGCCCGGAAATCGGTGTTGCATCCACCAAGGCATTTACTACGCAACTCGCGGCCTTGGGCCTGCTGACTCTACAGTTGGCTCGACATCGTGGCTTGGATGATGCTCGCTATGCCGACCTGACAGCGCAACTACAGCGCATGCCGGAAATGATTGAAAAGGCGCTGCAGCTCGAACCGCAGATCATCGAGCTTTCCGAACATTTGATTCATCGCCAGCATGCTCTGTTTCTTGGTCGTGGAGCGCAGTATCCGGTGGCCATGGAAGGTGCACTCAAGCTCAAGGAGATCTCATACATTCATGCCGAAGCTTATGCTGCTGGTGAGTTGAAGCATGGGCCGTTAGCACTGGTTGACGAAGATATGCCTGTCATCGCGGTAGCTCCGAATGGGCCGCTTCTCGACAAGCTCAAGTCTAATCTTCAGGAGGTGCGTGCGCGTGGTGGTGAGCTGCTTGTGTTCGCCGATGGTGCTGCAAGCATGGATGGAAATGCTTCTCGCGGAGCGATTTTGCGTATAGACGGTGGTGGTGACTTTATTGCACCGGCGGTGTTCACGGTGCCGATGCAACTGCTCGCCTATCACGTGGCTGTGCTGCGTGGCACCGACGTGGACCAGCCGCGCAATCTGGCGAAGTCCGTCACAGTCGAGTAATAGAGCAACACACATCACGCCTGTGTGGAAATGGAATAAAGATGTGGCACGTTCAAGCGATCGATGCAACATCATCCACGAAATAGGAACTTGGAGATGCAGTATCAATGGCGCGCATGGGAAGGCCCGGGCTCTCGGATTGCCAGAAGACAGCGCTTTGGCGGCGATGGAATGACGGTCGGACACTCAGTGAGATAGGCCTGGCGTTGTGTCGTCATGCCGGCTCGATTCACAGCGTCGTATCAGCGCGAAGAGGCATCGCACCGGTGGCCCGGCGACGCAGCGCGTTGGCCCTCACGCTAGCGGAGCAAGAAGAGATATCTCGTGGCTTGGCCACTGGTCAATCGATCCGAAGCTTGGCTGCTTCCCTGGGGCGATCAGCGTCCACCGTGAGTCGGGAGGTTGTTCGTAATGGCGGCATCAGGCGTTACCGGGCCTCGGAAGCAGGCGAGGCGGCATGGAAGCGTGCTTTACGGCCGAAACAATGTCGACTGGCCTTGCTGCCTCGATTGCGGAACGTAGTTGCCAACCAGCTAGCTGAGCAGTGGTCGCCCGATCAGATCGCTGGCTGGCTTGTGCAACAGTATCCAGATGACCCGAGGATGCGTGTGTATCACGAGACGCTCTATCGCAGTTTGTTCATCCAGGTTCGGGGCGTTCTTGAGAAGGAACTCATCGGCCATTTACGGTCGCGACGAATGATGCGTCGTGCAAAAACATCAACCACCAAAGGCCAGCCGCGTGGGCGCATCATTGACACGACTTCGATTCGCGAGCGTCCACCCGAGGTCGAAGACCGCCCCATTTCTGGTCACTGGGAGGGCGATCATTATCCGGCGTCAGGAACAGTCATATCGCTACGCTGGTTGAGCGTAGGACTCGGTTCACCGTGCTTGTGAAGGTCGCCGGGAAGGACACCGGTAGCGTCGTAAAGGCATTGAGTAGGCAGATGCAGAAATTGCCTTCAGAGCTACTAAAGTCGCTGACATGGGACCGCGGCGGTGAGCTGGCAAGCCACAAGACACTTACCGCCGCCACCGGTGTTCAAGTGTACTTTTGCGACCCGCAGAGTCCTTGGCAGCGGGGAACTAGCGAAAACACCAATCGACTCCTTCATCAGTATTTCCCTGACGGCACGAGCCTGTCAGTGTTCAGCCAAGACGACATGAACTGCATTGCTCGTCGTCTGAATCAGAGGCCACGAAAAACGCTTGGATATCAAACCGCGGGAACGTGGTTCAATAACGCCGTTGCGTTGACTGGTTGAACATGCCGTGACCTAGGTAATAAAGTTGTGACCTGTTCTGAAGGGCTCTTGCTGTTTCTCGGCGAGTGCTTTTTTATGGGGTCATGTCTTTGATGGTCTTATTCATCAACGTGACTGGATATCGAGGTGGACGCAAGGTCGCCACATCAGACATTGAGATGAAGTTATGCCTTACTGGCTGGCGGCTTCCCCCCAAAGTAATCGTGAAACCCTGCTGTTGCTTGCTTCGGTGCAGCCAGCAAGGCCATCGCGGAGCTTATAAGCAAAAGACTCCAACTTAGCTTCAGTTTTGACACTATGGACTTTCTCCCTGGAAGTATCCATGCGCACGAGCGTTATCGACGCATCGCTCGGCGCTGCATCTTTTTGTAGGTAATGACGGCTCCGTGCCCTTGTGAAAGATATGGTGCGCATAACGTCTAAAAACGAGCCATGGCAGCCGTTCGGATCGTCACGTCCGTCAAGTGGACCCGATATCGCAGTGCTAGCAGCTCATCGCCGAGTGGCGATGTGGATTTTGGATTCGAAGAATTCTTGCATCGATGAGCACTGTCTACTGAGCTTTTTTTTGCAAGAATGCCCGTACGAACTTTTGTTTCTACCGATCTGAGCAGCTTGCCATGCCGCTGCGCGTAGTGACAATAGGGAAAACACCGGCGCGCCGGCCCACGGGCCGTGATCGCGTAGATCGGCGGCCGTTTATAAGTTTCGATGTTTTGCGTGGCCCGGCGTATCCGACGATATGGCAGCGCACGCTGATGTCGTTCGATTCCGGGGCGGCTCATTCTGGCCTGAAACCGTTCGGATTGTTTGCTAAAACGGCCGATCAGCCTGGGCCACGCGTATCGTATCCGTCGGACGCTTTACGTGCGCCCGTAGGCATCCTCGATGCGCACGATGTCGTCTTCGCCGAGATAGATGCCGGACTGCACTTCGATGATCTCCAGCGGTACCTTGCCGGGGTTGCGCAGGCGATGCACGCTGCCGAGCGGAATATAGGTGCTCTGGTTCTCGCTGAGCAGGAACACCTTGTCGTCGCAGGTGACTTCGGCCGTTCCGGAAACGACGATCCAGTGTTCCGCTCGATGGTGGTGCTTCTGCAGGCTCAGTGCGGCGCCGGGCTTGACCATGATGCGCTTGACCTGGAAGCGCTCGCCGGCCTCAAGCGAGTCGTAGCTGCCCCAGGGACGATGGACGACGCGGTGCAGCGAATGCTCGCTGCGGTCGGCCGCCTTGAGCTGGTCGACGACTTTCTTGACATCCTGCGCGGCATCGCGGTGCGCGACCAGGGTTGCATCGGGCGTGGTGACGACGAGCAGGTCCTCGACGCCGACCGTGGCGACCAGATGCCGCTCATGCGAGCAGATCAGGCTGTTGCGCGTGTTGATGGCGATGGTATCGCCTTCGCGGTGGTTGCCGTGTTCGTCCTTCGCGCCGGCCAGCCATAGCGCGGTCCAGGAGCCGATGTCGCTCCAGTCGCAGCTGACCGGCACCACGGCTGCGCGTGTGGTCTTCTCCATGATGGCATAGTCGATGGAGCTGTCGGGAACCTTGGCGAACGCTTCGGCGTCGACGCGGACAAAATCGAGATCGGCGCGGGCCGAAGCGAAGGCTTGGCGCACCGCCTCCAGCATGCCGGGCGCGTGTTGCCCGAGTTCCTCGATATAGCGGGCTGCCTTGAACAGGAACATGCCGGAGTTCCAGTCATAGCTGCCTTCGGCGAGGTAGGACTCGGCTGTGGCCAAAGCCGGCTTTTCTACGAACCGATCAACGCGGAACGTGTGCTCGCCGATCGATTCGGCGCGTTTGATATAGCCGAATCCGGTCTCGGGGCGATCAGGGCGGATGCCGAAGGTGACCAGCCAACCTTCGCGTGCAGCCGGCAAGGCGAGATTCACGCCTTTAGCAAAACTGTCTGCGTCGCCGATGAGATGGTCGGCTGGGAGCACCAGCAGCAACGCTTCCGGATCGCGTTCAATAGCCTGCAGTGCGCCGAGCGCAATGGCCGGCGCCGTGTTGCGCGCCATCGGTTCGAGGATGATGACGGCGTCTTGGACGCTGGTTTCGAGTAGCTGTTCGGCAGCCAGGAAACGCTGGTCCTCGCTGGCGATAACAATCGGCGATACCACATCTGGCAGCAATTGGGTGCGTACGACAGCCTGCTGAAACAAGGTTCCTCGGCCCGTCAGCGACAGGAATTGCTTGGGCAGGTTGCGCCTCGAGACGGGCCAAAGGCGAGTGCCGGATCCGCCGCTTAGTATGAGTGGGATGAGCATGCTGGATTCAAGACATGTGAGTTGAGAGTTCGCCCATCACCTCATGCAGACCTTGCTGCCAGTCCGGCAAAGTAAAAGCGAACAGTTTTTCGAAGCGCGAGTTTTCAAGCACCGAATACATCGGTCGTTTCGCTGGCGTTGGAAAGTCGACCGTCCCAATCGCGGTAACGACAGGCTTACGCGCAATCAAGCGATGCTGAAAAGCATCGTCGAAGATCGCCGTGGCGAAGCGATGCCATGTGGTCGTTCCGCTGGCTACCAGGTGGTGGATACCTTCGAGCTTCGGGCGATCGGCAGTGGGGGCTTCGATCCATGTCTTCAGGGCAGCCAGGGTGCCGCGCACAATCAACAGGGTCGACGTTGGGGCGCCATACTGGTCGTCGACCACGCGCAGTTCGTCGCGGTCGGCGCCGAGCCTGAGCATCGTGCGCATGAAATTATGGCCATGCGAGCCGTACACCCACGCCGTGCGAAAGATAAGGTGATGCGCGCCGCTCGCTGCGAGCGCCTGTTCGCCGACCAGCTTGCTGCGCCCGTAGGCGCCCAGGGGGGCCGTCGCGGCATCGACCGCATAGGGGCACTCGCTCTGTCCATCGAACACGTAATCGGTGGAGTAGTGCAGCACCAGGGCGTTGTGAGCCGCAGCCCAGGCGCCGATGGCGCCTACGGCCAGGCCGTTGATGCGCGTTGCAAGCTCCTCTTCCTGTTCTGCGCGATCCACTGCTGTATAGGCGGCTGCGTTAATAATCACATCTGGCTGTATGCGATCAAGCGCCGACCTTATCTCTTCGGGAAACTGTAGATCGACCGTTTCGCCCGGCATTTGGCCAGAAACCTGCCCGTCGCGGGTAGCCGTTGTGACATCGCCGAAAACTGCGAGCGATCCTTCCTTCAGAAAGGTTTGGCCTAGCTGGCCATTGGCGCCCAGCAACAGGATCTTCAAGCGGGGTACTCCGGCAGACGCTCCGGAGGCACATCCGCGAGCAGAGGAGCTTTGTTGTCTTTGTCGGACAGCAATGGAGAGCTGATCGGCCAGTCGATGCGGATGCCCGGATCATCCCAGCGAACCCCGCCATCCGCTTTCGCATCATAAAGGTCAGTGCACTGGTAGGAGAAGGTTGCAAATTCTGAAAGAACGCAAAATCCGTGAGCGAAGCCCTCGGGAATCCAGAAATGGCGGTGATTTTCCGAGGAGAGCATTACGCCCGCCCACTTGCCAAAGGTCGGTGATCCCCGACGGATGTCCACGGCGACGTCGTAGACCTCCCCCTCGACGACGCTAACTAGCTTGCCCTGCGGACGGGGCCACTGATAATGCAGGCCGCGCAGAACACCTCGCGCCGAGCGAGAGATGTTGGACTGGACGAACGTTCTGTCGATGCCCGCCTCGCGATACTTTGCCAGATTGTAGCTTTCGTAAAAAAAGCCGCGCGAGTCGCCAAACACCTGAGGCTCAATAACAAAGCAACTAGGTAGGGAAGTTTCGATGAGCTTCATCCTACGTAACCCTGGTTGATCAAGTTCTTCAGGTACTGCCCGTAGCCGGTCTTGGAAAGCGGGGCAGCGAGCCGCGACAGCTGCTCAGCATCGATCCACTTATTGACGTAGGCGATCTCTTCCGGGCAGCAGACCTTCAAGCCTTGGCGATTCTCAATGGTCTCGATGTAATTGCCGGCCTCCATAAGTGACTCGTGCGTTCCGGTGTCGAGCCAGGCGTAGCCGCGGCCGAGCTGTTCCAGGTGCAGGGACTCATCTTCGAGGTAGCAGCGGTTGAGATCCGTGATCTCGAGTTCGCCGCGCGGCGAGGGCTTCAAAGCCGCGGCAAAATCGGGCGCGCGATTGTCGTAGAAGTACAGGCCGGTCACGGCATAGTGCGACTTCGGCGCAGCGGGCTTCTCTTCCAGGCCGATAACTTTGCCCGCGGCGTTGAACTCGGCAACACCATAGCGCTCGGGATCCTTCACCCAATAGCCGAATACGGTGGCACCGCTCTCGCGGGTAGCGGCGCGCTTCATCCGCTCGGTGAGGCCGACACCATAGAAGATGTTGTCGCCGAGCACTAGGCAGCTGCGATCATTCCCAACAAAGTCGCGCCCGATGATGAAAGCTTGTGCGAGACCGTCTGGGGATGGCTGTACCGCGTAAGTGATGTTGATGCCCCATTGGTTACCGTCGCCCAGTAGGCGCTGGAACAGAGCCTGCTCGTGCGGGGTATTGATCATGAGCACATCGCGAATCCCTGCCAGCATAAGCGTGGCCAGCGGGTAATAAATCATCGGTTTGTCGTATACCGGTAGCAGCTGTTTGCTGACGGCCTGTGTAATGGGGTAGAGCCTCGTGCCCGACCCCCCTGCCAGAACGATGCCCTTTTGCTTGTTCATGCGCCGAGCCGCTCCATGCGATAGCTGCCGTCGAGTACGCGAGACACCCACGCGCTATTGCCGAGATACCAATCGACAGTGTGCGCGATGCCAGTTTCGAAGGTCTGCGAAGGACGCCAGCCGAGTTCGTCCTGGAGCTTCGACGAGTCGATCGCATAACGACGATCGTGACCGGGGCGATCTTTCACAAAGGTGATCAAGGTTTCGCGCTTTTGGCCACCGGGCAGCGGGCTGCGGGCATCGAGAAGAGCGCAAATGGTCCTGACTACGTTGATGTTCTCTCGCTCCGCGTTGCCACCCACGTTATAAGTCTCGCCAATTCGGCCTGCCTCGAGGACGCGCCGAATTGCCGTGCAATGGTCGCCCACATACAGCCAGTCACGGATGTTTAGGCCGTCTCCATAGACGGGCAGCGACTCACTGGCGAAGGCTTTCTGGATGATTAGCGGTATGAGCTTTTCCGGGAATTGGTAGGGCCCATAGTTGTTCGAACAGTTTGTCGTAACGGTGGGCAGACCATAGGTGTGATGGAAGGCGCGGACCAGATGATCCGAGGCGGCCTTTGATGCCGAATACGGCGAATTGGGAGCGTAGGGTGTCGACTCCGTAAACTTGCCCTCGGAGCCCAGAGAGCCGTATACCTCGTCGGTGGAGACATGCAGGAACCGGAAGGATTCGCGACGCGGGCCTTCGAGTGAGCGCCAGAAATCACGCGCGCATTCGAGGATCCCGAGCGTGCCGACGACATTGGTGTCGACGAAGGCACGCGGGCCATCGATGGAGCGGTCCACATGCGACTCGGCTGCAAAATTGACGATCGCATCGGGCTGATATTCGCGGAGCAGGTTGGTCATAAGGACTTGGTCCCCGATGTCGCCTTGAACGAACTTATGAAGGTCGTTGCCTTTCAGTTGTTCGAGAGTGTTCAAGTTGCCCGCGTAGGTAAGCTTGTCCAGATTGATCACATGTAAGCCGTCGGCGACAGCTTGCAGCACAAAATTGGCGCCGATAAAACCGGCACCTCCTGTGACCAGTAGAGTCTTGGGGGCGTTGAGCATATTCATCAGATCGTCCGTCTCTCTATACAAAGGACGCAGGCTTCGCTGCCAGGGAAGGGTGTGCACGATGGGTTCACGATCGAGGTCGTCAGGGTAGCAGCAGCCGGCGAAGTGGCCGCCTAGTATGTAGGAACGATGGGTTCTCGTGAACGACCCTGCGGCAGGGACGGCCAGCCATCCCGATGCCGGGTTACTATGGACGGTCTTGGTCAGACGCGGGTCCGGTCTGCCTACGAAAATTTTTTACATAAAAACAGGTGCATACATGAAGACTCGCGGTCTTGGGACATTGGCCATTCATGCGGGACAGCAGCCGGATCCGTCGACGGGCGCGATCATGACGCCGATCTACGCCACCTCGACGTATGTGCAGCAGAGCCCCGGCAAGCACCTGGGTTATGAATATTCGCGAACGCAAAATCCTACTCGGATGGCCTACGAACGCTGTATGACGGAGCTGGAAGGCGGCACCGCTGGCTTCGCGTTTGCGTCGGGACTTGCGGCCGCGGCCGTGGTGCTCGATCTCCTGGAGACGGGAAGCCATGTCATTGCCATGGACGATCTGTATGGCGGCAGCTACAGGCTCTTCGAGTGTGTTCGCCGGAAGTCCGCCGGTCTCGACTTCACCTTCGTGGATCTCAATGACGAAGCCGCTCTCAAGGCTGCGCTGAAGCCCAACACCAAGATGATTTGGGCGGAGACGCCCACCAACCCGATGCTTAAGCTGGTGGACCTGGAAAAGGTTGCTAAATTTGCCAAAAAGCACGGCCTTATTTTTGTCGTCGACAACACTTTCTGTTCGCCGATGATTCAGCGCCCGTTGGCCTACGGCGCGGACTTGGTGCTTCATTCGGCGACAAAGTATCTGAATGGTCATTCAGACATGGTGGGCGGCATTGTCGTCGCCAAGGATGATGAGCTCGCACAGCAGATGGGCTTTTTGCAAAACTCTGTGGGCGCTGTAGCTGGTCCATTCGATGCATTTTTGGCCATGCGTGGCCTCAAGACCCTGCATCTTCGTATGAAAGCGCATAACGAAAATGCGTTGGAGCTCGCCCGCTGGCTGGAGTCGCACGATCAAGTTCAGAGGGTGATCTATCCTGGCCTTAAGAGTCATTCGCAACACGCCTTGGCCAAGCGTCAGATGGCGGGCTTTGGCGGCATCATCAGCATGGAAGTTAAAGGCGGACTGCGCAAGGCGCGCAAGACGCTGGAGCGATGTGAGCTGTTCGCACTGGCCGAATCGCTTGGTGGCGTGGAAAGCCTTATCGAGCATCCGGCATTAATGACGCACGCGACAGTGCCGCCGGCAAATCGAAAGAGGCTAGGTATCACCGATTCGTTGATCAGATTGTCAGTGGGTGTAGAGGATGTTCAGGACCTCAAGCATGAATTGGCATACGCACTGAAATGAAGGCGTGGTGCCGGCGATCTGCCTCGTGGAGAGTGGCGAACGCCGGCACGACGAGACAATCGGTGTTGTTTGTGTTCTGCCGCGTTCCGTGGCTCATTTTTGAGTATGGTCAAAATGCGTACATTTTCTGCTTCGCCTATAGAGTTGATCGGTAGCTTCTGGCGCCGTCGTGAGCTGATAGGCGATCTTATAAAAAGAGATGTGGTTGGCCGCTATCGCGGATCATTAATGGGCATTGTGTGGTCTTTTATTAATCCACTATTTATGCTGGCGGTATATACCTTCGTTTTTGCCGTGATCTTCAAGGCAAGATGGGGTGGCAATGTTTCGGGAGGGAATCTTGAATTCGCCCTCGTATTGTTCGCCGGCCTGATGGTCTTTAATGTCTTTGCCGAATGCGTGAATAAATCGCCCGGCTTGATCATTTCAAATGCGAATTATGTGAAGAAGGTGATCTTCCCGCTGGAGATACTCCCGTGGGTCACGATGGGTTCGGCCTTGTTTCACGGTGCGGTAAGCCTGCTAGTGTGGCTTCTCTTCTATACCATTTCGTTTGGGATTCCTGGCGCTTGGTCGCTGCTATTGCCAGTCGTGGTATTGCCGCTCCTGTTGTTCACTCTTGGGCTTTCCTGGATTCTGGCTTCGATCGGCACTTATCTTCGGGATATGCTGCAATTTATCGGCCTGATCACAACGGCGCTGATGTTTCTGTCGCCGATTTTTTATCCGATCACTTCACTGCCTGAAAGATATCGGCTGATATTCATGCTCAATCCTCTCACGATAACCATCGAGCAGGTGCGAGGGGTGTTGATCTGGAATAAAGAGCCGGATTGGGCCTGGACTTTGGGTGGGATTCTGGTCGCAGCGTTGTTCGCATGGCTAGGATTCTTCCTGTTCCAAAAGACGCGTAGGGGCTTTGCCGATGTCTTGTGATGTCGCTATCAAGATTCAAGATCTGAGTAAGCATTATCAGATTTACGAGCAACCGAGCGATAGACTTCGGCAGATATTTTCTCGCGGGCGAAAGAAGTTCCATAAGGACTTTTGCGCTGTCCAAGATGTGAGCTTCGAGGTGGCTCGTGGCGAGGTGGTGGGGATCGTCGGAAAGAACGGCAGTGGCAAGTCGACTCTGCTGCAAATGATCTGTGGGACCTTGAACCCGACCACCGGGACGGTTGAAGTCAAAGGGCGCGTGGCGGCGCTGCTTGAGCTGGGTGCGGGATTCAATCCCGAATTTACCGGGCGAGAGAACGTCTATCTTTCGGCGGCGCTTTATGGATTGAGTCGCCAAGAGATCGACGCTCGATATGACGAGATCGTTGCGTTCTCGGAAATCGGAGAGTTCATCGATCAGCCAGTTAAAACTTACTCAAGTGGCATGTTCGTTCGCCTCGCATTTGCGGTGATCGCTCATGTCGACGCCGATGTGTTGGTGATCGACGAGGCCTTGTCGGTTGGTGATGCGTACTTCGTACAGAAGTGCATGCGTTTCCTTCGTGAGTTCATGAGGCGCGGAACTTTGCTTTTCTGTAGTCACGACACCGAGGCCGTGTTACACCTTTGCACCAAAGCGATTCTTATGAATCGCGGTCGTCTTGAGCTTCTGGCCGAGCCGAAAAAGGTCGTAGAGAAGTATCTTGCTGCCTTCTATTCCACGGAAAACTCGGCGCAGCGGGAAGAAAATAATGGTTCGGAGGCGCCATCGGCGGTTGCCATCGATCTGGGTGAATATCGTGATGCGCGATTGAGCGTGATTAATCAGTCCGCGCTCAGGAACGATATTGAATTATTCAGGTTTGACGAGCAGCAGTCGAGTTTTGGTCAGGGCGGAGCGAGGATCGTTGACGTACAGCTTCTCGACTCCGTTGGCCGGCCGCTTTCCTGGGCCGTGGGCGGGGAGGATGTGCAACTGTGCATCCGTTGCGAGATCTTCGTTACGCTTAATCGTCCCATCGTCGGATTCCAGTTCCGCGATCGGCTGGGGCAGATCATTTTTGCCGACAACACCTACCTGTCTTACTGCGATGCGCCGATAACCGCGGTGGCGAACTCGGAGCTAGTAGCCTTATTCAGCTTTCGCATGCCGTTGCTTCCTTCGGGCGATTACAGCATTTCTCCTGCGATCGCAGACGGCACCCAGGAAACGCATGTTCAGCATCACTGGGTTCACGATGCCTGCATCGTCCGTGTTCACGCGAGCTCCGTTTGCCTCGGCTTAGTGGGCGTGCCCATGCGAGCCATTAGCCTTGCTGTTAGTTCATGATTTTTGTGTCCTGGAGTTGTTCTCGGAGTCCTTATGAAGTTTACCGGTGAGCGCTTTATTCCCACTGAGCAGGGAGAAATCAGGTTAGAGCATTTTCATAGATATGCCCTGGCCAGGGGATTAGTCGCCGGTAAGGACGTGCTCGACGTGGCGTGCGGCGAGGGTTACGGCTCTTCTATTCTCGCTAGTCAGGCTCGCAGCGTCGTCGGTGTCGACATCTCGAATGAGGCGGTCGATCACGCGCGCGCCACGTATGGAGATGCGTCGAATCTTGAATTCCGACAAGGAAGTGCTGCGGCGCTCGACTTGCCAGACAACGCTTTTGACGTAGTCGTGTCGTTTGAAACGGTCGAGCACCTGTTCGAACAGGAAGAGATGCTGGCCGAACTGAGACGCGTGCTGCGCCCCTCGGGCATTCTCTTGATGTCATCGCCGAATCGCCCGATCTACTCGGACGCGGCTGGCCATCACAATGAGTACCACGTGAAAGAGCTCGATTTCATCGAGTTCGATGCCTTGCTCAAGACGCAGTTTCCGAAAATCCAATATTGGGGGCAACGGCTCGCCGTGGGGTCTGCTGTGCTGCCGCTGGAAGGGGAGTCGGATGCGCTCCGCTCATTCCTTGATAACGGAAAGGATGTTCGCACTGCATCGCCGAAGATCGATGCACCGGTTTATTACATGGCGCTCTGCGCGAACGACGCCGTGACCTTGCCGTCGCTCGGCTCGTCGATGTACTTCCTGTCGGATTTCGATCTGCTCAAGGAATATCATTCGTACGCGAACTGGACGATGGAGTTGGTCCGCGAGCTTAAGCATATGAACGAGCAGTATGCTCGTGTCGAAGCCGAGCAGGCTCGCATCATCGTATGGGCTACCGGACTGAATGATACGGTGCTCGCACGCGACGCAGAAATTGCGCGAATGAACGATTTGGTCGAGCACAATCAAGCGATGATTGATGATCTTGGAGCGGCTTTAGGGAAGGCCGAGGCCTTAGCCGAAGGCGAGCGCGCAGCAGAGCGCGAAAACCGAGCGGCGCTTCTTGAAGGAATGCTTTCCAACCTCGAGACGTCATTGCAGGAGAGGAACGACCTTCTCGAAGCGAACAATAAGCGCATTGATGAGCTCGGTAATGCGCTTGGCGTTGTGACGACGGAGCGTGATCGTCATTTCGCAGCGCTCAATAAGCTTCTCAAAGAGAGATCGGACGCCGCGCACGGAAACGATATGCTGATTGCGCAGCTTCGAAGCAGACTTACGGAGTCGGAGCATGAGCGAGAGCGCGTCATTCAATGGTCTCGCGATTTGAACGCTGGCATTGAGGATCGCGATCGGCAATTGGCGAGCTTGGGTGCACGAAGGCTGGTGCGGCTGTCTGGCGCCATTGACAGGATGCGCACGCGGACGCGTTCCGTCTTCGCCATGCTGAAGGCCGGTCCGAAGGCCATTTTCCACTATGGGTCTTTCTTGAAGGCCATTTCCCATGCACTTCGCGTAGTGCGGCGCGACGGTGTGGGTGGTTTGCACCAGAAGGCTATCCTTCTAGAGCAGCGCTATGGCAGAGCCGCGGCAAGTGCGCAATCCGCGGTGGATGACATGGGGTTGTACCAGATCGTTCAAGATGCTGCTCTGGGCTATCAGCCGAAAGTCTCGGTCATCGTTCCCAATTTTAATCATGGCCCCTATCTTCGTGACCGACTTGAGTCGATCTACAAGCAGTCGTACAAGAACATAGAGATCATTCTGCTCGACGATTGTTCTACCGATAATAGTCGCGACATATTGACCGAATATGCCGAGCGATATCCGGATGTCACCGTCAGTAGCTTCAACGTGATCAATTCGGGCGGTGTGTTCAATCAGTGGAAGAAGGGCCTGCGCCTCGCCACCGGCGAACTCATATGGATTGCCGAAAGCGACGACTATGTCACCTTGAATTTCCTGGAAGAGCTCGTCCGGGATTTTGCTAATCCTGCGGTCATGCTGTCCTTCTGTCGGACGGACTTCGTATCCGGCGAGGCTTGTGAGCGTATCTGGACCACCGAAGAATATCTGGGCGAATTCGGGGTCTCGACCTGGGCATCGCCGTTCGTAAGGTCGGCACATCGCCTGGTGAACGAAATGTGGGCGACCAAGAATATCGTCCCGAATGTAAGCAGTGCTGTGTTCAGGCACCCTGGCCATATGGATCTTTTGGACGATCCGGAATGGATGAATTTGAGGCTGTGCGGGGATTGGGTGTTTTATCTGTCGGTCGCTAGAGGCGGTCTGGTGTCTTATCGGCCCACCGCGACCAATTTCTACCGGCAGCATCAGGCGAACACGTCCGTCAACGCACAAAAGGATGATGTTTATTATCGCGAGCACGAGATCGTCGCTCGGCGTCTTATGTCGATGTACAAGGTGGACGAAGAGCCTTTGCGTAAGCAGAGGGAACAGCTCTATCAGCACTGGACGAAGACGCGGGGAAGTGATTCCGAGAGTCGCTTCAAGGAGCTTTATAGCCTTGAGAGGATCGAGGGGGCTTGCGAGCTGCGTAAGCCGAATGTCGTGATGGTCGTCTACTCGCTGGCTGCGGGAGGAGGGGAAACCTTGCCTCTGACGCTGGCAAATATTCTCAAGGAGAAGGGGTATGCGGTTACGGTGCTTAACTGTGCACAAGCTGCTACTGAGATCGGTGTGAGGAGCATGCTCAGCTCGTCCATTCCGCTCCTTGAGCTGCCGCGGCTCGAGCTGGTGGAGGCGGTCGGCAAGGACATGGGCATAGAGCTGGTGCACTCGCATCACGCCTGGGTCGATGTCACGCTTTCGTTTCTTTTGGCGCATAGCCCAAATGTGCGCCAGGTGGTTACGACGCACGGCATGTACGAGATGCTCGATGCGGAGCATCTGAAGGGGCATCTGCCTATTCTTGACGAACGGGTCGATAGGTTTGTCTACACGGCCGAGAAGAACCTAGCGGCGTTTAGCGAGGAGTTCCGCAAGCGTAAAAAATTTGTGCGCATCGACAACGCGCTGGCACGAAGCCCCATTCGGCCGGTAGCGCGCGAAGAGCTCGATATAGCGGAGGGCGACTTTGTGCTTTGTATGGTCGCACGAGCTATTCCGGAGAAGGGCTGGGAGGAAGCTATTGCTGCGGTGACGCGGGCGAACGAAGTTTCCGCGAGGACTGTCCATCTCTTGTTGATCGGGCAGGGGGCGGAATCGGATCGCCTTAGCGCCGGCACCGTCCCTCCATTTATCCATTTCCTCGGGTTCAAGAAAAATATTCGAGATTATTTCTCCATGGCGGATCTTGGCTTCTTGCCCTCGCGTTTTCGCGGTGAAAGCTTTCCCCTCGTTCTTATTGATTGTCTTTATGCGGGTAAGCCGCTCTTGGCAAGCAATATCGGTGAGATCAAGGGAATGCTTGGGGTGGGCGACGGGATGGCCGGCGAGGTTTTTGACTTGAATGATTGGAATATTGAAGTCGAGAGTCTGGCAAAACAGATCGCCCAACTCGCCAACGACTCCGATCGATATATGAAGCTTGCCACGCATGTACACGCCGCGGCAGAAAAATTTGACCCAGATACTATGTGCGAGCGATACGAAGCGGTTTATCGGAGTTGTGTGGGATTCCAGGACCAATCGTTTCACGTAAAGTAACGATGAGCTGATATATCGCGGGTTTCGCCATGATTGTTGTGGCGTCTGCATCGCCCGCGATGCGTCTCTTTGAAAACCTCGGATGTGTTGGCGCGTCGTTGCGCTTTCTGGCATGCCGAACATGAATTCGGATGATCTGGTGGAATTCCTATGAAGTGCTTGGTCTTGGGTGGAGGCGGATTTATCGGCTCGGCGGTCGTGGATAGGCTGCTGCGCGATGGGCATGCGGTGCGGGTGTTCGAGAGACCGCGCGTCGAGCCTTTTCGCAGCTTTGAACCCGCTGAGGATGTGGAGTGGGTAACTGGCGACTTGCAAAGCGTTCACGATGTGCGTGAGGCTTTGACGGGCGTCGACGTCGTACTCCATCTGGTGTCGACGACTCTTCCAAAGAGCTCGAACGATGATCCGATCTATGACGTTCAGAGCAACGTTCTCTGCTCCATCCAGATACTTCAGTTGATGGTCGAGCTCGGGATCAAGCGCATCGTATTCATTTCGTCGGGCGGAACGGTCTATGGTATTCCGCAGATCGTTCCCATTCCGGAAACCCATCCGACGAACCCTGAGGTTTCTTACGGGATAAGCAAGCTGGCGATAGAGAAATATCTCTACTTGTTTAATCGACTGCACGGGATAAAGCCGGTGATTTTCCGGGTGGCAAATCCCTATGGCGAGCGACAGCGCGTGGCGACGGCGCAAGGGGCAATTGCCGCGTTCGTGCAGCGAGCGCTGCGTGGTGAACACGTGGAAATATGGGGCGATGGTTCGGTCGAACGAGACTATATCTACGTATCCGATGTGGCGGACGCGTTTAGCGCGGCACTCGCCTATCAGGGCGAGCGCATCATTTTTAATATCGGCTCCGGCGGCAGCATTAGTTTGAACGGTCTCGTCGATATCCTGGAAAAGGCGATCGGCCGCTCCATCGAGCGCTGTTACCTTCCCGGCAGGCCGTTTGATGTTCCGGTCAACTCGCTAGATACAAGGCTGGCGCAAAGCGAGCTGGGTTGGACGCCTAACGTTTCTTTGGCAGATGGCCTGAATAGAACCATTCGTTGGGTGCGTGCCCAGTTAGGGCATTAACCGGTACTGATTCCGCCGCGAGCATGGCTGGCCTGGCGCCCAGAGCATCGCTTTGAGCGGTGGTTTTACGCTGCTGTATATGCGCCCTTATTGGGCGGCCGCGCGGCAGGTTGGTAAGAAAAAGGGCGATCTATGTCGCCCTTTTTCGATCCCGCTCGCGGAATAAATTAGCTGAGGGCCTGCTCGATACTGGGGATCAGGGTGAACAGGTCGCCCACCAGACCAATATCGGCCACTTCGAAGATCGGAGCTTCCCCGTCTTTGTTGATGGCGACGATAGTCCCCGCGTCCTTGATGCCCGTAAGGTGCTGGATCGCGCCGGAGATGCCGATGGCCATGTATAGCTCGGGAGCGATGATCTTGCCGGTTTGGCCGACCTGTAGTTCGTTCGGCACGTAACCGGCGTCGACCGCGGCTCGGGAGGCGCCTACGGCGGCGCCGATCTTGTCGGCGAGCCTGTAGATGATCTCGAAGTTCTCCTTCGAACCGACGCCGCGACCGCCTGAGACCACCTTGCTCGCGCTTTGCAGGTCCGGGCGATCGCTCTTACCCTGCTGCAGCGCGACGAAGCGGGTGTGCGTCGGCAGCTTGGCTTCAACCGCCAGGCTTTCTACCGTGGCGCTGTTGGCGCCCGTTGCGGCGGCGGGCCACGATGCTGTGCGGATGGTGGCCACCACGATATGAGTGGGGTTGGCCTCGACGGTAACGATGGCGTTGCCGGCGTAGATGGGGCGCTTGAAGTTGTGCGCACCTTCGACGGCCATGACGTCGCTGACCTGCGGGACGCCCAGCAGGGCAGCCACGCGCGGGGCGACGTCCTTGCCGAAGGTCGTGGACGGGAAGAACACATGCGTGTACCCGGAGGCGGCCTTCGCGATTTGGGGGGCCAGTACGGCGGCCAGTGGATGGGAGTTCTCGGTGCGGGCGACAGTGAAGACCTTGCTGACGCCCTCGATCTTGGCGGCTTCCGCGGCGATGGCGTCGACCTGGTCGGCCAGCACAAGCACGTCGATCGCATCGCCCTTGACGGCGCTGGCTGCGCTGACTGCGCGCGCGGTGGAAAGGTTGAGTTTGCCGTTGAGGTGTTCGGCGATAACCAGAATTGTGCTCATGTCTATCTCCTGACAACCTGCTTATAGCAGGCCCTTTTGCTTCAGCGCGGCGACCAGCTCGGCCGCATCCTTCACCATCACGCCCTTGCTGCGCTTGGCCGGCGCGGCATAGTGCGTGATCTTGAGATGGTTGTGAGCCTGGACGCCCAGCGAGGTGAACTCGATGGTGTCGATGGGCTTGGCTTTGGCCTTCATGATGTCCGGCAGCTTGATGAAGCGTGGCTCGTTGAGGCGAAGGTCGGTGGTGATCACGGCGGGGAGTTCGGCCTCGATCACTTCTAGGCCGGCGTCCACTTCGCGCGTCACGGTTGCCTTGCCGCTGGTGGCGATCTCGACTTCGCTGGCGAAAGTCGCCTGCGGGCGATCCCACAGCGCGGCAAGCATCTGGCCGGTCTGGTTGGCGTCGTCGTCGATGGCCTGCTTGCCGAGGATGACCAGCTCTGGCTGTTCTTTCTCCACCAACTTGAGCAGGATGCGTGCGGCGGTGAGCGGCTGCACTTCCTCGACGGTCACCACGTGGATGGCTCGGTTGGCGCCCATGGCCAGGCCGTTGCGCAAATGCGCGGTGAGGTCGGCCGGACCGATGCCTACCACCACTACCTCGGTGGCGATGCCCTTCTCGCGCAGACGCAGGGCCTCTTCCAGGGCGATATCATCGAACGGGTTGGCTGATAGCTTGACGCCATCGGTCATCACGCCTGTGCCGTCGGACTTCACCTGAATTCGTACATTGAAGTCCACCACGCGCTTGTAGCCGACAAGAATCTTCATCTACGGATCCTTCATGATTGGCCGCCCGACTAGAGCGGAAGCAACGATTCTAACCTGATTCAAACAATCGTATGAGTCTTGGCCGGATGCGGCTGGAGCGTTAAGTCAGCCCAATACTCGCCGCAGGGTACTGGCGGCTATTTCCGGTGAAAAATGCTGTTCGACATTGCTGAGGCTCGATGTCGAGATGCGCTGCCACAGGGCCTCATCGTCACGCAGTCTCAGTACGGCGTGGACGAAATCCGCGGGATTTTCGGCGAGGAGCACATCCTCGTCATGGCGCAAATGCATCCCTTCGGCGGCGAGGCCCGTGGCAATCACCGGTAGTCCGTAGCTCATGGACATATTGATCTTCCCCTTAACCCCGGCGCCGAAGCGCAACGGGGCCAGTGAGGCGATACATCCCTCCATCCACGGCGCAAGATCCGCGACGCGCCCGTGAATGGTCACGCCGTCCGTGGTCAGTTCCCGACGCAGGACTTCCGATACATCGCCTAGCAGGTGCACGGTCATGTCCGGAGCTGCTTGCTGAAGCAGCGGCGCGATATCGTTCGCGATCCAACGCATCGCGTCCACATTCGGGGGGTGGCCCTGCCCGCCTATAAAGACGACGTCCTTGCGCCCAGAGTGCGGGCGGGGGCAGGAGTGAGGCCGGTGAATATTGGAAAGCAGCTCAATGCTAGCGTTGGGCAGCAACTGCTTTAGCAAGCTTTTTTCGTCATTGCTTACGACGAAGGTGATGTCGCAGAATGCAATCAGCTCGAGTTCGCTTTGGCGCGAGGCGGTTGATTGCCGGGCCATGACCGTTTGCCCGCTCACCTCGGAAGCGCGCTGTTCGCGAAGAAAGTGCAGGTCGACGGTGTCGAAGATCAAACGCGCTCGAGGAGCGCTTTGGCGCACCAAATGAGCATATTGCCCGGCCACGGTATGGCGGCAGAGCATGACTGCATCGAGCGTCTTGCCGTGCAGCGCAAGCCACCGCGGCAAATGAGTCGTCTTGGGAAGGTTCAGGATTTCGACGCCGATCGTTCCCAGTCGGGCAGTGTCATCCCGAGAGCGGCGGCCGTCGTCGGGATAGAAGGCAACGCTCCAGCCCTGGTCGACCAACAGACGAAGGATTTCAACCAATCGCAAGGAGCCCGAATCGCGGCTCGGGTCGGGCGCTGCGGCGTCGACGACTAGGATTCTTCCCCGCGTGCGCCAGCGCACGGCAAGATCTGCGGGTCTGCGGGGCGCCGGATGATGGGCAAGCTGCGCGGCCCATTTTTCGGTGAAAACAGCCTGATTGATGGTCTGGTAACGCTTCATGCCACCATGAGGATCGGTGCCCGCGCTGATGCCCTCGCAGTGAATGACCACACTGGACGGTACATAAAACACGCGCCGGCCGGTTTCGCGAACAGCGAAAGCGAGATCTGCATCTTCGTAGTAGGCAGGGGCATAGTGTTCGTCGAATCCCCCAATGGCTTCGAATAGCTTGCCGGGGATCATCAATGACGCGCCCGATACATAGTCGACTTCGCGGCGGTATTGCCAGGCAAGTGCGTCGCGCGACTCGAATCGCCCAACATTCCAGCAACTACCGTCACTGAAGATCAATCCGCCCGCTTCTTGCAAACGGCCGTCTGGATACACCAGTCGGCTGCCTGCTATGCCGCAGTCCGGCTGCTCCTGGAAGCAGGACAGCAGGGCATCGAGCCATCCGGCGGTAACCTGAGTGTCGTTGTTGAGGAAGAGCAGATATTCGCCGCGCGCAATTGCGGCGCCAGCGTTACAGCTGCCGACGAAGCCAAGGTTGCTCGTATTGATCAGCAGCCGGAGTCCTTCGATCTGGGACAGAGTATTGGCGCTGTCGTCGGGCGATGCATCGTCAACCACGACGACTTCGAATGGTATGTCCCCTGCTTGAGCTGCAAGTGAGCGCAGGCAGGCTAGCGTGTACGGAAGCTTGCCGTGGACGGGGATGATGATCGAAACGCGTGGCGACGCAGCGCAGGGCAACGCAAAAGGAGTGAAGGACACGTCAAGTGGCAGTAGCTGCAGTGATTCGTCCGTCTCCGGAAGGCTTCGGAACTCCTCGGCGATGCGCGACGCCGTGCCTCGCCATCCGCGCAGGGCTACGCTGGCGCGCATGCGCTGGAGCAAATAGGCGACGCGCTTCGTTCGCCACTTGAGCTTGGCAATCAGTGTGGTATCCCCAGCCTGTTTCACAAATTCTGATAATTCGGCCCCGACCCACCCTCTGGCGTTACCCAGTTGATGATCTGGTAGGGGTCTTTGATATCGCAGGTCTTGCAGTGCACGCAGTTGGCGGCATTGATCTGCAAGCGTTTGCCGGCTTCATCCTGCACGATCTCGTAGACGTTGGCCGGGCAGAAGCGCTGGCATGGATTGCCATATTCCTCGGCGCACTTGGTGACGCAGATGGTGGTGTCCGCAACGTGCAGATGAATCGGTTGGTCTTCGTCGTGCTCGGTGGCGGCGAAGTACACACCGGCCAGTCGGTCGCGTGGCGCCAGATCACGCTGCACATAGTCGCGCTTGGGTTCTTCCTGCTGACCAAGCTTGTGCAGCGAGGACCAGTCGGCCTTGTTCTTCAGCGTCCACGGTGAGGCGCCGCCGGTGATGGTTTCCCAGGCGGCGTTGAGCATGCCGAACCACAGGCCCTTCTTGAAGGCGGGCTTGATGTTGCGAACCGTCTTGAGTTCGACCATCACATCAGAGCCGCGCAGTTTGGTATCGAAGCCGGCGGGGTCGAGTCCGTTGGCGGCGAGATGTTCGGCGGCCAGCATGCCGCTCTTGATCGCCTGGTGCGTGCCCTTGATCTTGGGCACGTTGAGCAGGCCGGCGGTGTCGCCGATCAGCAGGGCGCCGGGCATTTCGACCTTGGGCAGTGACTGGTAGCCGCCGGTGACGATGGCGCGGGCACCGGCGGAAAGGATGGTGCCGCCATCCAGCAAGGCCTTGACCGAGGGATGGTTTTTCCATTGCTGGAAGGCCTCCCATGGCTGGTAGTTGGGATCGCTGTAATCGAGGCCGCTGACATAGCCAAGGGCGATGCGGTCCTTGTCCAGGTGGTAGAGGAAGCTGCCGCCGTAGGTGTGGCTGTCGGCCGGCCAACCGAAACTGTGCACGATCTTGCCTGGCGTCGCGCGGCCTGTCGGTACCTGCCACAGTTCCTTGATGCCGATGGAATAACCCTGCGGGTCGCTGTCCTTGTCCAGCGCAAAGCGCTTGATCAATTGTTTGGTCAGGCTGCCGCGCGCGCCTTCGGCGAGCACGGTGACCTTGGCCTTGATGTCGATGCCCTGGGTATAGCTGGACTTGTGCGAGCCGTCTTTCGCCACGCCCATGTCGCCAATACGCACGCCAGCGACGGAGCCGTCCTCGTTATAAATAGTGTCGGCGGCGGCGAAGCCGGGGAATACGTCGACGCCGAGGGCTTCCGCCTGTGGCGCCATCCAGGCGCACAGGGCGCCGAGCGAAACGATGAAGTTGCCGTGGTTGTGCATGCCCGGCGGTACCGGCAGCTTGCGGCCACCGGTCTTGCTGAGCAACCAGAATTCGTCTTCGGTGGCCGGTACGCAGATCGGCGGCGGGTTGTCGCGCCAGCCCGGTAGCAAGGCGTCCAGTGGCTGCGGCTCGATCACCGCGCCGGAGAGGATCTGCGCGCCGATGGTGGAAGCCTTCTCGATCACGCACATGCTGACATCGGGCTTGAGCTGCTTGAGCCGGATCGCGAACGCCAGGCCGGCGGGGCCGGCGCCGACGACGATCACGTCGTATTCCATCGTTTCGCGTTCGCTCATGGCGTGCTCCAAAAGTCCTGGCTGGCTTCAATGGCTGGCGTCGGCAGCGCCTGTCTGTGCAAGCGGCAGCCGGGGCGGCCCGGGCCACCTCAGCACGCCATTGTCCGGTTTCGCGCACTGTGCGGCAACGCATGGTGCGATACCACTTGCAAACCTTTCACCACAGACGGTGATAATCGAAGCTGTTTGAAAGGGAGTTTTCATGAACCAGCTACCGCCGATTTCCGGACATGACCTGCGCCGCGCCACCCTTTGCCAACTGCTGCACTGGCTCGCCATCGGCCGGGTCCAGCCGCAAGGGCTGGCCGATGTGTACCAGGAGGCCATCGATCGGCTGAATCCGCAGCTCAATGCCTTTGTCGGGCTGAGTTCCGGCTTGCTGCAGGAGCAGGCCAGGGCGGCCCAGAACCGGCGTCGCGATGGGGTGATCGGCCGGCTGGACGGGATCCCGGTAGCTATCAAGGACAATTTCGATGTGGCCGGCTGGACCACGCGCGCAGGCTTGCCGGGGCGCACGCGTGCTGCGGATACGGATGCCCATGCGGTGGCCCGTCTGCGCGCTTCGGGTGCCGTGCTGGTAGGCAAGACCAATATGGATGAAGGTGCGCTGGGCGCGGTGACCGACAATCCACATTTCGGCCCCACCCACAATCCGCATCGTCATGGCTATACCGCTGGCGGTTCCTCGGGTGGTGCGGCCGCGGCGGTGGCCGCCGGGCTGGCGGTGGCGGCAATTGGCTCGGACAGTCTCGGCTCTATCCGCATCCCGGCCAGTTACTGTGGCATCTACGCGCTCAAGCCTACGCACGGTGAAATCTCCGCGCGCGGGCTGGTACCGGCGGCGCGGCGGCTGGATGCGGTAGGCCTGTTGGCGCGCAGCGCCAACGATCTCACGGTGCTGCTGCAGGTGCTGGCGGGTTACGACGCCGATGATGCGCGCTCGCGCCGCCGCCGTGTGGCCTTCGCGCCACCGGATTGGGAGCCGGGCAATCTGCGTTGCGGGCTGTTGCCCGACCTCGCTGCCGTAGGTGTGGAGCCGGCAGTCATCGAGGTGTTTGAAAAGGCGCTGGCGCAGTTGCCGCGTGAGTTGGGCGAGCGTCGTTCGGTCGACTTCAGCGATTGGGATTTCGCTCGTACCCGTCGTGCTGGTTTGTTCCTGATGGAGGCGGAAATGCTCAGCACCTTCGCTGACGATCTGGCCGACACCGACCACCCAGTATCCCCACGCTTCCGCAAAATGCTCTCCTACGCCGCCAGCAAGAGCGCAGCCGACTATGCCATCGCGGACCGCGTGCTGGATGCGGCCACGCTGAAGATGCGCCGCTTGTTCGCCCAGGTGGATGTGCTGGTCATGCCCACCACCCCCCAGGGTGCGTTTCCGCTCGATGGCCCGGTGCCGGATTCGCAGGCTGACCTGACCAGCTTCGCGAGTCTTGCTGGCTGCCCCGCAGTCAGTATCCCAATGGGCCAGCTGCCGAATGGCTTGCCGGTCGGACTGCAACTGGTTGGCGCACGCGGTTCGGATCTGCGCCTGCTGGAGCTGGCGGCGGTCTGCGCGGCCACATTGGATGTGGAGCCGGCCTATCCCGTCATCGCCTGATCGCCATGAGCCTGTTCGGCGACGATCTGACGAAAGCGTGGCAGCCGATTCCTTTGCCGGGCGCGCAGCTTCGCTGGATTCCGCAGTGGCTGGAACTGGATGAGGCAGATGCTTTGCTTGCCGACTTGCGCGAATCGATTCCGTGGGAAACCCATCGCATCCGTATCTTCGGCCGCGAGGTGGATTCGCCCAGGTTGAGCTGCTGGATCGGCGATGCCGATGCCAGCTACGTCTATTCGCGCACGCGCTTCGAGCCACACCCATGGAATGCCACGTTGATGACGTTGCGCCAGCGGGTAGAGGCGGCCTGCGCGGTACGTTTCAATAGCGTGCTGGCCAATCTCTATCGCGACGGGCAAGACGCGATGGGCTGGCACAGCGATGCCGAGCCTGAGCTGGGAGAGCAACCGGTGATTGCCTCGCTGAGCCTGGGCGCGGAGCGGCGCTTTCGCCTGCGTCAGCGCACATCGGCGGGCGGAAGGCGCGAGGCCTACGGCATCACCCTGCCGCACGGTAGCCTGCTATGCATGGCCGGAGATACGCAGCGGCGCTATCAGCACGATCTACCGCGGACGCGCGCTGTCACAGGAGCGCGGCTCAACCTCACGTTTCGCTGGATACATCCACGCGATGCGTGATTAGGGCGATACGTTGTGCCCGGTTGTGTCCATGCGCTGCTGCAGCGTCCATCCCACGATCTGATTGGCCAGCGTGTCGCTGGCCTGGCCGAACGCGGCGACCACCTGAGGTACGGCCGTACCGCTCACCGGCTGGCTGATCTCGAAGCGATGCGTTGCCACGATGCGCAGGCCACTGTTGCGGACCAGGCGGGCGTCGTAGCGCACCACGATCACCGGCTGGCCGCTGCGGTACTCCGACTGGAAGGCGGTGAGGTCACCGCTTAACGCATAGTCTGCCTGCAGGTTCATGTCGTCGCTGCTGAGCGCGGCGATGCGGCCGTCGTCGCGAAAGGCCTCCAGCAAGCGGTTGCGTAGCAGGGTGGGTACGCGATCGCTCCAGCGCGCGCCTTGGTACACGCTGACGACATCGCCCCGCGGTAGCACGGCGATGCGGGCGCTGTCGATGCTGCGATCCGCCTGCGGGGTGTCGATGCGCAATGACCAGTTCACTGCTCCAGCTTGCGCATGTGGCAGTGCGGTGGATGGCAGGCGATAGATCTCCGGCGACTCGGCCTTGGGAAGCACCGAGCAACCGGCGAGCCAGGCAAGCGACAGCACTCCGACCACTCGGAACACAGGGCGGGTGGCGATCTTCATGGCACGAACTCCTTACTGCGGTCGCGGCCGAGCAGGAAGCCAGCCGGGTTGTCGTCGAGCTTGCGCGATATGCCGCGCAGCGAGCCGGCGGCATCGCGCAGTTCGCGTACCGCCGGACCAAGTTCGCTCAGCCCCTGCATGCCGCCATTGAGTGCGGCGCGGTTGTCGTTGAGCAAGTGGTCGATCGCGGCCGTAGAGCGTTCCAGCGAAGCCATCGCGTTCTTGGCGCTATCGAGCGTGGCGCGCGCCTGCACATCGATAAGGCCGTTGGCGTTGTGCGCCAACTGTTCCGTCTGCGCCAGTGTGGCATTGGCCTGCTTGCTGGCTTCGGCCAATTGGCGCAGTAGCTGCCGGATGTCGTCACGCTGGTCGGCAATGGCGCCGGTGGCCTTGTCCAGATGGTCCAGTGTGCGGCTGATGCGATTGACGTTGTCTTCCGACAGCAGCTGGTTGGCACGCGAGACCACGTCGTTGATATTGGTCATTACGTCTTCGCCGTTGGCGAGCAGGCGGCTGAGCGGCGACGGATCGGCCACGATCACGGGCGCACGACCATCGCTGGATACCAGTGCCGGGCTGCTAGGCGAGCCGCCGCTGAGCTGGATGATGGCCATGCCAGTAACGCCGGTGAGTGCCAGCTTGGCGTGAGTGTCCTGGCGTACCGGTGTGTCAGCACCCACACGGATGCGGGCAAGTACGCGTCGCGGGTCTTTCGGGTCCAGCTTGAGCTGGGTTACGTCGCCGACCTTGATGCCGTTGTATTGCACCGCGCCGCCCTGCGACAGGCCGGTGACCGCCTCGTTGAAGACGATCTCGTATTCGTTGAACTGTTTGTCCGTGCTGGACTTGGCCAGCCAGGTGCTGAACAGCAGGGCGGCGGCCACCACAATCACTGTGAACAGGCCGATCAACACATGATGGGCTCGGGTTTCCATCTCAGTTCACCTCTCGCGTTGCTTCGGCGGCTTGTAAGGCAGCGCGTCCGCGCGGGCCATGGAAATAGGATTGCACCCAGGGATCGTCGGTGGCGGCCACCACGTCCAGGCGGTCGCACACCAACACTTTCTTCTGCGACAGCACGGCCACGCGGTCGCAGATGGTGTAGAGCGTGTCCAGGTCGTGGGTGACCAGGAAGACGGTCAATCCCAACGCATCGCGCAGGGTCAGAATCAGTTGGTCGAAGGCTGCCGCGCTGATCGGGTCCAGGCCGGCGGTGGGCTCATCGAGAAAAAGGATTTCGGGATCCAGCGCCAGCGCGCGGGCGAGCGCGGCGCGCTTGACCATGCCACCGGAGAGTTTGGACGGGTACTTGCGTTCCGTCCCTTGCGGCAGACCGGCCAAGGCCAGCTTCACCCCAGCCAGCGCCTCGGCGTCGGCACGCTTGAGGCCGATATGCTCGATCAACGGCATGGCAACGTTTTCCGCGATGTTCTGCGAAGAAAACAGGGCCCCATTCTGAAATAGCACGCCGAAGCGGCGCTCTATCTTTGAGCGTCGTTCCGGCGACAGACTGAGCAGATCTTCGCCGAATACGTGTACGCGGCCCGATGTGGGGCGGCGCAGGCCGACGATGGTGCGAAGCAGGACCGACTTGCCGGTGCCGGAGCCGCCGACTACACCGAGGATTTCGCCTCGCCGCACGTCGAGGTTCAGATGCTCATGCACGGCCTGACTGCCGAAGCGGTTGGTCAGGTCACGAACCTGGATCACGTCCTCGGTGGCGGGTTTGTCAGCGATGACGGCGTTCACCAGCCCATCTCCATAAAGAACAACGCGGCCAGCGCATCGATCAGGATCACCACGAAGATGGATTGCACCACGCTGGACGTGGTGTGTTCGCCCACCGATTGCGCGCTGCCGCTGACCTTGAAGCCCTCGAGGCAGCCGATCACCGCGATAAGGAAGGCGAATACCGGCGCCTTGACCAGGCCGACCAGGAAATGGCGCACGCCGATATCGCTCTTCAGCAGGTTGAGGAACATGGCCGGCGAGATATCCAGCACCAGCGCGCAGACCACCCCGCCACCGACGATGCCCGCCATCATGGCCAGGAAGGTAAGCAGAGGCAGCGACACCAGCAGGGCGAGCACACGCGGCAGCACCAGCAGCTCCATCGGGTTCAGGCCCATGACGCGGATGGCATCGATCTCCTCGTTTACCTTCATCGAGCCGATCTGCGCGGTGAAGGCGCTGGCCGTGCGGCCGGCCATCAGAATGGCGGTGAGCAGCACACCGAATTCGCGTAGGAACGAGAACGCCACCAGGTCCACCGTATAAATCGTGGCGCCGAAATCGGCGAGTACGGTCGAGCCGAGAAAGGCCACTACTGCGCCAACCATGAAAGTGAGCAGGACCACGATCGGCACCGCATCCAGCCCGGTCTGCTCGATATGCGACACCAGCGAGGTGATGCGCCAGCGGCGGGGCTGGGGCAGGGTACGGACCATCGATTCGAGTGTGAGTCCGATAAAGCCGAGCAACTGCAACTGCTGATGCCAGATGCTCTCCATGGCCCGCCCGATACGGGCAAGCAGTTCGGTAACGACCGAGCCTTTGGGGCTGCGGGCCGGCCGGCCATAGGTGTTCAGTGCCGTGCCCACGGTCTGCAGCAAGGCCCGCTGGGCGGCCGGGAGATTCGGGGCTTCGCGCGCCAGATCGCCAATACGTTTGGCGCCTAGCAGGCGGACCAGCAGTGAAGCGCCTGCAGTGTCCAGCTCGCCCAGTGCTGCCAGATCGACCTGGATATCGTCCGTCAGCGGACGGGTCAGCGCGTCGACCTCACCTTCCAGCTCGGTGTAATGGGCCAGCGTCCAGTTGCCTGCGACGCGCAGACGAGGAGGCTGCGCGCTGGCATCGAGTTCCGCGCTTCCCGTCGCCGTCGATGTGCTCATGCGCCGCATCTTATTACACGCTGGTGTTGGCTAGGTGGTGACGCTGGCCTTGAATCGGGAGAGCAATGTGAGCTGCGGTGACGTGATCGCCTATGCGGGGCGGCCTGTCTTGGTCGCCGATCGGTTCGCCGCGCATATGCTGTGGATGGATGACGACGCCTCGGTGTCTAACCGAGCCTATCGGTTGAAGATCGGTACGCGCACGGTGAATACACACGTGACCACCATCAAACATAAGGTAGATGTGAATACTCTGGTCACAGTCGCCTGCGGCATGCTGGATTTCGCGCTACGGCTGGCGGCCAATGTGCATTGGGTAGCATCTGGATCTCGACAAGCATGCCTGTGATGCCAGCAAGGGACAGCGTCCGCGCTGCCTGTGGTTCACCAGTCTCTACAACTGGCAGAGCGCGGGGTGTCTGTCTGCTCGCGGATGATGGCAGCTCATCGCTCGGGTGACGGACACATACGGCGCCGCATAGCGTAATCACCATCGCCGTGGTGCAGGGCGGCTTGGATTGCCCCGGGGTGGCGGCGATAATGCACCTTTTCCCCCAGGCGCCATTGCGATGACCGAGAAGACCGTACTCAACGCCACCCACCGTGCGCTCGGCGCACGCATGGTCGATTTCGGCGGCTGGGACATGCCCATCAACTACGGTTCGCAGATTGAGGAGCACCACGCTGTGCGCCGCGACGCCGGTATGTTCGACGTCTCCCACATGACGGTGATCGATCTGCACGGTGCCCGCGCACGCGAGTTCCTGCGCCATCTGCTCGCCAACAGCGTGGATAAGCTGAAGGTGCAGGGCAAGGCGCTGTATTCCTGCATGCTCAACGAGCAGGGCGGGGTGATCGACGATCTGATCGTGTATTTCTTCGACGAGCAGCACTTCCGCCTGGTGGTGAACGCCGCCACGCGCGCCAAGGACCTGGCATGGATCGAGCAGCAGGCCAAGGCCTTCGGTGTGGAAGTGAAGGAGCGCCCCGATTTCGCCATGATCGCCGTGCAGGGTCCAAATGCCCGCGACAAGGTGATCGGTCTGCTTCACGAGGTGGACAGCCAGCGCATCCGCAAGCTTGGCAAGTTCGCCGCGGCCGCCGCTCAGGGGCCGCACGGGATGCCGCTGTTCATTGCGCGCACCGGCTATACCGGCGAGGACGGTTTCGAAATTATCGTGCCGGAAGACCATGCCGTAGCCTTGTGGGAAGCGCTGGCCGCCGCCGGTGTGGCACCTGCCGGCCTGGGCGCACGCGACACGCTGCGCCTGGAGGCGGGCATGAATCTGTATGGCCAGGACATGGACGAGGCTGTCTCGCCGTGGGAAGCCAATCTCGGCTGGACCATCGCCCTCGATGAAGGGCGTGACTTCATTGGCCGCAAGGTGCTGGAGGCGCAGAAAGCCGCCGGTGTGAAGCGCGTGATGGTCGGTCTGGTGCTGGATGAAAAGGGTGTGCTGCGGCACGGCCAGAAGGTGATCACCGCGAACGGCGAGGGCGAAATTCTGTCCGGTAGCTTTGCGCCCACGCTCAACAAGGCAGTCGCCTTCGCGCGTATTCCAGCCGGCGAGCCGGGTGATGTACGCGTGGATATCCGCGGTCGCGAAGTGCCGGTGCGCCTGGTGAAGTACCCCTTCGTGCGCGACGGCAAAGCCTGCGAAGGCATTTGATCCAACGGATACGTTTTGCCATCCGGGCGAAGTGGCTAGAATGGCCGCCCATCCCTCCACGAACGCTAACGACTGGACCCGATCATGAGCGAGATTCCCGGCGATCTGAAGTTTCTCAAGTCCCACGAGTGGGCCCGCGTCGAAGACAACGGCCTGGTGCGTGTGGGTATCTCCGACCATGCCCAGGAAGCGCTCGGCGACCTGGTTTACGTCGAGCTGCCGGAGATCGGCGCGAGCCTGAAGGCAGGCCATGCCGCCGCTGTGGTCGAGTCGGTAAAGGCCGCTTCCGACATTTATTCGCCAGTATCGGGCGAGGTGGTCGAGGTCAATGAAGGGCTGGCCGACAAGCCGGAAACCATCAACGAAGACGCCTATGGCGAGGGCTGGATTTTCACCGTGCGCATCAGCGACCGCGACGAGCTCAACGAGCTGCTTGATGCCGATGCCTATGCGGAAGTGATCGAGAACGAAGATCACTGATCGCGTCGAGTAGGTGTTCGAACGACGGCCGCGCAAGCGGCCGTCGGCATGTTGGAGAAGGCTGCTGCATGGGTGCGTGAGTGCGCGTTCCGGTCGATCGATGCGAGGTCGCAAATCGGATCGCCGACCTGGTTCAAGGTGACCTCGGGGGTCGTTCGGGGCCTGATCGGCGGGTCGAGGCGACCGAAAAGTGCGGCCGCCAGTCGACATTCATTCATGCGCCGAAATCCGCTTTCCGGGGCGCCCGCAAGTCCTTCAACACCAAGGGGTTGCACGACTTGCCGACCATACGCGAGTAGTTTCACGCGGCGCGAGAAAACCCTTGTTTTATGCGGGTTTTGTGCAGTTTTTGCTTTTGAGGGTATTAACTTGTTTGGGTGTTTAGACGTCCAATCAGATAACCCCATATATGCCCGCAATGCCTTGTGGGGCAGGGCTTCCGGGCCGGATGGGGTGGGTGAGGCGGATTGATTTCATGATTAAAATCAATTGACAGCTGAAATATTCGGGAATAGCTTTCGCTCCAGATAACGGGGAACAGGCGTTATGGCAACATCGAAATTCATCAAGCCGTACATTGAGCACGGTGAAAAGGCCGGAGCAGTACGCAAGATCACGGTCTCCATTCCGCTGCACGTCCTGCAGCCTCTGTCGGACGAACGTACCCGTCGTCAAGTCAACAATTTAAGGCACGCCACGAATAGCGATTTGCTGGTTGAGGCGTTCCTGCATGCTTTTACTGGGCAACCACTGCCAACTGATGAGGAGCTGAGACGAACTATGGCCACTGCCAAGAAAGCCACGAAGAAAGCTGCAAAGAAACCGGCCGCTAAGAAGGCTGTCCGCAAGACCGCCGTGAAGAAGGCCGCCACCAAGAAGCCGGCTGCCAAGAAGGCCGTCCGCAAGGTCGCCAAGAAGGCTGCTGCCAAGAAGCGTCCGGCGGCTGCCAAGAAGGCTACTGCCAAGAAAGTCGCTGTGAAGAAGGTTGCCAAGAAGGCCGCCAAGAAGCGCACCGTGAAGAAGGCCGCTGCTGCCAAGGTGGTCAAGGCCACCAAGACCGCCAAGGCCAAGACCGCTAAGGCTAAGAAGTAAGCATTACTAGAACTTAAGCCGTACCGATTTCTCTCCCTGCGGTGCCCAGCGCAGGGAGGGCACTTCGAAAGAACGATTCGTCCCGGCCCATGCCGGGACGCTTCGTTTCAGGGGTCGGAAAAAATACGAGGGTTGGCAAAACCGCTCAGCCCGGGGTGAGACCCTTTCGAGGCGCCGCGCCATCTAGCGCAATCCGATGGCCTGCACCGTGAAGCTACGCGCGATTTGCCGTCATGCTTCATTGCGGTTACCTTTCGCACATCCGCGCCGCGACGAACCTGGGGAGGTTTGCCGCTCCTGGATGTACAGGGGGAAAAAGCGCGGGTATCTGATGCCACTCAGCGAGAGACCATGGATACCCGATATATCCGTCATGCGCGCCGACACGCGCGGGGGGCTGTCCAGCCCGTTGTCATAGCGATCCTCATCGTCGTTGCCGTGCTGGCGGCGGCGGCGTGGTTCCTTATCATCAAGCCGCATCAGGATCTGGTGCAGGCCGATGCCGGGGGGCATCCGTCGACGCCGGTAGCATCCGGCCGTGAAGCGCCACCACCACCGGCCAACGTGGAGGCGATGAGCCTCAACCAGCTGCTGTCAGAAGCGCGTCGCGCCATGAACGAGCAGCGCCTGCTGGCTCCCGCCGGCAATAACGCATTCGAGTTCTATCTGAAGGTGCTGCAGAAGCAGCCCGGCAATCAGGTAGCGACCGATGCGCTGCGCGAAACCTTCCCGTTCGCCGCCACCGCGGCCGAGCAGGCGATCAACCAGCGTGACTTTGGCGAGTCGCAGCGCCAGATCGACCTGCTGGCCAAGGCCGATCCGGCCAACTACACGCTGACCATCCTGCGCTCCAAGCTGGACGCTCAGCGCAAGCTGATGGATCGCGAGCAGCAGCTGGCCGCCGACAAGGAAAAGCAGCAGCAATTGGCCGCCCAGAAGGCCGTTACGGACAAGGCGGAAGCCGACAAGCTGGCTGAGCAGAAGGCGCAGCAGGCCGCTGCCGAACAGCGTCAGGCACAGCAGGCGCGCCTTGCCCAGCAGCAACAGGCCGAGTCGGCACGCCAGCAGGCGAGTGCGAGCGCCGCGCCCGCCGCGGGTAGTGATGCAGGCGCTACGGCCGGCACGCGCGCCGCCGTACTGGTCAAGAACACGCCGCCGCGTTATCCGACCGCCGCCATGCGCTCCAATCAGGAAGGTTGGGTGGAGCTGGCCTTTACCATCACTGCCGACGGCAGCGTCAATGATGTGAAGGTGATCGACGCGCAGCCGCGCCACGTTTTCGATCGCGCGGCGATCGACGCGGTCACCCGCTGGAAGTATCAGCCGGCGACGCAGGATGGCTCGCCGGTGGCGTCGAACAAGCGTCAGCGCATCGAGTTCAAGCTGTAACCAGCTGTAACCAGCTGGTTAAGGTCGCAAATTAAAGAGGCGCTGCATGGAAGCATGCAGCGCCTCTTTCTTTATCGCGATTCCGTCAGCGAGTGGCGGAATGAAACGCCAGTTAGCGCCGGCGCCCGTGCTTGGTGGCCTTGCCGCCGCGCTTCGCCTTGCTCTTGCTGGGTGCGGCCTTGGTAGTTCCCGCCGGCGTCTCGCTCTCCACGCCTGCCCAGTCCTCATGTTCCAGGCCCAGCATGCTGTCGAACACCATCGGCATCAGGCCCGAGGGCATCGGGCTGGCCGAATTCCACATGGTCACCACGCCTGCACGGTACTTCGGGAAGAAGCCGATCATGGTGCGATAGCCCTCCACGGCGCCGGCGTGGAAGATCAGGGTCTCGCCGCCGTACTGGAACACGCGCCAGCCGAGCGCATAGCTCGCTGCGCTGACGCGCTCACGGCGCCAGGGCGTGGAGCGTAGCTCCACCGGCGTGGCCACCTCCGGCGTATGCAGCGTCTGTAGGAGGGCTGGCGACAGGACGTCTGGACGTCCACCCATTTGCGCAATCAGCCACTGCTCCATGTCGCGCAGGCTGGCGTTGACGCCGGCGGCTGGGGCGACGCGGTAGTAAGCCTCCTTCGGCTCGAACGGGCGCCAGCCGCCGGGACCCGATGGGCGGTGCGGGCGCGCCCAGCTCGGGCTCGCCTCCAATGCTTCTCGACCGTAACTGGCCGTTTTCATACCCAGCGGAAAGAAGATTCGCTTGTCCACCTGGCGATAGAAGAAGTCGCCGGTCATGGCATAGACCACGTCGCCAATCATGCTGAAAGCAACGTTCTGGTAGCCGTAGCACTGGCCGACCGCGCAGGTCATATTGACCTCGTCGAGCCTACGCACCAGCTCCTCGTATGACACGTCGCCCTCAAGCATGTTGTCGTAAGTATTTCGTGGCAGGCCCAGGCGCTGGCCCAGGATGTCGCGCACGGTGGCCTTCTCCGCCGCCGCTGCGTCCTTGAGCTTGAAGAACGGCAGCACATCGGCAAGCTTGGTGTCCCAGCTCAGCTTGCCGTCGTTGACCAGTACGCCGGTAACCGCCGTAGCGAAGGCCTTCGAGAGCGAGGCCAGACGAAACACCGTTTCCGGCGTGACCGCTTCCTGCGTCGTCGCATTGGCGTAGCCGAGGGTGTGCTCGTAAGCCACCTTGTCGTCGATCACCACTGCGGTGGCCAGGCCGGCGACCGCGTGACGTTGTTCGAGCCGCTCGAGCCATTCCTGGTAAGCGGCGAGGGTGGTCTTGATCCGCTCGGGAGGCAGGTGCTGCGGCGCCGTGTTGGCGCTCTGCATGGCGACCTGTGCAGGCTCGGCAGCATGGGCGAAAAGCGGGGCGCTGGTGGAGCCAAGCGCGCCGGCGATCAGTAGGAAAATCTTGCGAAACTGCATGCTGCTCTGGCGTGGTAAGGGCGCGAGATGCGCTCCGAAACTGGAGGGAGCCGGTCAGCCCGATAATCAGGTCGATGGCGCTTGTTCCGATTGTCGTGTACTTCGGAGCGCTCCACAACGGACGGGCGATTTGGCAACACGGCTTCAGGCTTGCCTCGGCGCAGATCCATCAGTAGTCGCTTCGCCGGCCTTATAGCCTCGCTCGCCGGTCATTCCAGTGTTGCGCTTCCGTCTATTTGACCGGTGAGCTTGGACACGAGATCCAGCTGTTCGTTCACACGACGGAGGGCGTTTCCGGAGCTCCGCCGGCGATCAGAGCGCTCGCCCGTTCCGCGATCATGATCGTCGGGGCGTTGGTGTTGCCGGTGATCAGTGTCGGCATGATCGAGGCATCGACTACGCGTAAGCCATCGATGCCTTGCACACGCAGCTCGCTATCCAGCACCGCGTCGCCGCCGCGTCCCATGCGGCAGGTGCCAACCGGGTGGTAGATGGTTTCCGCACGGTCGCGGATGAAGTCGGCGTAGTCGGCGTCGCTACGCATGTCGCGCGTGGGCTGAACCGGCTTGCCGCGGAAGGCATCGAACGGCGTTTGCGCGAGTATTTCGCGCGACAGCTTGGCTGCCTCGATCATCAGTGTCAGGTCATGGCCTTCCGGGTCGCTCAAATAGTTCGCTTCGATGCCGATCGGTTGCGCCGGATCGGCGGAACGCAGGCGCAGCCGGCCGCGGCTGCGCGGATGCAGGTAGCAGGCGTGAACGGTGTAGCCATGGCCGGGCATCGCCCGGGCGCCGTGGTCGTCGAGCTGGGCTGGTATGAAATGGAACTGGATGTCGCAGCGCTCGTCCGGTGCGAAGCGGCTGCGCACGAAGCCGCCAGCCTCCGCTGCATTGGAGCTGCCGATGCCATCGCGATGGCGCAGATAGCGCAGTGCGACGGCGGCGTCGTTGAGATGGTCGAAGGTGGCCTTGCTGGTGGTGCCGGTGACGGTGCAGATATCCAGGTGATCCTGCAGATGCGCTCCCACATGGGGGTGGTCGAGCCGGACCGGGATGCCATGCTCGCTCAGGTGGCCAGCCGGGCCGATGCCGGAAAGCATCAGCAGCTGGGGCGTATTGATGGCGCCAGCAGCCAGGATCACTTCGCCCGCTACGATGCGCCCGTGCTTGAGCTGCACACCGATAGCGCGCCCGTTCTCGATCAGTATTCGTTCGACCAGCGTGCCAGTGCGGACTTCCAGATTGCTCCGCTGCATGATGGGATGCAGATAGGCCACCGCGGCGGAGCAGCGCGAACCATCGCGCTGGGTGACCTGGTACAGACCGAAGCCATCCTGCCGCTCGCCGTTGAAGTCGGGATTGCGCGGATAGCCGGCGCTGACGCCGGCGTCGACGAAGGCTGTTGAGAGCTCGCTGTGATAACGCAGGTCATCGACGCCGAGCAGTCCGCCACTACCGTGCAAGGGTCCGGCGCCGCGCCGGTTGTCCTCGCTACGCAGAAACCAGGGCAAGACCTGCTCCCAGCGCCAGCGCGCATCGCCGGTGGCGGCAGCCCAGGCGTCGTAGTCGGCAGCTGCGCCGCGGATGTAGCACATGGCATTGATGGCGCTGGAGCCACCCAGTGTTTTGCCGCGCGGCCACCACAGGCGGCGTTGCCCTAGTTGCGCTTCGGGCTCGGTACGGTAGCCCCAGTTGATCCGATGGCTGCCATAGAGCCGGCGCAGACCGCGCTGATCGCCGACCAGCTTGGCGAGGCCTGCGGGCATATGGATCAGTGGATTCCAGTCGCGCGGACCGGCTTCGAGCAAGAGCACACGCTTGCCCGGCGCCGCACTGAGCCGATTGGCAAGCACACAGCCGGCGGAGCCGGCGCCGACGATCACATAGTCGTAGTCCATCCGTTTCCCCCGTTTGGCTCGCCGACGAGGCGGTCATAGTCGCATGCTAGTCTTCGCCGCGACCCATGCAGGATGTCTCCTGGTGAATCCGTCCCGAAACGCCGCGACAGAGCAGGCCCATGCCTCCATGCTGTCCGCGCTGGCCTTCTTTTTTGTCATGACGGCCTACTACATCGTTCGCCCGGTACGCGACCAATTGAGCGGGGCGGTGGGGTCGCAATCGCTGCCGCTGTTCTATGGGGTGGTGTTCCTGGTGATGCTGCTGCTGACGCCGCTGTTCGGCATGTTGGTGGCGCGCTTCAATCGCAAGCAGCTGCTGGGCTGGAGCTACAGTTTCTTTGTGTTGTGCCTGATTGCCTTCGTGCCGGCCTTTGTCGCACAGGATCGCATCGGCGCGCGCCCGCTCGGTGTGGTGTTCTACGTATGGGTGAGCGTGTTCAACCTGTTCGTGGTGTCGCTGTTCTGGAGCTTCATGGCGGATATTTTCGGCAGCCTGGAGGCGCGCAAGGTGTTCCCGCTGATCGCGCTGGGCGGCATGGCCGGAGCGATCTTTGGCCCCATCATCACCAAGCTGCTGGTGCAGTTGATTGGTGTGGCCATGCTGTTGGTCGTGTCGGCTGCGGCCCTGCTACTCGCGCTAGGTCTGTTGTTGCGGTTGTCGGCCCAGCAAGAACGTCGTGACGGCCATGCGCAGCAGAGCGAACCGGTGGGTGGGTCGCTATGGGCCGGCGTGAAGGAGCTCTGGTCGCGTCCCTTCCTGCGTTACATGGCGATCCTGATGCTGCTAGGCGACGGTATCGGTACGCTGGCTTATGCGCTGATGGCGGACTACGCGAAAGCGCATTTCCACGACAACGTGGCGCGTACCTCGTTCTATAACGATCTGGATCTGGTCACCAATCTCCTGGGCGCGGTGTTGCAGCTGACCGTGACACGCTGGTTGATGGTTCGTCATGGCGCGGGCTGGGGCCTGGTGGTGCCCGCGCTGGTGAATCTGGTTTTGCTGCTGGCTGTGGTGGGCCTGGGCATCAGCGACGTCTCGCTGCTTGGATTCAGCGCCCCGATGCTGGCCGTGATGATGGTGGGCTCGCGGGGGTTCGCCTATGGCATGACCAAGCCTGCCGTGGATGCGCTGTATACCCGCGTGCCGCGTGAGACGCGCTACAAGGGCAAGAACTTCGTCGAGACCGCCGTGTGGCGTTTCGGCGACGTGCTGGTCACCAGCGGCGTCAGCTTGCTGGGCAAGTTCGGCGTGGGTGTGGCCGGCATGGCCATGATTGGCGCGGGGGTGTCCGTATGCGCGACCTGGGTGGCGCGCCGCGCAGGCCACTCACCGGACTTGCTGCCGGAGCCTGAGCCTGTGGCTTTGCCGGAGCGCGCGCCATCGGCGAGCGCCTGATCTTCAGCTGGTGATGTAGCGCTGCAGTTGCTCGATCTGTTCGGCCTGAGCATCGATCACCGCCTTCACCAGATCGCCGATCGAGATCACACCGACCACGCGGTTCTTTTCAACCACGGGCAGGTGACGGATGCGGCTATCAGTGCACAGGCGCATACAGTCGAACACATCGGTGTCGGGGCCGACGGTAAGCGCCGGGCTGCTCATGATTTCCGATACGGCTGTCTGCGCCGATGAGCGCCCCTGCAGGATCACTTTGCGCGCGTAATCGCGCTCGGAAACGATGCCGACCAGTTGTTCGCCGCGCATCACCAGCAGGGCGCCGACGCGCCGCTCGGCCATATGCTTGATCGCTTCGAGCACCTGCGCATCCGGTGCGATGCTGAAGATCTGACTGCCCTTGCCTTCCAGCAAATGCTTGACCTGACGCATGCCTGAGCCTCCGGAATGGACCGTGGACTACCGCTTGCGACCAGTCTACCGCTGCCGAACCGCTCAGGTGTAGCGGCTGCGTGAAGCCTCAGGTCCGTCCCGCTGGCGGGCGCTGTTCCTCGATGAAATACAGCGGCCGCTGCTTGCTCTCGGCGTAGTTGCGGCCGAGGTATTCGCCGATCACGCCCAGGGCCAGAAGCTGCACGCCACCCAGGAACAGGATCACCAGCATCAAGGTGGGGTAGCCACGCACGGGGTCGCCGTAGATCAGCGACTTGGTCAGCACCCAGAGGCCATAGAGGAAGGCGAGCACGGATGCGCTCAGGCCGGTCCAGGTGGCCAGGCGCAGCGGCGCGGTGGAGAACGAGGTAATGCCTTCCACGGCCAGCTGGGTCAGGCGCCAGTAGTTCCACTTGGTGTTGCCGGCCTGGCGCGGCTCGCGCAGGTAATGCACCGCCGTCTGGCGGTAGCCGATCCAGGCGAACAGCCCCTTCATGAAACGCTGCCGCTCGCGCAGTTGCCGCAGGGCCTCCAGCGCGCGGCGCGAGAGCAGGCGGAAGTCGCCGGTATCGCGCGGGATGGCGGTATCGGAGAGCTTCTCCATGCTGCGGTAGAACGCGGCCGAGGTGAATTTCTTGAAGCCGGTTTCGCCGGCGCGCGCGCTACGGGTGGCATACACCACGTCATGGCCGGCGCGCCATTGGTCGACCAGCGCCGGGATCAGCTCGGGCGGGTCCTGCAGGTCGGCGTCGATCACCACCACGGCATCCGCGTCGACGTGATCGAGGCCGGCAGTCATGGCGGCTTCTTTGCCGAAGTTGCGGGAGAGCTTCAGTGCGCCGGTACGCGAGTCGCGCTGGGTGAGCGACTCGATGATGTCCCAGGTACGGTCGCTGCTGCCGTCGTCCACATAAAGCACGCTGCTATCCAGCGGCAGTTCGTCGAGCACCCGTGCCAGCCGCTGGTGAAAAGCTTCCAGCACGGCAGCTTCGTTGTAGGCGGGAACGATGACGGTGAGCAGGGGCATCGGCGGGACCGTAAAAACAATCGGCGCATGCTAGCGGAGTGCCCGCGAGTCGGCGAGCGTCACCGCTGACGGTGCACCTGCGCTTCCTGGTTGCCTTGCAGATAGCCCGGACCGCCCAGTTGCCCCATCTGCTGCTGGATCCAGTTGGCGCGTCCCAGCACATAGGGGCTCGGGCGATCGACCCGGAAGCGGCGGGGGCTGGGCAGGACCGCGGCCAGCCGCGCCGCTTGCGCCGCGCTCAGGCGCGATGGCGACGTGCGGTAAAACACATCGCTGGCCGCTCCGACGCCATAGATGCCATCGCCCAACTCAGCGGTATTCATGTACACCTCGAGGATGCGCTGCTTGGGCCAGGTCAGCTCGATCAGTACCGTGAAATACGCCTCCAATCCTTTGCGGACGAAGCTGCGGCCGTTCCACAGGAACAGGTTTTTCGCCGTCTGCTGGCTGATCGTGCTGGCCCCACGCAATCGCTTGCCTTCATCGGCGGCGTCCATCGCATCCTGGATCGAGTCGAAGTCGAAACCATGGTGAAACGGAAATTTCTGGTCCTCGCCGGCCACCATCGCCATGGGTACGTAGGGTGAGACCTGCGACCATGGCACCCAGCGATGGCGCAGCTGGAAATCCTTCTCGCCGTGGATCCATGCGCTTAGCTGGCGCTCCATCATCACGGCCGATGTCCACGGCGGCACGAAGCGGAACACCAGCACTACCAGCCAGCTGAGCGCGAACCATGACAGCACGAGAATCGCGAGCGAACGCAGCAGGCGGGCGGGCAGGGGGCGTCGTTGGCGCATGAGGGCGATAGCTGGGAGGTCGCGGCAGTATAAGTGTCGCGCCCGCCAGCGACGGCGTCGGGGATTGGCATACACTCCGAACCTTTCCTGGCCGTCGGTACGACGGCGACTCCCGTCGCGGCCTCTGCGAGACCGCTGCCATCGAAGCGGCGCTTGCGCCCGGCCCCAGGTGTCCCCATCTACCGCGCCTTGCCTTGTGAGGTTGAATCCCGTGGAAACTGTGCTTGTCGAAGACGTGCTGCATCGCTTCCTGCTCGAGCGCGCCGGTGTGCGCGGCGTGCTGGTGCGGCTGGGCCCGGCGTGGCGTGAAGTGGCCGGCCGCGCGGACTATCCGCCGGTGCTGCGCTCGCTGCTCGGCCAGTCGCTGACGGCCAGTGCGCTGCTGACCGGCAACATCAAGCTGGAAGGTGCGCTGTCGATCGAGCTGAAGAGCAGCGGCGCGCTGCGCCTGCTGTTTGCCGAATGCAACGATCATGGGCGCCTGCGCGGCCTGGCTCGCTGGAGCGATCCGCTGCCGGATCCGCTGGAGCTGGCCAAACTGCCTGACGCCATCATGGCCATCACCATCGGCCATGCCGAGCGCGGGCAGCGCTACCAGGGCTTGGTGGATCTGCAGCATCCGGATTTGATCGGCGCGCTGGAGAACTATTTCAGCCAGTCCGAGCAGTTGCCTGCGAGGATTCTGCTGGCCGCCAATGGCGATCACGCAGTGGGTTTGATGCTGCAGAAGCTGCCGGGCGAAGGCGGTCACGATGCGGTGGATGACGAAGATGCGTGGCCGCGCATCCTGCACCTGGCGTCAACCCTGGGCGAGGACGAAATGCTGGCGACGCCGCCGGAGCAGCTGCTGTACCGCCTGTTCCACGACGAATCGGTCCGTCTGTTTGAGCCGCGCTCGCTCGCCTTCGGTTGTAGTTGCACGCGTGAGCGCGTGGAAGCCGTGCTGCGCTCGCTCGGCCGTGGTGAAGTGGAAGCGGCGCTGGAAGCGCGCGATGGCGAGATCGAGGTGATCTGCGAGTTCTGCGCGCAGCGTTACACCTTTGATCGTATCGATGCCGAACAGTTGTTGAGCCAGCCTGGTGTGAGTGCGCCGGACACCGCGCAGTAACCGTGGGGATCAGGGCAGCGCGAAGTGATATTCGCGCTGCAGCCACACTTCCGCCGCCCGCGGAATCGCGAACAGGAAGCCCTGGCCATAGCGGCAACCGATGCGCAGCAGCGCCTCGCGCTGGCTTTCCTCTTCGATGCCCTCGGCGATTACCTGCATTTGCAGCGAATCGGCCAGCACCTGGATCGCACGCACCACGGCCACGCTATGGCTGCCTTCGCGCGGCAGTTCGGTGATGAACGAGCGATCCACCTTCAACGTACCGATCGGGTACTGATGCAGGTAGCTCAGTGAGGAGTAGCCCGTACCGAAGTCGTCCAGCGCAATGCCGACGCCGTGGGCGCGTAGCGTGTCGAGAATGCGCTTCACCTGAGAGGCATTTTCCAGCAGGGCACGCTCGGTGACTTCGATGCGCAGGCAGCGCGGCGGCAGCTTGTGGGCTTCGAGCAGGTCGAGCAGGCGGCGATCGAGATCCGCCGAGCGGAAATGGCGGCCGGAAACATTGATGCTGACGAAACCGTCGGTGCCAGCGAGCGCTTCGGCCTGCGCGCAGACCTGATCGAAGATCTGCCAATCGATGCTCTCGGAGCAGCCGCTTTCCTCCGCCACGGCGAGAAAATCGCTGGGCGTAAGCAAGCCACGATCGGGGTGGCGCCAGCGCAGCAGTGCTTCGTAGCCAACGGTGCGGCCATCTTCCAGCGACACGATGGGCTGGTAGAACGGGACGAACTCATTACGGCTCAAGGCGCGGCGCAGGTCGCCTTCCATTTCTAGCAGGGATAGGGCTTCGCGACGCAGACGATCGTCGAATACAGCGGCGCGATGGCGGCCTTCATCCTTGGCGCGGTACATGGCCGCGTCAGCGTCACGCAGCAGTTCTTCAGGGCGCTGGTAATGCGGGCCGGGCAGGGCGATGCCGATCGAGGCGGAGGTGAAGATTTCCTTGGCGCCGAGGCGGAACGGTGTCTGCAATTCCGCAATGATGCGCTCGGCGATCAGCAGCGCCATCCTGGCATCGGTGATGCCTTCGGCCAATACCGCGAATTCGTCGCCGCCGAGACGTGCGACCACATCGCGGGTTTTCAGGCACGCGCGGATGCGTCCGCCGACCTGGAACAACAGATCGTCACCGACCAGGTGGCCCACCGAGTCGTTGATGACTTTGAAGCGGTCCAGGTCGATGAACAACACAGCGAACAGATCCTGCGCGTTGCCGTGGTAGCGCTGCAGCGCCTGTTCCAGACGCTGCAGCAGCAGGGTGCGGTTGGGCAAGCCGGTCAGCGAATCGTGCAGGGTTTCGTACTTGAGGCGGCGCTCGACGCGTTCGCGTTCGGCGATCTGTTCGCGCAGGTCGCGGTTGGCCAGCGCCAGCGCGCGCGTGCGTTCGGTGACGCGGCGTTCCAGCCCAGCGTAGGCCTGTTTCAGCGATTCCGTGGTGTGCTTGCGCTGCAATGCATTGGCGACGTGATAGCTGACGAAGGTCAGCAACTCCTGGTCGCGCACATCGTAGGTGTGTTCGGGCGAATAGCTCTGCACCGCCAGCACGCCCATGGCGCGTTCGCCCCAGATCAGCGGCACGCCCAGCCAGCAGACGGAACGCGAGCCGTGTTGGCCGATTTCGCCTACACGTTGCAGCCGGTCGATGTCTTCGGGGGCGGCGAGCAACGGCTTGCCGTGACGCAGTACGTACTCGGTGAGACCACGCCCGTGTGAACGGGGCAGGCGCACGGTGTCGAATTCGTCCACCGAGTAGGGAAAGGTGAGCTGGTTCGGCTCTTCGTCGAGTAGCGCGATATAAAAGTTGCGCGCGTAGAGCAGGCCGCCGATGACGCGATGCACGGCGGCGTAGAAGTTCTCCAGGCTCTCGGAAGCATTGGCCAGCTCGGCGATGCGGAACAGCGCCGCCTGCAATCGTTCGCCGCGCTGGCGCTGCAGCACTTGCTGACGCAGTACGCGGTTGGCCTCGCGCAGCGCGGCGGTGCGGCTGGTGACGCGGCGTTCCAGTTCGGCATGGGCTTCGCGACGCTCCAGCGCTGTCTGCACATGCTTGGCGACGTAGCTCAGCAGCTCGCGGTCGTGCTGGGTGTAATGCGTGTCTTCGCGGTAGCTCTGCATCACGATGCCGCCTACGACGCGGCCATCGCGCAGCAGCGGTACGCCCAGCCAGTGTTCACAGACGGGTCCCAGCAGTACGAACTGGCCGCTGAACTGACGGGCCAGCTCATCCACCGAACCCATGATGGGCTGCCCGCTCTGCAGCAGATTCCAGGTGAGGCTGTGGCGCATGTCCTGCAGCGGCACGCTCTGGTCGGGCAAGGGCGGATCCTTGTCCATGGTGTCCACGTAGTACGGGAAGCGCACGCTGTCGGTGGCGGCGTCGTACAGCGCGATATAGAAGTTCTCCGCATACATCAGGCTACCGAGGATGGCGTGCAGCGAGTGCATCATCTCGGTCATGTTGTGCTCGGTGCTGGCCTGGTCGGCGATGGCATACAGCGCGCGCTGCAGCCGCTCGGCCATGGCCAGCCGAGAGATCGCCTCATATAGCCGGGAGGTCTCGGCCAGCTGGCGCAGGCGCGAGGAGGCCAGTCGGCCCAGCCAGCCGAGCTGGTCGCCGAGATGTTCCGGTAGCGGATCCCCGGGCAGCTGTAACACCAGCATGCGCAGGCCCTGAGGGTCTTCGGCCAGGTCCAGGTGTGGCGGGATGTCGGGCTCGGGTTCGGACGAGACGTCCAGCAGGCGCCAGCGCAGGGTTCCCTGGATATGGAGGGCCTGGATCACCGTTTCGCAGACTTCGAGGACACAGGCCGCATCGGTGGCGCGGAACAATCCTTCGACAGCCGTATGCAAGGCCGCGGTTTGTATATCCGCGGGCCGGGGCGTGAGAGCGCTGCTTGTAGGTGCTGAACTCATCCGGCGCGGACCGGTCCATGCGAAGCAAGATATGTCTGATGCGCCTTTATATCGTCTCTGTTCAGCGTTGTCGCTGGGCGGTAGGGGGTTCCTACCGGTTCCGGGGGTGGTTTTTCGAGGACTAAAACCCAGGCGATTCTGAGGGTTGGGTCACTGAAATGCCGCTCTGGGAGGGGTGTTAGTAAAAAGTAAAATGTGCTAAGCTTTGGCTCGCCCGAACCCACGGGGAGCGGGTACTGGCCTCCACTTACCGGACCTTCGGTATCTCCTGATCATGCGCCGTTTGCTGCTAGCCATGCCGATTCTGCTGATGCCGTTTGTCGCGGCAGGGCAGTCGCTGGCCGGCGATACGCATGAGCTGGCCAACCGCCTGCTGACACAGAAGCCCGATCAGGTGGCGCAGGTTGGCAATGGCGTGGCGGTGCCGTTGTGGCGTGGCAGTGACGGCCGCTGGCTGGCGCTGAAGGCCGACAACAACAACTTCGCCGGCACCAAGCATGGTGATGGGCCGCTGCAGTTCAGTGTGGTGGATGCGGCCAATGCGATGTCCACTGACCTGACTTACGGGTTGGGTTCCAATCTGCAGGCGCATGTGGGCGTCAGTGAGCACACCTGGGTCAACAATCGCGTGCCGCGCGTCATCGGCAGCGAAGTGGGGGCCACGTATGACAATGGCCGCTACAGCTTGGGTCTCAGTGTCGGTGCGAACAGCACGCCCAATAATTCGACGCTGCCGCGACTACTTCCTGGTGGCGGCCCTGGCGTCAATGGCCTGAGCGGCTTCGACAGCAGTGCGCAACTCAATGCGCGTGGTCGAGTGGCGCTGGATGGCAAGAGCGGTATCGATCTTGGGGCCAGTGTCGGCCGCGTCCGCCTGTTGCCGGGTAACGTACTTGGCATCAATACGCTGGACCAGAAGGCGCTGAGCTTCGGCGTCGATCGCGGTCCGCTGAGCGGTGGCGTGGTTGGCCGGGTAATGCAGCCCTCGGCGGGCATTCCTGGCTCCCCTCTCAATGGGGATCGTCGCTGGAGCAGCATCGACCTTGGTGTGACCGTGCGCCTGCCGTGGCAGGGTCAGTTGAGCATCGGCGCGCAGAACGTGTGGTCTTCCGGCAATGCGGTGAATACGCCGGCCGGTCCGGAGCCGGATCAGTCGCGTACACCGTACGTGCAATATCACCAGGATCTCTGAGTCTCACGGGTTTGATAAACAAAAACGCCGTCGCTTGAGCGACGGCGTTTTTGTTTGTGCGGCCGATATCAGTCCTGTCGGCGGATGCGCAGGTCGCCACTGAAGGTCTCGATCTTGATGTGGCCGCTGCCGCCGCCGGCGGTCGCATTCAGTTCGGAGCCCGGGCCGTGTTCCACCTTCTTTGGCGTACCGAAGTCGCTACGCAGATCGCCGCTGAAGCTGCTGGCATGGATGATGGCGGAAAGGTTGCCGGGCACCTGCAGCTGCACGTCGCCGCTCATGCTGTCGATATCCAGGCTGCCGCCCGGCGCGGCGCCACCGGATAGCTGCACGTCGCCGGATACCGTGCTGAGGTTAAGTCGCTTCCACGGGCCGCCGCTCACGCGGATGCGCCCGGACACCGTCTGCAACTCTGCCTCCTGGCTCACCGACGGTGCAAGGATGTCGCCGCTCACCGTTTGCAGGTTCACTTTATCCGCGTGGCCGGCCAGCTCGACGCTGCCGCTGACGGCTTCCGCCTCGACCGAGGGGGAGCGCGCATTGATACGCACTTTGCCACTCACCGAATTGACTTTGATCGTGCCGCCATCGATACCGTCGATGTTGGCAGGCGCACTGACCACTTCCACGTCGAGCGAGGCTCCCTTGGGCACGCGTACATCCAATGTGCTGCTACCCATGGAAGCGTCACTGTTCCAGTTGAACCAGCCGGTTTTGCCCAGCGGCTCGACCTTGATCGAAAGATTGCTGTTGCTGCCGTCGATGCTCAGCGGCTTGGCACCCTCGCCGAGTCGTCCGGTGACCTGCACTTGATTGCGATCCCATGCCGTGATGTTCACTGAACCTTTGACGTTGCTGACATCCACGCGAACGTTGGGGCTTGCGTCATGACTGAGGTTGATGGGCGTATCGGCCAGAGCCTGGCCGATCGACAAGGCCAGCAGGAGGGGGATGTAGCGTGCGGTTTTCATGAGTGTGCTCCGGTAACTCAGCCTGCCTGGTTTTCCATCTGACGCAATTGCAGTTGTCGCTTCTCGGTACGATCGAGCAGGCGTTGCAGCGCCGGTGAATGCGGTGCCTGCTGGATGGCCTGTTGCAATTCCATGCGTGCCGCGTCCAGTTCCACCGCGGCGCCAGCCAGGCGCGGATCGGCGGGCTTCCAGTGAGCCACGCTAGCGATGTCGCTGGCCGGCGCCTCGGCTTGCTGCGTACGCTGCAGTTGCAGGTTGAGACCGCCAGCCAGCAGGGAGAGGCCAGCGAAACCGGCGGCGAGCAACCAAGCCTGACGGCGCGATACGCGCGCCGGCGGAATCCGCGCGCCGGCGTTGGCATCCAAGGCAGCTTCGATGTCCGGCCACATATCGCGGCGCGGTGACACCGGTTCGCGCAGGGCGCGCATCTGGCGGTGCCATTCGAGTTCGTTCATGACGCTTCTCCTAAAACTTTCCGCAGCAGACCGCGTGCGCGGTGCAGCTGCGCTTTCGACGAGCCGATGGCCATGCCGAGCTCGATGCCGATTTCTTCGTGCCGCCAGCCTTCGATGTCGTGCAATACCAGCACGGCGCGAGCTCGCGGCGGCAAACGCCCAATGGCGCGCTCCAGTTCTTCGCGTTCGGCCGCGCAGAACGGGGTTTCGCCATGATCGGGCAAGCTGTCCTCGTCCATCATGCTGACCGGGTCCGCACCACGCGAGCGGATATCCATTAGCGCCACGTTCACTGCCAGCCGGTACAACCAAGTGCCGAAGCTGCTTTCGTGGCGGAATCCCTCGAGTTTCTGCCAGGCGCGCACGAAGGCGTCCTGGGTGAGGTCCTCGGCGCGTGCATGGTCGTAGCCGGCCAGCCGGTAAACCGCGCCATAGACACGGTCCACGTGTTGCCGGTACAGCCGCTGGAAAGCGGTACGGTCCCCGGCGGCGGCCGCGCGCACGTCATCCGCGTCGTCGGACTCTGCGGCGGGGGCAGGCAACATGGAGCTTCCGGTGGCGAGGCAGGCGCTGATCATCTTGCCAGCTTGGATGCGCCTGTGTGCGGCAGGGTTTAGAGAAGATAGCAATAAAGCGTGGCCGGACCGTTGCAGTCCGGCCACGCCGGCAACATCAGGAGGCGACCGCTTCGCGGCGCGGCTCCGCCGCAGCCAGGGCCTTGGCTACGCGTTGCTGTTCGTCATGCAGCTGCTTGGGCATGCGTGCCCCAAAGCTGTGCAGGTAATCGCCGATGGCGTCGAGCTCAGCCTGCCAGCCGCTGTGGTCCACCTCGAGCAGTTCTTCAAGTGTGGCGGCGTTGAGATCCAGGCCATCGAGGCGCAGCTCACCTTTGGCGGGCAGTGTGCCGATCGGCGTCACCTGGCCTTCGGCCTCGCCCTTCACGCGGGCGATCATCCACTCGAGCACGCGCAAGTTGTCGCCGAAGCCCGGCCACAGGAACTTGCCGTCCTTGCCCTTGCGGAACCAGTTCACGTGGAAAATCTTCGGCAGCTTCGCGCCGGCCTGGTCGAACGACAGCCAGTGCTTGAAGTAGTCGCCGTAGTGGTAGCCACAGAACGGCTTCATCGCCATGGAGTCGCGGCGCAGCACGCCGACGGCACCGGTGGCGGCGGCGGTCGTTTCCGAACCCATCGCGGCGCCGACCAGCACACCGTGTGCCCAGTCGCGTGCTTCGAATACCAGCGGCACCAGCGACGGCCGACGGCCGCCGAAGACGATGGCACTGATCGGCACACCTTGCGCGTCCTCGGCCTTGGGCGACCAGGTGGGACACTGCTTTGCACTCACCGTGAAGCGCGAATTCGGATGCGCAGCCGGACCGTTCGCCGCGTCGTAAGGGCGGCCCTGCCAGTCGGTAACCGGCGTACCGGGCAGGCCTTCCCACCACGGCTGGTTGTCCGCCGTGACGGCGACATTGGTGAAGATGGTGTCGCGCGCGATGCTGGCCAATGCGTTCGGATTGCTGTTGTCGCTGGTGCCCGGGGCCACGCCGAAGAAGCCGGCCTCGGGATTGATGGCGTATAGACGGCCATCCGCGCCGGGGCGCATCCAGCAGATATCATCGCCCACGGTCCACACCTTCCAGCCATCCTTCCGGTAGCCCTCCGGCGGAATGAGCATGGCGAGATTGGTCTTGCCGCAGGCTGACGGGAACGCCGCGGCCACGTAGTGCGTTTCGCCCTGCGGGTTTTCGATGCCCACGATCAGCATGTGCTCGGCCAGCCAGCCTTCCGACTTGGCCTGCCAGCTGGCGATGCGCAGCGCATGGCACTTCTTGCCGAGCAGCGCGTTGCCGCCATAGCCGGAGCCGTACGATTTGATCGTGAGCTCTTCCGGGAAATGCATGATGAAGCGGCGTTCCGGATCCAGTTCGCCGGTCGAGTGCAGACCCTTCACGAACGTGCCTTCGCGCTCGATGCGCGCCATGGCCGCGGCGCCCATGCGCGTCATCGTGCGCATATTGGCGACCACGTAGGGGCTGTCGGTGATCTCCACACCGCAACGGGCCAGTGGCGAGTCGATCGGGCCCATGCAGTACGGAATGACGTACAGGGTGCGGCCTTCCATGCAGCCGTCGAACAGCGCATCGATCTTGGCGTGCGCTTCGGTCGGGGCCATCCAGTGATTGTTCGGGCCTGCGTCTTCCTCGTCCTTGGTGCAGACAAAGGTGAGGTGTTCGACGCGGGCTACGTCGGAAGGGTTCGAGCGGTGCAGGTAGCAGCCTGGGTGGGTCTGCTGGTTCAGCTCGATCAGGTCGCCGGTTTGCAGCATCTGCTGCACCAGCTGTTGGTATTCGGCGTCCGAGCCATCGCACCAATGGATGTGGGCGGGGCGTGTCAGCGCCGCCACCTCGTCCACCCAGCGCTGCAGCGCCTCCAGCTTGCTCGCCATGCGTTCCTCACTCTGGTCTTAGGATAAAAAAGAGCAGAAACGGTAGTTTGCGTGCACTGGCATTGCAAGGCAAGGTGCAGCAAAACGGCCCCGAAGGGCCGCCAAGATGCTGATGCGACTCGCCTTTCAGCCAGGCGTGAGCGTGGTGATCATGTGCTCGACGTACGCGTCGAACTCTTCATGACTGATGCGCGGTAGACCCAGCGTGAAGTTCAGCTGCAGGAAGCCGACATAGGCGGCATAGGTCAGCCGCGCCCGGTTCAATGCCTCGGGCGGGGGCAATCCAGCTTCGCGGTAAATGGTGGTCAGGAATTCCATGCGCCGCTGCGAGACGCGCGCCATCACCGGCACCACCTGCGGATGATCCAACGCCTTGAGCAGGGCGGCATAGACGCGGTGAGGGGCGATCTCGTGCGCTACGCGGCGGAATAGTTCGGGCAGACGCGCGCGCGGGTCGGGCATGGCCTCGATCTGGCTGATCACTTCGCGTTCGCCGTACTGCTCCCAGCGCTCCAGCGCGGCTTGCAGCAGCGCTTCGCGGGTGCGGAAGTGCCAGTAAAAACTGCCCTTGGTCACGCCCAGCTGGCGGGCCAGGGCCTCGACGGCCAGGGCGCCGACGCCCTGGTCGGCGATCAGCTTGAGGGCGGCATCTTCCCAGTCCTCGGCGGAGAGGCGGGTCCGTTCGGGTTTGGCGCTGACATTCATCGGAGCATGGTAGCCCCAGTCGGGGCCTTTGCAATCGGCTGGGCTGCAAGCCGTTGATTGCAGGGGGTCTTGTTGCGTGGTTGACGGAAGCTCGGAAGAGCATCCATACTCAAGCGTATGGTTATCGCGACGCCACCTGTCTCCACAATGTCCCGCTTCGTCACCTCCGATGGTGTCGGATTGGCGGTCGAGCTGCGCCATCCCGAAGGCGCACCGTCGCTGCTGTTTGCACACGGTTTCGGCCAGACGCGCGGTGCATGGAATGCCGCCGCGACAGCGCTGGCGCAGGAAGGCTGCCGCTGCGTGAGCTTCGATACTCGCGGCCACGGCGAGAGCGATCGCCTGCCCGGCGGCGACTACCACATGGAGCAGTTCGTCTCCGACCTGGTGCAGCTCGGCAATGCCCAGCCCTCCCGGCCGGTGCTGATAGGCGCCTCGATGGGCGGTCTGATCGGTCTGGTGGTGGCGGGCGAAATCGATCCCTCGCTGTTCCGCGCCCTGGTGCTGGTCGACATCACGCCGCGCTGGGAAACCGCTGGTGTGGAACGCATCCTGGCTTTCATGCAGGCGCATCCCGATGGTTTCGCCGATTACGCCGAAGCGGCCGAGCAGATCGCCGCTTATCTGCCGCACCGCGCTGGCCGCAAGAGCGAGGAACAGTTGCGTCCCTTGCTGCGCGAAGGCGCCGATGGCCGCCTGCGCTGGCATTGGGATCCCGCGTTGCTGGGTGGCGTCGTGAGCGAAAGCGAGCGTTACCAGCCGCGCCTGATGGCCGCCGCCGCCAAAGTGCAGGTGCCAGTGCTGTTGCTCTCCGGCGGTCGCAGTGACGTGGTGTCGCGCGACACGGTGGGCGAGTTCATGCAACTGGTGCCGCATGCCGAACACGTGGAGCTGCCGCGCGCCACCCATATGGTGGCTGGCGACGCCAACGATGCTTTCACCCGCGAGATCGCACGATTTGTGCGGTCTCTGGCTTAACTGAGCCGCATGAATCGAGCTGTGCTTATGTCTGTCTTCTGCAACAACGTCATTCGTAACGAGGTGCCGAGATGTCCGTGATCCTGACCCTGCTGGCGGCGCTCATCGCCACCGGCGCCTGTGCCTACCACCGCAGCAGCCTGCGCACCTGGGCGATCGCCACCGTGGTCACCACGCTGGTGGTCGGCCTGATCGCGCAGGCACCGTGGACGATGACGATCCTGCTGATCATCGAGCTGGCGATTGCCGTGCCGCTGCTGATGGTGGATTTCCGCCGCAAGAAAATCAGCGCGCCGTTGCTCAAGCTGTTCGCCAAAGTGACGCCGAAGCTGTCCGAAACCGAGCAGACCGCGCTCGAAGCAGGCACTGTCGGCTTCGAAGGTGAACTGTTCTCCGGCAAGCCGGACTGGCATGAGCTGCTGAAGCAGCCGAAGCCCGAGCTGAGCACCGAAGAGCAGGCCTTCATGGACGGCCCGGTGGAACAACTGTGCGGCATCATCGACGACTGGCAGATCACCCACGAGCTGGCCGATCTGCCGCCGGAGGTCTGGGCCTTCCTGAAGAAGCACAAGTTCTTCGGCATGATCATCCCGAAGCAGTACGGCGGCCTCGGCTTCTCCGCGCTGGCGCACTCGGCGGTATTGCAGAAGCTGGCCACCATGTCGGCCACCGTCGCCTCGACCGTCGCTGTGCCCAACTCGCTCGGCCCGGCCGAGCTGCTGCTGCATTACGGCAGCGACGAGCAAAAGAACTACTACCTGCCGCGCCTCGCCGTCGGTGAAGAAATTCCGTGCTTCGCGCTCACCGGTCCGTATGCAGGTTCCGACGCCACCTCGATCACCGACTTCGGCATCGTCTGCAAGCAGGTGGTGGATGGCGTCGAGACCGTGGGCGTGAAGCTCACCTTCGACAAGCGCTACATCACGCTGGCGCCGATCGCCACGGTGGTCGGCCTGGCCTTCCGCATGTACGACCCGGAGAAATTGCTGGGCGACAAGGAAGACATGGGCATCACCCTGGCGCTGCTGCCGCGCACCACGCCGGGCCTGGAAATCGGCCGCCGCCACTTCCCGCTCAACGTGCCGTTCCAGAACGGTCCGCTGCATGGCAAGGATGTGTTCGTGCCGCTGTCCACGCTGATCGGCGGTCCGCACATGGCCGGTCATGGCTGGCGCATGCTGGTGGAATGCCTTTCGGTCGGTCGCGCCATCTCGCTGCCGTCCAACGCGACGGGCGGTGTGCGCGCTGCCGTTGCCGCCACCGGTGCTTACGCGCGCATGCGCAAGCAGTTCGGTCTCGCCATCGCCCGCTTTGAGGGTGTGGAAGAAGCGCTGGCCCGCATCGGCGGCCTGACTTACGCCACCGCCGCGTTGTCGCGCGCTACCGCTGCGGCGGTGGATCGCGGCGAGAAGCCGGCGGTGCCGTCGGCCATCGCCAAATACCACGCCACGGAATGGGGCCGCGTGATCGCGGGCGATGCGATGGACGTCCACGGCGGCAAGGCCGTGCAGCTCGGTCCGAAGAACTACGCTGGCCGCGCCTGGCAGGGCGTGCCGATCGCGATCACGGTGGAAGGCGCCAACATCATGACGCGCAGCCTGATGATCTTCGGTCAGGGTGCGATCCGCTGCCATCCATACGTGCTGAAGGAAATGCAGTCGCTGACCATTGCCGACTACAGCGAGCGCCTGAAGACCTTCGATCGCGCGCTGTTCGGTCACCTCGGCTTCGGTATCTCCAATGCCGTGCGCGCCTTCACCCTGGGCCTCACCGGTTCGCGCATCGGCGAGACCGCGGGCGATGCGTACACCCGCCGCTATTACCGCAAGCTCAATCGCTATTCCGCCGCGCTGGCGCTGTGTGCCGACACCTTCATGGGTGTGCTCGGCGGCAAGCTGAAGTTCAAGGAGAAGCTGTCCGCCCGCCTCGGCGACGTGCTGAGCTATCTGTATATCGCCAGCGCCATGCTCAAGCGCTACGAAGATACCGGTCGTCCAGAAGCGGATCGTCCGCTGCTGGCCTGGGCCTTCCACGAGTGCATGTGGCGTACGCAGATGGCGCTGGATGGTGCGATCCGCAACTTCCCGGTGAAGCCGGTTTCGTGGCTTTTGCGCGCGTTGGTGTTCCCGTTCGGTCGCCGCGAAGTGCCGCCGTCGGATCGCCTGGGTCGCCGCGTGGCCGCGATCATCACCGCACCGGGCGAAGCGCGCGATCGTCTGACCGAGTGGGTCTACCTCACCCCCACCGCCAACAACACCATCGGCCGCATGAATGCGTTGCTGCCTGATGTGATTGCCGCCGAACCGGTCGATCGCAAGTTCGGCAAGGCGCAGAAGGCTGGCCAGTTCACCTCGCACGACTACTTCGGCCAGCTGGTGGAAGCCGAAAAGGCCGGCGTGATCGATGCCGCCGAAGCAGCCTTGCTCAAGCGTGTGCGCGAGGGCGTGTTCGAGTTCATCTCGGTGGACGATTTCGATCCGTCCGAGCTGGGCGCGGCCAAGACGCGCGCCGACGAAAAGAAGAAGCTGGCGGACGCTGCATGATGCAGCACGCGGTCTCTACAGGACGGGGCATTCGCTCCGTCCTGGTGGGAGTGCCGCGGTGAGCGCGGCGCTGTCGGCCTGGCGTCGCCTCGCATCGTGGCCTGGCGGCCAGTGGATGTTCTCGCGCCTCATCTGTTTCAAGGCCCCTTACTTCGCCACCATCGCACCGCGCTTTCTGGTGCTGGAGCCGGGACGCTGCGAAATCCGCATCCGCGATCGCCGCCGCGTGCACAACCATATCGGTACGGTGCACGCCATCGCGCTGTGCAATCTCGCCGAGCTGAGCGGTGGCACGATGACCGACGTGTCGATCCCGACCAGCATGCGCTGGATTCCCAAGGGGATGTCGGTCGAGTACCTGGCGAAGGCGGTAGGCACCCTGCATGCCGTGGCCACACCCGAGCGTGCCGCCGTGGAATCCACGGAAGGCTACGAGTGGCCGGTCATGGTCAGTGTGCGCGATGCCGGCGGCCAGGAAGTCTTTCGCGCCCGCATCAGCATGTGGGTTTCGCCGCGCAGTCGCCGTTGAGCGACTGAGCTCACGTGGCGAGGACGCAGCGGTTCTTGCCACCGTCCTTCGCCGCATAGAGCGCGCGATCCGCCGCCTGGATCAACTCTTCATCGTGGATACCATCGCCATGACATAGCGCGATGCCGATGCTTGCGCTTACCTTCGCCTCGAAATCGCCGTGCCGCCCCTGTAGTGGATAGGGCAGGGCGAGCCGCTCGCCGATCTGTCGGCAACGCTCCATCAGTGACGGTGCATCGAGCACGTCCTCAAGAATCAACGCGAACTCGTCACCACCAAGACGCGCCACCGTGTCGTTGGCGCGCAGCTGTCCGCGCAGGCGCACGGCGATGGCCTGCAGCAAGGCATCGCCAGCAGGATGGCCATGGCCATCGTTCACGCCCTTGAAGCCATCGATATCCAGCAATGCCAGCGCGAAAGCGTTGCCGTGGCGTGGTGCGCGTTGCATGGCGGTGAGCAGGCGGTCGTGGAACAGCGTGCGGTTGGGCAGGCCGGTCAGCATGTCGTGCGTGGCCTGGTGGCGGATCTGTTCCTCCACGCGCTTGCGCTCGGTGATCTCGATGCCGAGCTGGCGATTGCGTTCCGATAGTGTGTCCAGCGCGGCCGACAGTTGCGCGCGCGCCAAGTACAAATCCAGGAACACGCGCACCTTCGATTGCAGGATCACGTCGTTGACCGGCTTGGCCAGATAGTCCACCGCGCCAAAGCGATACCCCTTGAGCCGGTTGATGTCGTCCGCATAGGCGGCCGTGACGAAGATGATCGGGGTTTCGCGCAGCCGTTCCGCCTCGCCCAGCAGCGCGGCGACTTCGAAGCCATCCATCTCCGGCATGTTCACGTCGAGCAGGATCAGCGCGAACTCATGATCCAGGCACATGGCCAGCGCTGCGTTGCCGCTATCGGCTTCATAGAGCTGCGCACCGCAATCGGCGAGCAGCCGGCGCATGGCGACCAGGTTGGCGGGAGTGTCGTCGACGACGAGGATCTTGGGAGCTACGGCATTCATGGCAGACACAGACGGTTGAGCAGCGGCGCGATGGCCGCGAGTGGCAGGCGATGATCGGCGCCGGCATGATCCAGCGCCGCCTGGGGCATGGTGGGCGACTCCGCATCGCCGGGTTCTTGCACGATGGCGACCCCGCCCAGCCGGCGGATGCTTGCGAGGCCTTCGGCACCATCCTTGTTGGCGCCGGTCAGCACCACACCGATCAACGTGTCGCGGTACGCCTCGGCCGCTGAATCGAACAGCACGTCGATCGACGGCCGCGCGAAACTTACCCGTGGGTCCACCGACAACGCGAAACGCCGATCCGGCTCGACCAGCAGGTGATAGCCGCTGGGCGCGACATGGACCATGCCCGGTTGCAGCGGCTCGCGTTCGCGCGCCTCGATGACCGGCAGCGCGGCATGGCCGGATAAGAGTTCGCACAGCATGTCGACATTGGAGGAGCCGGTGTGGCAGCACACCACCAGCGGCTGAGATAGCTGAGGATCGAGCGCGGCGAGCAGGGCCTCCAGTGCGGTCAATCCACCCGCCGAGCACCCCATCACGATGGCCTCCGGCGTATGCATTTCACTCACCGCCGGGCGTGCGCGGCCCGAGGCGGTAGATACGTAACCCGGCATCGACCGGCACGAAGTCCGCTGCCGACGGCGCGAAGTCCAGACTCTCACGCGTACCCAGGCAGAGGAAGCCGCCGCGTACCAGGCTGTCGCGGAACAGGGCCAGCGTGCGGTCCTGCAAAGGATCCGAGAAATAGATCAGCACGTTGCGGCAAAGCACCAGGTGGGCTTCGCAGAACACTTCGTCGGTGACCAGGTTGTGGTTGGCGAAGATCACGTTGCGGCGCAGGCGCTGGTCCAGCTTGATCAGCTCGTAGCGCGCACTGTAGTAGTCGGCCAGCGTATGGCTGCCGCCGGCGGCGAGGTAGTTGCGCGACCACAGTTGCGCCTCCTTGGCCGGATAAATGCCTTCCTGCGCATGGCGCAAGGCGCTCTCGTTGAAGTCGGTGGCATAGATCTGCGTGCGCTCATACAGGCCGGCTTCTTCGAGCAGGATGGCGAGCGAATACACCTCCTGCCCGTGCGCACAGCCAGCCTGCCAAATATTGATCTGCGGATAGGAAGCCAGCAGCGGAAAGACCTGCTCCCGCAAGGCGCGAAATACCTCAGGGTCGCGGAACATTTCCGACACCGGCACCGACAAGCCTTCCAGCACGGTCTGCAGGAAGCCGGCTTCGTGCAACAGGCGCGCGGTGAGTTCACTGATCGTGCCAGTCTGTTGCGCTTGCACCAGCTGCAGCACACGCCTTTTCAGCGAAGCAGGCGAGTACTGGCTGAAGTCGTAGCCATGGCGTAGCTGGAGCGCACGCACGAACAGCTCGACCTCGATATCTTCCAGCCCGACGTCAGGCATAGCTTCCGCCGGAACGCCACTCGGCTTCATCGGTGCAGCCATACGCGCATCATCGACGATAGCTTGTCGATGTCGATCGGTTTAGAAAGATAGTCGTTGGCACCGGCCTCCAGGCACTTCTCGCGATCGCCACGCATGGCCTTGGCGGTGAGCGCGATGATCGGCAACTTAGTCAGGCGCGTCTGCGCGCGTACCTCGCGAATGGTGTCGTAGCCATCCATCACCGGCATCATGATGTCCATCAACACCAGCTCGATATCGTGGTGTTCGGCGAGAGCCTTAAGTGCCTTCTGTCCGTCCTGCGCCATCGCTACGTTCATGCCCCAGCCGCGCAGCACCTTGGACAGCGCAAACAGGTTGCGCATGTCGTCGTCCACCAGCAGCACCTTGCGGTCGCGCAGCTCGCCGGCCGGTGCGACAGCGGAAGCGGTGGTTGCGGCGGCGGCCGAATGGCGGCCACCCTGGATGCTGTGCAGGAACAGGCTTACCTCGTCCATCAGGCGCTCTGGCGAGCGCGCACCTTTGATCACGATGCTGTCGGTGTACTGGCGCAGCTTGAGACTTTCCTCGCGGCTCAGTTCGCGGCCGGAATAAACCACGACCGGGGGAATCCGGCCGGAGGCGGAAAGCTGTTCCAGGAACTCCATGCCCGATATGCCCGGCAAGCCCAGGTCGAGCACGATGCAGTCATAGCTGACCGAATCCATCCGCTGCAGGGCTTCTTCCGCGCTGCCGACTTCGTCGACCGCGACATGGTCGTAACGCAGCAGCGTGCGCATGGCCGCGCGCGAATCGGCGTCGTCGTCGACGATCAGCAGATGGCGCATATGCCCTTCGGCGAAATGCAGCAGACGCTCAAAGGCTCCGCTGATCGCCTCGCGGCTCACTGGCTTGGTGAGGAAGCCGACCGCGCCGAGTTCGCGGCCGCGACTGGCCTCATCCACGGCGGAAATAAAATGCACCGGAATGTGGCGGGTGTCGGGACTCTCCTTGAGCCGGGCGATCACCGTCCAGCCATCCATGCCCGGCAGCATCACGTCCAGCAGGATGCCGGTGGGCCGGTATTGCAAGGTGAGTTGCAGGCCGGACTCGCCATCGCCCGCCGCCAGTACGCGATAACCCTTGCGATGCACCATATCGGCCAGGATGCGCGCGAACACGGGATCGTCCTCGATGATCAGGATCGCCGTGTCGCCCGCGGCAATGGCGTGGCGGTCGTCCTCGATGGTGTCCGGCAGCAGCGCCGGTGTCGGAGCGGGGCGCGCGATCGCCTGCGGTTGACTCGCCGCGGGAGCGGTCTCCGCGACAGCTGTGGTGCTTGCCTGTTCGGGCAGCAGGATGATGAAGGTGCTTCCGCGTCCCTCTTCGCTGCGCAGCTCGATGTCGCCGCCCAGCAACTCCACCAGGCGCCGCGAAATAGCCAGGCCGAGTCCGGTGCCGCCGTACTGGCGGCTGGTGCCGGCATCCACCTGTTCGAACGCGTGGAAGATCCGCTGCAGCTTGCTCGGCGGAATGCCGATGCCGGTATCGCTGACCGCGATGGCGATGACGCCCTTGCCCTGCAGCGTCTCCGGCAGCGCTATATCCGAAGCGGGGCGGCCGATGCGTACCGTTACCGCGCCTTGATGGGTGAACTTGAAGGCGTTGCCTATGAGGTTGTTGGCAACCTGCTCCAGCTTGGATGCGTCGGTATAAAGCGTGGCGGGCAAACCAGGCTCGATCTCCACGCGGAAGCCGAGCTGCTTCTCCTGCGCCACATGGCCGAAAGTGCGCATCAGCACGCGCTCCAGATCGGCCAACGGCAGATCGCCCAGCATCAGCTCCATCTTGCCGGCTTCGACCTTGGACAGGTCGAGGATGTCGTTGATCAGGCGCAGCAGGTTGGTGCCGGAGTCGTGGATGATCCGCGCCGATTCGATCTGCTCGGCATCGAGATTGCCCTCGCGGTTGTCGGCCAGGTTGCGCGACAGGATAAGCAGACTGTTGAGCGGCGTGCGCAGCTCATGCGACATGTTGGCGAGGAATTCCGACTTGTACTGGCTGGCGCGCGCGAGTTCCTCGGCCTTTTCCTGCGTTTCGCGCTGCAGGCCTTCCAGGACGTGCTTTTGTTGATTCAGCGTGTCGGTCTTCTGCCGCAGCTCTTCATTGGAGGCCTGCAGTTCTTCGGTCTGCACGCGCAATTCTTCTTCCGATGCCAGCAGGCGCTGCGATTGTTCTTGCAATTCCTGCGTCTTCGCGTTGAGCTCTTCGTTGGTGACTTGCAGATCCTGTTGCTGGCGGCGCAGCGTTTCCTCCGAGGCTCGCAGTTCGTCGGCCTGTTCGCTGGTGTGCTTGAGCAGGTCCTGCGTACGCAGCGCACGGCCCAGGTTTTCCAGAGAAAGCGCCGCGATTGGCAGCAGCTCGTTGAGCAAATGCTGCTGTGGCTCGGTGAGGTGATGGAAGCTGGCCAGCTCGAGCACACCCAGCAGCTTGTCGCGCAACAGCAGTGGCAACACAGTGATAGCGCGCGGCACGGCCTCGCCGGTGCCGGAATGGATGCGCACGTAATCGTCGGGCACATCCTGCAAGGTGATCGGTTTGCGCTCCACCGCGCACTGGCCCACCAGGCCTTCGCCCAGCGCGTACCGGGTGCTCAGGTGACGCCGCTGCTGATAGCCGTAGCTGCCCTGCAGTTGCAGACTCGCGTCGCCGTCATCGCTGGCATAGAACACGCCGACGCCGCCCTGCAGCAGCGGTACCAGGGTGCTGGTGAGGCGCTCGGCGAACTCGCGCTGGTTGCTTACCGTCTGCAGTTCGCCCGCAATCTGCGAGACATGGGTCTTCACCCAGGTCTGCGCGCTGGTCTCGATCGCCATCTGCTTGAACACCTGCAGGGCACGCGCCATCTCGCCGATTTCGTCGCGACGCTCCAGCTGGCGGATATCGACGGAATGGTCGTGCTGGGCCAGCCGCGTCATCAGGTCTGTCATGCGGCGGATAGGCCGGGTGATCAGCCGGAACGTCATCAGGATCACCAGGGCGCCCAGCAGGACGCACAGCAGCAAAGTGGTCCAGGTGACGACACGCACCACCAGCACGTCGCGCCGCTGCGTGTCTTCACGCTGCTTGAGTAGCACTGCCTCGGTGTCGTCCATCTGCCGGATGAGCGCGCGGATATCGTCGACGCGCACCGAGCGATGGTCGAGATAGTTGGCCTGAATATGTTCGCGCTCCAGCGCGGCGGCGGCTGGATCGGCGGTCTTGATCAAGCGCACCGCCTCGATGCCGTTCTGTGTGACCTCCTTCTGCCATTGCGCCGTCATGGTCACCAGGCGATCGATGCGAGCCTGTTGCAAAGAGTTGTCGCCGGTCATCTGGCGCAACTGCTCGACGTTGGCGCCAAGCTCCTGATTAGCCTGATGGAAGGTGTTCAGGTCGTCGGGGCGCTGGGTAAGCAGGTAGCCGCGCGTAGCTACCTGGCTGTCCTGCAGCGCTTCCACGATATCGTCCAGCTTGGCCTGCACTTCGTAGGTGTGCCTGGACCAGTGCCAGCTCTCGTCCTGGCGCGACAGCGCCTGCAAGCTGACCACGCCGCTTATCACGAACAACAACACCAGCGCGATGATGGCGATCAGGACTTTCTGCTGCATCGGCCGATGCGCAAGCCAACTGTATTTACTTGGTGTGTGCGCCATGCGTGTCGTCACTGTCGGTGCCTGGGCGTCCTGCCTGGCGTGGGCGGTCCGGCGCAGGGTAGCCGCAGTTGCCAGGCCACGGATAGCTAGGTGTGTTGTCCGCCGCAGATGACCGGGTCAGGCGCTGGCAGCGATACGCCTCCAGGCTGGCGGCACGATGGAGCCGCGGCGCAGGGCGATAATCAGCAACACCACGCTGACCGACGAACAGGCCAGCAGGGCCACCACCGAAGCTTCCGCGCCAAAGGCGCCGCCGCTCAGCCAGTCGGGGCCGGTCAGCTTGGACACCAGCAGCCCATCCGCCGCCGTGCCGGAGACGGCGACGCCGAACAAGGTGCCTTGCAGTACGTTCCACGCCGCATGCATGCCAACACAGGCCCATAGCGAGCGGGTCACGTGATAGAGCAGGGCGAGCAGGATGCCGGCTTCGATCGCAATGGCTGCCGAGCTCCACAGCGTGGCGCCGGGATTGAAGATATGCGCGGCGCCGAAGAACGCCGCCGAGATAGCCAGCGCCCACCAGGTACCCAGCCCTTCCTCGACGATCCGGAACAGCGCGCCACGTGTGATGATTTCCTCGCCGATGCCGGCGCCCAGGCCCACCACCAGTACCGCCGGCAGCCAGTCCACATGCGGGTTGGTACCCATGACGTGATAACTGCCGGTCAGCCACAGCACGCCGATCACCAGGCTGATCAGGCAGGCGCCAATCAGCAATCCCAGCAGGCCCAGTGTGGGCAACTGGCGTAGCGACAGCTCGGTCATGCGGCGCCGCTCGATCAGCCTTACCAGGACCAGGTAGGCGAGTATCGCCGGCAACAGCTGCATGGCCAGCCTGGCGAGGGCGTGTTGCAGCGGGGTGGCTTCTTTTGCCGTCCAGCCCATCGAACCCACCACGAAATGCACCGTGACGGTGAACACGAACATCATCACCGCGAAGTTGACGATGCGCGCCACCGGCGAGAACACGAGCCAGCGCTGCCATCCCGGCGCTGCGACGGGGCTAACGAAGGCGATCTGTCCTGTCTGCATATTGTGTGGCTCCCCTGGGTTTCACGCAGGCTAGCAGGGCGGGGCGGCACGGCCCCGTGGCTTCAGTCACACGCGAAACCAGTGGACAGCAGCGCTCAGACTTCCACTGATGCCGCGTGCTCGCGCGTGGCGGAGAAGCGCACCTGCGGCCAGCGCTCCTGCGCGAGCTGCAGATTGACCCGCGACGGCGCCAGATACACCAGCTCGCCCGCCGCATCGATGCCGAGGTTCATCGCGTTCTTCTCGCGGAACTCCTCCAGCTTCTTCGCGTCGTCGCAATGCACCCAGCGCGCAGTGACGACGCCGACCGATTCGAAGCTGGCGTCTACGCCGTACTCGTCCTTCAGGCGGTAGGCCACCACGTCGAACTGCAGCACGCCGACCGCGCCGAGCACCAGGTCGTTGCTCATCAGCGGGCGGAAGAACTGCGTGGCACCTTCTTCCGACAATTGCGCCAGGCCCTTCTGCAGCGCCTTCATCTTCAGCGGATCGCGCAGGCGCGCGCGGCGGAACAGTTCCGGCGCGAAGTTGGGAATGCCGGTGAACGACACCGGCTCGCCCTCGGAGAATGTGTCGCCGATGCTGATGGTGCCGTGGTTGTGCAGGCCGATCACGTCACCGGGGAAGGCGCTTTCCACAATTTCGCGGTCGCTCGCCATGAAGGTCAGCGCATTGGCGATGCGCACTTCCTTGCCGGTACGCGTCTGGATCATTTTCATGCCGGCGGTATAGGTGCCGGAACACACGCGCATGAACGCGACGCGGTCGCGGTGCGCCGGATCCATATTGGCCTGGATCTTGAACACGAAGCCGGTGAGCTTTTCCTCGGTGGGCTCGATCTCGCGCGTCAGCGTGCCGCGAGGCTTGGGCGAGGGCGCATGCTCCACGAAGAAATCGAGCAGCAGCTGCACGCCGAAGTTGTTCACCGCCGAACCGAAGAACACCGGCGTGAGCTTGCCGGCAAGGTACTGGTCGAGATCGAACGGATGCGAGGCGCCTTGCACCAATTCCAGTTCGTCGCGCAGCTCGCGCATGGCTTCGGCGCCGATGGCCTCTTCCAGGCCCGGTGCGTCGAGACCCTTGAAGATGGTCGAGTCCTGTCGCGTGAAGTTCTTGCCCGGCTCGAACACATGCACTTCGTCGAGGAGCATGTGGTACACGCCCTTCAGGCGCTTGCCCATGCCGATCGGCCAGGTCAGCGGCGCGCAGGCGATGCCGAGCACGGATTCCACTTCGTCCAGCAGTTCGATCGGCGAGCGGCCCTCGCGGTCGAGCTTGTTGATGAAGGTCATGATCGGCGTGTCGCGCAGGCGACACACTTCCATCAGCTTGATGGTGCGTTCTTCCACGCCCTTGGCGCAGTCGATCACCATCAGCGCCGAATCCACCGCGGTAAGCACGCGGTAGGTGTCTTCCGAGAAATCCGCGTGGCCCGGGGTGTCGAGCAGGTTGACGATCTTGTCTTCGTACGGGAACTGCATCACCGACGAAGTCACCGAGATGCCGCGCTCCTTTTCCAGCGCCATCCAGTCCGAGGTGGCGTGGCGCGCGGCCTTGCGCCCCTTCACCGAGCCGGCCATCTGGATCGCGCCGCCGAACAGCAGCAGCTTTTCGGTCAGCGTGGTCTTGCCCGCGTCAGGGTGGCTGACGATGGCGAAGGTGCGGCGGCGGAGGGTTTCGTCGAGATGGGTGGACATGCGGGCGGTTCGGCTGGAGACGCGAACCGGCAATGATACCGTGGAACGGTCAGCCCCCGGTCCTCAGCGGCTTTGAGCCGGTTATTAGGGGCGCCGGCCGGCCAGGTGGCTGGCCCGGAGAAGCTGCTCGCTGCGCATCACATACAAGATGACGACCTTGCCGGCATCCACCCGGTAGAACACCCGGCAGGGAGGCTCGATGATCTGGCGATAACGCCAGCCTTTCAGCTCGGGAGGCTTCGACCCGCTGGCCGGATGGTCGGCGAGCTGAGCGACGTGGGCGAAAACCCGCTGCACCAGGCCGCGTGCGGCCTGCGGGTCGTCCAGTGCAATGTAGTCAGCGATCTCGTCCAATTCGGCCAGCGCGGGCTCGGTCCAGACGATCTCGTGCCGGCCTACTTCAGCCATCGGGCCATGCGCGTCTTGGCCTGGGACTGGGTCAGGGTGCGGCCTTCTTCGAGCGCACGTTCGCCCCGCGCGATGCCTTCCAGCAAGGTCATGCGCTGCTGCAGTTTTTCGAAGGATGCGACATCGACCAGATACGCACTGGGCAGGCCGTGCTGTGTAATCAGGATGGGCTCGCGGTCCCGCTCCAGTTCAGCGAGAAGCTCCGTGGCCTGGCGTTTCAGGGTGGTGACGAGTTCAGTACGCATGTGAGTGATACTAAAGTGTCACTTTGCCTGGTGCAACTTGAAGAGGGTTCTGCTCAGATTTTCGAGTGCCCTTCCAGCGCGATCCGCCGCCGCTCCAGGCTTTCCGGCCGCCACACGGCACTGCGCGAATAAAACGTCTCCGCCGTCGGCACGCCCTCCGGCAGTACCACCCAGGGTTGCTTGCTCATGGTGAAGATATGCACGTCAGGCGGCAGCCGGTCGGGGTCGTCCAGGGTGCCCACCCGAACATAGGCGAAGGTGTTGCCGCCGCCGGCATAGTGGCTCCACAGGGCGATCAGGCAGTCGGGGCAGCGGGCAACCTGCTGGCCCTTTCCGCTGAAGGAGGGGATGGTCTCCAGCAGCGGGCGCCCTTTGAGCAGGATCACGCGATCGGTCTCGATCATCGCGTTGAGCGCGAACGCCGTGCCGGTTTCGCGCTGGCACCAGCGGCAATGGCAGCAATGCACGATCAGCGGCTTGCTGCTCAGCCGGTAACGCACGCCGCCACAGGTACAGCCGCCTTCCAGTGGAAGGTCGAGGATAGCCATCGCGATGCTCCTGCCGGGAACATGTGGCGGATAGCCTACTCCCGCGGATCAGGGTGTGCGTGTCAGCAGGTCTTCGTAGAAGGCGCCGTAGGGCTCGGTCGGGTGGGCGATCTGGATTTCCAGGATCCACAGTCCGCTCGACGGCACCACACCCAGCTCGCCGAGATCGCCAGCTTTGTGCACAGAGTGCGGGAAGTCGCTGACGCGATGCCCCTTGATCGCATGATTGAAGCGCCAGCCCATGGCTTCCGCATGCTCGTTAGCGAAGGCATACAAGGCCTCGCCGCTAAGGTCCTGCGTGCGCCATGCATCGGCGACGCTGTGAAACAACGCGCGCGCGGCATCCGCGCAAGCCTGCTTCTCCGGCGCATGGCCGACCACAAAGGTGTCGCCGACATCGCCTTCGTGGCCATCGAACACTAGACCCAGGTCGATGAAGTAGATGTCGTTCTCGCCCAGCCGCACATCAGGCGTGGAGCGCTCGCGGTAGATCCTGGTGGTGTTCTCGCCGATGCGGATGATCACCGGATGCCACAGCCGCTCCATGCCGAGCGCCTTGAACACTTCAGTGGCTTCGGCCTTTGCTTCGTCCTCGCTGATGCCGGGACGCATGCGCTCGCGAATGCCATGCAGCGCCGCCCAGCTTTGCTCTCGTGCGCGCTGCATGGCGCCGGGGTCAAAGCCTGTGCCGACTGCTTCGCGGGAGGGTATGGGGGTGATCGTGGTCATGACGGGAAAGATCGGTTGAATATCAAAGCCAGAGCAGGGCAAGGCCAACGGCCGCCGGCAGTGCCTGGACCCAAAGGATTTTGCGGCTGGCCGTGAAGCCGCCGTAGAGACCAGCCACCAGCACGCAAGCCAGGAAGAAAGTCTTCACCTGCAGGCCATCGCTGCCAAGCAGCAAACCCCAGATCAGGCCGGCTGCCAGGAAGCCGTTGTACAGCCCCTGATTGGCGGCGAGCACCTTCGACTGTGCGGCGAATTCCGCGGTGGTGCCGAAAGCGCGGCGACCGGCGGGCTTGTCCCACAGGAACATCTCCAGCACCAGAAACCATAGGTGAAACAGAGCGACCAGAGCGATCACAACGTTGGCAATGATGGACACGTGGGTTCCCCTGAATAGCGTCCGGAAAGGATGGCGGGTGCAGCATAACCAGAGATGGTCGTGGTGGATCAGCGGCGCCCTAGCTTTCGACGGCCCGGAACGTCACCACCAGTACATCGCGATGCGCAGGCTGGGTCGGGTCGTGTGGCGTGACGGCAGTAACGCCGTGGCAGACGCGCGCATCGTCGACCAGGGCGGCGTCCAGCGGATGGGTGAGCGTGAAGCTGCCCAGCAGCTCGCCATCGGGTGTGTGGATGCTGGTGGTGCCGCTCTCGATATTTATCCGGTCGATCAGCAGCACCAGTACATAGTCCACGCCGTCGCGATGGACACCTTCGGGTGTGGGTTCGCCAGCTTCGCCGATGCGCGCCTCGATGCGGAACTGATGCACCTCGACATGCCATTGGCGGACGGCCGGTGCGAGCGTGCCGAAGAAGTCGCGGCAGAAATGCAGGATGCATTGCATGCTCGCGCCATCGGCAATGGCTGGCAGCACCGGTTCGAACCAGCGCTCGATACCGCCCTGCAAGTTGTTGTAGTCGAGGCTCTGATAGTGCGGCTGGTGCGGCTGTCGTTTGAGCTCGCCGGCCGGGCCCGCCGAGAACACCGCATGGCGCCGCCGGCGATGGCGGCCTTTGGCGGCCAGATAGGTATCCGGTCCCAGCTGCTCCCAGCTGGCGGCAAACGCAGCCCAGTCCGCCAGATTGCCGGCAGGTGCCAGCAGGCAGCGCATGGTTTCGGGCGTAACAAAGGCAAAGCCGTCCTGGCGGATCAGGGTTTGCAGGGTTTCGGGGCTGGAGGCCTGGTGGTCGGTCATGGCGGGGAGGCTGGAGGGGAGGCCCATCATAACGCCTCGCGGAAGGCCGCATATGGCGCAGTCATGCGCCTTCCGGGCCTTTTGTAGGCTATGGGATCGAAGCCAGTTTCGTGGAATGGATGTGTAGACGTTTAGACGTCTATTGACACAACGGATCGCGCATCGATACAGTCCGCTCTACTCATCGAGACCGGCTGAGGGACAGGCCCTTTGAAGCCGGGGCAACCTGCGGGATTCACTCCGCGACGGTGCCAACTCCTGCGGAGGCGCTACGGCGCCACCGAGAGATGGGCGAGCTCCGCACTGGCATCCCTTGCCGGAGGCGTGGCGACCTCTCCGGATCCGCAGGGCGATGCCAACCGGAGAGTGTGATGCCCAGCCAGCCCCAGCCCGTTCCGACCAGCACCTCCAGCCACTGTACGTTGGCGGGTGCCTTGCGCTCGGACCTCACCACGCAACGCCTCGCCACCCAACGCAGTTCCCGCCGTGTGCGTTTCACGCCCAAATACGGCAGCCGTCCCTGCGAAGTCGATGTGCGCTACCTGTGGTGCGGCGCGCCGGATGCGCCGACGGTGATCGTGCAGGGCGGCATCTCGGCCAGCCGCGACGTGGTCGCCTTGGATAGCGAGGCCGCGCAGGGCTGGTGGCAGGACGTGGTGGGCGCTGGCCTGCCGGTGGATCTGGATCGTTATCGGGTGCTGTCGATCGACTGGATCACCCCCGCCGACCTCGAAGGCGTCGATGCCATCTCCAGCGAGGATCAGGCCGATGCGCTGGCTGCGCTGGTCGAGTCGCTGGGCATCGGCCGCGTGCATGCCTTTGTCGGTTCCTCGTACGGCGCGATGGCCGCGCTCGCCTTCGCTGCGCGCCATCCCTATGCGCTGGGCCGTCTCGTGCTGCTCGCTGGCGCCCATCGTCCGCATCCTCTCGCCACGGCACAGCGCTCAGTACAGCGCGGCATTGTGCGTCTCGGCCAGAGCACCGGCCAGCCGGAGCAGGCGCTGGCGCTGGCCCGCCAGTTGGCCATGACCACCTATCGCGGCAGCGAAGAATTCGCGCGCCGCTTCACCGCCGCCCCGGAGTTCCGCGACGGCCGCTTCCGTTTCCCGGTCGAGGATTACCTGGAGCACGCAGGCCGCAGCTTCGTCGAGCGCTTCGATGTCGAGCGCTTCCTGGCCCTGTCCGAATCCATCGATCTGCATGACGTGACGCCCGAGCAGGTCGCCGCGCCGGCCACACTGATCGGCTTTCCGTCCGATCGCCTGGTGCCGCTGTCCGACCTGTGCGAATTGCAGCGCCGCCTGTACGGCCCAGCCACGCTGGAAGTGGTCGAGTCGCCGTATGGACACGACGCTTTCCTCAAGGAAACCGACCGCCTCGCGCCGCTGTTGCGCGAAGCCCTGGCCTGACCCTTTACGTCCCCACGCATCGCCCGATCCACATCACCCGGGCACCAAGTACGACACGGAGATTCACCATGAGCGAGACCACGGCCCCCTGTACCCGCGCGGTGCGCGCCGGCATCGAATCCGATACCCAGCACGGCGCCGTGGTGCCGCCGTTGCATCTGTCGACCAACTACGCCTTCGACGGCCTGGGCGGCAAGCGTGCCTACGACTACTCGCGCAGCGGCAATCCCACGCGCGATCAGCTGGGCAATGCGCTGGCGGAACTGGAGCAGGGCGCGGGTGCCGTGGTGACCTCCAGTGGCATGTCGGCAGTGGCACTGGCGCTGGAACTGGTGCCTGCCGGTGCGAAGATTCTCGCCGCGCACGATTGCTATGGCGGCACCTGGCGCCTGCTGGATGCGTGGGCGAAGAAGGGCCGTTTCAGCGTCGAGTTCGTCGACCTCACCGATAGCGTGGCGCTGGCCGCTGGTCTGGCCTCCAAGCCTGCCTTGGTGTGGGTGGAAACGCCGTCCAATCCGCTGTTGCGCATCACCGATATCCGCCACGTGGCGCAGGCCGCGCACGCCGTGGGCGCGCTGGTGGTGGTGGACAACACTTTCCTTTCGCCGGCCCTGCAACAGCCGCTGGTGCTGGGCGCGGATGTGGTGGTGCATTCCACCACCAAGTACATCAACGGCCATAGCGATGTGGTCGGTGGCGCAGTGATTGCGCGCGATGCGGCGGTGGCCGATCAGCTCAAGTGGTGGGGCAACTGCAACGGCCTCACCGGCGCGCCGTTCGACAGCTTCCTCACCCTGCGTGGCCTGCGTACGCTCAGCGTGCGTCTGCGTCAGCATCAGGAAAACGCGGTGCGCATCGCCGAGCGTCTGGACGCCCATGCGGCTGTTCGCAAGGTTTACTACCCCGGCCTCGAAAGTCACGTTGGCCACGCGCTGGCCGGGCGCCAGCAGCAGGGCTTTGGCGCCATGCTGAGCTTCGAGCTGGAAGGCGATGTGTCGCAGATCGAAGCCTTCGTCGATGGCCTGCAGTACTTCTCGCTGGCCGAGTCGCTGGGTGGTGTGGAAAGTCTGGTGGCGCATCCCGCCTCGATGACGCATGCATCGATGGCGCCGGAAGCGCGCCGCGCCGCCGGCATCGCCGACAGCCTGCTGCGTCTGTCGGTGGGCATCGAAGATGGTGACGATCTGCTGCGTGATCTCGATGCGGCACTGGTTCGCGCGCAGGCTTCGCTGGCGTCGAAACGCCGGGTGCTTGCATGAGCGCGGTGCTGGCCGAAGCCGCGGATGCCGCGAAGGCACCGGCTGCCGTCTCGGGCATTGCAATGGTCCTGCTCGGTACCGGCGTTGTCGGCGGTGCCCTGCTGAAGCTTTTGAACACTCCAGCCGCCGCTTCGCTGCGCCTGGTAGGCGCTGCGAATTCGCGCCGTCAGCAGACCGATTCTGCGCAACTGGCCGACCGTGGCCTGCGTGAAAAGCTCAAGACGCAGGGCGACCCGCGCAATGACGTCAGTCTGCTGGCCTCGCTCGATGCCAGCGGTGCGGCGGTGAAGGTCATCATCGATGCCACCGCCAATGCGGGCCTCGCCGCGCGTCACGCGGAATGGCTGGCCAAGGGTTATCACGTCGTCACCGCCAACAAGGCGTTGGCGGGCGGTGAGCTGCCGGGATGGCGTGCACTGCAAGCGGCCACGGCGAACGGTGCGCGTTACGGGGACGCCGCAACGGTCGGCGCTGGCCTGCCGGTGCTGTCCACATTACGTCGCCTGCGCGGCTGCGGCGATGCGCTGCTCACGCTCGAAGGCGTGTTCTCCGGTTCGCTGTCCTATCTGTTCAATCAGTACGACGGCAGCCAGCCGTTCTCCGCGCTGCTGCGCGAGGCGCGCAAGCTCGGTTACACCGAGCCCGATCCGCGTTCCGATCTCTCCGGCGAAGACGTGGCGCGCAAGCTGCTGATCATCGCGCGCAACGCCGGCTTCGCCCTGGGCACCGATGAGGTCGAAGTGGAAAGCCTGGTGCCCGAGGCGTTGCGCGACGTGGACACCGAGACTTTCCTGTCGCGTCTCGAAGAACTCGATGCGCCGCTCGCCGCACGTCACGCGGAAGCGAAAGCGCGCGGCGGCGTGCTGCGTTTCCTGGCACGCCTCAATCAGCGCGGTCGTGCACGCGTCGGTCTGGTCGAAGTGCCTGCCACACATCCCGCCGCGCGTCTCTACGGAACCGACAACCAGTTCGCTCTCACCACCACCCGCTATCACTCCCAGCCGCTGGTGATCCAGGGGCCAGGCGCGGGACCGGAAGTGACGGCGCAGGCGCTGCTGGGCGACGTGTTGGCGCTGGCCTGACATATCGATTGCGTAGGAGCGCACCCTGTGCGCGAAACGGCCCGCAAGGACCGCGCTTTTTTTAACAGCGGCCCTGCTGACGCAGGGCGTTCGCGCACAGGGTGCGCTCCTACAGAAACAAAAAACGCGCGGCTCGTCACCGCGCGTTTTTCTTTGGTAAGGCGCTGGAGGCTTAGTGCCCCGTGATGCGCTCGGACTCGAACTCATCCGGCGGCACCACCGGCGCACCTGGATGGGCCTTCGCCTCGAGTAGCGCCGCTTCCACCGACGGCGTGCGCCAGCCGGACTTCACGCCCCATACGTAGAAGATCAGGCCCACCACGGCAACCACGGCCAGATCCATGCCGTAGGAGAGATAGCCCATGCCGCCGAACATGGTGCTGCCGGCCCACGAGACCAGCGCCAGCGTCGGCAGATAGAACACCAGCCACCACGCGCCTTTCATCTGGCGGCCGAAGTCATGCCAGCCGGCCTTGGCCTGGTAGTAGAAGTACACCGGCAGCGCCACGACCATCAGCAGGATGATCTCGCCCGTCAGCGGCCACTTGGCCCAGTACAGCAACTCCGTCGCCATGATGAAGGCGACACCGGCAAGGATCGGCAGGCCGGCGATACGCAGCGGACGATGCAGCTCGGGTGCGGTGCGGCGCAGTGTCATCGCGCTCACCGGGCCGGTGAGGTAGGAAATGATCGTCGCTACCGAAATCACCGCCGCCAGCGTGCCCCAGCCGCGGAATCTGAAAAGGAACACGTAGGACACCAGCAGGTTGAACCACATCGCCGGACGCGGGATGCCCCACTTGGGATGAATGCGGCCAAGGATCTTGGGCAGCGTGCCGTTGCGCTCCATGCCGTAGATCATGCGTGCGGTGGTGGCGGTGTAGGTGATGCCGGTGCCGCTGGGGCTGATGAAGGCATCGACGTACAGCAGCATCGCCAGCCAGTGCAGGTTGACGATGATCGCCAGTTCGGCAAACGGCGAGCGGAAATCGATACCGTGCCAGCCGGCCTTGGCCAGCATCTCCGGCGGCACCGCGCCGATGTAGGCTACCTGCAGAATGATGTAGACGATGGTGGCAAGCACGATCGAGCCGATCACCGCGAACGGAATGCTCTTGCCCGGGTTGTGCGCTTCACCCGCGAGGTTCACCGGGCTTTGGAAGCCGTTGAAGCTGAAAACGATGCCGGCGGTGGCCACGGCGGTGAGCACGGCGGCGAAATCGATCGAGTGCGCATCACCATGCACGCCGACCGAGAAGTTCTCGCTGTGGAAGCCGCTGGCGATCAGCGCCAGACCCGTGGCTGCCGGCACGACCAGCTTGAACACCGTGATCAAGGTGTTGGAACGCGCGAACAGCTTCACGCTCCAGAAGTTGAGCAGGAAGTACACGATCACCAGCACGGCGGCGATCCACAGGCCTGGTAGCGACAGCTCGCCATGCCCGTCCGGCATGTGCATATACAGGTCCTGCGCCCACTTCCACGGCCACGAAGCCATGTACTGCACTGAAGCTTCCGCTTCCACCGGAATCACCGAGACGATGGCGATCCAGTTCGCCCACGCGCCGATGAAGCCGACCAGCGAACCGTGCGAGTAGTGGCTGTAGCGGACCATGCCGCCGGACTCGGGGAACATCGAACCGAGTTCCGCATAGGTCAGCGCGATCGTCATGATGATCGCCGCACCGAGCACCCAGGCCCACACCGCGCCAGGACCGGCCAGGCCTGCCGCGCGCCATGCGCCGAACAGCCAGCCGGAGCCGATGATGGAACCCAGGCCGGTGAGCATAAGCGCGAATGGGCCGACTTCGCGGCGGATCGGGCTGGAAGAGGACATGCAGACTCCCGCAGATTTGGATCTCAAATGGCCGCCCCCTCGGACGGCATAAGGGCGGGATGATGACAGCCCCTCGAGCGCCTGTCAGCCTGCACAAGTCATGGCGACGCCGCCGTACGCGCGGCGCCAAGGGCAGGTGCGTCGCAACATTTCCCTTGGTGGCAAGGGCTTTGCCATCCCTTCATCGGCGTATGGAGCGCCTCGCGGCGGTCTGTGTCGTGTGAAGTGCCGGGGCCTGCGCGTGGCGCGCCGGCCCCGGTCTGTAGCCGTCAGTGGTTATCCAACCAACCACGCTGCTGCCTGGTTCAGGGCCTGGATGCTGCCCGCATTCGTGCTCCTGTCGACGCTGTCGCCCTGCATGCTTTGCGCGAGCGCGCGGAAACTGGCCGCGAGGTCCGCCTTGCTCTGCGCATTGGCTGCGTCGGGGAAGAAGTTGGGATGGCCCAGCACATACATGATCTCCGCCACGCCGCCGCCGCTCTGCGGGCCCCCCGCTTCGGCAGCCTGGAGCATGTTGTAGAGGTCGTTGCCACTAAGTCCGAGGCGCTTCTCCAGATCTGGCAGCCCTTCTACCGAAGGGCTACCGCCATGCACGCTCTGCAACAGATTCGGATCGAGTTTGGCCAGTTTCTGTAACTGGTCCGGCGACATACCCGTGGCCAGTAGTTGCTTGACCTGGTCCGGGTCGCTTTCCGCCAGCGCCTTGCTGGTGCTGTCGTCCAGGCCCACGCCGTCGGCACCGAGGTATTTCTCTACTTCTTTGTGCAGCTCTTCGGATTCCCTATGGCCATCGATCAGGCCGCCGACGAACTGGAACGGCGCGGAGATCAGGAAGCCGATGCCGTTGATGAATGCGCCGGGCACTTCGCCCACACCGGTGGTTTCCAGCGCGCTGCCGATCACCGAGAACATATCGCCCACCAGCGCGCCGGCATAAACAGGGTTGTTCTTGAGCTTGTCGAAATCCGTGGCGAACGCGGAGGTGCTGGCAATCACAGCTAGGCCAGGGACAAGGCGCGAGCTGAACGCGGCGAAGGCCTCGGCGCCTTCGGTATAGCGGCCGAACTTGCCGGCGTCCGCCAGGGACTGCACGGCTCCGCTGGCCAGGCCAGCCGCGTTGCCACCGGCTGTGCTGTAGGCGTTGATCATCGAAGAGATGCTCTCGGCCTGTGAGCCGTTGTAAGCGCTGACCATGACGGAGGCCAGCGCCAGGCCCTTGCCGGCGGGGCCCATCGTTGCGAACTCTTCGCCCAGCGTCTTGGGGTCGAACGCTTTGTCTTCGTTTTTGCCGAGCCGCTCGTAGTTCTCCTTCAGCGAGGCCCAGCCTTCCTTGCCTTTGAACAGCGGCTCGGCCATTTCAAGCAGCTTGTCGACCGCGGTCTTGGTGTCGCCTTTTTCTTCTACCAACAATTGGCCTTGTGCCGAGGCGATGGCCTTGGGCAGGAAATCGCTCTGGTAGTCGGAGAAGGCACTGAAGGCTTTGGATGCCGCGCTGTCCGACTGGATGGCGTCCGCGAACGTCAGTGCGGTTTCGCCCTGGCCCGACTGCGTAAGGTCCTTCATGCATTGGTATAGCTGGCTGGCCGAGTCGGGGCTGCGCCCGGCGGCGGCCAGCAAGTCGTCCTTGTGGGCGTTCATGTAGGCCGCGAGGTTCTTCGCGGCATCGGCGTCGGCCTGGTACACCTTCGCGTTGTCCGGATCTTTGGTGTAGGCCTCGATAAAGGCTTTCTTCTGGTCGTCGCTGAGTGGTCCGGCGTTGGCAAGCAGTTGCGACAGGCGCTTGTCTTTTTCTTCGGCCGCGCCGTGCGCGTCCTCGTATGCCTTCAGCGGGTTGTCTTTGCCGTAGGCGAGGTAGTTGTGCAGGCCCTGCGTGGCCATGTTGGTGATGCCATCGGCCTGCTCGCCCTTGCCGTCCTGGCGTAGCGCATTGGCCAACGCCAGGGCGAGCGTGGGGCTGGCTCCGTCGGAGACGGCGTATTTGGTGGCGTCGGTCGTAAAGCCGTCCCAGCGTTCGGCCTGATGCACGTAGGCGCCGGCGATTTGATTGGCCAGGTCCTGCGCCTGGGGGCCTTCGCCCAGCGCGCTGACCACGCGCTGCATGGTGCCGTATGCGCCTTCGCCGCCGTAGACCATCTCGCACTGCGCGATCTTCTGGATCGTGGGCATGCTTTGCTGGACCACTGCTGCGGCCAGCGACGGGGGCAGGCCCTGTACCGTATCGAGCAGGCGCTGGGCCGCGTCAGGGGCCTGGGTTTCGGCATTGGCGTAGTTGCTGATGCCGTTGTACGGCTGATCGACCTGGCTGGCGGCGTCCTTGATCCAACCTTGCACACGCGGGTCGGCCAGCACGGCGTCGACCACTTCCTGCGGCTGGCCATCCAGGATGATGCCCTTGAGTTTGTCCGCCGGGCTCCAGTCGCCGGAGTAGTCGGGGATCAGCGCATTGGCGTCGCTGCGCACCTGGTAGGTGTGGATGGAGCCATTGAGCGTGGTGGTAAGCGCCTGGTCACCCGGGTGGCGCGCCAGAATCGCGTCGCCGGCGTTGCTGATCAGCTGGTCGGTGGGCGTGCGGAATTCTGCGGGCACGCCCTGGTTGCGCGAGGCGACCTGGCCGGCGATCTCGTCGCTGATCGCTTGGTCCATGGCTTTTTTAGCGGCGTCGACTTTGTCCAGCTCGCTGGTGTCCAGGTCCTGGCGAATGCCGCGGTTGTGCGGCGCGTTGCGCATGACGTCGTCGTGTTCCTTGACGGCGGCCTGATACGCGGCGATGGCCGCGTCGGTCTTCTGCGCCGGCGTCTGCTGCACGGGCGCAGCCTGTGCGGTCGTCGGCGCCGTCGCGTGGGGCGGCAGGGTCAGCACCTGGCCGGGCGATAGCGCGCTGTCCACGCTGATGCCGTTCGTTCGCGCCAATTCCTCCGGCGTCACGCCATGCTGCTGGGCGACCTGCGTGACCGTCTCATTGCCGGTAGCGGTGTAGGTCTGCGGTGGCGGGAGTTGGGGCTGCGTGTAGGTGGCGGATACGCTGGGGGCGACGTATGTCATGGCGGAACTTCCATGCCGTGGGGAATAGCCCGGCATTTAGATCCACTGTCATCGTGCGGCAATACGGACTTTCCCTAGGCTCAGGTTCTTGCGTCCGCATCAGCGATGCGTATCGCGTATGCAGCGCGATACGCGCGTGGTCGGCGCGAGAAAATGCGCCGCCGCTATGGGCGGATTTGCGTGGCCCGAGTGACGTTACGGAGGATGCAGGGCGGGTGAGAGAGTGCTTCCCTCAGCACTCGATCACGTTGACCGCAAGGCCGCCGCGCGAGGTTTCCTTGTACTTGTCCTTCATGTCGCGGCCGGTGTCGCGCATGGTGGCGATCACCTTGTCCAGCGACACGCGATGCTTGCCGTCGCTCTTCAACGCCATGCGGCTGGCATTGATCGCCTTCACCGAGCCCATCGCATTGCGCTCGATGCAGGGAATCTGCACCAAGCCGCCGATCGGGTCGCAGGTGAGGCCGAGGTTGTGTTCCATGCCGATCTCGGCGGCGTTCTCCACCTGCAGCACATTGCCGCCGAGCGCGGCGGTAAGGCCACCGGCGGCCATCGAACAGGCCACGCCCACTTCACCCTGGCAGCCCACTTCGGCGCCGGAGATCGAGGCATTCTCCTTGTAGAGAATGCCGATGGCAGCGGCGGTGAGCAGGAATTCGATTACGCCGTCGTCGTTCGATTTGGGGCAGAAGCGGTGGTAGTAGTGCAGCACAGCCGGCACGATGCCGGCGGCGCCGTTGGTCGGCGCGGTGACCACGCGGCCACCGGCGGCATTCTCTTCATTCACCGCCAGCGCATAGAGATTCACCCAGTCGAGAATGGTGAGCGGATCCTTCAAAGCCGCCTCGGGCTGGTCGCGCAATTCGGCGGCCATCGCCGGCGCACGGCGCGTCACCTTGAGGCCGCCGGGCAGCACGCCGGGCGAGCGCAGACCGCGATTGACGCAATCCTGCATGGCCTTCCAGATGGTGAGCAGGCCGGCGCGGGTTTCCGCCTCGCCGCGCCACACCTTCTCGTTTTCCATCATGAGCTGCGCGATGGTCATGTTGTGCTGCGCGCACAGCGCAAGCATTTCATCGCCGGTGGAGAACGGGTAGGGCTGCGCGGTGGTGTCGGCCACGATGCGGTCTTCCGCCGCCTCGTCCTGGTTCACCACAAAGCCGCCGCCCACCGAGTAGTAGTCGCGCGTGCCCAGTTCGTTGCCGTCGGCGTCGTAAGCGGTGAAGCGCATGCCGTTGGTGTGGAACGGCAGCTTCTGGCGCTTGTTGAACACCAGGTCGCGCTTCTCGTCGAACTCGATCTCGTGCTTGCCCAGCACACGCAGGCGATGCGTACGGCGGATGCGCTCCAACACGTCAGGAATGCGGTCGGGATCGACAGTGTCGGGGTGCTCGCCTTCGAAGCCGAGCAGCACGGCCTTGTCGGTACCGTGGCCGCGACCGGTCATGGCCAGCGAGCCGTAGAGTTCCGCACGCAGGCGCGCCACGCGGTCAAGCACACCTTTCTCCTCCAGCCAGCGCTCGGCGAAACGTGCGGCAGCGCGCATCGGGCCCACCGTATGCGAAGAGGACGGACCAATACCGATTTTGAACAGGTCAAATACGCTGACGGCCATGGCGATGCTGCGGGCTAGGGAGGGAGCCCGGTATTCTACGCGTCCCTATGGCATCCCGTAGTCCGTACGCTTCCGTTTGTTATGGCCGACCTCATCCTCTACCAGCGCGACTACTGCCACCTGTGCGATCAGGCGCTTGCCGTGATGGCCGAGGCGCGCGCGCCGGATTTCGACAGCGTGTGGGTGGATGACGACGCGGGGCTAGAGGAGCGCTACGGCACACGGGTGCCTGTGTTGCGCGATGTGCGCAATGGGCGAGAACTGGATTGGCCGTTTGATGCGTCGGCACTGCGCCAGTTTCTGGAAGCAAGCCTGTAGGAGCGCACCCTGTGCGCGATGTGCTTGAGATGGCCCTGCAAGAAGAGCATCGCGCACAGGGTGCGCTCCTACAATAGAGTGGCTTCAGCGCTTCAGCCGCTTGAGGATTTCCTCGCGCGCCTCGCGCAGGATCGAGTCGCGATCCAGGCTGGCGACAATCTCCGCCACCGCACGCTTGGCGCCCAATTCGCCCCAGGACTTGCCGGCGACCAGATAGCGCTCCGCCGCACGCCCGATCAGCACCGTCGCGTACCAGGCCAGCGCACCTTGCGCCGCCGCCGTGATGACGACGGAAAGACCGGCGCTGACGCCCTTGAGTGCGGACGCCACCAGATGCACACCCCAGATCGCGCTCATCAGTGCAATCAGTTGCGCGGAAATCACCGCCACCAGGCGTCCGGATTCGGCACGTGTCAGCGGCAGTCCATACACGCGCGACAACTGCAGCACCATCGCCGCGTCGAGGCCGGCCGCCGCGAGCAGGTCGGCGACGGGAATGGGATTGAGCGCCACCGCCACACCTTTGGCGAGGCAGTACTGACGGATCACTTTGGTCGCGAGCTGGCGCCGGCTTTCCGCGATGCGCGTACTTACCTGGTCGGTCAGCCGGCTGGCATAGAGGCCGGCATTGAGCGCGGCGATAGTCTTGCCTTCGCGTTGTGCGATGCCAAGCAGGCGCTCGCGCAGCGCGGCCACTTCGGGTGGCGCGGAGGTGTCGCGCACATGTTCGCGGCCGTCGGCACCGAGCTCGATCATGCGCTGCGGCGACGGACGCGCGGCGACGGCCACCACATCTTCGGCGCGCACCAGCCCTTGTGTGCGTTCGCGCAGATGCGCGATCAGCGAAGCGCGTTCGTCGGGGCTGTAGCGATCCGACTTGTTCAGTGCCAGCAGCACCGGGCGTTGCGTGGCGGCGAGCAGCTTCAGCGCATCCAGTTCGTCGCGTGTAAGGTCGCCATCCGCGACGAACACCACCAGGTCGCTGACTTCCGCAACCTCGAAGGCGAGCCGTTCGCGTGCGTCGCCATCCAGTTCGTTGATGCCGGGTGTGTCGATCAGCACCAGACCATCCTGGATGGCCTCATCCAGCGTTGCCTGCTCGGCTTGCGTGGTAGTGCCATGCAGAACGCCGACAGTGAATGCCTCGCGTCCCAGCAGCGCATTGCCCAGCGCGGATTTGCCGGCGGACACGCGACCGAACACCGCCACATGCAGCTCGCCGCGTTGCAGGCGGTCGAGCATGGTCTCCACGCGGCCGAAATCCGCGGCGAGTTCGCTGCGGATGCTTGCGGGAATATCTGGGTCATCGAGCAGATGGCGCAGGCTGTCCGCCATGCGCGTTCCGCCCGGCATCGCTGCGGCAGTGCCTGTCTGCTCCGGCGTCAGCCAGCCGCGCAGGCGCTGCCACAGCGTGCCTTCACTCATGCGGATTTATTTCGGCGCGAGTACGACGTGCGCCGTTACTTTCACGTCGCCACCGATCACCGAAGTGTCGGCGTAGTCGCCGCCGCCCACGCCGAAGTCGAGGCGCTTGATGCTGCCGGCCACATCCAGCGTGGCACCGGTGCCCTGCGGCGTGAAGGTCACGTTGAGGCTCAGCGGCTTGGTCACACCGCGCAGCGTAAGGTTGCCGTCGGCAATCACCTGCGCGCCGTTCTGGCGGAAGCCGGTGGTGACGAAATGCGCCTTGGGAAACTTGGCGACATTGAAGAAATCCGAACCGGGCAGTGCGCCGTCACGGTCCTTGTCGCCGGTTTTCACGCTGGCGAGATCGACTTCCACGTCGAACTTCGAGCTGGCGAGCTTGGCTGCGTCGTAGCTGATCGCCGCGGTCCACTTGCCGAACGTGCCATTGAAGCCGGCACCCTGAAAGCTGCCGGAGAAGCCGAGCGTGCTGCCGGCCGGCTGCACGGTGTAGTCGGCGGCGCCCGCCAGACCCGGAAGAGCCAGCGCGAGCAGCAAGGGAGCGAAACGGGTCAAGGCTTTCATCAGTGATCTCCTTTCGAGGGGGTGTCGTCGCGCAGGCGACGGAAGGGGAGCATGCGCAGCAGGGTGTTGTCGCGATCGAAGAGGTGATGCTTCAGCGCACCGCCGATGTGGGCGACCAATACCAGCACCAGAAACCAGAACAGGTATTCATGGACTTCATGCGACAGACCCTGGTGGTCGGGATTCGCCTCCACCAGCGCGGGCAGGTTGAACTGCTTGAAGAACTGCAGCGGTTTGCCTGCGACGGAATTGAACCACCAGCCGCTGAGCGGCAAGGCCACGATCAACAGATACAGCGCGGCATGCGTGGTATGCGCGGCCATTTGCTGCCAGCGCGGTGCAGGCTCCTCGCGCGGGCGCTTGTCGCCAAAGCGCCACAACAGGCGCAGCAGGAACAGCGCCAGCACGGTAAGGCCGATCGACTTGTGCAAGGCCAGCCAGTTGATCTTCTGCATGGGATTGCCGGCCATATCCATCAGCAATCCGAAGATGCCGTTGCCCAGGATCAGCAGTGCCATGATCCAGTGGAAGAACTTGGCGACCGAACCCCACTGGCGGTCGTTGCTGCGCAGGCTCATGGAGACTCCTTGTTGGTCTGAGCGGTGTCGTCGAGGATAGCTTCCAGCTCCAGCCACACCATAACGCTGCGGCCAATGGCCCCAGGATTGGCGGTGATACCGAAGTCGGTGCGGTCCAGCATGGCCGTGGCGGAGAAGCCGGCGACCGTATGCAGTCCATAGATGGTTTTGGCGATCCGGTTCACGGTGAACGGGAGTTCCACCGGACGGGTGATGCCGCGGAGGCTGAGCTGGCCGTGCAGCACGCCGTGCGTATCGTCCTTGCGCTCCACCGAGGTGCTGACGAAATGCGCATAACGCGCCTTGCCGCTATCCAGGAATGAGGGTTTGAGCACGGCCGCATTCCACTCCTTGTCGCCCATGTCCAGGCTGTCCAGGTCGATGTCCAGCTCGGTGGCCGAGCGGCTCCAGTCGTCCGGATCGAAGCGCAACCAGCCGCGCGCGATGTGCAGCCGTCCAAACGGTCGCGAATAGCCGTTGTGGTCGATGCTGAAAAGGATCTGGCTGTGAGTGGTGTCGTAGCGGTAGGTGCTTGGCGCGGCCTGGACATTTGCGCAGGCCAGCAGGGTGCTTAGGGCGAGGGCGAATAGGTGGCTGGCGCGTGGCTTGAGCATGGGAGGAAGTCTGGCGGATCGGGGGTGGGGGCGCCAGCGGGTGTGTGTGAAACGGATTGTTTCCGTGAGTGTGGCTTTTGCTTTGCTCTTTCTCCCTTCGACAGAGGGTTGGGGGTGAGAGTGCGTTCTTGAGACAACCCCTCCTGCTCGTCATCCCTGCGCAGGCAGGGATCCAGTAGAGTTGTCGCTCGGTTGTCGCGCTGACTTGACCTGGCTCGCCTGCGGCGGGGTTTCGTCTCGCTGCCGCGAGCCGAGTTACTTTTCTCTGCTTGCCCAGAGAAAAGTAACCAAAAGAGAGGGCACCCCTCTTACGCGCCCTCCGGCTACGCCTACGGGTCCGTGAGGGTTGGCCGGGCTTTTCGACAGGACATCCATGTCCTGTCGAAAAGGCATCGGCATCCATGCCGATGCCCCCTTCGGGGCCTGATCGTCCAACCCTCACCGCTCCACAGGGGACCCGGTGGCGGGCTCGCTTCGCATCGCCCAGCAAGATCAGAAAAGCATTGCTCCCTCTCCCCTCCGGGGAGAGGGTTGGGGTGAGGGGTGGGTGCTCGGGGAAGTGTTGCTACTGATGGGTTGCAGTGCGCGTGATTGGCGAATCAATCGTCACTCACTCTTCTCCCTCTCCCGCCACGCTTCCATCGTCAGCGTCGCGAGCTCTTTGACGCGCGCACCACCGCTATCGGCGAGCAAGGTCTTGAGTCGTGCACCTGCATCTTGCTGATCGAGGGTGTGGCGTTCGGCGAGGGAGGTGGCGAGGGCGCGGCCGAGGCTGTCGAAGATGAGGGCGTAGGCGAAGGCGTGGAGTACGCCGCCGCCGAGTGTGCCTAGTCCGGGGAAGGCTTTGAGGGCGTTGCCGGCGATGGCCAGGACGATGGAGCTGCCGGTGCGCAGGGTGAGTTTGGCTTGCTGGATGAAGTCGTCGATTTGTACGTCGGTGACGCGCACGCCATAGAGTTCGGCGAGTTCGCGGGTGAGGGCGGCGGCGAGGGCGCCCTGGATGACGAGGTCGCTGCCGGGTGCGACGGCGGCGAGTGCGCCGACGATGGCTCGGCGTGCGTATTTGCGCACGATGCGTTCGGCTTCGGCGGCGCGGGTTTGTGTTTCCAGCGCGCCGACGCGTTCGTGCAGACCGGCGAGTACGGCTTGTTCGCGTTGCGGCTCCAGGCCTTCGGTGCCGGGCGCGGTCAGGCGCATCAAGGCTTTGAGCAAGGGCTCGATGGCGGGTTTGCGTTGGCGTTCGATCTGTTCGATGCCGCCGTCGGCGAGGGTGCGTTGGTAGCGTTCGCTGCCGCCGGCGCTGACGGCGACGACGGTGGCGGCGATGTCGTGACTTTGCTGGCGCAGGCGATGCAGCAGCAGATCGCGTTCGGCGTCGCTCCACTGGTCGGCTTTGTTGAGTATCAGCAGCAGCGGTTTGCCGAAGTCGCCGAGCCAGCGCACTTCCTGCGCCTGGCTGCGGGTGAGGTCGCCGGCGCAGACGTAAATCACCGCGTGGGCGCGCAGGGCTTCCTGGCGGGCGAGGGTTTCGTGCGCTTCGCCGTTGGTTTCGCGGCTGCCGGGTACGTCGGCGAGTACCAGGGTGCGGCCGTCGGGCAACTGGCCGTCGATGTGGCTGACCTGCTGGGTGGTGCCGCCGCGCACATCGCTGATGGCGGTGGCGTGTGGCGCAAGCGCGCGGATCAAGGTGGACTTGCCGGTGGAGATCTCACCGAACAGCGCCACATAGACGCGCGCCGTCGCACGGCGGCGATCCAGTTCGCCCAGTTCGGCGCCGAGCGCGCCGGTGTCGGCGCCGCGGTTTTGTAATTGATCGATGCGCTGTTCCAGGCTGCCGCGATCTGGGGCCGGCACGGGCCGCCGCTTGCGGCGTGGCCGGAACAGCCACCACAGCACGCCAAGCCCAAGCAGGGCGAACAGTGCGAGGGTGGAGCCCAGCGTCCACTGCAGCCAGGCCGGCAATTGCAGAAAGCGCTGGGCCAGCGCCAGCGCGCGTTCGGCCGCGGCGAACAGCAGCCACAACAGGGCGGCGATGGCGAGCGCGGCCAGCAGCAGTCTTGGGCGTCGGGACATGAGGGTCATTCTAGGGTACCGCTGATCAAGTATCGCCATCGTCACCGGCCCTGTCTGTTCGCAGGCCGCAGGCCCGTCGGCGAAGGCAGACTGGTGGTCTGTCGAGACGGCGGGCCTGCGGCCTGCGAACAGACAGGGCCGGCCCCACGTATGAGATTTCAAATGATGGGGTGATGTCTGGAAGACTCGCAGGCGCCGCCGCGCGGCTTGCCAAGACGGCCAGTCTTCCCTGCGCCACGCAGCAACGCCTGCGAGTCTTCCAGGCATCATGACGATGGCGATACTTGATCAGCGGTGCCCTGGTCATCTATGGGCCTTCGACACTCGTTAAGCCCCGGGGGATTTGGCATGATCGCGTGCTTGGGAGGGGGAATGCATGCTGTCCTCGTTGCTATTGAGCCTGGCATTGCTGGTGTCGTCGCCGACGGCGACCGAGACGGCGGTGGCGCTACCGGCGCCGTCGGGCAGCATGCTGCCTACGCCGCAGTTTCGCCGCTATGGCACCGTCAATGGTCTGCCGAGCAGCAGCGTGTACACGGTGCTGCAAGGGCCGGACGGCGCCATGTGGTTCGCCACCAAGGGCGGCATCGCGCGTTATGACGGTGTGGGGTTCAAGGTGTTCCGCCATGTCGCGGACGATCCTGGCTCGCTGCGCGACAACGGTATTTCCACCCTGGCCTTCGATCGCTCGGGGCATCTGTGGGCTGGCGGACTGGAAGCGGCACTGAATCGCTATGACCCGCAGACCGACAAGTTCCAGCATTGGACGCACGATCCATCCGACCCCAACAGCCTGAGCAGCGACAAGGTGTGGGTGATCAAATCCGGCCCGGATGGTGCGATATGGGTAGGCACGGCGCTGGGCCTGGATCGCATGCGTCCGGATGGCACAGGCTTTGACCATATCCCGGCGCCCAACAACGATGCCGCCGGTTTTGGTGCCGTGGCGGCGTTGTACATAGATGCGAAACAGCGCGTCTGGATCGGCGGCAGCAACGGCATTTTTCTGCGCGATACCGATGGCGTCGTGCGCCCGGTGCCGTATGAGCATCCGTCGGAAGTCGTGGACGCCTGGCGCATCGAAGGCGACGGTGACGAGATCCGCATCGCGTCCGCGCGCGGTCTGCTGGTGGTGGACAAGGACGGCGTGATGCGCATGTTCTGCAAGGACATCGCCGACATCAATGTACTGAGCAGTACGCGTGACCGCGCCGGACGCCTGTGGATCGGCACGCAGCGTGGCATGTACTTGCAGACGTCGCCGGGTGGTCCGGTGCGGCCGCTGATCAATCAGCCCCTGTTGAACGGCAATCTGCCGGGCACCTGGGTGTGGAAGATCATGCCGGATCGCGAGGGCGGTTTATGGATCGCTCTGTTCGATGGCGGCGTGGCTTATCTCGCACCTGGCTGGGACAACGTAAGCCGCTTCACGCACGTGCCCGAGGATAACGAGAGTCTGCGCGACTCTGTCGCCACCTCCGTAGCGCGCGGCCGCGATGGGCGCATCTGGGTCGGTGCGCGTAACGGCCGTGTCGACAAGCTCGATCCCGTCACTGGCAAGGCGGAGCATGTGCTTTCCGATATGCGCGGCGATGTGATCGGCATGACCCAGGATGCACAGGATCGCTTGTGGATCACGGTGCAAGGCGGCCTCTTCCGCTACGCCAACGGCAAGCTCGATCGTGTGCCCAGCGCCGGACATGGCATGTCGCATCCGCTGGAGGTGGAGCTTGGGCCGGACGGCAAGCTGTATGCGCGTAGTTTCAGTGAAGGTCTGTTCCGCGTCGACCAGGAAACGCTGGCGGTCACTCCGGTGGCGATCCAGCCGGCCGATGAGAAGGCGCGTTGGGGCAGTCAGCTGACTTTGAAGAACGGCGTGTTCTGGTATGCCAGTGACGGCGGTCTGCTTCGGCTCGATGCCACCCGCGATCATTTCGAACCCGTACCGGGTGTACGCAATGATCGCGCGGTAGATGCGTTCGACTTCACTCAGGACGGCATGTGGCTGGCCCGGCCGGATGGCCTGGAGTTCTACCGCTACGAAGGCGATGGACTGGTGCTGGATCGCAAGATCGATGCGCACCATGGCTGGCCCTCGGTGAATGTCGTCGACGTCGCGGTGGATAAGCGCGGACGCGTGTGGATGCTCGGCCGCGACGGCATGTGGCGCTTCGATCCGGACAGTGGCACGTTCCGCGCGTTCGGCTTGCAGGACGGCCTGAGCAACGGCGAATTCTTCCGCGGCTTCGCGCGCATGCCCGACGGCAACATCTACGCGCCGACCATGGGTGGTGTGATTGGTTTCAATCCCGACCAGGGCGATGGCGGCACGGCGGTGCCGCCGCTGGCCATCACCGGCATCGGCGTACGTACGCAGGGCGGCATCCTGGCGCAGCCGTTGCACCGGGATGCGCTGGAGCTGGGTTGGCGCGATCGCGGCCTCAGTATCGATGCGCGCGTGTTCTCCTACGTCAACCCTGTGGACAATCGTTACCGCTTCCGTCTCGACGGTCTCGACAATGACTGGGTCGACACCGGCAATCGCGGCGAGCGCGAATTCGCCGGCCTGGCTGCGGGCGATTACACCTTGAATGTGATGGGCGCGGGTGCGGATGGCGAATGGGGTTCGTTGTCGAAGCCGCTGCACATCCATGTGCAGGCACCGCCGTGGGTGCGCTGGTGGGCATGGTGCGCTTACGTTCTGTTCGCCGCGCTGTTGGGCCTGATGGTGCTGCTGGTGTGGCGCCGCCGCCTGGCGCAGCGTCATCAGATCCAGCTGGCCGAACAGCGCAGCCGTCTCGCCGAGCAGGCAAGCGCGGCCAAGACGCACTTCCTGGCCACCTTGAGCCACGAGATACGCACACCGATGACCGGCGTGATGGGCATGGCGGAATTGTTGCTGAGTACGCCGCTCGGCCCGCAGCAGCATGACTACGCCGAAGCCATCCAGCGATCAGGCAAGATGCTGCTCAAGCTGCTCAACGACGCGCTGGACCTGGCCCGCATCGAAGCCGGCCGCCTGTCGCTCGACCTCGCGCCGTTCGATCCGCGCGCACTGGTGCAGGAAGTGGCGCAGCTCGAACAAGGCCAGGCACGTGCCAAGGGCCTGCATTTCCAATTGGCGATGGCCGACGATCTGCCGGCGCGTGTCATGGGTGATGCGTTGCGCGTGCAGCAGATCCTGCTCAATCTCGCCAACAACGCGTTGAAGTTCACCGAGCACGGCAGCGTGACCCTGCGCGCCGTGCGTGATGCGAACGGCCTGCACTTCAGTGTGATCGATACCGGCCCCGGCATTCCGGAGGCGAGCCAGGCGCGCCTGTTCCAGCGTTTCGAGCAGGCGACCGGGCCGCAGCGCAAAGTCGGCAGCGGACTTGGCCTGGCGATTTGCCGCGAGCTGGTGGCGATGATGGGCGGCAGCATTGAGCTTGAATCGAAAGTGGCACATGGCAGCAGCTTCCACGTGCACCTGCCGCTGGAAGTGGTGGAAGGCGAAGTCAGCACCGTAGCTGCGCCCGTCCGCACCAACGAAGCCGAAGGTCTGCGCATCCTGCTGGTGGAAGACGATGCGATCGTGGCGGCGGTGGTGCGCGGTCTGTTGGAACGGCAAGGCCATCGGGTGCGTTACGTCGGCCACGGTCTCGCGGCGATGACCGAGCTCAGCCAGAACACTTACGACGTAGTGCTGCTGGATCTGGATCTGCCTGGCGTGGACGGTTTCCAGATCGCCCGCCTGATCCGCATGCGCGAAGGCGACGGCGAGCATCTGCCGCTCATTGCCATCACTGCGCGCTCCGGCGGCGATGAGGAAGCCCGCGCGCACGAATCGGGTATGGATGGATTCCTGCGCAAGCCAGTGACAGGTGAGCAACTGGCGGAAGCGCTGGCGAGCGCGCTGACTGCGGAGCACGCGCCACTGTAGGAGCGCACCCTGTGCGCGAAAGCCCTGCGTGAGCAGGGCCGCCGTTGCCACATAAGCAGAAATGAGCAGCCCCGCTCACGCGGGGCTTTCGCGCACAGGGTGCGCTCCTACATATCGTGCTTTGCGACTTCCACGCCCAGGCGCTTGTACTCACCCCAGCGCGTACGCGAACCCTCGCGCTCGGCCGGGTCGGCGGCCACTACTTCCAGCACGCGTTCATAACGGCCGGTGGGGCAGGTCTCGCGCAGGTTGATCACCATTGGGCGATCCGCGGTATCGATGCCGGGCGGCACGATCAGCACCGCGGTATTCGCATCGTCATCGTCACCCGCCAACTGGTGCGGAATGAACGCATCGTCATCGAACGCCCACAGCAATTCATCGATGGCTTCCGCCTGCTCGAAATCGCGGGTGAGGATCATGGTCGGCTGCTGCGCGGCATACGCGCGCTTCGCCAGCTCGCACACCAGCAGCAGCGGCTGTTCGCGGAAGCGCGGCTTGTCGATCAGATAGAAGTCGGCGCGAGGCATGGGTCAGGGCGAGGAGGAAATAGGGAACGGGGAATGGGGAACGGAAAGCGCATGAACGCGACAGGGCGATGTCACGCACCGCACCTGCTCCCCGTTCTCTATTCCCCGTTCCCTGCTCATTAGCCAGCGACGCGATCAATCAACCACTGCGCCAGCAACGGCACTGGCCGGCCCGTGGCGAGGCCCTTGCGGCCCTCGTCCCACGCCGTGCCGGCGATATCCAGATGCGCCCAGCGCTGGCCTTCGGTGAAGCGCGCGAGGAAGCAGCCGGCGGTGATCGCGCCGGCGTTCTTGCCGCCGATGTTGGCGACGTCGGCAAAGCCCGAATCGAGCTGCGCCTGATAGTCGTCCCACAACGGCAAGCGCCATGCGCGGTCGAGCGTGGTTTCACCGGCGGCGAGCAGCTCGGCGGCGAGATCGTCGTGTTTGCTCATCAGGCCGCTGGCGTGCTTGCCCAGCGCGATCACGCAGGCACCAGTGAGCGTGGCGGCGTCGATCAGCACCTGCGGCTGGAAGGTCTGCGCGGTATAGGTCAGCGCGTCGCACAGGATCAGGCGGCCTTCGGCATCGGTGTTGAGCACTTCGATGGTGAGGCCCGACAGGCTGGTGAGCACGTCGCTGGGACGATAGCTGTCGCCGTCCGGCATGTTCTCCACTGCTGGCACCACGCATACCAGATTGAGCGCGAGGCCCATCTTCACCGTGGCCACGAACGCGCCGAGCACGCCGGCCGCGCCGCCCATGTCGAACTTCATTTCTTCCATGCCCGGGCCGGGCTTGAGGCTGATGCCGCCGGTATCGAAGGTGATGCCCTTGCCGACGAAAGCGTACGGCTTGTCACCCTCGTTGCCGCCCTTGTATTCCAGCACCACCAACTTGGGCTTGTTGACCGAGCCGCGGCCCACGGCCAGCAGCGAGCCGAAGCCGAGCTTCTCCATCTCGACGTGGTCCAGCACATTGCAGCTGACCTTGTCGTTGGCGTCGGCGAAGGCCTTGGCCTGGTCGGCGATGTAAGCGGGGTTGCAGATGTTCGGCGGCAGGTTGGCCAGCTCGCGCGCGAAACGCACGCCCTCGGCGATGGCCGTGGCCTGATCCAGGCCAGCCTTGGCGTCGTCGCCGCCGGCGAAGGCGAGGGTGGTCAGCTCGGGCTGCGCGCTCTTCTCGCGCGGCTTGAAGGTGGCGGTGTAGCGATAGGCGGCATAGTCGGCGGCCAGCGCGGCGGTGCGCACGCGCCAGGCGGCGTCGCGGCCGGGTACGTCGACTTCGGTCAGGCAGCACACGGCCGCGTCGATCGGCAGGCGGCCGAGTGCGCGAGCGGCTTCGATGCACACCTTCTGATAGCGGGCGCCATCGAACGACTTCTGTCCGCCCAAGCCCACCACCAGCACGCGCTTGGCCGTCACGCCCTCCGGCCCGAACAGCACGGTGGCACTGCCAGCCTTGCCGCTGATGTCGCCGCTTTCCACCTGGCGCTTGATCGCGCCATGGGCGGCGGTATCTACGCGGGCGGCGGCGCTGGTGAACACGCCGTTCTCGTAAACGCCGACCACCACGCACGGGGTTTCGACGGTTTCGGGGGCGACGGGGCCGAGACTGAACTGGAGCGTCATCGATAAGATCCTGCGAAGGTCCGGCCGAGCGGCGGACAGGCTAGACTTGGGGTTTGCCGGCCCGCTTGGGGCAAGGCACGGAGCCCTTCACTTTACCTCATGCTGAGCATCCTCGACCGATACTTCCTGCGCGAGCTGGCCCAGACCGTGGCCGCCGTGGCTGTGGTGCTGCTGGTGATCATGGCCGGTTCGGCGTTCGCGCGCGTGCTGCAGCAAGTGGCCAACGGCAGCTTTCCGGCCAGCGTGATGTTCCAGGTACTTGGCCTGAACATGCTCGACGGTCTCTCCAACCTGCTGCCGCTGTCGGGCTTCCTCGGCGTGTTCTGGTCGCTGGGCCGCATGTACCGCGAAAGCGAAATGCACGTGCTGGCTTCGTCGGGCATGGGGCCGCTCGGCCTGCTGCGGCCGGTGGCACTGCTCGCCGTCTGCCTGGTCGCGCTGGTGGCCGTTGTGTCGCTGTGGCTGGGGCCGTGGGCCACGCGCACGGCCGATGCACTGGTGGCGGCGGCGAACCGTTCGGTGATCGCCGCCGGCCTCGATGCCGGCCGCTTCACCGAGCTGCCGGGCAAGGGCGGCATCATCTTTGTCGATTCGCTCAGCCGCGATGGCAGCGTGCTGGGCAATACCCTGATCGTTACCGAGCGCCCCGGCAAGAACAACGGCCCCGCGGTAGTGAAGCTGGTGACCGGCAAGAGCGGGCAGCTCTATCAGGACAGCAACGGCGACGGCCGCTACCTGTCGCTGCATGACGGCTGGCAGTACGAGATTCCGCTGGGCGCCGACAACTGGCGCAAGATGCAGTACGAGCGCAACGATGCGTCGCTGTCCAATGTGCAGAACAACGACAGTGATGATGATCCCGCGCATACGCTGGATACCATCACGCTGTCGCATGGGACCACGCCCGAGACGCGCGCCGAATTCGCGTGGCGCATCACCGTGCCGATCATGGCGGTAGTGCTGATGATGCTGTCCCTGCCGCTGTCGCGGCAGACACCGCGCGAGCCGCGCTACGGGCGCATGCTGCTGGCGGTGCTGGCGTTCTTCCTTTACTTCAATCTGCTCGCGCTCTGCCGCAGCCAGATCGTCAAGGGCCATTGGCACAACGCCGGCCCGATGTGGCTGGTCAGCCTGCTGGTATTTGCCGCCGCCGCGTGGATGTTCCGCAACCAGTACACGGCCCGCCGGCCGCGCAAAGGCAACGCCTGATGGCCGCTCTCCGGGTCAAACGTGTCGATTGGCTGATCGGCACCAGCGTGCTCGGCTCGCTGCTGATGGTGTGGCTGTTGCTTACCGGCTTCGACGCGGTGATCCAGTTCCTGCGCCAGCTCGGCGCGGTGGGGCGCAACGGCTACACGCTCAGCAATGCCGTGGTGTACATCCTGGTGACGTTCCCGCGCCGCATGTACGAGATGTTCGGCAATGCGGCGCTGATCGGCGGCCTGCTCGGCCTTGGTGGCCTTGCCTCCAGCGGTGAGCTGACCGCGCTGCGTGCGGCGGGCATGTCCAAGCTGCGCATTGGCGCGTCGGCGGTGGGCGTGGTCGCGTCGCTGATCGTGGGTGTGGTGATCCTGGGCGAAACAGCGGCGCCGTGGGGCGACCGCCAGGCGCAAGCGATGCAGCTGCGCATGAAGTCGCGCAACGTGGGTATGGCAACCAACACCGGCCTGTGGGCGCGCGACGGCGAGCGCATCATCAATGCGAAGGCCGCCATGGCCAAGCAGACGGGTACGCACAGCACGGTGCAGTTGGCCGATGTGCGTGTCTTCACCTTGACGCACGATGGCCAGGTGTCGCGTTTCGACTGGGCCAAGACCGCCGAGCACGACGGCCGCCAGTGGGTGATGAGTGATGTGCGCAGCACCACCCTGGATGACCAGGGCACGCACAGCACCACAGCCACGACGCAGCGCTGGGATTCCAGCCTCAATCCGCAGGTGCTGGAGCAGTCGGTGATCCAGCCGCAATACCTGCCGATGCGCGACCTGCGCCGCAACATCAAATACCTCGAAGCCAACAACCAGAACCCCGGCGTCTACGCGGTGGCGTTCTGGACGCGCGCCCTGTACCCGCTCAACGTGCTGGTGCTGGTGCTGTGCGCGATGCCCTTCGCGTTCGGCGCGCTGCGTTCGGGCGGCCTGGGCAAGCGCATGTTCATCGGCATGCTGCTGGCGATCGGCTGGTACTTCCTGCAGAAGGCCATGGTGAACTTCGGCACGGTGTACGGCGTGCCACCGCTGATGGCGAATCTGTTGCCGGCGATGATCCTGGCGCTGGCGGCGTGGCTGTACTTCCGCAAGCACGGCTGACGCGCTTTTCGTAGGAGCGCACCCTGTGCGCGAAAGCGGCCGCCAGGCCGCCACATGACGCGGCCCCGTTTGCACGGGGCTCTCACTCGGGCCATCCATGGCCTCACCCTTAGGGCGGCTTCGCCGTGCAAACCGGCAGTCCTGCCGGTTTGTCGCGCACAGGGTGCGCTCCTACAGTGAAACGATGGCCGATGCTTCGTCGGCCTGCGCATCCGGTGCGAACTTGCCGTCTTCCGCCAGCCGTGCGAACAAACCGCCCTGGCGGATCAGTTCGTCGAAGCGTCCCTGTTCCACCAGTCGCCCCTGATCCAGCACCAGGATCAGGTCGGCATTGCGCACGGTCGACAGGCGATGCGCGATCACGAAGGTGGTGCGACCCTTGGTCAATGCATCCAGCGCGCGCTGGATGCGCGCCTCCGTGGCGTTGTCGAGCGCGCTGGTGGCTTCATCCAGCACCAGGATCGGCGCGTTCTTCAGCATCGCGCGCGCGATCGCCAGGCGCTGGCGCTCACCACCGGACAGCGAGCGGCCGCGCTCCGCCACCATGGTCTCGAAACCCTCGGGCTTGCGCGCGATAAAGGCGGCGGCTTCGGCGGCGGCAACGGCGTTTTCGATCTCCGAAAGATCGGCATCCGGTTTGCCCACGCGCAGATTTTCCAGGATCGAGCGATAGAACATGCCGGGATCCTGGAACACCACGCCCACGTTCTGGCGCAGCGATTCCAGCGTGACATGGCGGATGTCATGTCCATCGATGGTGATGCGCCCACCGCTTGGATCGTAGGCACGATAGAGCAGGCTGAGCGCCGTGGTCTTGCCCGCGCCGGTCGGGCCGACCAGGGCAATCGTGCTCCCAGGTGAGGTGTGGAAACTGAGGTCGTGCAGCGCCGGCTGCACCGGGTCATAGCCGAAGCTCACCCGCTCGAACACCACTTCGCCGCGTACCACCGGCAACACTTCGGCATCCGGGGCGTCGATGATGGCGGGGTGCTCGTCCAGCACGCCAAAGAAGTCGCGCAGCGATTGTGTCTGGAAGAACAGGCTGGAGATAAAGCTGGCGAACTGTTCCAGTCGCCCGATCAGCATCATCGAGAAACCGACGAAGCTGACGATACCGCCCACAGTCACTTCGCCTTTCGCATGCAGCGCGCTACCCAATGCAAAGATCGCCACAATGGTCAGCGTGCTGGCGGCGCGGTTGAGCACGGAGAGAATCGCCCAGCCCTTCAGTACCGGGTATTGCGCGTCGAGCACACGCGTCATCATCTCTTTCAGTGCGGCCGATTCCGCGGCTAGCCGCGTAAAACTCTGCACCACCGTGACATTGCCGAACACATCGCCCGCCCGTGTGGCGATCTCGTGATGCAGTTCCTCCACCTCGCCCTGTGCTTGGTGCGTGCGACGCACCGCGATGGCGTTGAAGGTAGCGAAGCAGAGCAGCAGGGCGATCATCAGCAACGCCAGCTTCCAGTTCATCCATAGCGCCAGCGGCACCATCACAAAGATCGACAGCAGGGTGGCGAGGTGTTCGCGGAAAAAGCTCAGCCATAAGCCGAACAGGTTGCCCACACCGTTGTTCATGATGCGGGCGAGGCGGCCGGTGTGATGGTCGCTGTGGAAGGCCATCGGCAGCGCGGCGGCATGCTCGAAGAACAGCGCGATCGCGGCTAGCCGGCGCCGGTGCGCCAGGCGGTCCGCATGCAGGGACACCCACACGTTCGCCAGCACGCCACCGAAGCCGGCCAGCGCCCATAGCGCAATCAGCCGCGGGGCGCCGCCGGCGGTGGGAGCGGCCAGTGCGTCCACCACGCGGCCGAACAGCATGGGTTCGAGAAAGAACACGCCGGCCAGCGCGAGGTTGGCAAGCGCCAGGGTGATGGCGAGATTCCGCTCGGGCGCCAGCAGGCCGAGCACGCGCAGATAGAGACGCAGGAACGACAAGGCGACAGCTTCCCGTAGGTGGTGGCGCAAATAGCATCGCACGACCGCGTAGGAGCGCACCCTGTGCGCGAAAGCCCTGCGAAGCAGGGCCGCATCAGGTGGCGAGCTAGAGATCGCATCATGTGGCGGCCCGGGGCCGCTTTCGCGCACAGGGTGCGCTCCTACCGGGTTTGCTATATCGGGATGGTCATCACGGACACGTCACACAGGCGATCTAATCTGCGGCCTTTCGCTGTCCTCTTTGGGCGGCATCTCTGGGGACGGACCGGGTCCGTCGCGTCACAAGGAAAGGGGTAGACATGAAGGTCGGTCTTCGCGGGCGCTTGTTGCCGCTCGCCATCGCGTCGCTATTGATCAGCAGTACCGCATTCGCGCAGAACACGTCGTCATCGCTCAGCGGCCGTGTGCTCGACACCGCCGGCAAGCCGGTGGCCGGGGCCAAAGTACAGATCGTGCATGTGCCCTCCGGCACCACCCAGGCCGTAACCACCGACGCGGACGGTCGCTACAAGGCGCAGGGTCTGCGCGTGGGCGGTCCGTTCGACATCACCGTGAGCAAGGACGGCCAGGCCTCCGGTGAGAAAGATGGTGTGTATCTGCAGCTGGCGCAGGAAAGCAGCATCGATCTGAACCTCGGTGCCACGGCGTCGAACGCGACCAACCTGCAGGGTGTGCAGGTCAGCGCCAATAGCGATGCCGTGGCGATGGCGCAGATCTTCCAGCCCGACGCCAAGGGCATCAGCACCAATGTCTCGCAGCGCGAGCTGAAGGTGCTGCCGATCCCGAACCGTTCGATCCAGGACATCGCGCGCCTCGACCCGATGATCACGGTGACCAACAAGAGCAAGGGCGAGATCTCCGCGCTGGGCCAGAACAGCCGCTACAACAACATCAGCATCGACGCGGTGCCGACCAACGATTCCTTCGGCCTGGAAGACAACGGCCTGCCGGCGCTGAACCAGCCGGTGGCGCTGGATGCCATCGAGGAATACAACATCTCCACCGCCAACTACGATGTCGCCAACAAACGCGCGGTGGGCGCGGCGATCAATATCGTCACCAAGAGCGGCACCAACGATTTCCACGGCTCGGCCTATTACGCCTACCGCAATGCCGATGGCATGGTGGGCGAGGATAGGGCGGGCCACCAGTTCACCGGCTTCAAGCGCCAGTGGACCGGTGGCGCCACCTTCGGCGGGCCGATCATCAAGGACAAGCTGTTTTTCTTCGCCAACGTCGAGGAGTCGAAGACCATTGCGGCGGCGCCGAACTTTGGCCCGCAGGGCTCCGGCAAAGGCAATATCGTGCCGATCGCGCAGTCGGATATCGACCGCATCACACAGATCGCCGCCCAGCACGGCATGAAGCCGGGCGTGGTGAATGCCGCCGGTGCCAACCAGGATGAAAAGCGCGGCCTGTTCAAGCTGGACTGGAACATCGCGGACGGCCATCGCGTGAGCTTCCGCTTCGACCGCGTGAAGAGCACCCAGCCGAACCTCAATGGCTACAGCACGTCGTCGACGACACCGAGCCTGAGCCTTTCCAGCTACTGGTTCACCAAGAACCGCGAGAGCAAGCAGTATGTGCTCAACGCCTATGACGCGTGGACCGACAGCTTCTCCACCGAGGCGGCGGTGTCGTACTCCACCTATGACGCCACGCCGATTCCGTATGCACAGCAGCCGCAGGTACGCGTGTTCACCAACGGCAGCATCAGCGGAAGCACCATCACCGGGCCGAGTGTGTATCTGGGTGAGGAAGAATTCCGCCACTACAACATACTGAACATCAAGAGCCTCAATACCTTCTTCGCCGGTACCTGGGCCTTGGGTGACCACAGCATCAAGGTTGGCTTCGATTTCCAGCGCGACAAGTTCTACAACCTGTTCGGCCGTACCGAGTTCGGCGCGTATACCTTCCCGAGCATCGATGCCTTCGCCAATAACAACTGGTTCCAGTACACCGTGTTCCGCCCGACCAACGGCGACCTGCAAAGCATCGCCGCACGCTGGACGCTCAACCAGTGGGGCCTGTTCGCACAGGACACCTGGCAGATCGGCAACCTGTCGCTGCAGTACGGCTTCCGTTATGACCTGCCGAAGGTAAACCAGTCGCCGCTGGCGAATCCGACGTTCAACGCCGCGTTCCCGGGCGTGCCGAATAACGCCACTTTCGATGGCAACGGTCTGTTCGAACCGCGCGTGTCGTTCAACTACAGCTTCGACGGCGAGCGCGCGATGCAACTGCGTGGTGGTGTGGGCCTGTCGGAAGGCGCACCTCCGGGCGTGTGGCTGTCCAACCCGTACACCAACAACGGCGTGTCGCTGACGAGCTACTCAGCGTCGAACGGTTTCGGCTTCTCGGCGGATCCGAACAACCCGCTGATTCCGGCCGGCGCGCGCAAGGGCGGTTCACCGGAAGTGGACGTGACCGACGCGCGCTTCCGCATGCCCTCGGTGTGGAAGATGAGTCTTGGCTTCGATCGCCAGCTGCCGTGGTGGAGCACGGTGTTCACCGCCGAGGTGGAGCATCTGTCCACGCGCGACGGCGTGTACTTCCAGGATCTCAACCTGGGCAAAGCCAACGGCGCGTTGCCGGATGGACGCCTGAGCTACTGGAACACCACCGATCCCAACGCGTTCCTGGTGACCGGCAAAAACCCGAGCGGGCAGACCCTGTGCGCCACGCCCGACCGTAGTTGCGCATCGGCCCGCACGAACCGCAATCAGCAGTTCGGCAACGTGATCTACCTGAGCAATACCCGGAACGGTTCGGCCGACTATTTCACGCTCAAGCTCAGCCGCCCGTTCACCGCCGACTCCGACTGGTCCGGTTCGCTGGGCGTGGTGTTCGGCCGTTCCACCGACGTCAGCTCCGGCAATGAGAAAGTGGCCGCCAGCGCCTGGGCCAACGACGCGGTGTACAACCCCAACGCCGACAAGGCCAGCCACAGCAATTTCGAAATCGCACGCCGCGTGATCGCCTCGCTGACCTGGCAGCACCGCTTCTTCGGCGACTACGCCACCAGCATCAGTGCGTTCTATGACGGCCACACCGGCCAGCCCTATAGCTGGGTGTTCGGCAATGACGTCAGCGGCATCAAGCCGGGCGGCCTGTCCGCACCGCCAGGGCTGATGTACATCCCGCGCCCGGGTGACGTGCAGTTCCAGAAGGGCACGCCGCAGCAGGCCATCGACCAGTTCTACGCCTTCATCCAGCGCGAGAACTATTTGAAGGATCACCAGGGCCAGGTCGCCGGCCGCAACGGTGCGCGCTCACCGTGGGTCAACGAACTCGACCTGGCTTTCCGCCAGGAAATCCCCGGCCTGTTCAAAGGCAACAAGGGCGAGTTGCGCCTGGACGTGTTCAACGTGCTGAACATGTTCAATAAGAAGTGGGGCCAGGTGCGCGACGTGGGCTACCCCTACATGCGCAGCCTCGCCAACTTCGCCGGTGTCGATCCCGCTACCGGCAAGTACGTCTATGCCTTGCCGACCGACAAGGCTGGCAACTTCAACAGCGGCGGCTATGTGCTGGAAGATGATCGTGCGCAGTCGCGCTGGTCGCTGCAGGCGACGGTGCGCTACACGTTCTGAGGTAACCGCAAGGCTTTACCTCACCCTGGTCTCCCTTGTTAGGGGCTGACGGCGTAAGAAATCCCACTCCTTCCCTTGTTTGAAGGGAAGGAGTGGGAAACGGAGACTCTTGCTTCGGTACCGCCAGCAGGCGAAGCTCCATGCTTTGTTCTTGCGGGGATAGTCACGTGGAATGGGTAGATCTGCGCAGCGACACGGTTACCAGGCCGACGCCTGCCATGCGTGCAGCCATGTTGTCGGCCGACGTGGGCGATGACGTGTATGGCGAGGACCCCACCGTAAATGCGCTGCAACGACGCCTTGCGGACGACCTTGGCTTCGAGGCTGCGCTGTTCGTGCCTACCGGCACGCAATCCAACCTCCTGGCGTTGATGTCGCATTGCGAGCGTGGCGATGAATACCTCGTCGGTGCGGATGCGCATACTTACAAGTTCGAAGGTGGCGGTGCGGCGGTATTGGGTTCGATCCAGCCGCAGCCGATTGCGCACGACGTGGATGGCACGTTGCCATTGGACAAGCTTGCGGCGGCGATCAAGCCGATCGATCCCCACTTTGCACGCACGCGGCTGCTTGCACTGGAAAACACCTGGCATGGACGGGTGCTGCCGCTGAGTTATCTGCATGCCGCGCGTGATTTTGCGCGTGCGCGGGGGCTTGGTTTTCACCTGGATGGTGCGCGATTGTTCAATGCGGCGGTTGCCAGCGGCGTGTCGGCGCGTGAAATTGCCGGTTTGTTCGACAGCGTGTCGATCTGCCTGTCCAAGGGGTTGGGTGCGCCGGTGGGTTCGGTGTTAGTGGGTTCGGCGGCGCTGATCGAGAAGGCGCGGCGCTGGCGCAAGGTGGCCGGTGGCGGCTGGCGCCAGGCGGGCATGTTGGCGGCGGCGGGGATGTACGCGCTGGATCATCATGTGGCGCGACTGGCGGAAGACCATGCGCGCGCTGCGTCGTTGGCTGCGCAGCTCGGTGAAATCCATGGTGTCAAGCTGCTCGGCCATCACACCAATATGGTGTTTGTCGATGTGCCGGCGGAGCGCCTGCGGGATTTGGACGTCCATCTTCGCGCGGCGGAGATACGCATCAGCATCGGTTATCTGCCGACGTTGCGGTTGGTGACGCATCTGGATATCGACGATGCCGGTGTGGCGCGCACGGTGAAGGCGTTCCGCACCTTCTTCACGGGCGGCTGATTGCGCCCGCCCCCTGGGATAAGGGCGGGCGTAGGGCTCGCTCTTAATCCGGCACCCGCTCTCGAAATACATTCATCGTCGCGGGTCGCCTCCCGGGCGCCAGCGGCTGTTCCGCTGCGTAGCCCAGGGAGACCAGCAGCGCCACGGCCGGATCATCGCGCTGCTCGGCGCCTATCGCCCGCTTCACCAAAGCTTCGTCCCAGCCGTTCATGGGGGACGTCGCCAGGCCCCGGCTTTGCGCGGCGAGCATGAAGAAGCTGGCGGCGATCATGGCGTCTTTGATCGCGTACTCGCGCAGTGCGCCACGAGCAGCCAACGCTTCCTGGAAGGATTGCGATTCGGCGGCGAAGAAATTGGCGAAGGTCTCGTTCCAGGCGCCGTTGGTGCGAGCCAGATTCACGATGTCGGAACGATCGCGCGCGTGTGCCATGCAGTCGGCAAGAAAGACCACCATCACCGGTGCCTCTTGAGGCTGTGACTGCCCACCAGTGGCGTGCGCCAAGGCCTGACGTCCGCCTTCGCTGGTGATGATCACTAGCTGGCGATCCTGCAGGTTCCAGCTCGACGGTGCGGCGAGAGTGAGTTCGATGAGTTCGTCGAGCACGCGTGGATCGACCGCATCGGGGCGGTAGTGGCGCGCCGCGCGTCGCTGACGGATGGCATCGGCGACGGATAGGGTGACGCCTTGGGTCTGGGGCAGCGCTGCTTTTTCCTCGTAACGGGCAACCGCCGGAGGCGCCCGTAGTAGCTCGGCGAAGCGCGCCAGCGCGTGCTGTACGGGTGGCGAGGCCATGTGTTGCTCGAAGGCAAGGTGGTCGCGGTAGTGCTCGCTGACCTGGAAGCGGGTGGGGTCGTCGAGGTGTTGGCGCACGCTGTAGGCGAGGGCGCCATCCTCGGCGGCGGTGGTTCTGGCGAGGTCGGCAAGCAACGCGTGAACGGTGTCGATCGAGTCCTCACGCGCCTGCAGTTCGGCAACGAAGATCATGGCGTGGCTCCTAGGGAAGGGAGCCGCCAGCCTCGGTCATTTCGGCCAGGGCGGATTGTAGAAATGCGAATAGTCTGGAGCGGCACGGCGCAGCTCGCCAGGCGTGAAGCCGGTGAGTTCACGGAACTCGCGCACCTGCTGCGCCTGATCGTAGTAGGCGGTGTCGATCAGGGTGGTGAGTGTGGCCTGAGGAGGGGCCAGCAGCAGGTTGCGGATCGAGCGGCGAAGGCGCGCCAGCCGGCGGAAGCGCGCGGGCGTGAGTCCAGTGGCCGCATGGAAGCGCTTCTCCAGCTGGCGTGTGCCGAGGCCGATGTCTCGTGCGATGTCGGCTACGCGCGATGGCTGTTGCAGCAACGTATTGACTGCCAAGTCGATGGTGGCGCCGCGACTGGCGCGATGGCGCTGTGCCAGAAAAAAGCCATCCAGTAGCGCCACGCGTTCGTCTATGGAGGATGCCAGCGCGATCTGTTCGAGCAAATCGTTTGCGGCTTTGCCCCAGACATCCGTCGCTGCGATGAAGCTGTCGGCAAACAAGGCGACCGGCATGCCAGTGAGCCGAGCACCTGCGCCGGCCTTTATGCGTACGGCGATGAAACCCAGGCCACCGTGGTGGAACAGTTCGACCGGCTGCTTACGAACGCAGGTCAGGTGTGCCCTTGGCAGGGTGTCCATGCCGCGTTCGTTGCGCGCGACAAACGGACGGCCGTAATGGAAGAAAATCTCCAGTCCGCCCGGGCTGGGCATCAACGGCAGCAGGCGAAGCGCGTCAGCGGCCTTCCCAACTCCAGTAGCGATCGATGACTGATCGCAACGGTGCGACGGGAAGGCGGTGAACGATGTTCATGTCGCCCCGGGTGCTTAGCCCACAGGCTGATCAAAGCGCCGAATGAAGTCGCGTACTTGTGGATAGACAACTTCACGCCAGCGTCGCCCGCTGAAAATGCCGTAGTGACCGGCACCTTCGATCACCTTGTGTGCGCGGCGATCGGCGGGAATGCCGCTGCACAGGTCGTGCGCCGCTTCGGTCTGGCCGAGACCCGAGATGTCATCGAGTTCGCCTTCGACAGTAAGCAGGGCGCTTTGCTTGATGGCGCTTGGCTTCACGCGTTCGCCCGCCACATCCCACAGGCCGCGCGGCAGCAGGAATTGCTGGAACACGGTGTTGATGGTGTCGAGGTAGTACTCGGCCGGCATGTCGAGCACGGCGTTGTATTCGTCGTAGAACTTGCGGTGTGCCTGGGCGTCGTCGAGATCGCCGCGCAGCAGGTCGAGATAGAAGTCCCAGTGCGAGTTGAGGTGACGGTTGGGGTTCATCGCGACGAAACCGGCGTGCTGCAGGAAGCCGGGGTACACCTCGCGGCCGCGGCCGGGATAGTTCGAGGGCACGGTGTGGATCAGGTTGCCCTTGAACCAGCTCAGCGGCTGGGTGGTGGCGAGGTTGTTGACGCCGGTGGGGTTGCTGCGTGGCTCGATCGGGCCGCCCATCATGGTCAGGCTGAGCGGGGTGTCTTCGCCGCGCGCGGCCATCAGCGAGACGGCGGCGAGCACCGGCACGGTCGGCTGGCATACCGAGATCACGTGCAGGCTGCGTGCGCCGATGTGGCGGATGAACTCTTCGATGTAGGCGACGTAGTCGTCGAGATGGAACGCGCCTTCACTGGCCGGCACCATGCGTGCGTCGACCCAATCGGTGATGTAGACCTTGTGGTCGCGCAGCAGGGTGCGCACGGTGTCGCGCAGCAGGGTCGAGTGGTGACCCGACAACGGCGCCACCACCAGCACAACCGGATCGGCCTTGAGCTTTTCGATGGTGTCCGGGTCGTCGCTGAAGCGCTTGAAGCGCTTGAGTTGGCAGAACGGTTTATCCAGCGCTACGCGCTCGACGATGGCGATTTCCTGGCCGTGCGCCACGACCTGGTGGATGCCGAAGTCGGGCTTTTCGTATTCTTTGCCCAGGCGGTGCAGCAGCTCGTAACCCGCCGCCAGGCGCTGGGCGCCGGGGACGTGGGTGAAGGGGCTGGCTTGGTCGGTGAGCATCCGTGCACTGGCGTCCGCGAAATAGCTGAGCGGGCCGAGGATCGAGCGTTGCCACTCGTGGATCTGATAGAGCATGGCGGGAGACCACCGGGGGACGGAAAGGCCGCATCTTACCCGGTCCGGGTGCGGCCTGCTGCGATGCCGCAAGACCGTTGGGTTAACTGAATCAGTCGCTTAGCGCTTGCGACAGACCAGAAGCACCTCGTCGACGCCCGCCGTGTCGCCCATTCCCGGGCGCCATTGCAATGGCTTCTGCATGCGCAGTCCCAGCGGCATGAACACCCGGTTGTACCACCACATGGCGCGCTCGCGCTGGTGGGTGAGGTAGTACTGGCCGAGTTCGAGCAGGCGCGACGACTTGGGCTGCATGCCGTAGACCGCGCTGCGTTCGATGTGGAAGCCGTAGCGGTCGAGCAAGGCTTCGATCTGTGCGGGCTCGTAGCGGCGGCAGTGGCCGACGAAATCGTCGAAGGCGGTCCAGGCTTCCGGGTGCAGCGGCACGGACATCAGCAGGGTGGCGCCTGGTGCGGCGACGCGGGCCAGTTCCGCCAGGGCGCTTTCGTCATCGGCCACGTGTTCGAGAATGTCGAAGGCGCAGACCAGGTCGAACCGGGCATTGGCCCAGGGCAGTGCGCCGATCATGCCGTGCACCGCTTCGGCGCCGCGTTCGCTCAGCTTGCGCAGTGCGGCGTGGCTGAGGTCGACGAAGCAGGTGCCTTCCAGGGGCAGGCGCGGGCGCAGGCCGGGGGCGACTTCCAGCCGGCGTGGCGCGGCGGCGGCGAGCTCGCGTACCAGTGGCCAGGTATTGAAGCGCTCAGGGGAAACCAGGCGGGCGTCGGCCCATAGCGATTCGTAGAAGCCGCGGTTGGTGCGGATCAGGTCGGCGTCGCTGCGCGCGGGTTGCGTGGGGGCGAATGGGCTGGGCATGCCGGTTAGTGTCGCTCGCCTGACGCTGAGGCGAGTGTGAATCTCATGGGGGATTTTCTGTAGGAGCGCACCCTGTGCGCGATGGGGCGGGAAGAGCATCGCGCACAGGGTGCGCTCCTACGGGGTATCACCCGATCCGGCGGAGTTCGGTACCCGCGGCGATGTCGTGAAGGGCGCGTTTGCGCGGATCGATCAGGGCGATGGCGAACCATACCGCCCATGCGATCACCACCGACCACAATGCGACGCGCATTCCGAGCCAGGGCGCCACTTCCAGCAACAGTAGAGGCGCACCCGCCACGAGTACGCGGATCAACGCCTGCGCCAGGCCGATCCGGCTGCCGTCATGGCGGGTAAGTCGCAGCCGCCAGGGCCGCATGCCCAGCGTCTGCCCTCCGCGCAACCACGACACGATGAAATACGCGGATACCACCAGGCCTTGCAGCGGCTGATACCACCACGCGATCTGCGCATGGTCGCCGGTGTGGATCAGTTCGCCGCCGGTGATGCGCTGGCAGACGTAGCCCACCACCATCACGATGGCCAGCACCGCCAGCAGGTCGTAGACCAGTGCGATCAGGCGTCGCCACAGCGGGCAGGGCGGGGCTTGGAGGCTTGTGCTCATCGGTTCGCTTGCGTCGGGCGCGCGCAATGGCCAGCATCTCGCGCATGTCAGAGAAGTCCGCAAGTATCGCCGAAGCCGACCAGCGCAGCATCGCCGCCTTTATCGAGCGGGTGTGGTCGGAGGATGGTTTGTCCGACCGCACGCTGGAGGCGTATCGCCGCGACCTGGAGGGGCTGGCACGCTGGCTGGCCGGGCGTGGGCAGAGTTTGCACACCGCGCGGCGACAGCATCTTTCCGAGTACCACGGCGCGCAGCCGGTGGCGGTGCGTTCGCTCGCGCGGCGGCAATCGGCCTTCCGCCGTTACTACGGATTCGTGGCGCGTAACGAGCCGGGGTTTGAGGATCCGACCCTGCTGATCGAGCGGCCCAAGATGCCGCGCAGCCTGCCCAAGGCGTTGGCGGAGCGCGAGATCGAAGGCTTGCTCAATGCGCCGGACGTGGAGACCACGCTGGGTTTGCGCGACCGCGCGATGCTGGAGTTGATGTATGCCTCCGGCCTGCGCGTTTCCGAACTGGTGGAGCTGCCGCTGGCTGCGTTGAATCCGCGCCAGGGCGTGCTGCGTGTGACCGGCAAGGGCGGCAAGGATCGCCTGGTGCCGGTGGGCGAGGTGGCGCTGGAGCGTATCGAGGCTTATCTCGCTACCGCCCGCCCGGTGCTGGCCAAGGGCAGGCAACCCCCTGCACTGTTCCTCAGCAAGCGCGGGGAGGGCATGACGCGGCAGATGTTCTGGACCCTGGTGAAGCGCTATGCGGTGCAGGTCGGCATTGTGCCCAAACGCATTTCGCCGCATGTGCTGCGGCATTCCTTCGCGACCCATCTGCTCAATCACGGCGCCGATCTACGCGCGTTGCAAATGTTGCTGGGACATAGCGCGTTGAGCACCACGCAAATCTATACGCTGGTGGCGAAGGAAGGCCTCAAGCGGCTGCATGCGCAGCACCATCCGCGCGGCTAACTCTCTTAATCTTTGAGAATTGTCTGACGGAGTCATTCATCCGCCTGTGCGAGAATCCAACGCTTCCGCCGCCATTCCCGAGCGCGGAAATGGAAGCGAGCGAGGTTTGACATGTTGAAGAAGTGGTTGCTGGCCCTGTGCGCCAGCGCGTTGACCTTCCAGGCGATTGCGGCCGATGTGGCGGCGCCGGCCGGTGCCGAGACCATCGTGCGCCAGGCGGTGCTGGGTCTCGCCAAGGTCAAGATCGAGTCGATCAAGCCTTCGCCGCTGCCGGGGTTCTATCAGGTGATCGCCTCCGGCCAGCTGGTTTATGTCAGCGCCGATGGCAAATACATGATGACCGGCAACCTGATCGACCTCGCCAGCAAGAAAGACATCAGCGATGCCGGCTGGGCCGAGTTCCGCAAGGCCGAACTGGCCAAGGTGCCGGCGGCCGACCGCATCGTGTTTGCGCCGGCCAAGCCGTTGCATACGGTCACCGTGTTCACCGACGTCAACTGCGGTTACTGCCGCGCGCTGCATGAGCATGTGGCCGACTTCAACAAGGCCGGCATCGCGCTGGAATACATCGCCTGGCCGCGTGAGGGTGTGAACAGCACGGCCGGCAACCCGACGCCGACCTATACCGAGATGGTGTCGGTCTGGTGTGCGGCCGACCGCAAGGCTGCCTTTACCGCCGCCAAGTCGGGCAAGAAGCCCAAGGACGCCACCTGCGCCAACCCGGTGAAGGATGAGTTCGAGCTGGGCGTGCGCCTGGGCGTCACCGGCACGCCGACCATCGTGGCCGAGGACGGCAGCGTGCTGGGCGGGTATATGACGCCGGAGCAGCTCCTGAAGGCGCTGGACAAGCGCAACAAGGCGGCCGGGGGCTGATAAACCTCAAGATTGAACCCTTCTCCCTTTCGGGAGAAGGTGTCGGCGGGCGGATGGGGGTTCGGGCGGACTGACCCGTTGAGGGGCGCCGCAAACACCGAACCCTCACCCCAACCCCTCTCCCGAGGGGAGGGGCCTCAAAGCGGCGCCGCTATGCGCTTTCGAGCCCCTGGCCGATGTTGTCCTGCAGCATAGGGTAGAATGCGCGTTTCCTCCGCATAGCTCCCGTTCCCCGCATGATCGCACTCGACGGGCAGAGCGCCCTTTCGCCGTTCCGCCTCGAACGCCTCAATGCCCGCCTGGATGCCCTGCATCGCGGCGCTCGTGTGCAGGCTTCGTGGTTTGTTTACTTCATCGATGCCGATGTCGCCCCGGAGGGCGAGCAGCGCCAGCGTTTGCTGGAAGTGCTGGAGGCGAAGGACACCGCGACCGATAACGCTTCGCTATGGGTGGTGCCGCGTCTGGGCACGATTTCGCCGTGGTCGAGCAAGGCCACCGACATTCTGCATGGCGCCGGTTTCGCGGTGCGCCGGGTGGAGCGCGGTGTCGCCTACCAGGCGGTCGGCCTGCCGGAAGCGGGCGCGCCGGATCACGACGCCGTCATGGCCGTGCTGCGCGATGCGATGACGCAATCGGTGCTTCACCATATCGACGACGCCAAGGGCCTGTTCCTGGCCGGCAAGCCGGGCGATCTGGTGCATATCGCGCTGGGTAGCGACGCCCGCGGCGCGCTGGCCAAGGCCAATGCCGAACTGGGCCTGGCTCTGGCCGAGGACGAGATCGACTACCTCGCCGAGCGCTACGCCGAGCTGGGTCGCGATCCAACCGACGCCGAACTCTTCATGTTCGCCCAGGCCAACTCCGAGCACTGCCGCCACAAGGTGTTCAACGCCAGTTGGACGCTGGATGGCGAGGCTCAGGAAAAGAGCCTGTTCGGCATGATCAAGAACACCCACCAGCATTCGCCGAACTACACGTTGTCCGCCTACAAGGACAACGCTGCGGTGATCGAAGGCAACGAAGGCAAGCGCTTCTACACCGATCAAGCGGGCGTGTGGCGCAAGCACGACGAGCGCATCGAATACGCGATCAAGGTGGAGACGCACAACCATCCGACCGCGATTGCTCCGTGGCCCGGTGCTGCCACTGGCGCGGGCGGCGAGATCCGCGACGAAGGCGCCACCGGTCGTGGCGCCAAGCCGAAGGCGGGCCTCACGGGTTTCTCCGTTTCCGACCTGCGCATCCCCGGCCATCCGCAGCCGTGGGAAGTCGATCGCCCGCTGCCGCCGCGCATGGCGAGTGCGTTCGAGATCATGCGCGATGGCCCGCTCGGCGCCGCTGCGTTCAACAACGAATTTGGCCGTCCGTGTCTGGGTGGCTATTTCCGCACTTACGAGCACGAGACGGGCGAAGCCGGCGTGCGCCGCGGCTACGACAAGCCGATCATGATCGCCGGTGGTCTGGCCAATATGCGCGCCGACCACGTGCAGAAGCGCGACGTGCAGCCGGGCAACAAGGTGATCGTGCTGGGCGGTCCGGCCATGCTGATCGGCCTGGGCGGCGGCGCTGCTTCGTCGGTGGCTTCCGGTACGTCGAGTGCGGAACTGGATTTCGCCTCCGTGCAGCGCGACAACGCCGAGATGGAGCGCCGTTGCCAGCAGGTGATCGATAGCTGTTGGTCGCGTGGCGACAAGAATCCGATCGTCAGCATCCATGACGTGGGTGCGGGCGGTCTTTCCAACGCCATTCCTGAATTGCTCAACGACGCTGGTGTCGGCGGTGTGATCGATCTCTCCAAGGTGCCATGCGACGACCCATCGCTGTCGCCGATGCAGGTGTGGAGCAACGAATCGCAGGAGCGCTACGTGCTGGCGATCGAGCCGGCCGACCTGGCGGAATTCGAAGCCTACTGCGTGCGCGAGCGTTGCCCGTATGCGGTGGTGGGTGATGCGACCGCGGAGCGTCGTTTGACCGTGCGCGATCCGCGCCGCGATCTCACCGTAATCGACCTGCCGATGGATGTGCTGTTCGGCAAGCCGCCGCGCATGCATCGCGATGCGAAGCGCATCAAGCCGCGCATCGACCTGGTGCCCGACCTCACCGGCATCGGCATGGATGAAGCGCTGCTTCGCGTGCTGCGCTTGCCTACCGTGGGCAGCAAGAGCTTCCTTATCACCATTGGCGATCGCACCGTCGGCGGCCTCAACCATCGCGATCCGATGGTGGGCCCGTGGCAGGTGCCGGTGGCCGATTGCGCGGTCACCATCTCCGACTTCGACGGTTATGCCGGTGAAGCGATGGCGATGGCCGAGCGCGCGCCGGTGGCACTGCTCAACAGCGCTGACGCTGCGCGCCTTGCCGTGGGCGAAGCGATCACCAATCTCGCCGCCGCACCCATTGCGTCGCTGAGCGAAGTTCGCCTGTCGGCGAACTGGATGGCTGCTGTGAACCACCCCGGCGAGGACGCCGCCTTGTTCGATGCCGTCAAGGCTGTCGGCATGGAGCTGTGCCCCGAACTGGATATCTCGATTCCTGTCGGCAAGGACTCGCTTTCCATGCAGACCGTGTGGAAGGACGGCGACCAGCCGCAGCGCACGGTGTCGCCGGTATCGCTGGTGATCACTGGTTTCGCGCGCGTCACCGACGTGCGCCGCACACTGACGCCGCAGCTGCGTCTGGATCGCGGCGACTCGGACCTGTGGCTGCTCGACCTCGGCGATGGCCGCGACCGCCTTGGTGGCTCGGCGCTGACCCAGGTCTTCAATCGCGGCGGCGGCGTGCCGCCGGACCTGGACGACGCGAAGCGTCTGAAGGCGCTGTTCGATCTGGTGCAGGAAGCGAATGCCAGCGGCCTGCTGCTGGCCTATCACGATCGCTCCGACGGCGGCGCCATCGTTACCTTGCTGGAGATGGCCTTCGCCGGCCGCTGCGGCCTGGAGATCCAGCTCGAAGGCTGGGGCGATGCGACGCTGCGCTCGCTGTTCAACGAAGAGCTCGGTGCGGTGGTGCAGGTGGCCCAGGCCAACCGCGAAGCCTTCGAGGCGCTCCTGGTGAAGCACGGCCTGGCCGGTATGAGTTATCGCATCGGCCATCCGAAAGAAAAGCTTGGCATCAAGCTCTTCAACGGTGGCGAGAAGCAACACGCCTGGAAGTGGACCGAGCTGTTCGCCGCGTGGAACGAAACCAGCCACGCCATGCAGCGCCTGCGCGACAACCCGCTCACCGCCGAGGCGGAGCTGGAATGGCGCCTGGACGATACCGATCCGGGCATCAGTCCCAAGCTCACCTTCGATCCGGCGCAGGACGTGGCGGCGCCACTCATCGCCAAGGGCGAACGCCCGCGCGTGGCGATCCTGCGCGAGCAGGGTGTGAATGGTCAGGTGGAAATGGCGGCGGCGTTTGACCGTGCCGGCTTCGAGGCGGTGGACGTCCATATGTCCGACCTCGCCAGTGGCCGCATTAAGCTGGCCGACTTCCGCGGTTTCGCGGCGTGCGGCGGTTTCTCGTATGGCGACGTGCTCGGTGCTGGTCGCGGCTGGGCCACGTCAATCATGTACAACGACATGCTGCGCGCGGAGTTCACGGCGTTCTTCGCCGACAGCAGCAAGTTCGCGCTCGGCGTGTGCAACGGCTGCCAGATGCTGTCGCAGTTGAAGGACATCATCCCCGGCGCGGCGCACTGGCCGAAGTTCCTGCGCAATACGTCGGAGCAGTACGAAGGCCGCTTTGCCACGCTGGAAGTGCTCGACTCGCCGAGCATCTTCTTCAAGGGCATGGCCGGTTCGCGCATTCCGGTGGCGGTGGCGCACGGCGAAGGCCGGGTGAGCTTCCCGCAGGTGTGCAGCCCGTCGAAGTCCGGTGGCGCCGTGCGTTTCGTCGACAACCGCGGCAGGCCGACCGAGCACTATCCGCTGAACCCGAACGGTTCGCCCGGTGGCTTGGCAGGCTTCACTGCCGCCGACGGTCGCGTGACCATCATGATGCCGCACCCCGAGCGCGTGTTCCGCAGCGCGCAGATGAGCTGGCATCCGGAGCAGTGGGGCGAGGACTCGCCCTGGATGCGCATGTTCCGCAACGCACGGGTGTGGTGCGGCTGATCATGAAAGGGCACGCTTATGGCGTGCCCTTTTTGTAAGAGTCTGCTCCCTATCTTTTCGTGGCCCGCGTTGAGTGTCGCCGGGCGTCAGGTGGTGGAGCGTGGCGCAGCGCCTGGCTGGCTGCCAGGCCAAGCCGCGCACCGCCGCATGGCGCCCGGCGACACTCAACCCGAAGGGCCGGGTCTGTTTGCGCGCCAGCCGGCGTCATCGCTCGGTCGTGTACGGACGTACACTCCCTCCCTCTTCCTTGGCTGGCGCGCAAACAGCTCCCGGCGCGGGCCACGAAAAGATAGGGAGCAGACTCTAAAGGAGCGGGCGTGACCGTTCCCTTCGGCCCCAGGTTTGCCCACCTGCTATTGCTGGCAGGCTGGATGGTGCTGCTCGCCTTGCTGCCGTGGTGGCTGGGCTTGATTCTGCTGCTGGGAGCCACCGCCGGTGCGGTGTGGTATGCGCGGCGCTCGGCCAGCCTTAGTGAGGCCTGCCGACAGGGTTTGAAATGGGGGCTGCCGGGATGTCTGTTTGCGCTGCAGCGTGCGCTGGGTGGCGATCTGCTGGCGTGGGGCGCGGCTTTGCTCGGCGCGCTGGTCGGCTTCTCGTTGGTCGCCTTGCTGGAGTCGCTGTTGTTCCACCGCGTGCGCCGTCAGGCCAAGGCGAAAGCCACGCCTGAATGGCGCGATATGGCGATGGCGCCGATTGGACCGGCCGCACACATCATCGAACTGCAAGCGGTTGCATGGGATGAGGCCGGCGGGGAGTTCGCCGATCCGCGTGGCGGCATGGTGCGTTATGAGGCGCAGGCATCGGGCACGGGACGCTATGTGTTTGCGGATGGCTCCGTTGTCGACCGGCTCAGTCCTCGGCATGCCTTCAGTCCTTCGGGACGCTGGTTCGTGGCCAGCTTGCCGGAAGGGCGCGGCGATGTGCTGTGCGATCGCGACCGTGGAAGATGGCATCGCCCACGCGGCTGGCAACTGTGCGGCTGGGAAAACGGCGAATGGCCCTGGCTGGCGCGGCATGAAGATGACCTGCCCGTGGCGCTGCACGAGGTTCTTGGCGAGTAGCAGCGCGCCGGGCTGGCGGCAGCATGGGCGTCTTCACCTGACGCATGCATATTCCGCCACGGCCGCGGCTATCGCGCACAGGGTGCGCTCCTACATACTTGCGCAGTGAATACTTCTGCTTTCCAAGCTTCTTTGCCTGTTGCTGTCAGCGTGATCGTGGTGGCCGCCGACAGTGGGCCGACGTTGCGCGATTGTGTACGTCACGTGATGGCCTGCGATGTGCCGCTGGAGTTGATCCTGGTCGACAACGGCTCGACCGATGGTATGCCGCAGGCGATCGAGCGGGCGCACCAGGGTGAACCGCGGCTACGGCCGCTCTACAACCATGCCAATTTGGGCTTTGGCCCGGCAGTGAATCGCGGCGCGGCGCGCGCGCGCGGCGAGGTGCTGTTGATCCTCAATCCGGACTGCATGCTGGACAACGATAGCCTGCACCGGATGCTCGATCTGTTGAGTGCGCATCCGAAGGCCGGCGTGATCGGCGCCGTCGTGTGCGATGCGCAAGGTGTGCCGGATCCCGCGTCGTACCGTCGCGATCCGCTGATGCGCCGAGCATTGCGCAGCCTGTTTGGCGTGGCCGGCGGGGGCGTCACTATGGACGGCCAGATGCCGTCAGAGCCGGTGGAAGCGGAGAACGTTTCTGGCGCATTGATGCTGATGCCGCGCCGCGCTTTTGAATACCTGAAAGGTTTCGACGAGACCTATTTTCTGCATTGCGAAGATCTCGACCTGTGCCGCCGGGCGCGCGATGCGGGTTATCAGGTGTGGCTGGCGGGCAATGTGCGCGTGCTTCACGGCAAGGGTGGCTCCAGTCGGCATCGGCCGGTGTTCGTGAGCTGGCACAAGCATCGCGGCATGTGGCGCTGGTTCCGCAAGTTCGATCCGGCAGCGCGCAGGCCGTGGCTCGCCGCTGTCGTCTGGTGCGGCATCTGGGCGCATTTTCTACTGCAGATACCGAGGCAATGGTGGCGCTTGCTCAGGCGTCGTGCGGTTCCGGTCAGCGTATGAGTGCGCAGGCGTCGCGCCTGTCGACGCTCGCCACGCTGGGGCTGATTTCCGTCACCACGATCTGGGGCTCCACCTTTTTCCTGATCAAGGATCTGATCGGCCGCATGCCGGTGGCCGATTTCCTGGCGGTGCGCTTCGTCATCGCGGCGCTGTCGATGCTGATCCTGTTCCATCGGCATCTGTGGCGATTGTCGAGATCCGAGTGGCGGCAAGGCTTATTGCTCGGCGTGGTGTACGGCATCGGACAACTGCTGCAGACCGCCGGCCTGGAACACACCTCAGCCAGCATCAGCGGCTTTGCCACTGGCATGTACGTGGTGTTCACCCCGTTGCTGGGCACGGTGCTGTTGCGCCAGCGCCTGCCGGGGGTGACATGGCTGGCGGTACTGCTCGCCGTGGGTGGGCTGGCTCTGCTGGCGTTGCGTGGCATGAGCCTGGGTTATGGCGTGTGGATCACGTTGGCTTCGGCATTGCTCTACGGGTTGCACATCGTGGGCCTTGGTCTGTGGTCGCGGCCCGGCAGCGCGTTTGCGTTGTCGACGGTGCAGATGCTGGCGATCGCATTGATCTGCCTGCTCGCCACCTTGCCACACGGTCCAACCTTGCCGCCTGATGGCGGTGCTTGGCTGGCCGTGTTGTACATGGCGTTGGCGGCCGGTGCGGGCGCCATGCTCATGCAGACCTGGGCGCAATCGCACCTCAGCGCGACGCGTGCGGCCATCGTGATGACTACCGAGCCCGTATTCGCCGCGGCGTTTGCCGTCGTGCTCGGCGGCGAGTCGCTGACCTGGCGCATGCTCGCCGGTGGAGCGCTGGTGTTGGCAGCCATGTATCTGGTGGAGCTGATGCCGCGACGGCAGGGCGCCGCTTCAGCATTGCATGCCGAGGCCGCACATCACGACGTATGAGCGCGACAGCTCAGGTCTTCGCGGTGTGCTTGGGCGGCCGTGGCTGCATGGCGATGCGCGCCAGGTAGATCACGATGGCGACGTTCGCCACCAACGCCGCCAGTTTCAGCCAGGTGAAGTGCGCCACCGACTCGTACAGTTCCAGCGGAATCAGCGAGCCCGTGGCGATCACCGTGAACCACTCCGCCCAGTGCTTGCGCAGCCACAGTCCAATACCTTCGGTGGCGAAGATCGCCGCGTAGCCGAGGGCCACAATGCCGACGGCGACAAACTTGCTCGGCCCCATCTGCTCCAGCAGATCGACCAGCTTCCAGCGCAGGCCATTGCTGTCGGTCAGCGGCAGATGCTCCAGCCAGTGCAGCATGTGATGGAAGCGGTCCGGCTGGATCAGGCGGAACGCCGCAATCGCTACCACGATCAGGCACACGGTCTTGATGGCCTTGTAAATCGCGATGATGCGCAGGCCGAGACTGTGCTGGGCCTCGATCTCGGAGCTCGGCTGCGTGAGGTGGTGGTCGCGATGGGGCATGGCTGCTGGGGGCTGGGTGGTCCGGACATTGTCTCCCGGCACAGTGCGGGGCGGAATACTCAAAGTCGAACAAACGCTGTGTCGGGACGGAAGCAAGCTTCGAGTCAGGGAGATGCGGCCTGGCCGTGTGGCTTCAAGCCCTTGGACATCGCTTGCAGAATGCGTCAGGCCGGAGTGGCGAGCATATTCATGACCAGCCGGATCATGGTGTCTTTCTGTGTCGGAGCGGATTCCGCTACGAGCAGCGCGAGGGCGGCGAGGCCGATGTCGTTGATGACCGGCTGCCCACTCGCATCCAATAGCCGGCCATTGCGATTCAGGAAATCGACGAAAAGGAACGCGCCGCTGCGTTTGTTGCCATCGCTGAAAGGGTGATTCTTGATCACGAAGTACAGCAGATGAGCAGCCTTGGCCTCTATCGTCGGATAGGCGGGTTCGCCAAACACACTCTGATCCAGATTGCCGAGTAGCGCGGCCAAGCTATCGTCTCGCTCTTGCGCGAACAGCATGGTTGCTTCGCCGCGAGCGATCAGGTCTGCCTTGAGTTCAGCCAATGCTTTGCGCGCCTGGGCCAGGGTTGGCAAGTCGCCGCCCGGTTGCGCAGGCGGTTCGGCCAGTAGGCCTTCGTCATAGCGTTGCAGCAGCAGGAAGGTCTGGGCGTAGCGGCTGACGATGTCCACCAGCCCGCGGCCGGTGTCAGCTTGCAGTTTCGGGCTTCGCGCTGTCTTTCGCACTAATTGTAGGGCGGCCTCCAGCTCGCGCGCGTTCGTTTCGAAGCGCTGACGCTGGATGGAATAACCCCTGGTCAGGTGCTGATGAAGGACGCCTGTCGCCCATTGGCGAAAGCGGGTGCCCTGGACGGATTTGACCCGGTAGCCCACCGAAATGATGACGTCGAGGCTATAGAACCGTACTGGCTTGTCCGATCCGGCAATGTGCAAATTTTGCACATTGCCCTCTTCGGCCAATTCGCCTTCCTTGAACACGTTGCGAAGATGCTTGGAGATCACCGAGCGCTCGCGCCCGAACAGTCGCCCCATTTGCTCCTGGCGCAGCCAAACGGTCTGGCCCGTCAAGCGCACTTCCGTGACAACGACCCCATCCTCATTCTGATAGATCAGGACCTCGTTGGTATCTGCTTCAGTCATGGCGAACGCTCCCAAGTACGTAGAGCATACGCGTCGGGCTTTGGTTGTGTGATCAGCGAAACCCGCAATCGAGAGTGAGATGATGAAGACAGGCTGGGTCGGTTTGACTACCGGGGAATAAAGCGACAAGGCCACGCAGGGTATCTGCGTGGCCTTGTCGTTATCGGTCGAACATGTCCTAGCAGCAGCGCCCGCCCGTCCCCTTGTACCGCGCCACCTGGCGTTCGCGGAAGAATTCCGCGTAGGTCGGCACCTCCCGCTCCGGGTGATGCTCGCGGAGGTGTTTCACGTAGACGTCGTAGTCCGGTACGCCGCAGCAGAGGCGGGCGGTTTGCACCGCCCATTTGCGGATGGATTGCAGGTTAGGTTTCATGATCGCAGCCCTCATCGGGTGGGCACGCTTCCCAGTGCCACGTACGGTTCCTCGTGCGCGGTCGGGTGATTGATACGCCATGCCTTCAGGATCGCATTGATGGCGAAGCCGAGCATGGTCAGGATCAGCAGCATGAAGATCGCCGTGAGCGTGGCATCGACGTAGTTGTTGGTGACGATGCGCTGCATCTCCGCGGCGTTCTTTGCTGGTGCCAGTACTTTGTCGTCGGCGATGGCCTGCGCGTACTTCTGCGCAGCCGCGGTGAAGCTGATCGGGCCGCTGAGCTTGTACCAGCCGGCGGTCAGCGTGCACACCACCAGCCAGATCGCTGGAATGCCCGGCACCCACACGTAGCGTTCGCGCTTGAGCTTCACTGTCACTACCGTCGCGAGCATCAGCGCCACGGCGGCGAGCATCTGGTTGGCGATGCCGAACAGTGGCCACAAGGTGTTAATACCGCCCAATGGATCAACTGCGCCCTGATAGAGGAAGTAACCCCAGAGGCCCACGCAGATTGCGGTGGCGATGAGGTTGCCGGTCCACGATTCCGTGTGTTTCAGCGGCTCGTGAATAAGGCCGGCGATCTCCTGGATCATGAAGCGGCCCACGCGCGTGCCGGCATCCACCGTGGTGAGGATGAACAGTGCTTCGAACAGGATTGCGTAGTGGTACCAGAACGCCATCATCCCTTCGCCCGGGATGATGCCGTGCAGCAGCTGGGCCATGCCCACCGCGAGGGTCGGCGCACCGCCGGCGCGGCTGAGGATGCTGCCTTCGCCGATGTTCTTGGCAGTGTTGAGCAACTCATCCGGCGTCACCACGAAGCCCCACTGGCTGATCGCGGTGGCCGCATCTTGCGCGGTGGTGCCGATCAGCGCCGCCGGCGAGTTCATGGCGAAGTACACACCAGGATGCAGCGACGACGCGGCGATCAGGGCCATGATGGCCACGAAGGCCTCCATCAGCATGCCGCCGTAGCCCACCATGCGCGCCTCGCCTTCGCTGCTGAGCAGCTTGGGCGTGGTGCCGGAGGCGATGATCGAATGCCAGCCCGACACGGCACCGCAGGCGATGGTGATGAACAGGAACGGGAACAGGTTGCCCTGGAACACCGGGCCAGTACCATCGATGAACTTGGTGACGGCGGGCATCTGCAGGGTTGGCGCAGCCAGGAAGATCGCCAGCGCCAGCAGCGCGATGGTGCCGATCTTGAGGAAGGTGGACAGGTAATCGCGCGGCGCCAGCAATAGCCATACCGGCAGCACCGAAGCGCAGAAGCCATAAGCGATCAGCAACCAGGCCAGCGCCTTGGCATCGAAATCGAACACCGCCGCCCAGCTCGGCGAAGCGGCGACGTACGCGCCGAACCAGATCGAGGCGAGCAGTAGCACCAGGCCGATGATCGACACTTCGAGAATCTTGCCCGGGCGGAGCCAGCGCAGATACACGCCCATCAGCAGCGCGATCGGAATCGTGCAGGCCACCGTGAACGTACCCCACGGGCTGTGCGTCAGCGCCTTCACCACCACCAGCGCCAGCACCGCCAGCACGATCATCATCAGCACCAGCACACCGAACATGGCGACCACGCCGGCGACGGGTCCCAGCTCATCGCGCAGCATGTTGCCGAGAGAACGGCCGTCGCGGCGGATCGACAGGCCGAGAATCATGAAATCCTGCACGGCGCCGGCAAACACCACGCCGAACAGAATCCACAGCGTGCCGGGCAGATAACCCATCTGCGCCGCGAGCACCGGGCCTACTAGCGGGCCGGCGCCAGCAATGGCGGCGAAGTGATGGCCGAACACCACCCATTTGTCGGTAGGCACATAGTCCAGGCCGTCGTTACGCAGCACAGCCGGCGTCGCGCGGCTGGGGTCCATCTGCAACACCTTGCTGGCGATGAACTTGCTATAGAAGCGGTAGCCGATCACGAACACGGCGATCGCCGCCGCTACCAGCCAGATGGCGTTGATCGGCTCGCCGCGGCGCAAGGCCACGACGCCTAAACACCACGCGCCGACGATGGCGATGGCGGCCCACAGGATCTTGCCTGCCGGGCTCGGTTGGGTAGCGGCGGTTTGCATGAACGGACTCCCTCTGAAAGTCATCCGCAAGGGTCGTCCCCGCGCTTGCGGGGGTCAATGCCATTGTGCGCCCGCGGGCATTAGCCATTGGTCGAATAAAGGTGGCTCAGGCGTATGAGAACAGCCTCGCCAGCGCCTGCGCCAATTGCTCGCCCTGCAATGGCTTACGCAGGAAGCCGTTCATGCCCGCTTCTTTGGCCTGGGCTTCCTCGTCGCCGCCGGAGCGCGCGGTGATGGCGATCATCGGCAAGCGCTGGCCGGACTCGCGCGAGCGCACCAGGCGTGCCCACTGGAAGCCATCCAGCGCGGGCAGGTCGAGGTCGACCAGCGCGGCGTCGAAGCGGCCGCCTTCCAGTAGTTCCATCGCCTTCAGGCCGTTCGGCGCGTGCTCGACGACATGCCCTTGCACTTCCAGTAGCCCCACGATCACCGCGGCGACCGTCGGCTCGTCCTCCAGCAACAGTAAGCGCCAGTGTGGACCTTGAGCCGTACGCGGAACGCGCGTTGTTTCGCTGCCCTTGGCGATGGCTGGTAGCGGCAAGACAGCGCGGAATTCGCTGCCCCGCCCGGTGGCCGACTCCAATGTGATCGTGCCGTGCATCAGTGTGGTCAGCTCGCGGCAGATCGCCAGGCCAAGGCCGCTGCCCGAGCCGCGCTGCGGACTGTCGAGCTGCTGGTAACGCTGGAACAGTTTCGCTTGATCGGCCGCGGCGATGCCCGGGCCGGTGTCGCTGACCGTGAACTGCAGCCCATCCGCTTTCGCCGCAAGCGCCAAACATACTTCGCCGTGGTCGGTGAACTTCAGCGCATTGCTGCTGAGGTTGAGCAGGATCTGCTTGATGCGAACAGCATCGCCCAGGACCTTGGCGGGCACGTCATCGGCAATGGCGACGCGCAGCGCGAGTCCTTTGCCGACGGCCTTGCCGCGTTGCAGTTCGGCCACATCGTGCAGCAGGGTGCGCGGATCGAACGGCGCGGGCGCCAACTGTAGGCGGCCGGCTTCGATACGCGCCAGATCGAGAGCGTCATTGACCAGGGTCAGCAAGACTTCGCCGGAGTTGCGGATGGTTTGCACATAGCCGCGTTCGGTGGCTTCCAGCGGACGGCTGAGCAGCAGCTCGGCCATGCCCAGCACACCGGTCATCGGCGTGCGGATTTCGTGACCGAGCTCGGCAAGGAATTCGGTCTTGGCGAGGTTGGCGGACTGTGCCAACTGATGTTCCTGGGTGATCAGCTCCAGGCGGTGGCGCTGCGCCTGACGGCGGCGCATGGCAGCCAGCAGTGCGGCGAACAGCAAAACAAGCAGCGCGGCGTAACCCAGCCACGCCCACCAGCGCAGCCACGGTGGGCTGTCTACATGGATGCGCAACGGTGCGGGCAACTCGCCCCAGACGCCGTCGGGGCCGGCCGCCTGCACATGCAGGCTGTAGTCGCCGCCGGGCAGCTGGGTGAAGGTGCGATCGCCGCGGACGCCGGTATCGACCCAGTCGCTGTCCAGGCCGTCGAGGAGGAAGCGATAGCGAGTGCGTTCCGGCGCCATGTAGGTCAGTGCGCGGGCCGTGAGGGTGAGGTCGCGGTCATTCCAGTCGAGCTGCCAGGGTTGTTCGGCGGAGACGAGCCCCAGCACTTCGCCTTGACGGCGAACATTGCCGCCTTCCAGGCGTACACGTGGTTCGCGGGAAAGCTCGTGAATGGTTTCCGGGACGAAAGCCGCGATACCGCTGTTGGTTGCCGCCAGCACGCGCCCGTCGGGCGTCTCCGCATGGGATACGTTGGTGAACTGACCTTCCGGCAATCCCTGCGCCAGACCCTGCTCGCGCACGTTGCCGCTGGCGGGGTCGTAGCGCCACAGCCCGCTGCGCGAGAAGAACCAGATCCGGCCCAGGCCATCGGCGTGCATACCCAGGATGTCGCTGAGCGTGCGTTGCCGATAGATCGGGAACGTTCCGGCCAGCACGGCCCGTTGGCCCTCCAGCCGGTAGTCGTAAAGGTTCTCATCATCGAGCAGCCATGCATGGCCATCGCGCAGATCCAGCGCGCTATAGGCCATGGCTTTCATGCCATCGACAATGGTGGCCCGTGCGTCGCCCGGCGCCCAGCGCATAACGCCAGCGTTGGTCGCAAGCCAGAGCGCGTGATCGTGCAGGCGCATGTCGTTGATGGCGACATCCTTGGCGTGTTCGTCCAAAGCAAGCGGGCGAGCCTTGAAGGTGTCCGGGTCGTAGGCGAACACGCCATCGTCGGCCTGCCAATAAGCGGTGCCGTCGTCGCCGAACACGATGCGTTCGGCCATCGGTGCCTTCAGCTCAGTGGCCTTGTCGCCATCGAGTACGAAGTTGCCGCTTGCCGAGGCGATCCACAGGCGACCACGCCTATCCTCGGCGATGCAGTTGGCGCCGCGCCCCTGCGGAATCTGGAACGCCAGATGGCGGACCTTGCCGGTCGTCAGGTCCAGGCGATCGATCGCTCCGTTTGTGCTGGCGATCCACACATGGTCGTCCCCGGCCGTGGCCACAGCTTGGTAGGCGCCGGGAACGATGCTGTCCGGGTTCTCCGGGATGTGCGTGATGTACTGGAAGTCGGTCCACTGCGGCGAAAGATAGGCCAGGCCATTCAACGTGCCGATCCACATGCCGCCTTCGTGATCGCGCAGCATCTGTGCGATGAAGCCGTTCGGTAGTCCCTGGCGCAGCAACGGGCGCGCTTCCACACGGCGATAGCCGCCATCGGCCGCTGGCATGTACAGGCCGTCGTTGGTGCCGACCCACAGCTGGTTCTGCGCATCGGCCGCCAGTGCGTAGATGAGCTTGTGAGGTAGCACGTCCGGCGCCACCGGAATGGCCTTGGGCGCGCCCGGCGCCAGTTCGTACAGCCCGCGGTCGCTGCCGATGTAGAGCTTCCGGCCGACGCGGGCGAGCTGGTAAATGCGCAGTGGCTTGTCGCGGGCGGCATCGCCGGCACGGTCAAATACGATGTGGCTGATCTTTCCGTCCGGTGCGCGTTGGTCGAGGCCGCGGCCAGTGCCGATCCAAAGTGTCCCGTCGCTGTCTGCCAGCAGCGAGTACACCGTGTCCGAGGCGAGGCTGGTGGGGTCGGCGGGGTCGTGGCGGAGATGATCGAACCCGCGCCCGTCCGGGCGCATACGGTCCAGCCCCACATCGAAATGGCCGACCCACAGCTGCCCTTTTCCGAGGCGCGCCATCGCGGTGACGTCGTCGCTGCCGGGCGACGCGGGATCGCCCGGGTCGTGGCGCCAATGGATGAAGTTCTCATGAGCCGGGTCATACCGCACCAGGCCATCACGGCTGCCGCCCCACAGTTGCCCCTCGGTATCCACCATCAATGTCGCCAGTGGCATCGCGGACAACGAATGGGCATCGCGCGGATCGTGCCGCCATACCCGGAAACGATTACCGTCGTAGCGCGCGAGTCCGGATTCGGTGGCGATCCACACGTAGCCCTCGCCGTCTTGCGCCAGCGCGTCGATATTGCTGCTGGGCAGCCCTTCGGCCATGCCGTAGTTGCGGAAGCTTGGATCGACCCATGCTGGCGGCGACGCGCTGGCCGCGGCCAGCAGCGCTTGCAGCATCAATGCGGAAAGCAAGGTGCGGTCTCCTTGGCGGCGCGTGGCATTTGAGCTGTCACGTGGGTTCGGGGCGGCATCGGCACTGGCTTTCGGGAAGGTGGCCCTGGGGGCCGCTAAGGGCGGCCGGCACAAGACCAAGGGCGATCATGCCCCATTGCACGGCGAGTTGTTGTTCCAGGGGTCACGGTGTCTGCATGGCGAGCGGACCTCCCGTTAAGCTGGCGGCTGGGTGCTTGGTACTGGATACGCTCCAGCGGGGCGCCCGCCGTGGCTCTTGCATTAACACCTGGCGGACCACAATCCATAGGCGACGACGGCGCGAGTGAGACTTCCATGATCCGCGAAATTCTGAAGATGGGTGACCCACGCCTGCTGCGCATTGCGCCGCCGGTGCCCGATGCCATGATCGGCACCGCCGAGCTGGATGCGCTGATTGCCGACATGTTCGACACCATGCACGACGCCGGTGGCGTGGGGCTGGCCGCGCCGCAGATCGGCGTGGATCTGCAACTGGTGATTTTCGGCTTCGACAGTTCGGAGCGTTATCCCGATGCACCAGCGGTGCCGCAGACCATCTTGCTCAATCCGGTGATCACGCCGCTGTCGCAAGACATGGAAGAAGGCTGGGAGGGCTGTCTCTCCGTGCCCGGCCTGCGCGGAGCGGTCAATCGCTACACGCTGATCCGCTATGAAGGCGTCGGCCCCAAGGGCGAGCGCATCGACCGCACGGCGGAAGGGTTCCATGCGCGCGTGGTGCAGCACGAATGCGATCACCTGATCGGCCGGCTCTATCCCTCGCGCATTACCGATTTCACCAAGTTCGGCTACACCGAAGTGCTGTTTCCCGGTATGGATCCGGGCGCGGACGAATGAGATGGAAACGTCTTGAGTGCGCGCGCTTGGGACGCCGCACTCAGGATTTATCGACCAACTGTTCCAGCAAAACCAGCAGCGCCTTGCGCTGATCGCGCGGCAAGCGGCCGACCAGGCCGATCAGCCGCGCCTGCTCGCGGTTTTCCACTCGATAAGGCGCCGTAGCGTCCTGCACCATGTGGAAACCCTTGGGGGTGCCGCGGCCCGTCGCCAGCCACTCGAAGCTCACGCCGAAGCGGCCAGCCATCTCCGTCATGCGTTCCAGTTCCGGCATGGCGAGGTCATTGAGCCACTTGCGCGCCGTTTCGCGGGAGACATCGAAGACCGCAGCGAGCTCGCTTGTACGGGATCGCCCCTTCTTCATGCCAGCCAAATCCATGGCGACATGTAGGCGCTGGGCAAACCCGTGCGGGGTCGATACCAAGGGAGACTCCGTCCTCGCTGCTCGGAGCGGGCCAGAGACGGCTCTGGCGTCGCGCGCAGGCGCAAAAAGATGAGTCCGTATTGTTGTTTATCTATTCCCTGGCTATTGCAATAAATGATTGCACATACTGACCATTTATGGTTGTATTTCAGGGCGACCGGACATGGTCGCGACAACAGTGCAAAGCGCATGGAACGCAAAAGAGTCACGCGGGGCTGGTCCGGTCACGAGTTCGTCGATAAGCGCAGGGGAACCAGAGGTGCACCGGTGCCGGTCTATCCGCCGAGTCATCTCGACCGTCTTTTGAACGATCTGCAAGGCAACAGCCTGCTGATGATGGAGGACGAGGGTTTGTCCCGTCTCGGTGGCGAACGCCTGCGGCACATACGCGCCAACGCGCTGGCGCAGGCGGCGGCTGCACACAACGCCGAAGACGCTCTGCGCTGTGTTATGCAGCTCCAGGTATCCGCTGGCTGGTTGGACACCTCCGTAGGGCGGATCATTCGAGACCATGTATTTCAGTTGCGCGAAGAGACTGCGCGCTGGCGATACCTGGCAGAACATGCGGCGCTCTACCTCACGCATCCGCGACTCGCGGAATTGCGTGCGCGTGGATGGCTGGCCGAGAGCTTCGCGAAAGACGAATACCCAGGTTACTAGCGCATTACGTGTCCGCGCGGCACACGCGAGCCAGCGCTTTGGCAGCGTGCGGCGCACGCTGTGCATCCAGCACGCCGGCCGCCACGGCGAAAACCAAGGCGAGCAGACACACGCCGCTCCAATCCATCGATACCCATGCGGCGCCCGCCAGTGCCGACCCTACGGCACCACCGAGAAAGAACAGCCCGGTGTACAGCCCATTGATACGACCGCGCGCTTCCGGGCGAAGCAGGTTCACGGCGCGCCGGCCAAGCGCCTGGTCGGCAATCGTGCCGGCATCGAGCAGGATCGCCGCAAGACACAGCAAGGCCAGCGCCAGCATGGGCGAGAGATGGTTGATCGCCCATGGCGAGTCCGCCAGCCACGCCAACGCCAATCCCGCGATCACGCAGGCATGGGCCATCTGCGTCGCGAGCCGCGTCTTGCCGCGATCGCCGAGGCGCCCGGCGACGGGCGCGCTAATCGCACCGCTGATACTGGCCAGCGTGAACAGCGCGATGCCGGTACCGCCGAGCGAGAACGGTGCGCGCGCCAATGCCAAGGCAACCGTGCTCCAGAACGCATTGAAAGCGGCAAAACAGAAAGCCGCCGTGATCGCTCGCGTACGCAGCACAGGTTCTTCGCGCCACAGGGTCCATAGCGAAGCGACCAAAGAAACATAGGTGCGACTGCCCACCGGGCGATGTTTCGGCAGAGTGCGCATCAGCGCCAGCAGCAACACAGCGACCGCGATAGCCAGCAACCCATACACGGCATGCCAACCGAAACGCCCCGCAACCAGGCTTGCCAGTGGACGCGACAACATCACGCCCAGCAACAGGCCACTCATGATGTTGCCGATGACTTCGCCGCGCCGCGCTTCGATCGTCATCGCCGCCGCCATGGGAATCAGCATCTGGATCGCGCATGCACTGAGCCCCACCAGCAGACTGGCGACGAGAAAGACCGCCGGCGTGGTAACACACGCTGCCACGGTCAGCGCCGCGACATGCACCGCCAGCGTGATCAGGACCAGAGCGCGGTTCTCCACCAAATCACACAGGGGTACCAGCAGAAACAGACCAAGCGCATAACCGGCCAGTGTCAGTGTAGTGATCAAGCCGGCAGCAGCAGGCGAAAGGCTCAGCGATGGCCCAATGATTCCCACCAATGGCTGCGCCAGATACAAACTCAGCACGATCACCGCGGTGGCGAGTGCGAACAGCGATACAGACGGAGCGGCGTGTGTTGGCGGGGGCGCGATCGAGGGGCTCACGCCAACGCCTCCCGATAAGCTTCAAACAGTGCCGGATCGTCGAACGAGCCGTGGTGATGAAACTGGCGCCACACACCATCGATGCGGCGATACAAGCGCGTCGTGCGAATCGCCAGTTCAAGTTGTGCGTTGCCACGTATCAGCGTGCCGCGCTCGCGCCCCACGGCGAGGAAGCTGTCGGCGCTCTCGTGCAAGGTGTAATCGTGAAACATGACGCGCACCCGTGCCGCGCCGTGAAAGATGCGCTCATACACCGCGCGGATCTCCGGCCAGCCGCGCCGGATGCCCCCAAGCGGATTGCTCATCGATGTCTCGGCGTGATGAGCCCAATGCCGTGCCATGGCCTCAAGGTCGCGCTCATTGAATGCGCGGTAGAAGTCCGCCAACGCGGCGATGGGGTGGTCTGGCGCGAAGCGCGTCTCGATGCCGTCGATGCTCTGCGGGAGAAGAAGGCTCATGGTTGCTCCGGGGAAGGGGGCGTGGAGCTTCGAGTATTGAGCGGGGTGGAGCGGGAGAGAATCGACGGTTAAAGGTAGGTACTATCACGCTATCCGTGAGAATGAGTGATATGGCCAGCATCGACGATTACCGCGTCTTTATCGCCGTAGTGGAGCAGGGCAATCTCAGTGCCGCCGCGCGGCATCTGCACTGTTCCCTGCAGACGGTGAGCCGCGTGCTCGCCTCGCTGGAGCGCGAGCTGGGCGTGGAATTGATCCATCGCACCACGCGCCGTGCGCAACCGAGTGCGGCGGGATCTGCCTTCCACGCGCGCATCAAGACGGCGCTGGCGGATATCGATCTGGCGCGTTCGTCGCTGGCCGAGCACGGCGCCAAGATCGACGGGAGCCTGCGTATCGGCGGCTCCACCCAATACGCGCCGGTACATGTGGTGCCGCTGATGGCGGCCTTCATGGAACGCTACCCCGACGTGGATATCGAGCTGGTGGTGGACGATGGCCACGCCGACTTGTTGCGCGATGGTCTTGATGCCGCCGTGCGCCTGGGCGAACTACCGGATAGCCGCTTGCAGGCGCGCTTGCTGGGACATTTGCGGCAGATCGCGTTCGCTTCGCCTGGTTACCTCGCCGCGCATGGGCGCCCACGCCGGCCATCCGAGCTGAGCGCACATCAATGCGTGCTGCGCCGTTCCGCCAAGGATGCGCAGACCTGGGCTTTCACCCGCAACGGCAAACCCATGCCGGTTGAGGTGGATGGCCGCTTCAGCGCCAACAACGCTGCCGCCTGCAATGCCGCCGTGGTCAGCGGGCTGGGCATCGGCCTGGCACCGTTGTGGCAGGTACGCGGACTGATCGACCAGGGCCTGGTGGAGCAGGTGCTGGCGCCGTACGGCCTGCCCAGCATGCCGGTGCACATCGTGTGGCCGGCCAGCAAGCAATTGCCGGCGCGTACGCGCGCCTTTATTGATTTTGTAGCGTCGCGGTGGCTGGCGGAGGTCTGAAAGCGCGGGCGAACCCGCGGGTTCTGCTGCACTGCGCTTTGCTCTGAGGCTAAAGTGTGGCAAATCTAGGGATGGCGAGCGGCCGTCCTCTTATATCCATGCCGTCTTTTTGAATAACAACAATGGGGAGATCCACCATGACGGGTAAGCATTCGTGAGCGCCAATCTCGCGACGGGCGCGGATGTGCGCAAGGAGCTGACGCTGCGCGGCGTCATTCTGGGTGTGATCATCACCCTGGTGTTCACCGCGGCCAACGTGTTCTTCGGCCTCAAGGCGGGTCTCACCTTCGCTACCTCGATCCCCGCCGCAGTGATCTCGATGGCGATCCTGCGCAGCTTCAAGGATTCGACCATCCAGGAAAACAACGTGGTGCAGACCATCGCTTCGGCAGCGGGCACCTTGTCGTCGATCATCTTCGTGCTACCCGGCATGATCATGATCGGGTGGTGGACCGGCTTTCCGTTCTGGACCTCGTTTGCCGTCTGCGCGCTCGGTGGCGTGCTCGGCGTGATGTATTCGATCCCGCTGCGCCGCGCGCTGGTGACCAACTCCGACCTGCCGTACCCGGAAGGCATCGCCTGCGCCGAGGTGTTGAAGGTCGGCAGCAGCGACAGCGACCACGCCGGCAGCGTGGAAGAGGGCAAGGCCGGCCTGATGGCGGTGCTGTGGGGCTCGATCACCTCGGCCGTATTCGCGGTGGTGGTGGCGACCCAGGTGTTCGCCGCTGACGTGGTCAGTTACTTCCGTGTCGGCGACAAGGGCGCGGTAAGCGGCTTCGATTTCAATCTTTCCTTCGCGCTGTTCGCGATCGGCCACCTGGTGGGCCTGTCGGTGGGTATTGCGATGTTGGTCGGTGCGCTGATCGGCTGGGGCTGGGGCGTGCCGCACTTCTCGCTGCTGGCTGGCGATGCCGCCAGTGCGACGGCGGACCTGGCGCTGGGCACCTGGAGCCACAAGGTGCGCTTCGTGGGCGCCGGCGCCATCGGCGTGTCGGCGATCTGGACACTGGCCAAGCTGGTGAAGCCGGTGATCAGCGGCCTGACCTCCGCCATGGCGGCCTCGCGCGTGCGCAAGGCTGGCAAGGCGGACACGCTGCCGCGTACCGAGCAGGACATTCCGATCGGCATCGTCGGCCTGATCACCCTGGTCTGCTTTGTGCCGATCGCCTGGCTGCTCGGCTATTTCGCCAACACCAGCGGTCTAGGCGACCACATGGCGGTGCTGGCGGTTGGCGGCGTGGCCTATGTGGTGCTGATGGGTTTCTTCGTGTCGACCGTGTGCGGCTACATGGCCGGCCTGATCGGTTCGTCCAACAGCCCGCTGTCGGGCGTGGGCATCCTGGTAGTGATCGGCGCGGCGCTGCTGCTGGTGGCGGGCGTGAAGCCTTACGTGCCAGCCGAGGCGGGCAAAGCACTGGTGGCGTTCTCGCTGTTTACCACCGCGGTGATCTTCACCGTGGCGGCCATCGCCAACAACAACCTGCAGGATCTGAAGACCGGCCAACTGGTGGACGCCACGCCGTGGCGGCAGCAGGTGGCGTTGGTGATCGGCGTGATCGCTGGCGCGGCGGTGATCCCGCCGGTGCTGGATCTGCTCAACCATGCTTACGGTTTCGCGGGCGTACCCGGTGCTGGCGCGCATGCGCTGCCGGCGCCGCAGGCGGGGCTGATCTCCGCGCTGGCGCAGGGTGTGATCACCAACAACATCGACTGGAGCCTGATCATCACCGGCATCTGGATCGGCGTGGCGATCATCGCCGTGGACGAAGTGCTGGCGCGCACCACCAAGCACATGCGCATCCCGCCGCTGGCCGTGGGCCTGGGCATCTACCTGCCCACTGCGAGCACGCTGATGGTGGTGGTTGGCTCGGTGGTCGGCTGGTTCTTCGACAAGCGCGCCGAGCGTGGCCCCAAGCCGGAAGCGACCAAGCAACTGGGCGTGCTGCTGGCTTCCGGCCTGATCGTGGGCGAGAGCGTGATCGGCGTGGTGATTGCCGCCATCGTGGCGTTCTCCGGCAAGGGCGCGCCGCTGGCGCTGGTGAGCGAGAGCTTCGCCCCGACCGCCGAGTGGATCGGCGGCGCCGCGTTCGCCGCCGTGGTGGTGGTGCTGTATCGCTGGGTCGCTCGCGTGGGGCGCAGCGGCGCCTGATCGGGACTCCCTCCCCTGCGTGCAGCAGGGGAGGGTTGGGGTGGGGTCAAGCCACTCAAGTAGTCGAAGCGTTTACTCGTTAGCGTTATCGCAAGGGCCTACCCCCTTCCAGCCTCCCCCTGTCCCACAGGACTAGCTTCGCGTCGCAAGCAGGGGGGGAGGGGCAGGTGCTGACACGCTGGTGTCACCATCCATCGAAGGGCACGCCGTACACTCCGGCGCGTCCGACCCACGTCGGCAAGGGGGCGAACGTGCATCGTTATGAACGGATGCGGGTTCGACAGGCTATTCTTTACCGTTGCAGCAATCCGCTGTCCGTCCGTCTTGCTTAATGCGCCCATCGGCGCGGGGCGGGGCCTGAACGGTCGCGGCCGATCGTGCCGGTGGTGACCGGCATGCGCCGCATGCCTTGAATCGTGTTGTGGAGGCCTTGGTCGAGTGGTGGAGCAGAAAGGGGCGGACGTCCCGGATCCGGTAGAAGCCCTGGTACGCCCTGGCCCGAGCGCCCTATGGCTGCGCCGGCTTGCCGGCCCGCTGTTGTCGGTGGGCATGCTGTGCCTGGCGCTGTGGGCGCTGCATCAGCTCGCCAGCCAGGTGAGCTATCGCGAAGTCGCGCGCTACGTCCACGGACTCGAAAACCACCGCATCGTGCTCGCTGTGCTGCTCACGGCGGCCAGCTATGGCGTGATGACCCTGTACGACTGGTTCGGGCTGGCGTCCATCGGCCGCAAGTTGCCGCGCGCGCAAGTCACGCTGATCTCCTTTATCAGCTACGCCTTCAGTAATGCGCTGGGTATGGCGCTGCTGATCTCCGGTTCGATCCGCTACCGCTTCTATATCCAGGCTGGCCTTTCCACCGTCGAGGTGGCCAAGGTGGTGCTGTATTGCACCGCCAGTTTCTGGCTCGGCTTGTTCGCGCTGACCGGCGTCACCTTGATGCTGGTGCCGATGCCGCCGTACGTGCCGATGGCCGAACTGCGCCTGCCAGTGGCGATTGTGCTCACGCTGATTCCCTTGCTATGGCTGACCGGCAGCAAGTTGTTGCGTCGTCCGCTGCACGTGTGGCGCTGGCGGCTGAGCATGCCGTCGACCGCGACCGCGGCGCGGCAAATCGTTACTGGCGCGGTGGACTGGGGTCTGGCGGCGTGGGTGCTGTATCTGCTGATGCCGAACGAGGTCGACACCGGCTTTGGCCATTTCATGGCGATCTTCGTGCTGGCGCAGATCGCCGGCCTGGTCAGCCATGTGCCGGGTGGCCTGGGTGTGTTCGAGGCGGTGATGCTGGCCGGCTTCGGCGCCACGGGCAATCAGGGGCTGGAGGCGCCGATCCTTGGCGCGCTCGCCGCGTATCGCCTGATCTACTACTTCCTGCCGCTGTGCGCCGCCACGGTGGTGGTGCTGTTGCGCGAAGCGCGCGGCGTCGCCGGCAAGGTACCGCTCGCACCGTGGTTCACCGGTCTGCTGCCACCGTTCTTTGCCGGCCTGACCCTGGTTTCCGGCGCGGTGCTGCTGTTCTCCGGCGCCACGTCGGCGCTGCCGGGACGCATGGAGATCCTGCGCCATGTCTTGCCGCTGCCGGTGCTGGAGTTCTCGCACTTCCTCGCGAGCATGGTCGGCATGCTGCTGCTGATCCTCGCGCGCGGCCTGCAGCGCAGGCTCGACGCGGCGTATGTGTTGACGCTCGTGCTGCTGCTGCTCGGTGCGGTGCTGTCGCTGCTGAAAGGCATCGACTACGAAGAAGCGACCCTGCTATCGCTGCTGGCGCTGGGGCTGGCCCCGGCGCACCGGTTGTTCTACCGCCGTGCTTCGCTGTTCAGCGCCACTTTCTCGGTCGGCTGGATCATCGCCATCCTTGCCGTGCTCGGTTGCGCCGGTTGGCTGGTGTCTTTCAGCTATAAGCACGTCGAATACAGCAACAATCTGTGGTGGGAGTTCAGCTTCTATCACGGTGGTGCGCCGCGCGCCCTGCGCGCGCTGGTGGGTGCGACGGCGGTGGGCATGCTGTTCGCGCTGGCCAATCTGATCCGTCCGGTGCGCCCCGACCTGCGCTTGCCGGACGAGGACGATCTGGCCAAGGCGTTGCCGTTGATCAAGCACTATTCCTCGGCGCAGGCGCATCTCGCCTTGATGGGCGACAAGACCTTGCTGTTCGATTCCGAGGGCAAGGCCTTCATCATGTATGACGTGGAAGGCCGCAGCTGGGTCGCCATGGGCGATCCGGTGGGCGAGGACGACGATGCGCGTCGCGAACTGGTATGGACCTTCCGCGAACTATGCGAGCGCGCCGGCGGCTGGCCGCTGTTCTATCAGGTGCGCCCCGAAGATCTCGACCTTTATCTCGAAGCGGGCATGAACCTGCTCAAGATCGGCGAGGAGGCGCGCGTGCGCCTGGACACCTTTAACCTCGACGGCAAGTCAAAGAAGGTCTTGCGCAACACCGTCAACAAACTCACCCGCGACGGTCTGCGCATGGAGATCGTGCCGGCCGAAGCCGTGCCGGCGCTGCTGCCGCGGCTCAAGCAGATTTCCGACGCGTGGATGCGCGACAAAGGCGTGCGCGAGAAGGGCTTCTCGCTCGGCAGCTTCGATCCGTATTACCTCGCACGCACGCCGATGGCGGTGGTATGGCAAGGCGATCAGATGGTGGCCTTCGCCAATCTGTTTCTCACCGACAGCAAGGAAGAGGCATCGCTCGATCTGATGCGTCACTTGCCGGATGGTCCCGCGGGCATCATGGACTTCCTGTTCATTGAACTCATGCAATGGTCGAAGCAGCAGGGCTACCGCTGGTTCAACCTGGGCATGGCGCCGTTCTCCGGCTTGCAGAGCCGGCGCAGCGCGCCGCTGTGGAGCCGGATGGGTGCGTTGCTGTTCGGTCGTGGCGAGCGCTTCTACAACTTCCGCGGCCTGCACAAATACAAAGACAAATTCGATCCCGAATGGGAACCGCGTTATCTCGCCGTACCCGGGGGCATCGCCCTGCCGCTGGTGCTGGCCAATGTCGCCAGCCTGATCTCCGGCGGGCTCTCGGGTATGGTGCGTCGATGAAGCGAGTTACAAAGATTCTTTCCCTCTCGATCCTGGTGGCCGCAGCAGCCGGTGCGCTTGCCTGGCACCCCTGGCATCACGCGACGATGGAAGAATCGCTGGTCATCGTGCCGGCCAAGGCGGGCGTAACGCCGATGGCCGGGCGCGATGACGTGATGGCGATCTTTTATTCCGGCGATGGCGGCTGGCGCGACCTGGACAAACAGCTCGGCGCCATCCTGGCCAGCCATGGCATTCCGGTACTGGGTGTCAGCCTGTTGCAGTACTACTGGCGCGAGCGGTCGGCAGAAGCTTCCGCCGCCGACCTCGACGCGTTGATTACCAAGTACAGCGCGCAGCTGGGCAAGAAGCGCGTGTGGTTGATCGGCTTCTCCTTCGGCGCCGATGTGGTGCCGTCCGTGGTCGACCGGCTCTCACCGGAAAACCGCGCACGCGTGGCGCAGATAGTGCTGTTGTCGCCGAGCAAGGACGTCAACTTCGAGATCGAGATGGAAGGCTATATGGTGGAGGGCTGGTGGAAGACCTACACGCAGGACTTCTTCCAGTGGCTCAACCCGGTGAAGCACTACGATGCCCATCCGCCGCTGCTCGCGCTGCAGGGCAAGCCACCGGTCGTGTGCTACTACGGCAAGGACGACGAAGACGACACCATCTGCGCCGAGCAGGGCCTGCCGGCCTGGATCAAGGTGTACCAGAAGCCCGGCGACCATCACTTCGACTACAACTACGAAGGCCTGGCGCGGCAGATGATCACGGATTTGCCCGCAGCCCCATGACCTCCGGCCGATAGGCGGCGCATCCGCCGGTGCTAGGGTTCCGTTCCGGAACCCGACATCGAGTCGGACACGCAAGCCCATCCAGCGGAGGCAGCTCATGGATCGTCGCGATTTTCTCCGGTCGTCGTTGTGTGCGGGCGCGGCTACCGCGTTGTGGTCCGGCGCAATGCCAGCGGCATTCGCGGCCGCTTCGCCCAAAAGCCCGCAAGATCCGCAGAGCATCAACCGGGCGGTGATCCTGGAGGGCGATAACGTGCCCCATTACGGGCGCGATGTGCTGGCGCAGCTGGACGCGATCCTGCAGAAGCGCGACAAGGCCAGCGACTTCTATCTCCGCGGTGGTGCCGTGGAGGAACTCGAACAGCGCTTCGCCAAGCTGCTCGGCAAGGAGGATGCCGCTTTCATGCCCACCGGCACCCTGGCCAATCAGGTGGCGTTGCGCTTGTTGTGTGGAGAGAAGCGGCGCGCACTGGTGCAGCAGGAAAGCCACGTCTACTGCGACGAGAGCGATGCGGTGACCACGCTGAGCGCGATCAACCTGGTGCCGCTGGCGCCCGGACGCGCCGCACCCACGCTGGCCGAAGTGGAGGCGGCGATCACCGTCTCCGAGAAGGCTGCCTATCCGTTGCCGATCGGCGCGATCTCGTTGGAGAGTCCGGTGCGCCGCGCCGACGGCGCGATGGTGCCGTTCGAGACGGTGCAGGCGATTGCCGAGCGTGCGCGTGCGAAAGGAATTGGGCTGCATCTGGACGGCGCACGCCTGTTGCTCAATAGCGGTGCCGATGGTTTCAGCGCGGCGAAGTATGCGGCGCCGTTCGATACGGTCTATGTGTCGCTCTACAAGTATCTGGGTGCGCCGTTCGGCGCGATCCTCGCGGGTACCAAAGCCACTATAGCCAAGGCGCGCGACACGCGGCATATCTTTGGCGGCGGCATCTTCCACGCCTGGCAGCCCGCGCTACTCGCGCTGGATAGTCTTGACGGCTTCGAACAGCGCTTTGCCAAGGTGCGCGCGGTGGGCGATCGCGTGCTGGCTGGTTTGACGGCTTTGGATGGCTATACGGTGCAGCGGGTGGAGCAGGGCACCAACATCCATTTCCTGCAGGTGGCCGAAGGACGCCGGCCGGGCTTGGAGGATCGCTTGCGCAAGGCGGATGTCGTCATCGGCGAACTCCACGAGGGGCGCGTGGCGCTGACTTTCAACGAAACCTTGCTGCGTAAATCGCCCGATGCCATCGTCAAAGCCTTCGCCGCCTGAGCCCACAGCGCAGTATCAGGGGATCAGATTTCCTGCAGGTCGTGGCCGACGATCAGTCGACCCTTGAAGTGCGGCGCGACCGCATCGCGCCATACGTCATCAGCAATGGGTGGATAACCACCCGGCACGAAATGCGAAAGCACGAGTGTTTTCACGCCGGCCTCGGTCGCAATACGTCCCACCTGCTCAGTGGTGGTGTGGCTGGCCAGTAAGTGCTCGCGCAGGCGCGCGGCGTTCGGCTCGGTGGCGATCAGCTTCTCCAGCGCGGGCAGATACATCACCTCGTGCACCAGTACGTCGGCGCCATGGGCGAGTTTGATCAGGTGTTCTGAGGGACACGTGTCGCCGGAGATCACGAAGGAACGATCCGGACAGTCGAAGCGATAGGCGAAAGCGGGAGCGACCGGTGGATGCTCGACCAGCGCCGCCGTCACCTTGACCCGTTCGTCCTGCATCACCACGCCGCCTTGCGTGATGTCGTGCGGCACGATCAATGGCGCGAGCGGTGGGCGGCCCTCATCGGCGATGCGGGTGCGGATGTCATAGTCGTTCATCGCCAGGAACTGCTGCGTCATCGTGCTCAGTGGCGGCGGTCCCCATGTATCCACGCGCGTATGCAGCTTCGCCGCCCAGGCCAGCCACAGCAGGTTGCCGTAGTCGGCGTTGTGGTCGGAATGCTGGTGAGTGATGAAGACGTTGCGGATCGCGCCGAGATCCAGCCCAGCCTTCACCATCTGCCGCGCGACGCCGTTGCCGCAGTCGATCACGTAGATCACGCCGTCGATTACGATCGCTTGCGCCGGTGCGGAGCGATCGGGTTTTGGTGTCGGGCCGCCGGCGGTGCCGAGCAGGATCAGGCGCGAGCGGGACGCCGGTGCGGCGCGCAACGCTGCGGGCAGGGTGCCGCAGGCGATGGCGCCCAGCGAAAGTCCGGCCGCCTGCAACAGGCGGCGACGGCGGAGATCGATGCGGCTTTCGTCGGCTTCTTGCATGAGCACACCATCCGGAGGCGAGGCACGACTATGCCGCGCGCGTGGCTGCCCGGAAAGTACCGCTCAGCGATAGCGGTTGATGGTGTCGCGCAGTTCCAGCGTGGCGTTGCGCGCTGCTTGTGCGAAGTCTTCGCCGTTGCCTGCGTAAAGAATGGCGCGCGAGGAACTGATCATCAGGCCGGTGCCGTTCGCCGTGCGGCCGTTGCGTACCACGGCTTCCACGTCGCCGCCCTGGGCGCCGATGCCCGGCACCAGCAGCGGCACCTCGCCGACCAGTGCGCGCACTTCAGCCAATTGCTCCGGCCAGGTGGCACCGGTGACCAGAGCGCAATTGCCATGCGTGTTCCAGTCGCGCGCGACGGTCTGCGCGACGTGCTGATAGAGCGGCTTGCCGCCGACGTCCAGGTCCTGCAGGTCGGCGGCGCCGGGGTTGGATGTGTGGCAAAGCAGGATCACGCCCTTGTCGGCGCGATCCAGGAACGGCTGCACAGAGTCGCGGCCGAGGTACGGATTGAGCGTCACCGCATCCGCGCCGAAACGGTCGAATGCTTCAGTGACATAGTGCTGCGCCGTGCTGCCGATGTCGCCGCGCTTGGCGTCGAGGATCACCGGCACGTTCGGATGTTTGGCGTGGATATACGCGATCAGGCGTTCGAGCGCGTCTTCCGCACGCAGGGCGGCGAAATGCGCGATCTGCGGCTTGTAGGTGCAGACCAGGTCGGCAGTGGCGTCGACGATGGCGCTGCAGAACTCGAAAACAGCATCCGGACGCCCTTGCAGGTGCGCCGGGAACTTCGCGGGTTCTGGATCGAGACCGACGCAGACCAGTGAGTTGTTGCGGGTCCATGCCTGTTGCAGTGATTGCATGAAGTGCATCGTGGTCTCCGGTGATCTTTGCACACGTCATTCCGGCCTGCGCCGGAATGACGTTGTCTCAATGGCGTTACGCCAGCTTCTTGTACTTCACGCGATGCGGCTTGGCGGCCTCATCGCCGAGGCGGCGCTTCTTGTCCGCTTCGTACTCGTTGTAGTTGCCGGGGAAGAACTCGACGTGCGAGTCGCCTTCGAACGCGATGATGTGCGTGGCGATGCGGTCGAGGAACCAGCGGTCATGCGAGATCACCATCGCGCAACCGGGGAATTCCAGCATCGCGTCTTCCAGCGCACGCAGCGTTTCGACGTCCAGATCGTTGGACGGCTCGTCGAGCAGCAGCACGTTGCCGCCCTGCATCAGAGTCTTGGCCAGATGCAGTCGACCGCGCTCACCGCCGGACAGGCTGCCGACCATCTTCTGCTGATCGGTGCCCTTGAAGTTGAAGCGGCCGATATAGGCGCGCGACTGCAGTTCGTAGCGGCCGATGGTGATGATGTCGGCGCCGTCCGAGATTTCCTGCCACACGTTCTTGTTCGGATCGAGGCTGTCGCGCGACTGGTCGACATAAGCGAGCTGCACGGTGTGGCCGAGCTTGACCTCACCTTGGTCGGGCGTTTCCTGGCCGGTGATCAGCTTGAACAGGGTCGACTTACCGGCGCCGTTGGGGCCGATCACGCCGACGATGGCGCCCGGCGGCACCTTGAACGAGACGTCGTCGATCAGCAGGCGATCGCCGAACGACTTCGACACGTTCTTGAACTCGATCACTTCCTGGCCCAGGCGCTCGCCCGGCGGAATGTAGAGCTCGTTGGTTTCGTTGCGCTTCTGGTACTCGACCGAGTTCAGTTCCTCGAAGCGGTTGATACGCGCCTTACCCTTGGACTGACGGCCCTTGGCGGCGGAACGCACCCACTCCAGCTCGCGTGCAAGAGCCTTCTGGCGGCCCTTCTCGGCGGCTTCTTCGCGGGCCAGGCGCTCGCTCTTCTGCTCCAGCCAGTCGGTGTAGTTGCCCTTCCACGGAATACCGCGGCCGCGGTCGAGTTCGAGAATCCATTCGGCCGCGTGCTCGAGGAAGTAGCGGTCATGGGTCACCGCCACCACGGTGCCCGGGTAGTTCTGCAGGAACTGCTCCAGCCAATCCACCGACTCGGCGTCCAGATGGTTGGTGGGCTCGTCGAGCAGCAGCATGTCCGGCTTGGACAGCAGCAGGCGGCACAGCGCCACGCGGCGCTTTTCGCCACCCGAGAGCGGCCCGATCTTGGCGTCCCACGGCGGCAGGCGCAGTGCATCGGCGGCCACTTCCAGCTGACGCTCCAGCGCGTGGGCATCGTTCACCGCGAGGATGCTCTCGAGCTGCTCCTGCTCCTTCGCCAGTTTGTCGAAGTCGGCGCCTTCCTCGGCGTAGGCGGCATAGACCTCTTCCAGGCGCTTCTGCGCGTCGAGAATGACGGAGACGCCTTCCTCGACCGCTTCGCGCACGGTCTTTTCCGGATCCAGCTGCGGCTCCTGCGCCAGGTAGCCGACCTTGATGCCCGGCTGCGGGCGGGCTTCACCCTGAAAATCGGTATCCACGCCGGCCATGATCTTCAGCACCGTGGACTTGCCCGCACCGTTCAGGCCCAGCAGGCCGATCTTGGCGCCGGGGAAAAAGCTGAGCGAGATGTCCTTGATGATCTGGCGCTTCGGGGGAACGATCTTGCTGACCCCGTTCATGGTGTAGATGTATTGCGAGCTCATGGAGCCTCCGGAGGCGTGCGCGGCGCTGGCCCTGGAACGGGGGCGGATGCGCTGGGCGTGGGTAACAAACCGCGCATTATAGCGGTTTGCCGGGTGTTCTCGGTGACAGATTGAGGCGGTTGTGCCACGCATGGCCTGGTTTTCTCCAGTGGCCATCCCCTCGCGGCCATATTCCGTTGCTGATGTGCCACGCCCGCCCTGGATGCTTGCCGTTCTTGGGGTGGTGGGAGCGCGCGGCGATGGAACGGCTGGGGACGGAAGGGGCGTTGACGCGCGGCGTGGCGTGGCTGGACGCCTGGGCAGCGCAGCTGGTGTCGCGGCACGGTCGCTGGGCCGCGGCACTGCACGAGTTTGTCTGCTTCGGGGTAAAGCAGGCTTCGGCCTGTCTTTTTGGCGGCTGCATGGTGGCCCTGCTGGTCGTGACCTGGGCTTTCTACCCGGAGGATGTGTGGCTGACCCGCTACGACTTTCTGACGCTGGCCGCGCTGGCGATCCAGGTGGTGCTTCTCGCGCTCCGGTTGGAGAGCCGAGAGGAGGCCTGGGTCATCCTGTTGTTCCACCTGGTTGGCACCGCGATGGAGGTGTTCAAGACGGCGGTGGGCTCATGGACGTATCCCGAGGCGTCGGTGCTGCGCGTCGGCGGCGTGCCGCTGTTCACCGGCTTTATGTACGCCTCGGTCGGTAGTTACATCGCGCGGGCGTGGCGCCTGTTTGGATTCCGCTTCGTGCGCCACCCGTCGTTCGGCGCGACGGTGTGGCTGGCGGTGGCGATCTACCTCAATTTCTTTGCGCACCACTACCTGCTGGATGCCCGCCTTCTGCTGTTTGCCGCGGTGGTAATCCTGTTCGGCCGGACCTGGATCTTCTTCCGGGTGCGCGACACCTATCGCCGGATGCCGTTGTTGCTCGGCTTCGTTCTGGTGGCGGGTTTCATCTGGCTGGCGGAGAACATCGGTACGTTCACCTCCGCCTGGCGCTATCCCGCACAGCGGCACGGCTGGAGCATGGTGCCGGTGGGCAAGTTGGGGGCGTGGTTGCTGCTGATGATCATCAGCTATGTCATGGTGTCGGCAGTGGCGAGGCGGCGTAACGACAGAGATGGCTGACGCCATCTGTCCTCAGCGCTCGCTATCCAGCGATGCCATGCCCTGTGCGCTATAGCGATCACCGGCTGCCGCACCGGACGGGATGGCGCGTTCGATGGCGGCGAGGTCTTCCGTGCTGAGATTGATGTCGAGCGCGCCCAGGGCTTCAGTCAGACGTGAGCGTGAGCGTGCGCCGACCAGGGGCACGATGTCTTCTCCACGCGCCAACACCCAGGCGATGGCCAGCTGCGCCACGCTGACGCCGCGTGCCTCGGCCAGTTCGCGCAGGAGATCGACCAAGGCCAGGTTGTGGTCGAGGTTGTCGCCTTGGAAGCGGGGGCTGTGGGTGCGGAAGTCGCGGGCGTCCGTGCTGCGTTCTTTTGACCAGTGGCCGCTGATCAGGCCGCGCGACAGTACGCCGTAGGCGGTGATGCCGGTGCCGAGTTCGCGGCAGGTGGGAAGGATGGCTTGTTCGATGCCACGCGAGATCAGCGAGTACTCGATCTGCAGATCCACGACAGGCAGCACGCTGGCCGCGCGGCGAATGGTGTCTACGCCCATTTCGGACAGGCCCAGGTGCCGTACGTAGCCTTCCTTCACCAGGTCAGCGATCGCACCCACGGTGTCTTCGATCGGCACGTTCGGATCAAGGCGGGCAGGGCGGTAGATATCGACGTAGTCGGTGCGCAGGCGCCGGAGCGAGTAGGCGAGGGCGGTTTTCACGGCCGAGGGGCGCGCGTCGTAGCCCAGCCATTCGCCGCCAGGGCCACGTTGGGCGCCGAATTTCACGCTGAGAAGGTAGCTGTCGCGAAGACGTCCGGCCAGCGCCTCGCCGACCAGCATCTCGTTGTGGCCCATGCCATAGAAGTCGCCGGTGTCGAGCAGGCTGATGCCGGCGTCGAGCGCGGCGTGAATAGTGGCGATGCTTTCGCTGCGCTCGGTGGCGCCGTACATGTCGGACATGCCCATACAGCCAAGGCCAAGAGCCGAAACGTGCAGGTTGTGCTTGCCGAGGGTGCGGAACTTCATGGGAGGCGCTCCACGGAGAGAGTCTGTGGATGTTGCGCCTGCGGCGCGACGACTGCCAATGGGTCAGTGGCGATCCGGTTTCGGATGCGCCGCGTCGAACAGCGTGCCGGCAGTGCGCGTATGCAGCGAGGCGGCGTCGTAGCCGGGTGGTAGCAGGCCGGCGATTTCCAGCATCACGGCGCCGTGCAGGGCGGCCCAGATCTGGTGGCCGAGGATGACTGCATCGGCTTTGACCACGCCTTCGGCAATCATCACGTCGACATGCGCGGCGATGGTTTGCCACATGCGTTCGTGCGCTTCGCGGTAGGCGGGGTTGTCGCGGTTCTGTTCCGGAAACTCAAACATCAGCCGGTAGGTGGCGGTATGGGCGCGGGCGAAGGCGATATAGGCATCGCGCACTGCGCGGCTGCGCATGCGGCCGTCCCCCGGCGATGCGAGTGCCTGTTCCAGCGCGGCGGAAAACTCGTGCAGGCCGCGTGTGCGCACGGCGGTGATGATGTCGTCCTTGTTCGCGAAATAGCGGTATGGCGTCATCGTGCCGCAACCGAGTTCGGCGGCGATGCGGCGCATGGTGACTGCGGCCGGTCCTTCCTCCACGTAGAGGCGCGCGGCGGCTTCGCCGATGCGCGCGCGGAAGGCTTCGGTTTCGTCGTCGCGCAGGGCTTTGGGCACGATGGGTTCCTTTAGCGGCCGGGCAGCTTGAGTGTTTTGCGGAAGAACGCCAGCGCATCGGCGTTGATCTGCGCATGGGCTTTTGCGCGATCCACGCCTGCCGGGTCGGTGCAAATGGTGCTGGCTTCTTTGGCCAGTGCCGTTGAACACGGGGCGATAAAAACCCAGTGGTCCGCCTTCGGTATTTCCTTCACCGCGACCAGGCTCTTGAGCAAGGGCCGGATATGTTTCGCGTTGTCCGCCGGCGGCAGCACGTGATCGTTCTGGCCGTAGTACAGAAACACCGGGGCGTGGATCGGTGCGAGACCTGCTTCGTCGAAGACCAGACTCAGCGGCGCCATCACGAAGGCGGCTTTCACGCGTGGATCTGCGGTATCGCCCCAGCGGCCCATGTCGTTCTGAACGTCGGCGAGGTAGTCCTTGATGGTCCGGCCCTGTTTGGCCATCTCGGCTTCCAGCTTGGCGCGTGCGCCGCAGACGTCCTGGACTTCCGGATGGCGATCGCAGAAGTCGATGAAGCGTTCGAACTTCGGGTGCGCCCCGAGCACCATCAGGCTCGTATAGCCGCCTGCCGAGAAGCCGGCGACGCCGATGCGCTCCGGGTCGATCAGGCTCTTCCAGCGCGGATCGGCGAGCAAGGTGGTGATGGTGGATTTGACCTGCAGCGGGCGGCCGGCGAGCACTTCGGCATGACCCACGCCGCTGGTGTCCTGGAAATCGTCCTTGGGGTGATTGAGCGTTGCCACGATGAAGCCATGGCTGGCCAGGTAAGTCGCCAGGTCGTGATGGCCGAGACGGCTGCCGCCGTTGCCGTGGGAAATCACCACCAGCGGCTTGATGCCCGGGAGTGCCGGGGCATCGGGCACGGCGGCCACTTCGTAGGGCCCGATCGCGGTGGTGCCACTGACGGTTTGCGCGGATGGGTAGAAGATATAGCCATCGGTTTGCCTGCCGCCCACCGGATCGGGAATGCGGATGGAGGCCATGCCCACCCCGGTGGCGGATTGGGCCGATAGCGCCAGCGGTAGCAGCCATAGCAGCGTGGCGAGCCATTTTTCAGCACGTGGAAAGCGAATCCCCATGGGTGGCGACCTCGTCGTGGCTACGTTGCGTGCGATGTACGGTACATTGTACGCAACGTGTCGGCAAGGGCCGTGCCGGTGGCCGGCCATAGCCCATGACCGTTACACTCCTAAGTCTTTCCCCCGCTTGCCACGACGAGGCCCGAATGTTCCCGAAGAACGAGACGATCGCCGGTTACGACGCTGAACTGGCCCAGGCCATGGCCGATGAAGCGCGCCGACAGGAAGACCACGTCGAACTCATTGCTTCGGAGAACTACGCCAGCCCGCGCGTGATGGAAGCGCAGGGCAGCGTGCTCACCAACAAGTACGCCGAGGGTTATCCGGGCAAGCGCTACTACGGCGGCTGCGAATACGTGGACGTGGCCGAGAAGCTCGCCATCGACCGCCTCAAGCAGTTGTTCGGCGCCAACTACGCCAATGTGCAGCCGCATTCCGGTTCGCAGGCCAACCAGGCGGTGTATCTGGCGCTGCTCAACCCGGGCGACACCATTCTGGGCATGAGCCTGGCGCACGGCGGCCATCTCACCCACGGCGCCAAGGTCAACGTCTCGGGCAAGCTGTTCAACGCGGTGCAGTACGGCGTGAACGAGAACGGCCTGGTGGATTACGACGAAGTCGAGCGCCTTGCCGTCGAGCACAAGCCGAAGATGATCGTGGCGGGCTTCAGCGCCTACTCGCAGGTGATGGACTGGGCGCGTTTCCGCGCCATCGCCGACAAGGTCGGTGCTTACCTGTTCGTGGACATGGCTCACGTCGCGGGCCTGATCGCGGCGGGCGTGTACCCGAACCCGCTGCCGCATGCGCATGTCGTCACTTCCACCACGCACAAGACCCTGCGCGGTCCGCGCGGCGGCATCATCGTGGCAAAGGACGCTGGCGAAGAGATCGAGAAGAAGCTGCAGTCGATCGTGTTCCCCGGCATCCAGGGCGGTCCGCTGATGCACGTGATCGCCGCCAAGGCAGTGGCGTTCAAGGAAGCGCTGGAGCCGTCGTTCAAGGAGTACCAGGCCCAGGTGGTGAAGAACGCCAAGGCCATGGCCAAGACCTTTATTGAGCGTGGCTACAAGATCGTTTCCGGCGGCACCGAAAACCACCTGATGCTGGTCGACCTGATCGGCCGCGAAGTGACCGGCAAGGACGCGGAAGAAGCGCTCGGCCGCGCCCACATCACGGTCAACAAGAACGCTGTGCCGAACGACCCGCGCAAGCCCTTCGTCACCTCCGGCCTGCGCGTCGGTACCCCGGCCATCACCACCCGCGGCTACAAAGAAGCCGATACCGTGGAGCTGACCCAGTGGATCTGCGACGTGCTCGACGCACCGGCCGACGAGGCAGTGATCGCCAAAGTGCGCGACAAAGTCACGGCGCAGTGCAAGAAATTCCCGGTCTACGGCTGACGGACGCCTAGCCGCCCACCATGCATTGCCCCTTCTGCCAGCATGAAGACACGCGCGTGATCGATTCACGCCTCGCCGAAGACGGCGCCACCGTGCGCCGTCGTCGCGAGTGTCCGCAGTGCGGTGAGCGCTTCAACACGTTCGAGACGGCGGAACTGAAACTGCCAGCGATCGTGAAGAGCGGCGAACGTCGCGAGAGTTTCGACGAGCGCAAGCTGCGCGTGAGTTTCGAGCGCGCCTTGCAGAAGCGGCCGGTGGCGAGCGATGCGGTGGATGTCGCCGTGCGCACCATCATCAACGACCTGCGCAAGAGCGGCGACCGCGAAGTGCCGTCACGCCAGATTGGCGAGCTGGTGATGCGCGAGCTGAAGAAGCTCGACCAGGTGGCCTACGTGCGTTTCGCCTCGGTCTACCGCAAGTTCGAGGATGTGCAGGCGTTCCGCGAGGAAATCGAGAAGCTCGAGCGCGATCTGCCGGGCCTCGAAAGTTTGCAGCTCTCGCTGCTGGGCGAAGGCGGCATCAAGCGCAGCAAGAAAGGCTGACGTTTTTCCGCGGGCCGCACGTTCTGCGAGAATGCCCGCATGCCGAACTCTCACTTCAGCGTTCTCGATCATCAGCATATGGCGCAGGCCCTGCGCCTGGCCGAGCACGGCCTGTTTACCACCCAGCCCAATCCGCGCGTTGGTTGCGTCATCGCCCACGGTGAAGAGGCGGTGGGCGAAGGCTGGCATCAGCGTGCTGGTGAGCCACATGCGGAAGTGTTCGCCTTGCGCGCCGCAGGCGAACGCGCACGTGGCGCAACGGCCTATGTGACGCTGGAGCCTTGCGCGCATCACGGGCGCACGCCGCCGTGCGCGGATGCGCTGATCGCCGCTGGCGTGTCTCGTGTGGTGATCGCTACCGAAGATCCTTTTCCGCAGGTAGCAGGGCGCGGCATCGGCAAACTCCGCGACGCCGGCGTCATGGTCGAGTCGGGCCTGATGCGCGAGACCGGGCGCGAACTCAATATCGGTTTTTTCAGCCGCATCGAGCGCGGCCGCCCGTGGGTGCGCGTCAAGCTGGCCATGAGCCTGGATGGGCGTACGGCATTGGCGGATGGCACCTCGAAGTGGATCACCGGCGAGGCCGCGCGTGCCGACGTACAGCGCTGGCGCGCACGCAGCTCCGTAATCCTCACAGGCAGCGGGACCGCTTTGGCGGACAACCCGCATCTGACCGTGCGCCTGCCGGATGGCGAGGCGTTCACCCCGCCGCTGCGCGTTGTGCTGGACCGCCAGCTGAGTACGCCCACGGCAAACCACGTTTTTGACAGCGATGCACTCACCCTGGTGCTGCATGCAGACGACGCGAACGTGCCGAAGCATGCCGACAACATCCGATATGCGTCGGTGACTGAAAAGAACGGGCAGCTGGATTTGGCGGCTGTGCTTCACCTGCTGGCCGAACGCGGTTGCAACGAAGTGCATGTGGAAGCGGGTGCGACGCTTTGTGGCGCGTTGGTGGCAGCGGGCCTCGCGGACGAACTGCTGATCTATGTGGCGCCTCTGCTGCTGGGTCATCGGGGGCGTCCGTTGTTGCGGCTGCCCGCGTTGAATGACATGAGCGAACGCTGGAATCTCCAGTTGTTCGACCAGCGTATGCTGGGTACGGATATCCGGCTGCGGCTACGTCCCGCGCCGGCGGCTCGCAATTAAAGAGCTTAAACAACCAGGCTTAGGGGAACCAAGATGCTTGCCAAGACGGAGCTGGAGCAGTTCCGGACCCAGGGTTATGTGATTCGCCAGGTATTGGATGCCGGCGATATCGCGCGATATGTGGATGCTGTGGAAGCGGCACGCCGCGAGCGTGGCGAACGCGGCAAGATGATGAACCTCCAATTCCTGCAGCCGGGCAAAGAGGTCCGCGCGGTGCAGGACATCATCTGCCAGCCGGCCATCCAGGCGATTGCCGCCGATCTGTTGGGCGATGGGATCATCATCGATGGTGCCTCGCTGTTCTATGCCGACGCCGGCGTCGACTATCGCCAGGGTTGGCATCGCGACCTGATGCAGGTGCCAGACGATCAGATCGACGCACGCTGGTTCAGTGCCGACTATCACTACAACTATGTACAAGCGAATATCTCGCTGACGCCGGACCCCTGTCTGTGGATCGTGCCGGGCAGCCATCGGCGCCCACTCAATGAAGCTGAACAGCGTATTTTTGGTGGCGATCCACGCATCGCGCCGGTGGATGCGCAGCCGGAGCTGGACGAGGGTGTGCAGCTGGTGCTGCAGCCGGGGCAGGCGGTGTTCTACAACAACTACGCCGTGCATCGCGGCTACGCCGGTGTGCTGGCGGAGCGTCGCATCACCATCCATCTCGGGTTCCACTCCAATCAGTACGAGCCGACCTGCCACTTCGGCGTGCTCGATCATCGCGAGTACACCGCCGATTATCTCGCCAGCCTCGCACCGCCGGTGCGCGAAGCCCTGCTGGCGCATATCGCCGAGCGTGCGCGCCACCCGCAGGTCGACCAGTACCATGCCTGGCACCAGCAGTTCATCAGCAAGGAATTCGTCATCAAATGAGCAACGCGAAAACCATTCGCTGGGGCATCATCGGCTGCGGCAACGTCACCGAGCTGAAGAGTGGCCCGGGTTTCCAGAAGGCGCCGCATTCCGCGCTGGTGGCGGTGATGCGCCGCGATGGCGACAAGGCGCGCGATTACGCGCAGCGCCACGGTGTGCCGAAGTGGTATGACGATGCGGCCAAGCTGATTGCCGATCCCGAAGTGGATGCGGTCTACGTTGCCACGCCGCCCTCTACGCACAAGCAATACGCGCTGATGAGCATCGCCGCGGGCAAGCCGGTGTACGTGGAAAAGCCGATGGCCATGGATCATGCCGAGTGCGAGGCGATCATCCGCGCCGGACGTGAGGCGAGGGTGCCAGTGTTCGTGGCGTATTACCGCCGGATGCTGCCGCGCTTCCATAAGGTGCGTGAATTGCTGTTCGAGGCGAAAGTGATCGGTACGCCGTGTATCGTCAACACAGTGCTGTACGAGCCGCATCATCCGCGTTATCACGATCGGAACAACTTGCCGTGGCATGTCGTTCCCGAGATATCCGGCGGTGGCGTGTTCATGGATATCGGTTGCCACACGCTGGATATCCTCGACTGGCTATTCGGGCCGATCGTTTCCGCCACGGGTCATGCGAGCAACCAGCTCCAGGCCTATCCGCCGGAAGACACCGTGTCGATGTCGTTTGCCTTCGGCAACGGCATGCTCGGCACGGGGCTGTGGAATTTCGACAGCTTCAAGCACCACGACTGCATCGAAGTGGTGGGCGATCGGGGGCGTATCAGTTTCGCCACGTTCGGCGATGGTGCGATCCGGGTGGAGAACGCGGAAGGCACGCGGGAGTTTCACGTCGAGAACCCCCGGCATATCCAGCAGCCGCTGATCGAGACCATCGTCGCCGAGCTCACCGGCCAGGTTGGCGCCTGTCCGTCGACCGCTGACACGGGTGCGCGTACGAGTTGGGTGATGGATCAGGTGCTGCGCGAATACCGGACGCGGGCAAGCGCCGAAAAGCGCTGAGCGAGACTCAGCGCGCCAGCGCCCAGTCGATGGCTGCATCGAACAGCTTGCAGCCCTCGGGGGTGAGGTTGTCGAAGGTTTCGTTGTCGAGGAAGAACATCACCCGTCGTGCCGGCGCCAGCGTTTCGTAGTCCATGGTGGCGCCTTTCTCGTAGCCGAAGATGGCGACCTTCTCGGGGTCCCTGGCCAGCGTAGCGATGATGCTGGCGCCCAGTCCGGGCTTGCCCCAGTTCATCGGCGCATTCTTCACGTAGACATTGACGATGCCGGCCGGCAAGCCGGCAGCCAGTGGATGCGGCGCGTTCACCAGCCACAGTGCGTGCTGCTTGTCGGTCTTGCCGAAGTCGGTGTCGGGGCGTTTGCCGCTCATGCCCATGTCGTCGAGCAGGTCGCTTTCCCAGGTCACCAGCGGCACTGGTGTATCGCGGTAGGCGCCGAGCAGGTCGCGCGAACGCACCGTGGAGGAAAGCACCACCAGGTCGAAGTCCTTGGCCTTGGCGGCAGGCTGATACTGGTCGTAGAGCGTGACGGTGAAGCCGCGTGCCGTCAGGTGCTGTTGGATCTTCTGGTCGTAGGCGAGGCTTTTGCCTTCCTTGCGGACCACCAGCAACACGTTCTTGCCGTGACTGGCGGCGACAGCTTGCGTCGAGATAGCGCACAGGCAGAGCAGAGCGATCGCGGCGAGGTTGCGTATGAAAGAGTTCTTTGTGGCCATGGCGCGCATCCTTAAAGGTCGATCTTCACGGTGAGTTTCGCCGTCCGCGGCAGCCCCATGGCGAGCCGGTTGTTTCCGGTCGCTGCCCAATAGCGCTTGTCGGTGGCGTTCTCGACGTTGAGCTGCCACAGCACACGCTTGCCGAACATCTGCGTGGCGTAACGCGCGCCCAGGCCGAGCAAGGTGTAGTTGTCGATAAAGCCCTGGTTGGCGTTGTTCAACGGCCGGCGGCCGGTGAAGTAGAGGCCGCCGTTGAGCGCAAGGCCGGGCACGACCGGCACGGTGTATTCGGCGAACAAGCTGGCGGTGACGGCAGGTGTGTTTTCCGGCGTCTTGTCTTCCAGTGCGGCGCTGATGTCGCGGAAGCGTGCCTGCAGATACTGCGTAGAGAACTGCAGCGACCAGTCGCGTGACAGCTGGCCCTGCGCACTCAACTCGATACCGCGGTAACGCAAGCGGCCGCTCTGCACGAACAGGCCACTGTCATTGACGTAGCTGGCTGCGCGATCGATATCGAATACCGCGCTGGATAGCAGCAGTCGATCGCTGGGTTGCCAGCGAACGCCAACTTCTTTCTGCTTGCTGATCGACGGCGGCAGGGCCTCGTTGACGTTGATCGCCGTATTCGGCGCGCGGTCGCCTTGTTCGATGCCCGTGGCATATGAGGCATAAGCCATCAGGCGCGGATTGAATTTGTAGATCAGCGCAGCCAGCGGCGTGGTCTTGCTCGCCTTGTAGTGGTTGCTGCCCTGGTCGCTGGTGTAGCGGGTGTAGCGTGCGCCGAGGATGGTTTGCCAATGCTCGGAAAAACTCATGCGGTCGGTGACATACATGCCGCGGTCCACCGCATTCAGGGCGGGCGTGACGGTGGTCTTGGTCACCGGCAGCCAGGGGACGGTGACCGGATCGTAGAGATTCTGCGTGCCGGTGAACTGGCCGGTCACGGTCTGATCCTGGTTCGACTTGGTCTGCGCCGCACCGATCGTCAGTTCATGTCCCACCGCGCCGGTAGCGAAGCTGCCGAAGAGTTCGGCACGCAGGTTCTGATTGTTCCAGCTGGCGTCGCTCTGGCGATTGCCGGTGAGCGTGCCCTGGCCGGTGAGCGGGTTGTAGTTCTTGATCTCGGTAAAGGCGCGGCGGTCGCGGGTGAGGTCGGCGCGTCCGGCTTCCAGTGTCGCCAGCCATTGCTCGCTCAACGCGTAGTCGGCATGCAGCAGTACGTTGCTGCCATGCGCGACAAAGTCGGCCCAGTCCGGCGACAGGCGCTTGCTGGGGTCCGGCATGCGCGGCAGGTCGATGCCGCCGTTTTTCGCAGCGGGCTGGGTGATTACGCTCTGCTCGCCGATTTTCTTGCGGAAGTATTCCAGGTCGGCGCGCAGATTCAGCCGGTCGTTGACGCGCCAATCGAGTGCCGCGCTGGCCATGCGCTTGTCGCCGTCGATGCCGTCCACCGGCGATTGCAGACTGCCGCCAGCGACGTTGATGCGCGCGCCGTATTGTTGGCGATCGCCGAAGCGGCGGCCGACGTCGAGCTGGCCAATGGTGCCGCCGTTGTTGTCGATACTCAGGCCGAGCATGGTCACCGGTTGATTGCCGGCACGTTTGGTCACCATGTTCACCACGCCGCCGGGTGCGGTGTAGCCGTAGTAGAGCGCGGATACGCCCTTGAGCACTTCCAGGCGCTCTTTGTCTTCCAGCGGCAGTTCGGTGAGGTTGAGCAGCGGCAGCGAGCCGTTGAGCCGATAATTGCTGCGATTGTCGAGGGTGACGCCACGCATGGACAGGTTGTCGAACACCTCGCCACTGAGCTGTTGCTTGGTCACGCCAGCGGTATTGCGCAGCACATCGTAGAGACTGACGGCAGCCTGCGCGTCGAGCAGGTCGCGGGTCGCGACGTTGATAGTAGCGGGCACATCCATGATGGATTGATCACGGAAGGCGCCCACACCGACCCGCTGACCGAGCAGCCCCTTGTCCGCATGCCCTTGCACATCGACCGACTGCAGCGTGGAAACGGGGGACTCGACTTGGCTGGCTTGGGCATGCGCGCACGCCGCGACCAGACCGAGGGCCGACAGGCCGACGGAATAGCGCATGGATGTTCCTTGGTGGGGTTCCGGCGCCCTGGGTCGGCCTGGCGAGGCCTGCCTGTTGCTCGGACAGTCAAACGAGAATGATTCGCAATAATATGCGGGTCGACGGCGAAGGGCAATGCCCGGCGTGCGGGTCGCGCGGGGCGCGCAGCATCGCTCCCGCATGCTTGCCGGGAACGCAGCGTTCGGTCCATGCGCCTAGTGGATGCCGTCGGAAGCTGCGGAACGGGATGCTAGAATCCGCAGGCCGGCTTTGCCGGCAACTATCCATAGCGTCTTCAGGGCGGGGCGAAATTCCCCACCGGCGGTAGGTTGAAGGGCAGCCCTTAAGGGATGTTCCGGCAACGAGCCCGCGAGCGCCTTCGTCGACTTCGGTCGCGAAGGGTCAGCAGATCCGGTCGAATGCCGGAGCCGACGGTTGGAAGCTGGCAGCAGCTTCCTCACAGTCCGGATGAAAGAAGACGGCATGGCGAACGGCTTCGCGGCCGTGCGTCTGCCTCATGCCTTGGGGCGTTCTCGCTATTGGCTCCACGCGGAGAACGTTTCATGCCTGCTATTAAGAAAGTCCCTTCCATCCACCTCCAGCGGGAGGTGCGCTGATGTTCACCGGCATCATCCAGACCGTAGGCCGCATCGCGCGGCTCGAACCCCGCGGCGGCGATGTTCGCCTGTATGTCGATACCGGCGATCTCGATCTCTCCGACGTGCAACTGGGCGACAGCATTGCCGTCTCCGGCGTGTGCCTGACGGCGGTCACACTGGAGTCGCGCGGTTTCAGCGCGGACGTTTCCAACGAAACGCTGTCGCTTACCACGCTGGGCAAGCACAAGGCCGGCGACCCGGTAAACCTGGAGAAGGCCTTGCGCCTTGCCGACCGTTTGGGCGGCCATCTGGTGTCTGGCCATGTCGATGGCGTGGGCAAGGTGGTTTCCATCACGCCGGACGGGCGCTCACTGCGCTGGGTGTTCGAGGTGCCGGCGTCGCTGGCGCGCTACATCGCCGCCAAGGGCTCCATCTGTATCGACGGCACCAGCCTTACCGTTAACGAAGTCACGGGCAACCGCTTCGGCGTCAACCTGATTCCGCACACGGTCGGGCACACCGCGTTTCATGCGCGTCGTGCGGGTGATGCGGTGAATATCGAGGTGGATGTGGTGGCGCGTTATATCGAGCGGCTGATCGGCAGCGGTGAAGCGCCGCGCATCGATGAAGCGTTTCTCAAGCAGCACGGCTTCGCCTAGTCACTCCCTCTCCTGCGTGCAGCAGGGGAGGGGCGGGGTTGGGGGTGAGCCTGCAAGCCCGCAGCGTTTTCTCAAGGGCTTACCCCCTCCCGACCTCCCCCTGCAAGCAGGGGGAGGAGCAAAAAACAGAACATCAACGAGATCCCCCCATGGCCTTCAACACCATCCCCGAAATCCTCGAAGACATCCGCGCCGGCCGCATGGTCGTGATTCTCGACGACGAAGATCGCGAGAACGAGGGCGATCTGATCATGGCCGCGCAAATGGTGCGGCCCGAAGACATCAACTTCATGGTGCGCGAGGCGCGCGGCCTGGTCTGTCTTACGTTGACCGAGCAGCGCACGCGCCAGCTCGGCCTGCGACCGATGGTCAGCGACAACACGTCGCCGTACCACACCAACTTCACCGTCTCGATCGAAGCGGCCGAAGGCGTCACCACCGGCATCTCCGCACACGATCGCGCACGTACCATCCAGGTCGCGGTGAAGTCGGATGCGAAGCCGCATGACTTGTCGCAGCCTGGCCACATCTTCCCGCTCACCGCGCAGCCGGGCGGTGTGCTCACGCGCGCCGGCCATACCGAAGCCGGTTGCGATCTGGCTGCGCTGGCCGGCCTGGAGCCCTCCGCCGTGCTGATCGAAATCCTGCACGAGGACGGCTCGATGGCGCGCCGTCCCGAGCTGGAAGTCTTTGCGCAGAAGCACGGCCTGAAGATCGGCAGCATCGCCGACCTGATCCGCTATCGCCTGGAAACCGAGAAGACCGTGCAGCGCGTGCACGAGGAACAGGTAGAGACCGAGTTCGGTCCGTTCCGTCTGGTGGCCTACCGCGATGCGATTCGCCACGGCCTGCACTTCGCGCTGGTGCGCGGCAAAGTGAACGATGGTGGGGCGGTGCTCACACGCGTACACGTGCGCAATACGCTTTCCGATGTGCTGCATCTGCAGCGGGATGATCTCGGTCTTACGGTGACTTCGGCGCTTCGCCGCATCGCCGATGAAGATCGCGGCGTGCTGCTGGTGCTGTCCGGCGAAGACACGCCCGATGCGCTGCTGCGCCGCCTGAGCCGTCAGCCCACGACGCAGGCGCCGGAGGAAGTGCAGCAGCAGGAATGGCGCCAGCTTGGACTGGGCGCGCAGATGCTGGCCGATCTAGGCGTGCATCGCCTGCGTGTGCTCGGTACGCCGCGCAAGTTGGTTGGACTGGCCGGCTTCGGCCTTGAGGTGGTCGAGCACGTGTGAGGCCATGGCTTCGCCCCGCCTTCGCCATACCGTAGCCGGCATACTGCCGGCTACCCTCAACGACGACACGCCATGACCGCTACGACCATCTGTCTGATCGCTCCTTCCGGGTATCCGCATGACCGTCCTGCCGTGACGCGCGGCGTGGCGCGGCTGCGCGCAGCAGGCTGTACGGTGGATGGTCTGGAAGTGCTGGATCGCGCCGAGCTGCGTTATGCCGGCGCCGATCCGGAACGCGTGGCCGATATCAATGCACTGGCCACGGCCGAGGTGCTGCCGGATATCGCGCTGGCGATCCGTGGCGGCTATGGCGCCACCCGTTTGCTCGAACATCTTCACTACGACGCGTTGCGCGAACGGCTGGCGGGCACCTCGACGCTGTTGGTCGGGCATAGCGATTTCACGGCACTCCAGTTGGCGCTTTATAAGCGCGCGGGTCTCACCACCTTCGGTGGCCCGATGCTGGGGCCGGACTTCGGCGCCGCCGAACCCAGTGCCTTCACCTGGCAGCATTTCTGGCAAACGCTGACCGCGCCCCAGGCGAGCGGGAACTGGCAGACGCCAGGCGACGCCGAACTGGACGTGGAAGGCCCGCTCTGGGGCGGCAACCTGGCCGTGCTGTGCAGCCTGATTGGCACGCCGTATTTCCCGGCCATCGAAGGCGGCATCCTGTTCGTCGAAGACGTGGGCGAGCCGCCGTTCCGCATCGAGCGCCTGCTGTACCAGTTGCACCTGTCCGGTGTACTGGATCGCCAGCGCGCCTTGGTGCTGGGCGATTTCAGCCAATGCCGGCCCAGCGCCTACGACAACGGTTACGACCTTGATTCGGGCTTTGCCCAGATCAGCCGCCTGACCCGGGTGCCGCTGGTGCACGGCATGCCTTTCGGGCACGAGCCGGACAAGCTGACCCTGCCGTTCGGCGTGCCAGCACGGCTGCGTGTGACGGAGGGACAGGCGACGCTGTCGTTCAATGGTTATCCGCACCTGTCAGGGGGAGCCTCGCGGCCCGATCCGGGCAGGTTCCCCGAAATCCCGTAAAATACCCGGCCCCGAGGGATGCTCTGAAGAAGTCTACGTAGCCGTCATGATGTGTGGGAGGCCCGCAGGGTGTGGCGCGCGGCGACGGCAAGGCTGGCTGCCTTGCCTAGACGTGGGCTGCAGCCTGCGGGCCTCCCACACATCACCCTGTCATTCAAGTTCAAATGTGAGGGCCGGCTCTGTCTGCTCACAGCTCCGCGGCGCGCTGGCTAGGAAGACGGCCAGTCTGCCGTCGCCAACGCACCACGAATCTGTGAGCAGACAGAGCCGGTGACGGCTACGTAGACTTCTTCAGAGCATCCCTAAGCCCGCGGTCCACCCAGGAACACACTGACCATGAAGATCATCGAAGGCGATTTCGCCACGCCCAAGGGCCGTTTTGCCATCGTCGCCGGCCGTTTCAACGGCTTCGTCGTGGAGCCGCTGGTGGCTGGTGCGCGTGACGCGCTGGTGCGCCATGGCGTGAAGGACGACAACATCGAGCTGATCCGGGTGCCGGGCGCCTGGGAAATCGCGCTGGCCGCGCACAAGCTGGCGAACTCCGGCAAGTACGCTGCGGTGATCGCGCTGGGCGCGGTGATCCGCGGTTCCACGCCGCACTTCGATTACGTGGCCGGCGAGTGCGCCAAAGGTCTGGCCCAGGCGGCCTATGCTTCCGGCGTGCCGGTGGCTTTCGGCGTGCTGACCACCGACAACATCGAGCAGGCCATCGAGCGCTCCGGCACCAAGGCCGGCAACAAGGGCGCCGATGCTGCCATCGCTGCGCTCGAGATGGTCAACCTGTACGGAAAGCTGTGATGAGCCAGCGTCCCGAAGGCATCGATCTCGCCGCTCGCTCGCGTGCCCGCCGCCGTGCGCTGCAGGCGCTGTATGCGTGGCAGCTCAGTGGCAGCCACATGAATGCAGTGATCGACCAGTTTCGCCACGAGCAGGACATGGAAGTGGCCGACCTCGAATACTTCGAGGACCTGCTGCACGGCGTCGAGAAGCATGTCGATGAACTCGACGATGCACTCAAGCCTTACGTCGATCGCGAAGTCGGCCAGATCGACCCGATCGAGCGCGCCGCGCTGCGCTTGGCCGCGTATGAGCTGAAGTACCGCCCGGACGTGCCGTACCGCGTGATCATCAACGAGGCCATCGAGGTCACCAAGCGCTTCGGCGCCGACCATGGCCACAGCTACGTCAACGGCGTGCTGGACAAGCTCGCCGGGGCGCTGCGCTCGGTGGAGAAGAAGGGTTGATGGCGGCGCAGATTCCGGTGCTCGAAACCGAGCGCCTGGTGCTGCGCGCCCATCGTGCGGACGATTTCGATACTTGCCTGGCGATCTGGTCGGATCCCGAGGTCAAGCGCTATATGGGCGGCGTTCCTTCCACCGGCGAAGAGGTGTGGGACCGCATGCTGCGCTATCTCGGCATGTGGGGCATGCTCGGTTACGGTTATTGGGCCGTCGAGGAAAAAGCCAGTGGTCGCTACATCGGCGATATCGGCCATGCCGATCTGAAGCGCCACATCGTGCCGAGCCTCGATGGCATGCTCGAGTTCGGCTGGGTGCTTGCCCCGCATGCGCACGGCAAGGGCTATGCGAGCGAAGCCGTGGCGGCGGCCACGGCCTGGGCGCAGGAAAACCACGGCCATTTGCGCGCCGTATGCATTATTTCGCCCGAGAACACGGCATCGATCCGCGTGGCTGAAAAAGCCGGATTCCGCGAGTGGCAGCGCACCACGTACCACGGCAGGCCAACGGTCGTTTTCAGCCGCTAGCGTGCCACTGTAGGAGCCCACCCTGTGGGCGAAAGGGCCGCAAAGCGGCCCTGCTCTTTCTTGTAAGGTATTTGCGTACAACGCAGGGCCGCTTTGCGGCCCTTCGCGCACAGGGTGCGCTCCTACGGGCAATCCTTGCGCTGCGTATCGGCGATGCCCGCCACCAGCCAGCGGCCGTCGCGCTTGACCAGGTGTGCGATGTCGGTGCCGCAGTGGTCCACCTTGCCGTCGATAAAGAACTGATATTCCGTCCAGATCACGGCGATGTCGTCGTCGATCTTCACCAGCGGGTTGTAGATGCGTTCCTGCAACTGCTGCGTGCCAGTCACCGGAATGTGATCGATAAACGAATCGAAATGCAGCTGCGTGATTTTGTCGCCGCGCTTGAGCGTGGCCATGCCGCCTGGCAGCATGTTGTCGCGCATCAGATTGCGGTCGCGCTTGGCGATGGCGTCGAGTATCGACTGGAACGGCGCGAGCACGGCTTGCTCTTCCGGGCTGGCGGCGTGCACCGGCGCGGCCGACATCAGGGCGATCAGCGCAGCGCCGAGCGGCGCGGCGGTATGGCGAAACATGGACGACAGGCGAACCATGGCAGAACCTCCGGACCGTTCGGGATCGCGCGATTCTATCGAGGCGTCCTGGGCGTGACTGCATGACCATGGACCTAGACGAACTTGCACAGCGCAGCGCCAGATGGTCTGCTTGCCCCTGTTTTGCCGAGCTCTGAAGCCTATGGAATTTCGCCTGATCGACCGCATCCGCGAGCGCACCGCGCAAGGTCGCGACGATGTACGGCTTGGCATCGGCGACGACGCCGCACTGCTGGCCGTGCCCGAAGGGCAGGAGCTGGCGGTGGCCATCGACACCCTGGTCGAAGGCGTGCACTTCCCGCGCGACACTGCGCCGGCTGACATCGGCTGGAAGTCGCTGGCGGTGAATCTCTCCGACCTTGCCGCGATGGGCGCTACTCCTGCCTGGGCCTTGTTGGCGTTGACGCTGCCAAAGACCAGTGTCGAATCCACGCAAGCCTTTATCGACGGTTTTGCCGAAGGTTTCGCGCAGCTGGCGCAGCCACATCGGCTCGCCCTGGTCGGTGGCGACACCACCAGCGGCCCGCTCACCATCAGCGTGGCTGTGCATGGCTTCGTGCCGCCGGGCAAGGCGCTGAGGCGCGCGGGCGCCAAGGTCGGCGATGTGGTGCTGGTCACCGGCACGCTGGGCGATGCGGCGGCCGGCCTGTACCTGCTACAGCACGCGTCGCGCGTCGAAGCGGGCGATGCACGGCGCGAGTACCTGATCGAACGTCTTAACCGTCCCACGCCGCGCTTGGCCGCAGGCGTAGCTTTGCGCGCGCGCGCGAATGCGTGTCAGGACATCTCGGATGGCCTGCTCGCGGACCTGGGCCATATCTGCGCGCAGAGCGGTGTCGGCGCGGAGATCGATAGTGCATGGCTGCCGCGCTCATCGGCCTTGCTCGGTCTGTTCGACGAAACCAGCGCGCGCGATTTCGCGCTGAGCGGCGGCGACGATTACGAACTGTGCTTCACCGTGCCTGCCGCGCGTGTCGCCGATGTGCAGGCCGATCTGGCTCGCCTCGGCTGCGGTGCCACGCGTATCGGCCGCATTGTCGAAGGCGAAGGTGTGCGCGTACGCGAGCCGGATGGCTCATGGCTGGAACCGGGGCGGCGAGGCTGGGATCATTTCGCCGCATGAACGACAAGAAGACCCTCACCGATACCCAGCGCCGCGCGCTGACTTCATCCGTCGCTGGCTGGATCGCCTGCGGCTTCGGCTCTGGTTTGGCGCCGGTGGCGCAAGGCACCTTCGGCTCGCTGGCCGCCTTGCTACCGTGGCTGCTGCTGCGGCAACTGAGCCTTCCGCTGTATGGGCTGGTGATCGTGCTTGGCTTTGCGCTGGGTGTATGGGCCTGCAACGTCGCTGGTCGCGCGCTGGGCGTGGACGATCACCGCAGCATCGTGTGGGACGAATTCATCGGTCAGTGGATCGCACTGATTCCTGCGTTGCTGGCGCCGTGGTGGGCCGTCATCGCCGGCTTCGCATTGTTCCGCCTGTTCGACGTGTGGAAGCCCTGGCCGATCGGCTGGCTCGACCGGCGTTTGAAGGGCGGCTTGGGTGTGATGATGGACGACGTCGTGGCGGGGGTGTTCGCCGCGGTCGTGCTGGGCTTCGTGCTGACGTGGTGGTGACGACGCGCGCTTAGTCTTTTTGCACCAGCAGATCCGGGATGCGTGGTGTGACATGTTTGCCGCGGCTTGCCACCGCACCACGCCACCACGGTTGCACCGTTTCCACCAGCGCGGGTTCGACCGCTTCGCCGATCCGCGGCATCAGCAAACCTTCGGGAGCGTTGGCCAGCAGTACTTCCGCAGGCTCTTCCCATGGATGCATGGCGAGATTGAAGGTGCCCCAATGCACCGGCAACAGGCGTCCGCTGCTGAGTTGCGACCAGGCCTGCAGCGCGTTTTCCGGCCCCAGGTGCACGTTGCCCCATGAGGGATGGAACGCGCCGACTTCGATCATCACGACGTCGAAGGGTCCGAGCCTGCGGCCGATTTCCTCGAACGCCGGTGACAATCCCGTGTCGCCGCTGAAGAACACGGAATGTTTCTCGCCGCGCAAGACGAAGGAAGACCATAGCGTCGTATTGCGATCGCGTAGGCCGCGACCGGAGAAGTGATGCGACGGCGCCGCGGTGATGGTCAGCCCGCGCGGCAAGCTGACGTGCTCCCACCAATCGAGTTCGATGATGCGATCGGCCGGCACGCCCCAGGCTTCCAGGTGCATGCCGACGCCCAGCGAGGTGATGAAGGGCACGCCCAGCGCAGTCAGTGCGCGGATGCTCGGATAGTCCAGATGATCGTAGTGGTCGTGCGAAATCAGGATCGCGTCGAGCGGGGGCAGGGCAGCGATGTCGACCGGCACCGGCTGGAATCGCTTGGGCCCCATGAACGAAAACGGCGACGCGCGCTCGCCCCACACTGGATCCGTCAGCACACGCACGCCGTCGATCTCCAGCAGCACGGTGGAGTGGCCGAGCCAGGTCGTGCGTAGGCCGGTCGAGACGGGCCGCGTCCAGGCGGCGCGCGGATCGAGTGCCGGTAGCGGCTGCGTAGGCTCACGGCCTTCGTTGCGGAAGAAGAAGTCGCGCAGCGTCGGCCGATCCCCGGTGGCGGGAGGAGCGCTGCTGGGATAGGTGTTGACGAAATGGCCGTCCGCATACTGCGCGGAAGCACGCATGCGTTCGAGCCGGAGCCCCGTGGCTTCCCGGGAAAACATGGCCATGATCTGCCTCGCTGAGCGTGGTGCGCTTGAGCGCATGCGGGCAGAGCTGGGGGCGAACGGCGGCGACTCAATGGCGGCCAAGCCGCAGCCGTTCGGTGGCTCAGCCGGCGGTTTGCTCGGCCAGGCGCTTCAGGGCGCCCAATACCTCGGGAAAGTCGGCAGTCACCATGGGACCGAACGCTTCTGCCGCCGGCCCCGTGATCTGGGTGCTGTAGCTGACTTTGGCGCGGTCGGGCGCCAGCGGCAGGATGCGATGGATTACCACCACGCGGGTACCGTCGATGATGGTTTCGTCGGTGAATACTTCCTGCGCAACGACTTCAATCAGCGTGCTGGTGAAGGCGTCTTCGCCCGGTGGCTTCATCGTAAACGTGGTGCCTGCGGCGAAAGGGCCATGCATGCGGATGTCTTCGATACCGGCATTCCAGTGCTTCCATCCCGGTACGTCGGAGAGCAGCGCCCAGATGCGTGCTGGCGTTGCATTGATCTCGGTGCTGTGTTCGTGAGTCCACACGATGATGTATCTCCGGGAGACTGGTGGGCGCGTATCGTGGGTAGTTGGCGATACAACGGTCAAGCGAACCGTTCACGCATCGCACGGCCAGCTCCCATCCAGGCATGGACGTTGGTGCCGCGCTCTTGGCATGCTGACCTATCCCCCGGACTGGAGCCTTCCCCATGCAATATCGTCGTCTTGGCAAAAGTGGCCTGCAGCTTTCCGCGCTGTCGTTCGGTGCGTGGGTGACCTTCGGGCAGCAGGTGGGGCGTTCGCTGGCGCGTGACCTGCTGGCATTGGCGCATGACCGTGGCGTCAATTTCTTCGACAACGCCGAGGTCTATAACCATGGGGTCGCCGAGACGCTGATGGGTGATGTGTTGGCCGATCTGCGTTTCCCCCGTGACAGCTATTGCGTATCCAGCAAGGTGTTCTTTGGCGCTCGCAACAATCCGCTGCCGACGCAGCGCGGACTGTCGCGCAAGCATGTGATCGAAGCCTGCCATCAGGCCTTGCAGCGTCTGCGTGTGGAACACCTGGATCTGTACTTCTGCCATCGCCCCGATCCGGATACGCCGATCGAGGAAACCGTGGCGGCGATGGATACGCTCGTGCGCCAGGGTAAGGTGCTGTATTGGGGCACCAGCGAATGGTCGGCGGAGGAGATTCGCGAAGCGCACAAGGTCGCGCGCGAAAACCACATGTACGCGCCGACCATGGAGCAGCCGGAATACAATCTACTGCACCGCCAACGCGTGGAAGTGGAATACGCCTCGCTCTACAGCGACTTCGGCATGGGCACCACCATCTGGTCGCCGCTGGCCTCGGGCCTGCTCACCGGCAAGTACAACGATGGCGTACCCAGCGATGCGCGATTGGGACAGCCGGGTTACGAGTGGCTGCGCCGGGCATTGCTGGAGCAGGGTGGGGAACGCATCGCCAAGGTGCGCCGTCTGCAACCGATCGCCGAAGAGCTCGGCGCGACGCAGGCGCAATTGGCGATCGCCTGGTGCCTGGCGAACCCGCACGTGTCCACCGTGATGCTGGGTGCGAGCCGGCTGGAGCAGCTGGAGCACAACCTCGATGCGCTGGAGCTGTTGCCGAAGCTGGATAAGGCGGTACTGGCGAAAATCGAGCAGGCGGTGGCGTAAGCACGCTTTGCCCCTCCCTCTGCGAGCCAGGCAGGGGGAGGGGACCGGTTGACTCTTAAATGAGAATGATTATCATCAACTCCGCCCATTGACCAATCGCGGAGTCCGCTCATGCCGATGTCCTCCCTTTCTCTGCCACAGCCGGTCGACCTGCTCGCCCGCCCGCTCGGTTTGCTGCGCCTGAAACCTGCGGCGCCCGCCGCTGCCTCCACCCGCCGCGTTTCCAGCCAGCTCCTGCTGGACGGCGAGCGCGAGCTGGTCATCACCCATCAGGGCAGCGAATACCACCTGCGCCTGACCCGCAACGACAAGCTCATTCTCACCAAATAAGTCCCGGGCGGCTGCTAACGCCCGTCCTTCAATCCGCATCACAGGCCTATCGCCAGCGTCGCTCTTATTCACGCCAGCCAGGTCTCCTTAGCCTAAGGAGCGCTTATGTTCGGCTGGCTGACTCACGCACTCGCGACGGTCTGTCCCCACTTCCACACGCCGGCCGGCCAGCCGCGCTGGCTGCGTATCGCACCCGAAGCGCTGGTCTCCCGCCTGCCTTTGCTCGGCAGCGTGCTCTACCTCCCCATGCACGCTGGCGACGCTTCGGCCGAACACAGTGCGCGCGGCTGGCTGGCCGATCGTGTGGAACTGATTCCCCTGCTGCATACGCACTGGCTGCTTGCGGCCTGCGTGATCGGCTCCGACGGGCCGCGCGAATGGATCGAATGCGTCGACGCCAATGGTTGTCTGCGCGCCCGCCTGCATCTGTTGCCCGACACCGACTATCTCGCCTGGGATGTGTTGCTGTCGGCCGGCGAGCCGATCGTCGCGCCGCCCTTCGGTCGCGTGCAACGGCCGTTCCGCGCGGCCTGCGCGCGTCTGTTCGGCTTCCGCCATAAACAGATGAGTGGCCTCCATGTCCTGAGCTGCACGGAGACTGTGCATCTGTCGGCCTTGGGGCAGGGCATCGCGCGTGAAGTCGCCAAAGCCGAAGCCCTCGAACTAAGCCGGTCAGACTGACCGGACACTTGTCCGCCTGTCCGTGCAGTTGTCCGCGGACAGCGCATGCGGCGCGAAAATCATCGCCAAACCATTGAATTAAAAGCTTCGTCAAGCTTGGCACGCGGCTTGCTCAAATCGGTTCGGGGCCACACGGTTTGTGGCCAGGGACCGTTCCATGATTCGCGATACTTCTGCTCAAGACCGCCTGGTCGAGGTCAAACCCAACCGCAAGCGCCGCCTGATGCTGATCGGTGCCGGCGTGGCTGCGGTGGCTGTATTGGCCTTCGTGTTGCCGCAGGCCAGCCGGCTGTTCTCGGCTGACGCTTCGGTCAGCGCCTCCCGACTCGCCTTCGCCGCAGTGGAGCGCGGCCTCTTCGTGCGCGACATCGCTGCCGAAGGCAAGGTCGTCGCCGCCGTCAGCCCCACGCTCTATGCCACCTCCGGCGGCGCGGTCACCTTGAAGGTGCACGCCGGCGATGCGGTGAAGAAGGGCCAGGTGCTCGCCACCATCGTCAGCCCCGAGCTCACCAACAAGCTGGCGCAGGAACAGAGTGCCGCCGACGCGATGGAAGTGGATTACCTCCGCGCGCAGATTGACGCTCGCAAGAAGCGCGGCGAACTGCAAAAGGCCTACGACAACGCGCAGATCGATCAGCAGGGCGCCGAGCGCGACCTGGCGCGCTACCAGAAGGCATTCAGCCAGGGCGCCGTGCCCAGCATGAATGTGGACAAGGCGAAGGACGAACTGCAGAAATCCAAGATCACCACGCTGCATGCCAAGGCCGACCTGGGCACGGACAGCGACAGTCTCAACTTCGACATCAAGTCGAAGAAGCTCGCGCATGATCGCCAGGTATTGCTAGTGGAAGATCTGAAGCGCCAGGTCGACGACCTCAACGTGAAGTCGCCGGTCGACGGTCAGGTCGGTCAGCTCTTCATCGCCGAGCGCGCCACCGTCGCCAAGGACGCGCAGCTGCTCAGCGTCATCGACCTCTCCGCGCTCGAAGTGGAGATGAAGGTGCCGGAAAGCTTCGCCCGCGATCTGGGTATCGGCATGGGCGGCGAGATCACCGGCAACGGCAACACCTGGAAGGGCCTGGTCAGCGCCATCTCCCCGGAAGTGGTGAATGGCGAAGTGGCTGCGCGCCTGCGCTTCGAAGGCGATACGCCCAAGCAGTTGCGCCAGAACCAGCGCCTGTCCGTGCGCATCCTGCTCGACAAGCGCGACAACGTGCTCACCGTGCAGCGCGGCTCCTTCGTCGACGAATCCGGTGGCGCCTATGCCTACATCGTGCGCGACGGCATCGCCGAGAAACACCCGATCCGCGTCGGCGCCAGCAGCATCGACAAGGTGGAGATCCTCGACGGCCTGAAAGAAGGCGACCGCATCGTGATCTCCGGTACCGACAGCTTCAAGAATGCGGCGCGCGTCGCCATCAGCCGCTGATCCACCACCACGCTCATCACCGAAGGACGCATAACCATGCTCAAGATGACTCACCTGTCCAAGGTCTACCGCACCGAAGTGGTGGAGACCTACGCGCTGCGCGATTTCAACATCGACGTGAAGGAGGGCGAGTTCGTCGCCGTCACCGGTCCGTCCGGCTCCGGCAAGACCACCTTCCTCACCATCGCTGGCCTGCTCGAAACCTTCACCGGCGGCGAATATCACCTGGACGGCGTGGAGGTGAGCAACCTCAACGACAACGCGCGCTCCAAGATCCGCAACGAGAAAATCGGCTTCATCTTCCAGGCGTTCAACCTGATTCCCGACCTCAACGTGTTCGACAACGTCGAAGTGCCGCTGCGCTATCGCGGCATGAAAGCCGCCGAGCGCAAGCAGCGCATCATGGATGCGCTGGAGCGTGTCGGTCTGGCCTCGCGCGCCAAGCACTATCCGGCGGAACTCTCCGGTGGTCAGCAGCAGCGTGTCGCTATCGCCCGTGCCCTGGCTGGCTCGCCGCGCCTGCTGCTCGCCGACGAACCGACCGGCAACCTGGACACGCAGATGGCCCGTGGCGTGATGGAGCTGCTGGAAGAGATTCATCGCGAAGGCGCCACCATCGTGATGGTGACGCACGATCCGGAATTGGCGGCACGCGCCCAGCGCAACGTGCACATCATCGACGGCCAGGTGGTCGATCTCGCCGAAGATCCGCGCTTCCACCACACGCAGCACGCGGCGCACGCCGGCACCCCGGCCTGACCACAGCACGCCCTGGATCCCTCCCGCTGCGGCGGGAGGTCCCTCTCTTCGACGGACGCCCTCGATGTTCGCCTATTACTTCCAGCTCGGCCTGCGCAGTCTCCGCAAGAATCCATTGCTCACCGCGTTGATGGTGATGGCGATCGGCTTCGGTGTGGCGGCATCGATGACCACCTATTCGGTGTTCCGCGCCACGTCCAACAATCCGATTCCGCAAAAATCCTCGCAGCTGTTCGTGCCGCAGATCGACAACTGGGGACCGGAAGATGCCCAGCGCAGCAACGGCGAGCCGCCGCAGGCGATGAGCTACACCGACGCCATCGGGCTGATGCGCGACCATCGCGCCAAGCGCCAGACCGCGCTGTATCCCGCCGGTCTGTCGATCGTGCCGGCCGATGCCAATCAGTTGCCGTTCCACGAGAACACCTATGGCGTCTACGCCGACGCCTTCGCCATGTTCGACATCCCGTTCCGTTACGGCGGTGGCTGGACCGCGGCCGAAGACAACTCGCGCGCCGCAGTCGCGGTGATCGGCAAGGACCTCAACGACAAGCTGTTCCATGGCGAGAACAGCGTCGGCCGCGAGATCAATCTGGACGGCCGCAGCTACCGCATCACCGGCGTCATGGATCACTGGGACCCGCAGCCGTTGTTCTTCGACGCGGTCAATACCGGTGGTTTCGATGATCCGACGCAGTTGTTCGTGCCGTTCACCCGCATGATCGAATTGAAGGTGCCCACCAACGGCAACAACAACTGCAACAAGGATCCCGGCCAGGGCTGGGACAACTGGCTGCATTCGGAATGCATCTGGCTGGGTTACTGGGTCGAACTCCCCACCAAGGCCGAGGCTGATGCGTACCGCAGCTACCTCACTGGCTATGCCGCTGAGCAGCAGCGTGCCGGCCGTTTCCGCTGGGCACCGAACGTACGCCTGCGCAACGTGGTCGAGTGGCTGGACTTCGAGAAAGTGGTACCGCCGGAAGCCAAGATCTCGCTGATGGTTGCGCTGGGCTTCCTGGTGATCTGCCTGGTCAACACCATCGGTCTGTTGCTGGCCAAGTTCATGCGCCGCTCGTCGGAGATCGGCGTGCGCCGTGCGCTGGGTGCGGCGCGCAGCGAGATCTACATGCAGTTCCTGATCGAGGCTGCCGCCGTGGGTCTGGCCGGGGGTGTGCTTGGTTTGCTGCTGACCGGTGTGGGCGTGTTCGGCATTTCGCTGATCTTCGATCCGCAGGTTGCGCGCCTGGCCACGCTGGACGTGCCGCTGGTCTTGCTGACCCTGCTGGTGGCGATCCTGTCCACGGTGATCGCGGCCTTCTACCCCACCTGGCGCGCCGCACAGGTGCAGCCGGCCTGGCAGCTGAAATCCAACTGAGGCGACGACCATGCTGCAGATCAAACCCATTCTCGCCGCCCTCAAGCGCCACAAGGCCGGCACTATCCTCATCGCACTGCAGATCGCGCTGACCTTGGCGATCGTGTGCAACGCGCTCTTCATCATCCAGCAACGCGTGGAACGCCTGTCGCGGCCCAGCGGCATGAATGAGAGCGACGTGCTGGCCATCGCCAATCGCTGGGTCGCGGTGAACGACAAAGACACCGCCTCGCTGACCAAGACCGACGTGCAGGCGCTGCGCCAGCTGCCCGGAGTGCAGGACGCGATGAGCACCAACTCCTTCCCGCTGCGCGGTGGCGGCTGGTCCACGGGCGTGAACCTCCAGCCGAAGGAGACCGGCAAGCCGGCGGCGCAGACGACGCTTTATTTCGTGGACGACCATGCACTTTCCGTCTACGGAACGCAGTTGATCGCCGGCCGCAATTTCACCGCGGACGAAGTCATCGTCGCCGACCCGAAAGACATCAAGTCCACGCCGCAGGTGATCGTGACCAAGGCGCTTGCCGACAAGCTGTTCCCGAAGGGCGATGCGCTGGGCAAGCTGATGTACCTATCCGGCAAGGACGTGCCGCCCAGCACCATCATCGGCATCGTCAATCGACTGCAGGTGCCGTGGTCGGGCACCTGGTCCAACGACTTCGTGGAGAACGCCACGCTGCTGCCGGTACAGCTGACCGGCTCCTATGGCATCTACCTGATCCGCGCCAAGCCGGGCCAGCTCGCCTCGGTGACCAAGAGCGCACCGGAAACCCTGCTCAAGACCAACCGCATGCGGGTGATCTCGGGCGATCGCGCGATCCGTACCTTCGAGAAGGTGCGTGAGGATGCGTACAAGAACGATCGCGGCATGGCGATCCTGATGGGCGTGATCTGCCTGATCCTGCTGGCGATTACGGCGGCGGGCATCGTGGGCCTCACCAGCTTCTGGGTCGGCCAGCGCCGCAAGCAGATTGGTGTGCGCCGCGCGCTGGGCGCGACCAAGCACGACATCCTCAGCTACTTCCTCACCGAGAACCTGATGATCGGCATTGCCGGTGTGGTGATCGGCGCGGGACTGGCGATCGGCCTGAACCTGTGGATGGTCACGCAGTTCGAGATGGCGCGACTGTCGGTGGTGTACGTGCTTGCAGGTGTAGTGGCGTTGCTGCTGCTCGGTCAGGCGGCTGTGCTGGCGCCGGCGATGCGTGCGGCGAAGGTGCCACCGGTGGAAGCGACGCGCTCGGTGTGAAGCCCTGCGGTGACCCCACAATAAAAGGGTGAAAGGTATCTAACTGATGTTTTCCTACTACCTCCAACTTGGTGTGCGCAGTCTTCGCCGCAACCCGTTGTTGACCGCCCTGATGGTCATGGCGATCGGCTTCGGTGTGGCAGCCTCGATGATCACCTATTCGGTGTTCCGCGCGGTCTCGGGCAATCCCATTCCGGAGAAGTCGGAGCGGCTGTTCATACCGCAGATCGATAGCTGGGGTCCGAAGTACAACCTGGTGGGCAACGAGCCGCCCTACGCGTTGAACTACGTCGACGCCATGGAGCTGATGCGTGCGCACAAGGCCAAGCGCCAGACCATGCTGTATCCGGTGTGGATGTCGGCCTTGCCCGAGGGCGGCCAGTCCATGCCGTTTACTGTGCAAGGCTTTACGGCGCAAAGTGATTTCTTTGCGATGTTCGATGTGCCCTTCATCTACGGCAATGCCTGGGCCGCCTCGGATGACGAGCAGCGCGCAGCCGTGGTGGTGATCAGCCGCAAGCTCAACGACAAGCTCTTTGGCGGCGCCAATAGCCTGGGCCGAGATATCACACTGAGCGGGCATAACTACCGTGTGGTGGGCGTCACCGAGAACTGGAATCCCAAGCCGCGTTTCTTCGCGGCCTGGGGTGGCACCACTTTCGGCGATCCTTCGGATATCTATATTCCGATCAGCCACGCCCTGGATCGGAGGATCGATACCGCAGGCAACAACAGCTGCCGCGGCCGTATCGATTACGGAGACTGGAATGGCTGGCTGCAAAGCAATTGCGTGTGGGTCATTCCCTGGGTCCAGCTGGACAGCGCAGCAGAGGTTGAGCAATACCGCCAATTCCTCGAAGGGTACGCGGCTGATCAGCAGCGTGCTGGGCGTTACGGCTGGGCGCCCAATGTGCGTCTGCGCAACGTGATGCAGTGGCTGGATTATTTACAGGTAGTGCCGCAGGAAAGCAGCGTTTCGCTACTGGTGGCGCTGGGCTTCTTCGCGATCTGCCTGATCAACACGATCGGCCTGCTGCTAGCCAAATTCCTTCGTCGTGCGAGCGAGATCGGCGTGCGCCGTGCGCTGGGCGCATCGCGCAGGGAAATCTATCTGCAGTACCTGATCGAGGCCGGCGCGGTTGGTTTGGCAGGTGGCGTGCTCGGCCTGCTGCTTACGGCCTTGGGCATCTCCGGCGTCGGCTTGCTGTTCCAGCCGCAGATTGCGCGGTTGGCGCATCTGGACCTCACGCTGGTGGGTCTGACCCTGCTGGTATCTGTCTTCGCCACGCTGGTGGCCGCGCTGTATCCCACCTGGCGCGCCGCCCAAGTGCAGCCGGCGTGGCAGCTCAAGTCCAACTAAGGGTGCCATGATGCTGCAGATCAAACCCATACTTTCCGCACTGCGCCGGCACAAGGCCGGAGCGCTGTTGATCGGATTGCAGATTGCACTGACCCTGGCCATCGTCTGCAATGCGCTATTCATCATCCAGCAGCGGGTTGCTCACCTTTCCGCGCCTAGCGGTATCGATGAAGCGAACCTGGTGGTGATCGAAAACGGCTGGGCGAACAAGTGGAACACCCAGGAAGCCGACGCCCAGGTGAGGGCGGATCTGATGGCATTGCGTCAGCTCCCCGGCGTGCAGGATGCCGTCGCCAGCAACGCCTACCCCATGCGCGGAGGCGGCTGGGACCAGTTCATTACGCTAACTCCAGATCAAACCACGCCGACCGGTGACGCGTCGGTTTACCTGGGGGACGAACACTTTCTGGACACCCTTGGGGTGAAATTGGTGGCGGGCCGCAACTTCCGCCCGGATGAGATTCACCCGATCGGCAACCGCGAAAATGTCATGCCGCCCGTGACGATCATTACGAAGACGCTGGCGGACAAGTTGTTTCCCGATGGATCGGCGCTCGGCAAGTCGATCTATGCGATGAGCAACACGCCTACGGTGATTGTCGGCATCGTCGATGTCTTGCAGACACAGAGCCTGTCCAATTGGCAGATGCAGCATGCCTACGAATCGCTGATCTGGCCGTTACGCGCGGCTTCGGAAACCGGTATCTACTACATCCTGCGCGCCAAGCCCGGTCAGCTTGCCGCGGTGCGGAAGGATGCGGTCAGGACGCTTTATGCGCAGAACCGCATGCGCATCATCAATAACGATGGCGGGGTGATGGATTACGCCCAGATACGCCAGAAGGCCTACGACAGCGATTACGGTATGGCGATCCTGATGGGTATCGTCTGTGCTGTGCTGCTAGCTATCACCGCTGCGGGCATCGTGGGTCTCACCAGTTTCTGGGTCGGCCAGCGCCGCAAACAGATCGGCGTACGCCGCGCGCTGGGCGCGACCCGGGGCGACATCCTGGGCTACTTCTTGACCGAGAACTTGTTGATCAGCGTCGGTGGCGCCGTGGTCGGCGTGATGTTGGCCATTGCCATGAACCTGTGGCTGGTCACGCGTTTCGAGATGCACCGATTGTCGCTGTTCTATGTGTTGGCAGGTGTGTTGCTGTTGCTGCTGCTGGGGCAGGGCGCGGTGCTGGCGCCCGCGATCCGCGCTTCGAAAGTATCGCCGGTGGAAGCCACGCGCTCCGTCTGAGCGCGTCGAAACGACAAGGGGGGGCGCATGTTTTCGTACTATCTGGATCTGGCGCTGCGCAGCCTGAAGCGCAACAAGGTGCTGACGGTGCTGATGGTGGTCGCCATCGCGCTGGGCATCGGTGCCTGCATGACCACGCTCACCGTCTTGCATGTGCTTTCCGGCGATCCGCTTCCGGACAAGAGCGCACGCCTGTTCTATCCCCAGATCGACCCGAAGGACATGGACGACTATCAGCCGGGCATGGAGCCTGCACGTCAGCTCACCTGGACTGATGGCATGAACCTGCTCAAGGCCAAGCGCGGTCAACGGCAGGCATTGATGACCGGCGGTTCGGTGCCAGTGCAGCCCGCGCAGTCCGGGTTGGATCCGTTCTTCAGCGATGCGCGCTACACCACCGCCGATTTCTTTCCGATGTTCGAAACACCGTTTCTCTATGGGCGCGGATGGGGTGAGAGCGAAGATGACGGCAAGGCGCGCGTGGTGGTGATCACGCGAGCGCTGAACGAGAAATTGTTTGGCGGCAAGGACAGCACCGGCCAGATACTGCGCTTGAAGGACACCGGTTTTCGGGTGATCGGCGTACTGGACACCTGGCGTCCCAACCCGCATTTCTATGACCTGAATACGGGCGAGTATTCGGGAGCAGAGGATATCTTTCTGCCACTGTCGACTTCGCGCGATGTGAAGCTCGAACGCGACGGCAGCATGAATTGCTGGGGCCACGGCGCCGGCGGCGACGACGAGCTGGAGAGCTCCACCTGCGTCTGGCTGCAATTCTGGGTAGAGCTGGAGAGTCCGGCCAAGGCTGCCGACTACCGCGTCTTCCTGGATAACTATTCGAAAGAGCAGAAGGCGCTCGGCCGCTTCCAGCGCCCCTCCAACGTGCGGCTATCCAACGTCATGCAATGGCTGGATGTGAATCAGGTCGTACCGAGTGATGTGCGTCTGCAAAGCTGGCTGGCGCTCGGCTTTCTGGTGGTTTGCCTGGTCAACACCGTCGGCCTGATGCTGGCGAAATTCCTGCGCCGCTCCGGGGAGCTGGGGGTGCGCCGGGCGTTGGGTGCGTCGCGATTCAGGATCTTTACGCAGCTGCTGGTGGAGGCGGGTGTCATTGGCCTCGCCGGCGGTGTCGGTGGCTTGCTGTTGGCCTTCGGCGGTTTATGGCTGGTGCGCCAACAGCCAGCCGACTACGCCTCGTTGGCGCACCTGGACCTGCGGATGTTGCTTGCCACGTTTGCTTTGGCCCTGGTGTCCAGCCTGCTGGCGGGATGGTTGCCAGCGTGGCGTGCCTGCCAGATCACTCCGGCGCTGCAATTGAAGAGTCAGTGAGGGCGATGACATGGACATCTTTCCGATCCTTTCCACTTTGCGCCGCCACAAGACCACCGCCGTGCTGGTGATTCTGGAGATTGCGCTGACCTGCGCCATTGTGTGCAACGCGGTATTCCTGATCACGCAGCGGCTGGATCGCATCCATATGACCAGCGGTGTGGCTGAGCATGAATTGCTGCAGGTGAGGCTGGCGGACATCGGAGCCAAGAGCGACGAGAAGGCACGCACCGCGGAAGATCTCGCCGCGCTGCGACAGATACCGGGCGTTACCGCCGTGGCCTCGGTCAATCAGGTGCCGTTTGGACATTCATCGTCGAACAGTGGGGTCAGGCTCGATCGGGACCAGCGGCAATCCACGCTGGAGGCTACGACCTATTTCGGCGAGAACATCGCGCAGACCCTGGGCCTGGAGCTGATCGCTGGCCGCTATTTCCAGGCCGACGAGTATCAGGATCTCGATGCGGTATCGAAGGCGTACTCGGCCGGCGACTACAAGCACGTGCCCAACACGGTCATGGTCACGCGCACCTTGGCGGAGCGGCTGTGGCCTGGGCAATCCGCCTTGGGCAAACAGGTTTACATGGGGGCCGCGCTGCCGTTGACGGTGGTGGGTGTGGTGAAGGACCTTGTTCGCCCCGAAATCTGGCGCGATGCGGAAGCCCAGTACAGCATGCTGTTACCGGTGCGGGTCTCCGCCGGCCAGTATCTCGTTCGCACCGCGCCGCAAGAGCGCGAGCGCGTACTCAAGACGGCGCTGGAAAAACTCAAGCAGGCCAACCCGAACCGCGTGGTGCTCAACAAACGGAGCTGGGACGAGATTCGCCAGAAGTTCTTTCAGAACGATCGCGCCATGACGGGTTTGCTGGTTGGCGTATGTATCGCGCTGCTCATCGTGACGGCACTGGGCATCGTCGGTCTGGGCAGCTTCTGGGTCGCGCAGCGGCGTCGGCAGATCGGCGTCAGGCGCGCACTGGGTGCTACGCGCAGACACATCCTGCGCTACTTCCAAACCGAGAACTTCCTGCTGGCCACCATCGGCATTGTGCTCGGCATGGTGCTGGCTTATGGCGTCAACCTGTTCCTGATGGTGCATTACGAGCTGCCGCGATTGCCGGGGATCTACTTTCCTGTGGGTGCGGTGCTGTTGTGGCTCATAGGTCAGGCGGCCGTGCTTGGCCCGGCCATGCGCGCGGCGGCGGTACCGCCGGTGGTGGCGACACGTTCCGTATGAAATCCGCTAACCCGTAGGAGCGCACCCTGTGCGCGACTGCTCTGCGCGTGACGAAGAGCATCGCGCACAGGGTGCGCTCCTACGGTGAATCATTTTGTCGATGGAGTAAGACATGTTCGGTTACTACCTCGACCTTGCGCTGCGCAGCCTCAAGCGCAACAAGGTGCTCACCCTGTTGATGGTGCTGGCCATCGCGGTCGGTATCGGCGCGAGCATGACGACGCTCACGGTGATGCATCTGCTTTCCGGCGATCCGCTGCCGGGGCGTAGCGGTTCGCTGTTCTATCCGCAGGTCGACACGGATCCCACGCCGGGCAACCGCAAGCAGCCGCTGGACAAGCTCGATTATCCGACGGCCATGGACATCTTGAACGCGCACCTGGCCGATCGACAGACGGTAGTGGTCGATAGTCCGGTGAAGCTGCGCGCGCCGGATACGCAGCTGCCGCCGCTGATGCTCTCGATGCTGTCCGCGACGACGGACTTCTTCACGATGTTCGACGTGCCATTCCAATACGGTGGGGCTTGGCGTGCTGAAGATGACGACAGGCATGCGCGCGTGGCGGTAATTTCCTCCGATCTCAACGCCAAGCTGTTCGGCGGCGCCAACAGCGTGGGCCGCACGCTGCGCTTGCGCGACACGGACGTGCGTATCGTCGGCGTGCTGGCGCCGTGGCGGCCCACACCGCAGTTCTACACCGTGGCCGGTGGCCGCTTCTCTGGCGGCAAGACCGCCGACTTCTACAGCAAGCCGCAGGATGTGTTCACACCATTCACCAGCGGCCTGGAGATCAATGACGGCAATTTCTATCAATACACCTGCTGGCATCCTGTGCCGACGCCGGGGCATCTGAAGAACGCGCCCTGTGTGTGGCTTGCTGTGTGGGTGCAGTTGGGTAGCCCGGCCAAAGTGGCGGCATTCAAGCAATTTCTCGACGGCTATGCAGCGCAGCAGCAAACGTTGGGTCGCGTCGTAAGGCCACAGAACACCCGGCTGCGCAGCTTGATGGAATGGCTGGATTTCAACGGTGTGGTGCCGAGCGACGTTCGCCTGCAGACCTGGCTCGCCTTTGCCTTTCTTGCGATCTGCCTGTTCAACACCATCGGGCTTCTGCTGGCGAAATTCTTGCGGCGTTCGGGCGAGATTGGCGTGCGCCGCGCGCTGGGTGCCAGCCGCGCGGCCATCTTCGCGCAATGCCTGGTCGAAGCCGGCATGGTGGGATTGCTGGGCGGTATCGGAGGGTTGTTGCTGACCATGCTCGGGCTGCGGGTGGTGCGTAGTCAGCCGGTGGCCTTCGCCGACCTGGCCCATCTGGACAGCACCATGTTCCTGCTCACCTTCGCACTTGCCATCGCCACCAGTCTCGCCGCGGGCTTGCTGCCTGCGGCGCGGGCGAGTCGCGTAGCGCCAGGCCTGCAACTGAAGACGCTCTGAGGATCCCATGCAGATACGACCCATACTCGCCGCTCTTCGTCGCCACCGGCTCGCCACGCTGCTGATCGGGCTGGAGATCGCGCTGGCCTGCGCGGTGCTGTGCAATGCGTGTTTCCTGATCGCCAATCGTGTCCAGGACATCCATGTTCAAAGCGGCGTCGACGAGGCCTCGCTCGCGTCGTTGAAGATCAATGGCTATGAAGACAGCCAGTCGGTGGATATCAATGCACGGGTAACGGCCAGCCTGCGAGCCATTCCCGGCGTGCAATCGGTCAGCGTGCTCAACTCCATTCCGTTCGGTGAGCGACGGGGCACGGCGGGCGTCGCCACCGATGCCGAGGGGAAGCATTTCGGCGGAGTGATCGAGTTGTATCTGGGTGGCCCAGGCAGTGCCGAGGCACTGGGGCTGCATGTGGTCGCTGGCCGGGCGTTGCAGGCGGGTGACTATCAGCCGTTCTCCGGCGTTTTTCCGAGTTCGGCGTCGATACTGATGACACGCGAGTTGGCCGAGCATTTATGGCCCGGTGCTGACCCGCTGGGCAAGTCGATCTGGATGGATAAATGGCGTTATCAGGTGGTCGGTGTCATCGATCATCTGGTGGTGCCCGATCCGGGCATGCGCGGTGACGCCGCGAAGGGCTGGTCGGTGTTTGTTCCTGGACAGCCGGGGCCGATGCTTTCAGGCAACTATCTGATCAAGGCCGCATCGGCCGATATCCAGCGCGTGTTGCGCGATGCGCGCGAGATCATCACCAAAGCGGTGCCGGATGCCGTGCTCGATCAGCAGGGCACGCAGACCGTCAGCGATCTGCGCGAAACGTTCTTTCAGCAGGATCGCGTCATGACCGGCATGCTGGTCGGCGTGATTGTCGCGCTGCTGATGGTGACGGCGCTCGGTATCGTTGGCCTGGCCAGTTTCTGGGTGCAGCAGCGCCGCAAGCAGATCGGCATCCGCCGTGCCATTGGCGCGACACGGCAGGATATCCTCAGCTATTTCCAGACCGAGAACTTCCTGATCGTCACCGGCGGCATTGCGCTCGGCATGGTGATGGCGTTTGGGCTGAATCTGGTGCTGATGAAGTTCTATGAGTTGCCGCGACTGCCGTTGTTCTATCTGCCGGTGGGCGCAGTGGTGCTGTGGGCGCTGGGGCAGCTGGCCGTGCTGGGGCCGGCGTTGCGGGCAGCGGCGGTGCCGCCGGTGGTGGCGACGCGGTCGGTGTGACCCGCGTGCTCTCTGGCAGGTGATGGAAGGCTCCGAAGCGGTCACAATAGGTTTTCTGTATTCCGCATCCGAGGTCTGCCTATGAAGTTGGTGTCGTTGTTGATCTGCGCGAGCTTGATGGGCTCGGTCGCCTTGGCGTCGGCGGAACCGGCGGCGAAACCCGCGCAGGCCGACGTGGCAACGCGGGTCAAGGCCCTCAACGCGCTGCTGGCCGAGCAATGGCAGCATTCGTTGGAAAATGCGCCGGAGTTCGCCACCATCCTCGGCGACCTCCGCTACAACGATCGCTGGAGCGACACGTCGCTGGCGCATGTGGCGGCGGAGCGCAAAGTTACCGAAGGTTTTCTCAAGCGCTTCGAGGCGATCGACACCACCGGCTTCTCGGAAGAGGACAAGCTCAACCAGCAGCTGATGGTCCGCCAGCTCAAGGACAACCTGCGCGGCGTCGACCTCAAGCTGTACGAGATGCCGCTGGAGCAGATGAGCGGCATACATCTGCAGCTGCCGGGTTTCGTCAGCTCGATTCCTTTCGACACCACCAAGCAGTATGAGGACTACCTGGCCCGCCTGCGTGCTATTCCGCAGGTGCTGGAGCGGGCCACGGCGGTGGCGCGGCAGGGCATGAAGGACGGCATGATGCCGCCGCGCTACCTGCTGGAAAAAGTGGTGGTGCAGATCGACAACATTGCCAAGCCAGCGGGCGAGGAGAACGCGTTCGCCGAGCCGCTGAAGCATTTCCCAGACGCCGTTCCGCAGGCGGACCGCAAGCGCCTGCACGACGCGATCGTCGCTGCCATCGACAACGATGTGCGCCCGGCGTATCGCAAGCTCGGCGAGTTCGTGGCCAAGGACTACGCGCCGCACGGCCGCACTCAGCCGGGTATCTGGCAACTGCCCAACGGCGATGCGATCTATCGCTACGACGTCGAACAGATGACCACGACCAAGGAAAGCCCGGAGCATATCCATGAGCTCGGCCTGGCCGAGGTGAAGCGGATCGAGGCGGAGATGACTGCCATCGCCAAGGCACAGGGTTACAAGGACCTGGCGAGCTTCCGCGAGGCGCTGAAGACCGATCCGAAGGTGCACCCGACCTCGCGCGAGGACATTCTCAATCGCTACCGCGGCTATATCGCACAGATGCAGCCAGAGCTACCGAAGCTGTTCGGCCTGCTGCCGAAGACCAAGGTCGAAGTGCTGCCGGTCGAGGCGTACCGCGAGAAGGAAGCGCCCGGCGCCGAATATCACCAGGGCACGCCGGACGGTTCGCGGCCGGGGCAGGTGTACGTCAACACCGGCGACTTCGCCAACCGCACCACGCCAACTATCGAATCGACGGCGTATCACGAGGCGATTCCCGGCCATCACATGCAGATCTCGATCGCGCAGACCCTGCCGGCGCTGCCGCCGTTCCGCCAGCAGGCCGGCTACACCGCCTACATCGAGGGCTGGGCGCTGTATGCGGAGCGCCTGGGCAAGGACATCGGTTTCTACAAGGATCCGATCTCCGACTACGGCCGCCTGTCCGATGAGCTGTTGCGCGCGAACCGGCTCGTGCTCGACACCGGCGTGCATTACAAGCATTGGACGCGCCAGCAGATGGTGGATTTCTTCCATGCCCATTCCAGCCAGGACGAACCGGATCTGCAGGCCGAGACCGACCGCTATGTGACTTGGCCGGGCCAAGCCCTGGCTTACAAGATGGGGCAGCTGAAGATTCTCGAGCTGCGTGAGCGCGCCAAAAAGACGCTGGGCAACAAGTTCGACATCCGCGCCTTCCACGACGAAATCCTCGGCGGTGGCGCGCTGCCGCTGGACGTGCTGGAGGCTCGTGCCGATGCCTGGATCACCGCCGTGCAGGCCGGCAAGGCGCCCGCACACCCGGTGGCGGCGCCATGAGCCCGGCTAGGCCAATGGTCATTACAACCTTTTGCCGGCAGGATGCATCCATGTCTGCATGCGTAAGAGTCCGATGCGTACTGTCCTGATCATTGACGACAACCCGGCCGTGGGGGAGGCGCTGTCGTTGGCGCTCTCCCTGCACGAAATCCGCCCCCTGACCGCGCTGACGCCGGAGCAGGGTCTCGAGTTGCTCGAACGCGAGCGCATCGACGTGGTGATTCAGGATATGAATTTCACCGCGGACACCACCTCGGGCGAGGAGGGCGTAGCGCTGTTCCGTGCCATTCGCCAGCGGCATGCGGACCTGCCAGTGATTCTGCTCACCGCCTGGACGCATCTGGAGACCGCCGTGGAACTGGTCAAAGCCGGTGCTGCCGACTACCTCGCCAAACCCTGGGACGATGCCAAGCTGCTAGCGACGGTGGAGAACCTGCTTGAGCTGTCGGAATCCACTCGCGAGGTGGCGCGCGCGCGCAATGAACGTCGCAAGCGCCGTGAAGATCTGCAGCGCCGTTATGATCTGGATAGCCTTGTCTTCGCTTCCGAAGCGATGGCCCGCACGCTGGAGCTGGCCTGCCAGGTCGCGCGTTCGGATGTGCCGGTGCTGATCACCGGACCCAACGGCGCCGGCAAGGAACGCATTGCGGCCATCGTGCATGCGAATTCCGCCGTCAAACGCGGGGCTTTTATCGCCGTGAACTGTGGCGCGTTGCCGGGTGAACTGATCGAGGCGGAGTTGTTCGGTGCCGAAGCGGGTGCCTATACCGGCGCCAACAAGGCGCGCGAAGGGCGCTTCGAGTTGGCCGATGGCGGCACGCTGTTCCTCGACGAGATCGGCAATCTGCCGCTGTCGGGTCAGGTGAAGCTGCTGCGCGTGCTGGAAACCGGGCAGTTCGAGCGGCTGGGTTCCGGCCGCACGCGGCAGGTGAAGGTGCGTGTGTTGAGCGCGACCAATGCCGACCTGAAGGCAATGATCCGTGCCGGCACGTTCCGCGAAGACCTGTATTACCGCCTCAACGTGATCGAAGTGAATCTGCCGGCGCTGGCTGATCGCACCGACGACATCCTGCCGCTGGCGGAGCACTTCCTGGGTGGCCGTGCCGTGCTGGGTGAGGCGGCGCGCGAGGCGCTGCTGTCGTACTCCTGGCCGGGCAATGTGCGTGAGTTGAAGAATGCGATCGAACGCGCGGCCTTGCTTGCCGGCGATGGCCGCGTCACACCGGAGCAACTCAATCTGCCGCAGTCGCCGATGAATGCGGCGCGCAATCTGGACGAGCCGAGCCGCGAGGCGGTGGAGGTTGCGTTGAGCAAGGCGGATGGGGTGGTTAGCCGGGCGGCGCAGGCGTTGGGGTTGTCGAGGCAGGCGTTGTATCGGCGGATGGAGAGGTATGGGTTGGCGGCGCAGAGTTGATGTTGTTGCGCGGCTGATCGGTACTTCGCTCCAGCTCCCTCTCCCTCGGGAAAGGGTCAGGGCTTGAGACTCGCTTTCCTACTCGTCATCCCTGCGTAGGCAGGGATCCAGTGGCGTTGTCGCTTCGATGTTCGCGTTGTCGCGACCGGGCTCGCCTTCGGCGGGGTTTCGTCTCGCTGCCGCGAGCCGAGTTACTTTTCTTTGCTTGCCCAAAGAAAAGTAACCAAAAGAAAAGGCACCCCTCTTACGCGCCCTCCGGCTTCGCCTGCGACGCGAAGCTAGTCCCGTGGGGCGGGTCCGTGAGGGTTGGCCGGGCTTTTCGACAGGACATCCCTGTCCTGTCGAAAAGGAACCGGCATCCATGCCGGTTCCCCTGCGGGCCTGATCGTCCAACCCTCACCGCTCCACAGGGGACCCGTTACGGGCTCGCTTCGCATCGCCGAGCAACGGCGAAGGCAGCAGAGCCAGCTCCCTCTCCTCTCCGGGGAGAGGGTTGGGGTGAGGGGTGGGTGCTTGGGATCGCGTTGCTACTTCACAAGCTTCACTCACGCATGCCGAAAGATGGTTGCCGTTGTGGGTGGGGCATATCAAGATGCCGGGCATTGCTGTTGGTCAGGGAACTTGTCATGCGTTCGATGGTGGTGGCGGGCATGGTTTGCGCCTTGTTGTTCGCGGCGGTGGCGCAAGGGCAGTCGGCGGTGCCGGCGAGTGATCGTTGGTCGACGCCGGCGCGTGCGGGGAGTGTGAGTTATGGCGGCAGTGCCAGCTTGCCGCGTGAGCAGGTGGGGAGTTTCCGGTTCAAGGATGACGACAAGGCGTACAGGCCGCGCATTCAGATGCAGTCGCCGAAGCGTACGTATGGGCGGCCGGAGCGTACCTGCGAGTTGAATCCGTCGGCGTCGTCCTGCTTGATTCCCAGTACCAAACCGGTTTCGGTCCGCTAGCGTGTGGCGTCGCCTGAATACGCTGGAGGCGCGGCTGGCGCTGCTGCTGTGCCTGGCTTACGTGTCGGGTGCGCTGATTTATGTTGGCGTGACGCAGTGGCCGTTGCCGCAGTTGCTGCAGTGGATGAAGCACGATCTGGGTGTGACGGTGCAGGCGCCGGCGCATATGGGTGTGTGGAGCGGGCTGTTGGTCAGCGCGGTGCTGGCCTTGCCGTTGTCGATCTGGTTGGCGGGGCGGGTGATGCATCCGCTGAGCCGGTTGCTGCGTGCGCTGGAGGGCGCGGTTGCCAGTTATCGTGATGGCGATTTCAGTTTCTCCATTGCCGCGACGCGTGGAGATGAGTTGGGTGAATTGATCCGCATGCATAACGCGCTGGGGCAGACCTTGCGTGAGCAGCGGCAGCATCTGGCGCAGCGTGAGCTGCTGCTGGATACGGTGGTGCAGAACACACCGGTAGCGCTGGTGCTGACTGATGCGACCGGTCGCGTGACCTACGCCAATATCGCGGCGCGTCATCTCTTCAATGAAGGACGCACCCTGCAGGGGCTGGATTTCATGGAGTTGATCGAGGGCTCGCCGGAAGCGCTGCGGCGCGCCGTGAAGAGCGGTGAGGATGCGTTGCTGACGGTGGAGATGGACGGCAGCGAAGAGACCTTCCATCTGTCCCAGCGCAGCTTCCGCCTGCAGGGGCGGCCGCACCGTTTGCAATTGTTCCGGCGCATGACGCGCGAGCTGTCGCGGCAGGAAGTGGCGACGTGGAAGCGGGTGATCCGTGTGATCAGCCACGAGCTCAACAATTCGCTGGCGCCGATTTCGTCGCTGTCGCATTCCGGCGCAGAGCTGGCGCGGCGTGGCGATACCGCGCGTTTACCCGGTGTGTTCGCCACTATCGGCGAGCGTGCGCGTCACTTGCATGGTTTTATTGCCGGCTACGCCAGCTTCGCCAAACTGCCGACGCCGCAGCCGGTGCCGATCCAGTGGAAGCCTTTCCTTGATGGCCTTGCTCTGCATTGCGTTTTCAAGTTGCAGGGGAACATGTCGGAGCAACCGGGCTGGTTCGATGCCGCGCAGATCGAGCAGGTGTTGATCAACCTGATCAAGAACGCGCACGAATCGGGCAGCGCTGACGATGAGGTGGCGTTGTCGCTGACGGTGATCGGACGCGACTTGCGCATCGAAGTGGCTGATCGTGGCCCGGGCATGAGCGAAACCGTGCTGGCGCAGGCATTGCTGCCGTTCTATTCCACCAAGCGCTCGGGCACCGGCCTGGGGCTGGCGCTGGCACGTGAGATCGTGGAGGCGCATGGCGGGCGTATCACCCTGGCCAACCGGGAGCAGGGTGGCCTTCGCGTTAGCCTGTTGTTACCGCTCAACGTTACGTAATCACGTAACCAGCGGGTGCCTCGCACTCGCCTATACTCATGGCCTGATCAAGGACAGGAGGTAGCCATGGGACAGCTTTTTGCACTCGTCGTTGTTGTCGTCGCGATCATCGTGATCGCCAAACTGGTTCGCATCGTGCCGCAGGGTTACGAGTGGACGGTGGAGCGTTTCGGCAAGTACACACGCACGCTGACCCCCGGCCTGCATTTCCTGATTCCGTTCATCTACAGCATCGGCCGCAAGATGAACATGATGGAGCAAGTGCTCGACGTACCTTCGCAGGACGTCATCACCAAAGACAACGCCGTGGTGCGTGTGGACGGTGTGGTGTTCTATCAGGTACTGGATGCCGCCAAGGCGGCGTATGAAGTGGCCAACCTGGAGCAGGCTGCTCTGGCTTTGGTGATGACCAATATCCGTACCGTGCTGGGTTCGATGGATCTGGATGAGTCGCTGAGCCAGCGCGATGCGATCAATGCGAAGCTGTTGCGCGTAGTGGACGAGGCAACTCATCCCTGGGGCGTCAAGGTCAACCGCATCGAGATCAAGGACATTGCGCCGCCGCGCGACCTGATCGACTCGATGGCGCGACAGATGAAGGCGGAGCGTGAGAAGCGCGCGAACATCCTTGAAGCCGAGGGCTTCCGTCAGGCGGCCATCCTCAAGGCCGAGGGTGAGAAGCAGTCGGTGATCCTGGCCGCCGAAGGCGAGAAGGAGGCGGCGTTCCGCGCCGCGGAGGCGCGCGAACGTTCGGCCGAAGCCGAGGCCAAGGCCACATCGATGGTTTCCGACGCGATCGCCAACGGCAACGTCAATGCGCTCAATTATTTTGTCGCCAACAAATACGTTGAGGCGCTGAAGGAAATGGCGCACTCGCCCAACCAGAAGATGCTGATGTTGCCGCTGGAGGCGACCGGCATATTGGGTTCGCTCGCCGGCATCGCCGAACTGGCCAAGGAGTCACTGGGACAGCAGCAAGAGAAGGCAGCCGCCCGCCGTACCTGACGGGCTCGGGTAGGAGCGCACCTTGTGCGCGAAAGCCGCGGCAATGACATTCCGGCTTTCGCGCACAGGGTGCGCTCCTACAGCATCATCTTCGGTGTCTCTTTTGGGGGTGTTTCATGGTCGCAAGTGTTGCAACGCATTATCTGTGGTGGATTCTCGCCCTGGTGCTGATCGCACTGGAGGTGATGCTGCCCGGCTATTTCATGCTGTGGATCGGTATCGCCGCCGCGGTTACTGGCGTGCTGATGCTGATACTTCCCGAGTTGTCGCTGCTGTCGCAGGCGATCGCTTTCGTCGTGCTGGCGTTCTTGTCCTGCGCCGCCTATTGGTACCTCCTGCGACCCAGGCTGCAGCGCGACGAGCCTGGCGATGCGCGTCTGAACCGGCGTGGCGAGCAGAACATCGGCAAGCGCTATGTGCTGTCCGAAGCCATCGTCAACGGACGCGGCAAGGCGCAAGTGGGCGATGGCTTATGGCTGGTCAGCGGGCCGGATCTGCCGGTGGGCAGCACGGTCGAGGTGGTCGCGGTCGACGGCAATACGCTCAAGGTCAGGCCGGTCGCGTGATGGCAGGCTGGCCGACTCTCCGAATTAGACGGCCATACGTATTCAAGCTGCCGGCTTCCGGGTAAGAATGCGACATGACTTTGTCGCCCGCCTCCTTTGCCGCTTCGCCGCCGCCCAACGCGGCCGTCAGCCAGTTCGCCACCACCGCGTTGAATACGCGCATCGCCTTCCTGGTGGAGCTGGCGCGCCGGCTGCATCAGTACGGCACATCGGCACCGCGCCTGGAGATGGCGATCTCCGGCTCCGCGCAGCGGTTGGGGCTGGTGGCAGACGTCTGGTCCAGTCCTACCGCGATCATCATTTCCTTCGCTGATCTGGCCCAGGGTGAGGATGGCCTGGCGCAGGTCACCCAGGTGATGCGCCTTCCGCCCGGCGACGTGAATCTGGCGCGCCTGTGCCAGGCGGATCTGATCGCCGACCAGGTGATCGCTGGCGAACTCGATATGCGCCAGGGTTTTCGCCTGCTGCGCGAGCTGGGCAAGCCGGATACGCGGCGCGCGCAGGCCGGCCTGATCGCCTGCTACGGTCTGGCGGCGGCCAGCGTGGTGGCGCTGCTGCTGCATAGCTCCTGGGCGGATCTGCTCACGACGGCGCTGATCGGCGTGATCATCGGCAGCATCACGGTGCTGTCGGCCACCCGCCCGCGCCTGGCGGTGGCGAGCGAAGCGATCAGCGCGCTGGTCGGTGCCGTCGTAGCGATCGTAGTGAGCGCCTTTGTGGTGCCGCTGGCGATCAAGTCGGTCGTGCTGGCGGGCCTGATCATGCTGATGCCGGGTATGGCGCTGACTACGGGCGTGCGAGAGGTGTCGAGCCAGCATCTGGTGGCCGGCATGGCGAGAATGGGCGGGGCGGTGTCCAGTCTGTTGAAGCTGACCTTCGGTACCGTGGCTGGCACGCAGCTTTGCGCGGCGGTGGGCATTTACCCGCGCGACTATGCGTTGCCGCCGTTGCCGGCCTGGACCGATTATCCGGCGCTGCTGTTGGCGGCCTTTGCTTTCGCCATCACGTTCCGCGCGGCGCGCAAGGATTGGCTGGTCGTGATGGCTGCGGTGGTTCTGGGTTATCTCGCCACGCGCTGGGGCGGCCTGATTTCCGGCTCCTTGCCGGCGGCGCCTTTCGGCGTATTCCTTGGTGGTTTTCTGCTGAGCGCACTGGCCAATGTTTATGCGCGTTACGCGCATCGTCCAGGCGCGGTGATTCGCGAGCCGGGCATCATTCTGCTGGTGCCCGGCAGTGTGGGATTCCGCAGTGTGTCGTATCTGCTGGAGCGCGATACCACGCTCGGGCTGGATACCGGCTTATTACTGATAACACTGCTTATTTCACTGGTGGCGGGCTTGCTGTTCGGCGACTTGCTGGTGGCCCCGCGTCGCTCGCTTTGAATGGGTGATTGGGCCTATAAAAAACGCCGGCTCGAAGCCGGCGTTTTTTATCGAACGAGCTGAATAAGACGAACTGAATAAGATCAGATCGCCAGATCCTTTTCCTTCTTGCCCGCCTTCAGCGCGTCGTTGAACCAGCGCGGACGCTTGCCGCGGCCGGACCAGGTCTGCTCCGGATCGGCCGGGTTGCGGTACTTCGGCGGAACTGTGCCGCCCGACTTGCGGGCCTTGCCGCGGCCGTGGCCGAAGATGTCTTCGAACGCATAGCCTTCGGCCTTGATCAGCGCATGGATCTTTTCGCGCAGCTTGCCGACCTTTTCCTTGCGCAGTTCGTTCTGGCGAACCTGTGCCTTGTTGATCAGGTCATTAAGCTGGTTGTGATTGAGATTCTTTATATCGACGGCCATATTTGCTCCCGGGATGACAATGAGCCATTAGCAGGCATTTGTTGTTTTAAGTGAAACCAAACGCGGTAGGTTGCCTGTTTGATTCTGTACGATCTTTTCGCCAAATGCAAAGCGCTAAGCCATTCGGATTATCAGACTGCTAATGGTGGCTGACTTGCGTGGCGCTTTCGCAAACGCATATTGACCGGGATTATTTAGGAAAATTCAATGCGGTACTAATGGCGCCGGATATGAAAACGGCCGCATGACGCGGCCGTTTTCAATAGCGGTTTTCAGCCGGCTCAGCCGAGCAGGGCGAATAGCTCGTCGGTGCTGATGGCGCGGCTTTCCGCTTCATGGCGCGCGCGATATTCCAGGGTGCCGGCGGCGATGCCGCGCTCACTCACCACCACGCGATGCGGAATGCCGATCAGTTCCATATCGGCGAACATCGCGCCCGGGCGCAGGCCGCGATCGTCCAGCACGGTTTCGATGCCGCGCTCGTTGAGCTGCTGGTACAGCGCTTCGGCTGCCTGCGTGACCTCCGGCACGTTCTTCGGGTTGATCACGCACACGGCGATACGCCACGGTGCCATCGGCTCCGGCCAGATCACGCCGGCCTCGTCGTGACGCTGCTCGATGGCGGCGGCGACGATACGGCTGACGCCGATGCCGTAGCAGCCCATCAGCATCACCTGTTTCTTGCCCTGCTCGTCCAGGACGGTGGCATCGAGCGCTTCGGCGTATTTGTTGCCCAACTGGAACACGTGGCCGACTTCGATGCCACGCGCGATTTGCAGGGTGCCCTTGCCGTCCGGCGAGACATCGCCGGCGACGACCTTGCGGATGTCCTCGGCGCGGGTGACGCGCGCGTCGCGTTCCCAATTGGCGCCGGTGTAGTGGGTGCCGTCCTGGTTGCCGCCGCAGACGAAGTCGGCCAGCACGGCCGCGTCGCGATCCACGATCACCGGGATTTCCGCCGGCAGGCCGACCGGGCCGATAAAGCCGGGCCGGGCGCCAGTGACGGCGAGGATCTCGGCCTCGGTGGCGAGCACGGATGCACCGGGAAGCTCGGCCAGCTTGCCGGCCTTCACTTCGTTGACCTCATGGTCGCCGCGCACGCACAGCGCTACCAGGCCTTTACTGCCCTGGACCAGGATGGTCTTCACGCATTGCTGCGGCGACACCTTGAGGAAGGCGGCCACGTCTTCGATGGTTTTCTGTGTAGGCGTATCGACACGCTGCAGCGAAGCCGCGGCGGCGGGGCGTGCGGCGGCGGGCGCGAGTGCCTCGGCCTTCTCGATATTGGCGGCGTAGTCGGAGCCGTCGGAGAAGATGAGGGCATCTTCGCCCGAGTCGGCCAATACCTGGAACTCGTGGCTGGCGTTGCCGCCGATGGCGCCGGTGTCGGCTTGCACCGCGCGGAACTTCAGGCCCAGGCGGGTGAAGATGCGCGAGTACGCCTGGTACATCGCGTCGTAGGTTTCCTGCAGCGATTCCTGGGTGAGATGGAAGGAGTAGGCGTCCTTCATCAGGAACTCGCGCGCACGCATCACGCCGAAGCGCGGACGGATCTCGTCACGGAACTTGGTCTGGATCTGATAGAAGTTGACCGGCAGCTGCTTGTAGCTCTTCAGCTCATTGCGCGCGAAGTCGGTGACCACTTCCTCGGCGGTGGGCGCGTAGCAGAACTCCTGCTCCTTGCGATCCTTGATCTTCAGCAGCTGGGGACCGAACTTCGCCCAGCGGGCGCTTTCTTCCCACAGCTCCTTAGGCTGGATGGTCGGCATCAGCATTTCGACGGCGCCGGCGCGGTCCATTTCCTCGCGCACCACTTTTTCCACCTTGCGCAGTACGCGCAGGCCCAGCGGCGACCAGGTGTACAGGCCGGCGGCGAGCTTGCGGATCATGCCGGTGCGCAGCATCAGGCGATGGCTGGCGATCTCGGCGTCGGCGGGCACTTCCTTGACGGTGGCCAAGTGGAACTGGCTGAGGCGCATGCGGGGGCATTCCGGCGTGATAAAGAAGCCGATTATAGCGGGGCTTCGTGCCGTCTCCGCCCTAAAAGCGCAGGAGCCCACTCTGAGAGCGACCTGGCGTGGCGCCGGTCGCCCACAGGGTGGGCTCCTACGTAGGGTGCTTACTGGTTAGGGCAGAACTGCTTGTACTGGCCTTCGGCGGTGGCCTGCTGCTGCTTGCGCTGGCTGTCGTCCAGCAGCTTCTGTTGGCCGCCTTCCTGGGTCACCACAGGCTGCTTGCTACGCAACAGCTCCAGGTTGCTCTTCAGGGTGGTGCAGAGTTTGGTGCGGTTTTCCGGGGTGTCGGCCACCGGCTTCGGCGGCGGCTCCATGGAGGTGCTTGCGGAGGAAGGTTTTTCCGCAGCCGCCGGAGAGGCGGCCGATTCGACCGTACCGGTGGTAGTGACGCGCTTGAACTGCGTGCCCTTCGGCGGCGGGCTGTCGGCGTAGTGCACGGTGCCGCTCGCATCGGTCCACTTGTAGGCCTGGGCCATGGCCAGGGGGGCAAGCAGCAGCAGGGCGACAGCGGTCAGCGGGCGACGCATGGGTTTCTCCGGAGGGTTCGAAAGCAAGTGGCGCCCTTGTTAGCACCCCGCCGGACCGGACTCAAGCGATGGTTTACACTGCGCGCATTCCGTCACGGATTGATCCATGAGCGAGAGCACACCAGCCCGTACGCCGAGGCATCGGGGCATTTACCTGCTGCCTAATCTGTTCACCACCGGCGCCATGTTCGCTGGCTTTTACGCCATTATCGCGAGCATCGGCGGCAGCTATAGCGACGCGGCCATCGCGGTATTCGTGGCGGCGCTGCTGGACGGTATGGACGGCCGCGTGGCGCGCGCCACCGGCACGCAGAGCGAATTTGGCGTGCAGTATGACTCTCTGTCCGATCTAGTCAGCTTCGGCCTTGCGCCCTCGCTGGTGATGTACACCTGGTCGCTGTCGGCGCTGAAGGCGTACGGTCCGCTGTGGGGCAAGATCGGCTGGGCCGCCGCCTTCATCTATGCCGCCTGCGCGGCGTTGCGCCTGGCGCGTTTCAACACGCAGGTCGGCGTGATCGACAAGCGCTACTTCCAAGGACTGGCCAGTCCGGCTGCGGCGGCGGTGTGCATGTCCTTCGTGTGGAGCATGGACAAATTCGGTGTGGTCGGCGAAGAGGTGTGTTTTTTCACCCCATTCATGGCGGTGATCGTGGGCCTGTTGATGGTCAGCCGCTTCCGCTACTTCAGCTTCAAGTCGCTGCCGATGGGCGACCGCGACCGCGTGCCGTTTCTGTGGATCATCGTGGGTCTGCTGATCCTGATTCCGTTCTTTGTGGATCCGCCGCGCGTACTGTTCGTGGTGTTCACGCTGTATCTGTTGTCCGGTCCCACCATGACCCTGTGGGGCCGGGCCACCCATCGCCGCCGCCGCGGAGCGGCTTGAGCGCAATGGCTCACCTGTCTGCCAGCCCTTTGCATCGCACGCGGGTGCTGCGCGCCCTCGGCGTGATGCCTTGGGTGCAACGTGCCGCGCCAGCGCGTACCGATGACACGCCCATGGTGGCGACACCTGTGCCTGACGTGCAGATAGGCGATTGCGTCGTGCTGCTGCCGGCCGGTTGCGATACCAAGGCGCTCGATCTGTTGGGCCGCGCTTTGCACGCTTTCGGCCCCGCGCTGGCACGCGCTGCGCGTATCGAAGTGCGCGACGGCCAGTTGTCCGCGGCGCCTGTGGCGCGCGCTTATCTGGTTTTCGGCGAGGCACAGGCGCATGCCTTGGGCCGCGAGCTGCCGGCAGCCACGCTCAATCAGGCGCATATCGTGCTGGCCGACGAGCCGGCCGGCGTGCATGCCTCCGCTGCGGGTAAGCGGCGCTTGTGGCATGCCTTGCGCAACCTGCGCCGCGCGCTGGCGCAATCCGGGGCTTAACCGATGGTCGCCGTCGCCCGGCCCCATGCGGAAGTCCGCGCGATGCGGCGGGACGACCTGCCCGGCATTGCGGCACTGGAAGGTGCTTCCTACGACTTCCCGTGGAGCGAAGGCATCTTCAGCGACTGCCTGAAAGCGGGGCATCCGTGCTGGGTGCTGTGGGTGGAAGGTGAGATGGCCGGCTACGGCGTGCTGTCCGTGGCTGCCGGCGAAGCGCATGTACTCAATCTCTGTATCGGGCAGGCCTATCGCGGGCTGGGCCTGGGGCGGCATTTGCTGAAGCGTCTGCTGGATGTGGCGCGCTGGAATGGTGCGCAGCGGGTGTTTCTGGAGGTGCGGCCTTCCAATCCGGTGGCGCAGGCGCTTTATCAGTCGGCGGGGTTTGCGGAGATTGGGCGGCGGCCTAATTACTATCCGGCCAGGCAGGGTAGGGAGGATGCGATTGTGATGGCGTTGGAGTTGGTGGCGCCTTAGCGCTTTCCTGTCTTTCCCTTTGGGAGAGTGCAGGGGTTAGGGTTCGGCGTTGCGATACCGTCTCTACTTCGTCATTCCGGCGTAGGCCGGAATCCAGTGGCGTTGTCGCTCGGTTGTCGCGTTGTCTCACACTGATCCGCCTGCGGCGGGGTTTCGTCTCGCTGCCGCGAGCCGAGTTACTTTTCTCTGCTTGCCCAGAGAAAAGTAACCAAAAGAGAGGGCACCCCTCTTACGCGCCCTCCGGCTTCGCCTGCGGGTCCGTGAGGCTTGGCCGGGCTTTTCGACACGACATCCATGTCGTGTCGAAAAGGCGCAGGCGTCCTGCCTGCGCCCCCTTCGGGGCCTGATCGTCCAACCCTCACCGCTCCACAGGGGACCCGGATACGGGCTCGCTTCGCATCGCCTTTCAAAGAAAAAGAAAGAGCAGCTCCCTCTCCCCTCTGGGGAGAGGGTTGGGGAGAGGGGCGGGTGCTCGGGATATCGTTGCTATGGACGGGCTGATGTGCGCAAACACATCAACCCGCCATCCACTTAACCCAGCTTCTGCGCCTGCTCTCGCAGTGCATTGAGCTGCACGCCCCAGTCGGTGATGCGCTGGCGTTCCTGCGCGACGACTTCAGCGGGGGCATTGGCGACGAAGTTGGCGTTGCCGAGTTTGCCTTCGCACTTTTTGATTTCGCCTTCGATACGGCCGATCTCTTTGGCGAGACGTGTTTTCTCTGCGCTGAGGTCGATCAGGCCGGCCAGCGGAATCAGCACGCGCATGGAGCCGACGACGGCGGCGGCAGCGGCGGGTTCATCGGCGCCGGAGGCGATCCATTGCGGTGCTTCGACGCGGGCGAGGAAGCTGATCTGCGCAGCGAATTTGGCGGCGCGCGAGCGGTCGGTGGCGTCGCCATCGGCAAGCAGCAGCGGGATGGTTTTGCCGGGGGCGATGTTCATTTCCGCGCGGATGCGGCGGATGCCGCTCAGCACGTTCTTGAACCACTCGATTTCGGCCGTGGCGGCTTCGTCGGTGGGGATCTCGTCGGCCTTCGGCCACGGACGCTGCAGGATGCCTTCGGCCTTGATGCCGAGTTTCGGCGCAACCGGCTGCCAGATTTCTTCGGTGATGAAGGGCACGATGGGGTGCAGTGTGCGCAACACGGTTTCGAGCACGACCAGCAAGGTGTGGCGGGTCGATGCGGCGGCGACGGCATCATCGCCATTCAACGCAGGCTTCGACAGTTCGAGGAACCAGTCGCAGAACTCGTTCCAGGTGAACTCGTACAGCGCCTGCGCGAGCAGGTCGAAGCGATAGGTGACGAAATGCTGCTCCACCTCCACCAGTGTCTGCTTGAGGTGAGTGAGGATCCAGCGTTCCGCTTCGGTTGCTGGCGCAGCGGGAGCAGGTGGCAGCTCGCCTTCGGGCAAGTTCATCAGCACGAAGCGCGCCGCGTTCCACAGCTTGTTGCAGAACGCCTTGTAGCCTTCGGCACGCTTGATGTCGAAGTTGATGGTGCGGCTATAGCTCGCGAGCGCGGCGAAGGTGAAGCGCAGCGCGTCGGTACCGATGGCGGGGATGCCAACCGGATAGTCCTTGCGGATGCGTTTTTCGACTTTCTCGCGCACCTGCGGAATCAGCAGCGACTTGGTGGACTTCTCCACCAGCGGCTCCAGTTCGATCCCGTCGATGAGGTCCAGCGGGTCCAGGGTATTGCCCTTGGACTTGGACATCTTCTGGCCTTCCGCATCGCGCACGATGGCGTTGATGTAGACCTCGCGGAACGGCACCTTGCCGGTGAAGTACTTGGTCGCCATCACCATGCGCGCGACCCAGAAGAAGATGATGTCGAAGCCGGTGACCAGCACGGCGCTGGGCAGGAAGATCTTGTCGGTTTCCCAGTTGGCGACGATCTCGCCGCGCTCGTTCTTCACCGGGCCGTTGGCCGGCCAGCCGAGCGTGGAGAACGGCCACAGCGCCGAGCTGAACCAGGTGTCGAGCACGTCGTCATCCTGCTTCAGCGCGCCGACCGGCGCGATGGTGGCGTGCTTGCGCGCATCGGCTTCGTCGTCGCCGACGAAGATGTTGCCGGCCTCGTCGTACCACGCCGGAATGCGATGGCCCCACCACAGCTGGCGGCTGATGCACCAGTCCTGGATGTTGTCGAGCCATTGCGTGTAGGTGGTACTCCAGTTTTCCGGCACGAACTTGACCTCGCCCGAGCGCACAGCGTCGAGCGCGGGTTCGGTGATGGCTTTGCGGCCACCGGGGCGGCCATCCTTTTGGACGTCCGAAGTCAGATCGATGAACCACTGGTCGGTCAGCATCGGCTCGATCACCGCATCCGAGCGCTGGCTCACCGGCACCTGCAGTTTGTGCGGCTTGGTTTCGACCAGCAGGCCTTGCGCTTCGAGATCGGCGAGCACCACTTTGCGCGCCTCGTAGCGGTCCATGCCCTGGTACTTCGCCGGCGCGTTGCCGTTGACCTTGGCCTCAAGCGTGAAGATCTCGATCGGCGTCAGGCCATGGCGCTGGCCGATGGCGTAGTCGTTGAAGTCGTGCGCAGGCGTGATCTTCACGCAGCCGGTGCCGAAATCCTTGTCGACGTAGTCGTCGGCGATCACCGGAATCTGGCGGTTGCTCAGCGGCAGCGTGAGCATCTTGCCGATCAGGTGCTGGTAGCGCTCGTCGTCGGGATGCACGGCGACGGCGACGTCGCCCAGCATGGTTTCCGGACGCGTGGTGGCGACCACCACGCTTTCATCGCTGCCGGTGACCGGATAGCGGATCGACCACATGTGGCCATCGCGCTCGACGTTGTTCACTTCGAGATCGGAGACGGCCGTACCCAGCACCGGATCCCAGTTCACCAGGCGATTGCCGCGATAGATCAGGCCGGCGCGGTACCACTCCACAAACACCTTGCGCACCGCGAGCGAGAGACCCTCGTCCATGGTGAAGCGCTCGCGCGACCAGTCGGCGGCGACGCCGAGGCGGCGCATCTGGTTGGTGATGGTGGAGCCGGATTCCTCCTTCCACTGCCACACGCGCTCGACGAAGGCTTCGCGGCCCAGGTCGTGACGGGTCTGGCCGGCGGCGGCGAGCTGGTTCTCCACGATCTTCTGCGTGGCGATGCCGGCGTGGTCGGTGCCCACCTGCCACAGCGTGTTCATACCGCGCATGCGCTGGTAACGGATCAGCATATCCATCACGGTCTGCTGGAACGCGTGGCCCATGTGCAGGGTGCCAGTGACGTTCGGCGGCGGCAGCAGGATGCAGTAAGGCTCGCCATGCCCCGACGGCTGAAAGTCGCCGCTGGCTTCCCAGCGCGCATACCACTTCGACTCGATCTGTTGGGGCTCGAAACTCTTGTCCATCGGGGGCTCGTCATTGCGCGCCATGAATCGGGCGCGGGTGGGCATTCAAAGAGGTCGATTGTACGGGGCGGGACCGAAGGCTGCCAAAAAGCCGGTCGGCCGGGCCTGGACGGGAAAGAGGGGGGCGGGAGGCCTCAAATGCATCTGTGAGACGGCTACGCCCTCAGCCGGCCGGGCGTGCTGCCGTCTGGGCGGGCACGCGCAGGCCTTGTCCAGCGAGCATCCTAGTCGGGCGTCACCCACTCGCCGCCCCAGCTCGCAGGGTCGACGTCCTCGATGCTTTCGGAGAAGGTCCAGACGTGCCCGCCGGGATCGACGGCCGAATACTGTCGCTCGCCATAGGGATGGCTCACCGCCGGTCCGAGGACTCTGGCGCCTGCGGCCTGGGCTTGCGCGAAATGCGCATCGGCGTCGGTGATGCGGACCATCACCGAATACGTCGGCGGCGCGGAATGCTCGGGGCCGGCGTTGGTGACCACGATGGCGCCGTCACCGCAGAGCAGCTGGATGCGGTGATCGCCGATGCGCAGTCGTTCGCGGAAGCCGAAGGCTTTGCACAGCCATTCGGCCGCCTGCGCTACATCAGCGTAGCCAAGGACCGGGATGATCGTACTTGCAGGTATGGAGCGGTTGTGGCGCATGGTCATACCTCGATAGCGTGAACAGGCCCTAGGGCAGCAGTTCGATCCCGAAGCGTTTCATCAGCAGGGCGAACAAACCAAAACAGAGCACCGTGATGATGACGCAGGCAAGCAGCGTCGGCCAGAAACCGATGCGTGGCAGCAACACCGGAAAAGCGAGGAACATCGGCAGCGTCGGTACCACGTACCAGAACGTGTACCACGCATGATTGGCGATTTTCTCCTGCGGCTGACGTTCCACGTACAGCCAGATCAACGCCAGCACGGTGACCATCGGCAGCGCGGCGATAAAGCCGCCGAGTTTGTCGCTGCGCTTGGCCGCTTCGGACACGATCACCACGACGGCGGCGGTCAGCAGGTATTTGGTGACCATCCACGCCATGGCGGTCGCTCTCAGTTTCCGCGCAGAGTGCGCCCGTAGGCGTGCACTTCGTCCACCAGCACCTTCACGTGTTCCGGATCGACCTCCGGCGTGATGCCGTGGCCGAGGTTGAAAACGTGGCCGGGATGGTCACCGTAGCTGTCCAGCACCGCACGCGCTTCGCGGCGGATGGTGTCGGGGTTGGAGCGCAGCACGGCGGGATCGAGGTTGCCTTGCAGGGCGACACGGCCGGCGACGGCCTTGCGAGCATCGGCGAGGTCGATGGTCCAGTCCACGCCGAGGCCCGCGCAGCCGGTGTCGGCCATGCTGGCGAGATGCTGGCCGGCGCCTTTGGAGAACAGGATCACTGGCAGTTCGCCGGCGTGCGGATCGGCTTTCAGCGCGGCGACGACCTGAGTCATGTAGCGCAGGGAAAACTCATGGAATGCCGCCGGGCCCAGCAGCCCACCCCAGGTGTCGAACACCATCAGCGCCTGGGCGCCGGCGGCGGCCTGGGCGATGAGGTAGGCGGTCACGGACTGCGCCAGCGTGTCGAGCAATTGGTGGGCGAGTTTTGGCGCGTTCCAGCACATGGCCTTCAGCGTGGCGAAATCGCGCGAGCCCTGGCCTTCCACCATGTAGCAGGCCAGCGTCCACGGGCTGCCGGAGAAGCCGATCAACGGCACGCGGCCGTGCAGCTCCTGGCGGATCAGGCGCACCGCGTCCATCACGTAACGCAGCTCGTCTTCCATATCGGGCACGCCGAGCTTGTCGATATCGGCCTGGTTGCGTACCGGATGCGCGAACTGCGGGCCCTCGCCATGGGCGAAGCTGAGGCCGAGGCCCATGGCGTCTGGGATGGTGAGGATGTCGGAGAACAGGATGGCGGCGTCGAGGTCGAAGCGTTCCAGCGGCTGCAGCGTGACTTCGCAAGCCAGTTCCGGATTCTGCGCCAGCGCCATGAAGCTGCCAGCGCGCGCGCGGGTGGCGCGGTACTCCGGCAGATAGCGGCCCGCCTGGCGCATGACCCAGATCGGGGTGGTATCGGTCGGCTCCCGGCGCAGCGCGCGCAGGAAGCGGTCGTTCTTCAAAACGTCACTCATCTCAACGTCCGTAAGGGCCTTCCAGGCCTTGGCTGAACATCACGCGGAAGCCGCGCTTGATCTGGGCATCGCGCGCTTTCTCGAAGGCGGCGATGGCATCGTCGCGCTCCAGGAACTGCTCGCGCTTGAGCGTGGCCTTGCCGCCCTGCACGCCGGATTCGCGATACAGCGTCCAGCCGCCGAGCAGGTCCTGCTCCAGCACGATCTGGACGTAGCGGGGCGCTTCGCTGGTGGCGGGGGCGGTTTGCAGGTAGAGGCGCATGGAAGCCAGTGTGATAGGTGCGGCACGGCGTGCCGCAGGCCATGCATTCTAGGAGGCCGGGCTGTTTGTAGCGAGTGTGGGGATGCCGCAGGCGGCTGGGCCTCTCCTGTCAGGCGGAGTGAAGACCTGGGAGCCGATAGTTATAGAGGGCGATGGTCGCCCAGATTAGTGCCAGTACGAATAAGCCCATTCCTGCGATCCGGTCGGAGTGCTCGTCCAGCTTCGATCCTCGCGGATATCGGCCCAGCGTGAAGAACAGCAACGCAGCACGCCCCAATTGGAACAGCACGACGTCCCAGAATATGCCGCGCAGTACGTATCTGACGGCATCGCTCGCATAGCTGAGAAGTTCATGCATCAGGTGCTCCCGTGCCGGCGATGATCAGGTTGTCAAGGCATCCTTGATCGTTGCGAGAACAGCTTCGTCGCTTACGCCGCCAATAATTTCTGCTTTACCGATGCCCTGCCACAAAATCAGTCGCAAGGTGCCCGCGGTGTTCTTCTTGTCCAGCCGCATCAAGGCCAGGAGCTGCTCCGGGTCCATGCCCGGCGGAATCGCCGTGGGCAGGCCCAGTGTGGTCAGCAGCCGGTGGAGGCGCGTGGTATCGGCCGCCTGGCTCATGCCCAGCCGTTCCGACAATTGCGCCGCCAGCACCATGCCCACCGCCACGCCTTCGCCATGCAACAAGGTGGTGTATTTGCCGGCCGTTTCCAGCGCGTGGCCGAAGGTATGGCCAAGGTTGAGGAGGGCGCGTTCTCCCTGCTCGGTTTCATCGCGGGCGACCACGCCGGCCTTGTAGCGCACCTTGCGCGCGATGGCTTCGATCAAGGGGGCTTTCTCGCGCGCGGCGAGCGCCTCGGCGTTTTGTTCCAGCCACTCGAAGAAGGGCAGGTCGCCGATAGCCGCGCCTTTCACCACTTCGGCCAGGCCGGCGCGGTATTCGCGGTCGGGCAAGCTTGCGAGGGTATCGATATCGGCCACTACCGCACGCGGTTGATGGAAGGCGCCGACCAGGTTCTTGCCCGCCGGCAGGTTCACGCCGGTCTTGCCGCCGACGGAGGAATCGACCATCGCCAACAAGGTGGTCGGCATCTGGATGAAGTCGATGCCGCGCATCCAGCACGCCGCGCTGAAGCCCGCGAGATCGCCTACTACGCCGCCGCCCAGTGCGATCACACAGGCATCGCGTGTGGCACCCAGCAAGGCAAGTGCGTCGAGCGCGAGGCCGACGTTGGCGAAGGTCTTGTGCGCTTCGCCATCGTCGAGCAGGAACGACGACCAGCGCAGGCCATCCAGCCCTTTCGCCACGCGGTCCAAATACAGCGGCGCCACGGTGGTGTTGCTGATCACCAGTACATGCTTGCCGCGCAGGGCACTGCGCCAGCGGGCGTGATCGTCGAGCAACCCCTGGCCGATCCAGACGGGGTAGCTGCGTTCGCCGAGGGCGACGTCGATATGGCGGAAGTTTGAGGTGTCAGTCATGGTCATGCGGCGTGTTGGCGCTGCCAGTGCGCATCGATCAGGGCGATGCTGTGTTCGCTGGCCTCGTGGATGAGTTCGTATTCGCCGGGAATGATCAGGTCGGCGATGTCTTGGTAGATCGGTGTGCGCGCGAGCGCCATGGCCTCCAGCTTGGCGCGGCGATCCTCGCCGGCCAGCAGCGGACGGCTGCGGTCGCGCGCAAGGCGGTCGAGCTGCTGCTCCACCGTGGCCTGCAGCCACAGCACATAACCGCGCTCCATCAACCGATGTCGGTTAGCTGGATCAAGCACCGCGCCGGCACCGGTGGCAAGCACCACCCCCTGGCGCCCGCTGCATTCTTCCAGCAGCGCGCTTTCGCGGCGGCGGAACCCGGCCTCGCCCTCCAGTTCGAACACCGTGCTCACGCTGGCTCCGCAATGCTGTTCGATTTCCTGGTCGAGATCGACAAAAGGCAGCCCATAATGCGCGGCAAGGCGTCGACCGATCGACGTCTTGCCGGCGCCGGTCGGGCCGACGATGAACAGGTTGCACGAAGGATTCATATGCCGACTTTAACAGCAGGGCCGACATGACCGAACGGGTATTGCTCGCGGGATGTGGCGATCTGGGTCAGCGCGTGGCGGAGCGTTTGTTGGCGCGTGGCGATGAAGTGTGGGCCTTGCGAAGGCACCCACCCGGCGATGAAGGCCGCGGTATCCACTGGCTGGCTGGCGACCTGACCCAGCCAGCAACGCTGCGTGATCTGCCGCTCGGGATCACGCAGCTCGTGTACTCACCGACACCCGATGCGCGCGACGAAACCGCCTATCGCGCGGTGTTCGGCGATGGGCTGCGGCATCTGATGGAAGCCGCCCACGGTGATGCATTGAAGCGAGTGTTGTTCGTCTCCTCCAGCGCCGTCTACGGCGAACACGGCGATGCCTGGGTCGACGAAGACACACCAACCGATCCACCGGGCTTCAACGGTCGGGTATTGCTCGACGCGGAGCGCTGGCTCCATGAGCAAACAGTGCCATCCACATCGCTGCGACTTGCCGGCCTATACGGCCCCGGCCGTCTCCAACTGATCGACCGCTTGCGCGCCGGTCTAGCACATGCGCCACGCACCACGCCGCATTGGTCCAACCGCATCCATATCGACGATGCCGCATCGGCCATCGCATACCTGTTGGCGCAGACAAAGCTGCAATCGCTATACATCGGCGTCGACGACACACCCTTGCCGATGCATGTTCTCTACGACCACCTAGCCATGCTTGCCGGTGCACCACCACCCACCGAAGGCCCAGCTCCCGCAGGCATCGGCAGCAAGCGCCTGAGCAACGCGCGCCTTCGGGCCAGCGGCTTCAAATGGCACTGGCCCGATGCGCGCGATGGTTACGCTGCACTGCTGTAACAACCTGGCTGCACTGCGAGGCAAAGCGTTGGGCGCATGCGAAGGCCGGAGCCGAAGAAAATCATCCCGACGTTTGACACTGGAAAAGGCGGAGCTACGGAGCCCACCGCCTGCTCTGAGGCCATTTCTCTTTGGTTACTTTCTCTTTGGGCCAGCAAAGAGAAAGTAACTCGGGCGCCGGCAGGCGTCCGAAATGCCCGCTGCATAAGCGGCCAAGGCACGCAGACGCGACAACCGAGCGATAACGCCACTGGATGACCAGCTTCGCTGTTGTGAAGCGCCTCCGGCCTACGCCGGAATGACGAAGTAGAAACGACGTCGTGAGAACGAACCCTCTCCCGAGAGGAGAGGGTGCAGTGCGCACCACGACTAGCGACAGATGCCACCACCTCCCCGCTATGGGACGATCCCGCCACCCAACCCAAGGAGCCCATCATGCCCACCCGCATCCAGCCCGCCTTCGTCAGCACCAGCAACGAAATCCCCGGCTACCGCATCATCCGCCCGCTGGGCATCGTGCGTGGCATCACCGTGCGTTCGCGCAGTGTGATCGGCAATCTCGGCGCAGCGTTGCAGACCCTGGTGGGCGGCAATATCTCGATCTATACCGAACTGTGCGAGAAGGCGCGCGAGGAGGCCTTCGAACTGATGCTCCAGCACGCCGCCGAGCATGGTGCCAACGCGGTGATCGCGATGCGCTATGACGCCAACGACGTAGCCGAAGGTGTGACCGAAGTGCTTGCCTATGGCACCGCAGTGCTGGTGGAGCCGGCGGGCTGAATCTCTTGACGCCGCCTTGACGTTGCCGCGCTGCGGCTTGCCGCCGGCACCTCCGCGCAACAGACTGGCCGTTCGGGGGAGCGTCGCCGCGCCGCATGCGCGGCTTGCCGGAGGTCATGCCATGTCGGTAGCCAAGATCATCGAGATCAGTTCCTCGTCCACCAAAGGTCTGGAGGACGCCGTGAAGGAAGGGTTGAAGAAGACGGCCAAGACGGTGAAGCACATCAAAGGTGCGTGGGTGAACGACATCAAGGTGCTCACCGACGACAAGGGCGCCGTGACCGAATGGCGCGTCAATATGCGCATCAACTTCGTCATCGAGTAGCGGCGGGCATCGAGGCGTCGTGCCGGTGCCCGCCAGGCCGGCACGGTGCATCACGGACTCTGTAGGAGCCCACCCCCGGATCGGGTCCGGGGCAGGCTCTGTGGGCGACCCCATATGGCCATCACGCTCCGTAGGTTTTTCGCGCACAGGGTGCGCTCCTACGGGGGCGTTCTAGAAATGGCTGAGGCCGGTGACGTGGCGTTGCGTGTCGTATTCCACGCAACTGTCCGCCAACGCGGGCAGCGTGGCGAGGGCGTGCCGGCTTAGGCGTTCGTAATGAGCGAGAAACCGCACCATCGCCTCGGCATCCATCGCCAGCGGTGCGTGCTTCGCGAGCAACGCTTCTTCCTGTTGGCTGCGCCACTGGCGGATCACGTCCCAGTTCGGTGCCTGCAGCACGATCAAGGCATCGAGCTTGCGCCATAGTGGCTGATAGGCGCGCAACTGCTTGTTGACCCAGTGGCGCCAGATGCCGTCGGGATCTTCGGTGCGCTCAAGGTCGTTGACCGGCTCTTCCAGTGCGGCCTGCAATTGCGGACGGATACCCAGCGCCCAGCCTTCCAGAATCACCAGCTTCGGCGGCCGTGCGACCTTGGGCCAGCGCGAGGGCGGCACGCGCGTATCGCGGCCCTTGTCGAAACGCGGATACGGTACCGGCAGTTTTTCGGATGCCTGGGGCAGGGCGGCCAGCACCGACATCAGCAGTTCGATTTCATGGGTGCCGGGCACGCCGCGGGTGCGCAACAGCGGGTGAATCTGGTGGGCCAGCACGTCACGTTCGCTGCGGCTGTAATAGAAATCATCCAGCGATAGCACTTCGGTCGGCCAGCCGCGTGCCTCGGCCTGGGCCTTCATTTCCCGCGCCAGGGTGCTCTTGCCGCTGCCCTGCAGTCCGGACAAGCCGAGCAGGTAGGGGCGCTTGGAGCGGGCGATGCGCCCTGCGTACTGATCGAGCAAGTGGCCCGCCAGGGTCGAATTCTGCGTGCTAGCATCGTTAACCATCCGTGCATGATGGCGCGCGGCGGCCACGATTCAAGACCTATGCTGAAACCTGAGATCCTCGACACCTTCCTGCAACTGCTGGACGACGCCCGTGCAGGCGGCGATCCCGATCCCACCGCCATGAGCCTCTCCACCGTCGACAGCGCCGGCCGGGTGAGCTCTCGCATCGTGTTGTTGAAGGGGGCCGACGAGCGCGGCTTCCGCTTCTACACCAACTACCAGAGCGACAAAGCCACGCAAGTGGAGGCGCATGCCCAGGTGGCGCTGTGCTTCCACTGGAAAACCTTGCGCGAAGGCGTGCAGGTGCGAGTGGAAGGCGTGGCGCGCAAGCTTCGGGACGAAGAGTCCGATGCCTACTTCGCCAGTCGTCCGCGCCTGAGCCAGATTGGCGCCTGGGCCTCGCTGCAATCCCAGACCCTGCCGGACCGCGAGACCTTCGAGCAGCGCGTGGCGCGCTACGAACACGAATTTGAAGGCCGCGACGTCACGCGCCCGCCACATTGGGGCGGTTATGTGGTGGAGCCGGACATGGTGGAGTTCTGGTACGGCGCCGAGTTCCGCCTGCATGAGCGGATGCGCTGGAGCCGCCACGGCCAGACCTGGACCAGCCGGATGCTCTACCCCTGAGGAAGCCAGGGACCCTCTGGTCTATTCCACGCAGGCGTCACCGTTGCTGTTTGCCAGCAGATCGCTGTTGCGCTGGCGACGGCAGACTGGACGTCTGTCTAGACAGCGCGGCGGTGAGCTGCGCGCAAACAGCAACGGCCCCTACCTTTTATTTATAGATGCCGGGGTGATATCCAGAAAGCGCGCGGCGGGCGCCGCGCGGCTGGACCTGACGGCCAGTCAGGCGCTGCGCCACGCGGCGCCCGCCGCGCGCTTTCTGGATATCATGCCGCCTACGCGGAATAGACCAGAGGGTCCCTAGCCATGAGCCGAGCCACGCCTGCCCAGCATGTCGCGCAAACTGGCTTTACCGTGCATACGCGCGGTCGCGGCTTCAGCGAGATCAGCGACAAGGTGGGCGAGATCGTCTCGGCCAGCGGCGTGCAGACCGGTATCGCCCAGGTGTTCACTGCGCACACCAGTTGCTCGCTGCTGATCAGCGAGAACGCCGATCCCGCGGTGCGCGCGGATCTGGAGCGCTGGCTCACCCGCGCCGTGCCCGATGGCGACAGCATCTTCCAGCACGATGCCGAAGGGCCGGACGACATGCCGGCCCACGTGCGCTCCATCCTCACCGGCGTCAGCCTCACCGTGCCGGTGCACGGCGGCAAATTGCAGCTCGGTACGTGGCAGGGGCTTTATCTGTGGGAGCACCGCATTGACCCTCACCAGCGCAAGGTCACCGTGACGGTGCTGGGGCACTGAAGGCGAGTCGAGAACAGATAGAAGTGAGAAAAGAGCGGCGGAGCGCGCCATACTCGTTACTTACTCCTCTCCACTCGTTTCTCGCGTAATGGCCGATCACTTCCCGCAACGCATCGTCTGCCTCACCGAAGAGCCCACCGAAGTGCTGTACGCGCTCGGTGAGGAGCACCGCATCGTCGGCATCTCCGGCTTCACGGTGCGGCCAGCGCGAGCGCGCAAGGAGAAGCCGAAGGTCTCGGCCTTCACCAGCGCCAAGATCGACGACATCCTGAAACTGGAACCCGATCTGGTCATCGGCTTCTCGGACATCCAGGCCGACATTGCGCGCGAGCTGATCAAGGCCGGGGTAGAGGTGTGGATCAGTAACCATCGCAGCGTGGATGGCATCCTCGCCTACATCCGCCGGCTTGGCGCCATGGTCGGCGTAGCGGAGAAGGCCGAGGCGTATGCGCGCAAGGCCGAGCAGCATATCGAAGCGATCCACGCCGCGGCGGCAGAGCTGCCGCAACGTCCCAAGGTGTATTTCGAGGAATGGGACGAGCCGCTGATCACCGGTATCCGCTGGGTGGCGGAGCTGGTACGCATCGCCGGCGGCGATGACGTGTTTCCACACCAGGCCGGCGAGTCATTGGCCAAGCACCGTATCCTCGAAGACACTGGAGAGGTGGTGCGGCAGGCGCCCGACATCATCTTCGGTTCCTGGTGCGGTAAGCGCTTCCGCCCGGAGCGGGTCGCGGCGCGGCCGGGTTGGGAAGCGATTCCCGCCGTGCGCAACGGCGACCTTTACGAGATCAAGTCGCCCCTCATCCTGCAGCCCGGTCCGGCGGCGTTGTTCGACGGGCTCGATGCCATCCATGGACACATTGCTGCCTGGGCCGCGCGGCAGGCGTAGGAGCGCACCCTGTGCGCGAAAGCCCTGCGTTAGCAGGGCGCCTTCGAAGAACGCGGCCCATGGGGCCGTTTCACTCGGGCCATCCACGGCCCTCGCCCTTAGGGCGGCTTCGCCGTGCAAACGGACTGTCCTGTCGGTTTGTCGCGCACAGGGTGCGCTCCTACAGAGAGTCTGTCTTCAGCGGTGAGGTAAGCAGGGCGCGGTGATGCGTGCGATCTGCGCGCTTTCGGCAGCGGAAGGGCTGAAGCTCGCGCTCAATGGCTGGCCACCGGACTTCGGATTGTCCTGGGTCCATTGAAGCGTCGCGCCATTCTTGCCCAGGGCCTGTGCTGCGCTTGCCGCGGTTCCGGTCCGGGCCGCGAGGCTGGAAAGACCGAACACGAAGGACAGCGGTGCATCGGCCACTTCACTGGTGTACCAGCCACCGACTTTGGCCACGGGGAGTTGTCGGTCTCCCATGCGCAAATGCGCCGATGCGCGTTGCGCGGCTGGCGCGCCGGGGCCCTCATAGGCATCGAGATCGAAGTCAGCCAGCCGCTCGCCGGGCAGCCACAGTTGCAAGGTGAGTGCGCCGCCATTGCCCTGCGTGCAGATCAGTTTGAGCTGCGCCGGACGGTCGCCTTGCCCCGTGTGGATCGTGCCCTGCAGCGTTACTTGTGGCGGGTCGATGGGCGCGGCGGACAGCATGATCGGGAAGGCGAGCAGGGCAAGGAACAGTCGAATAGGCATCGCCATTTTCCTTTCCCCCGACTCAGCCGCCCAATGCCATCGTGGTGCCCAGGTTGGCCAGTGGCGCGACTAGCAGGATGCGTGCGAGCACCAGCGCGATCATCACCACCCACGGCGAGAAATCCAGCATCCCCACCACCAGCTTGCCGCGCAGCGGACGCAGCAGGGGATTCACCAGGCTGCCGATCAGGCGCAATACCGGATGCTGGCGATCGGTCTGGAACAGACTCATCAGTGACCACACAAAGATCAGCACCAGATAGAACACCAGCACGAAGTCGATCAGGTCGGCCAGCGAAAGCAGCAGCAAGCCGCCGATGCCGGGCGCGATCCCAAGCAGCGCAAACTGCAACCCGCGCTTGATCAGCATCAGCAGCCACGCTACCAGCAGCGCTGCCAGATTGATCCGTCGCCAGTTGGGCAACAGCTTCCTGATCGGCGCCAGTACCGGATTCGTATAGCGGTAGACGAACTGGCTGAGCGGATTGTTGAAGTCGACGCGGCAAGCCTCGGCCAATAGACGCAGCACGAACAGCGTCGCCACGGCATCGAAGAGCAGGTCGATCAGGAATGAGAAAGCGTCGAGCAAGTAAGTCACGAGGCGTTATCCAGAGCGGCGGCCATGTCGACGCCGCGTTGAGTGGCCGCGGCAACGGCGCGGGAGACGATGCGCGGCAGGCCGTCGGCGGCAAAGCTTTCCAGCGCCGCCTGTGTGGTGCCGTTGGGCGAGGTGACGCGCCGGCGCAGTTCACCGGGATCCTCACCGCTTTCCGTCAGCATGCGACCGGCACCCAGGCAGGTCTGCGCGGCCAGCGCGCGCGCCGTCTCGCGTGGCATGCCTTGCGCCACGGCGGCATCCTCCAGCGCCTCCACCACGGCAAAGAAGTACGCCGGCCCCGAACCGGAGACCGCCGTCACCGTATCCATCAAGGCTTCATCGTTGATCCACTGCGTCAGTCCCACCGCATCCAGGATGTGCTGCGCTTGCGCCCGTTGCGGAGGACTCACGCGCGCATTCGCATACAGGCCCGTAGCGCCGGCGCCGATCAAGGCAGGGGTGTTGGGCATGCAGCGCACGATCGGCAGCAACCCACCGAACCAGCGCTCCAGCTGATCCACGCGCACACCCGCGGCAATCGAAATCAACATCGGGCGATTGCGCTGCAAGGTATCGCGCAACTCACCCTGCAACGCCGGCATGATCTGCGGCTTCACCGCCAACACCAGCACCTGCGCTTCCGCTGCCGCCAGCCGGCTCTCCGCGAAACAAGCCACCCCGAAATCCCGCCCCAGCTCCTGCCGCGCCTCCGCGCGCGGCTCCGCCACCGTCATGGCGGACGCCGAGATACCGGTCTTCAACAAGCCGCCGATCAAACTGCGCGCCATATTGCCGCCACCGATAAAAGCGATACGTGTCATGCGGGTTCCTCGCGAAATCAGATCCATACCTTACCGGAGAGGGAGGTGAAGGCGGAGCAGAGGGTGGGGCTGGGGCGCTTTCTCAAGTACTCACCCCACCCCAACCCTCCCCTACGAGCAGGGGAGGGAGCAAGAGCGAGGCGCGGCAATCAAGTGGTGAACAACAGCATCCCGAGGTCTGACACTGGACAAGGCGGAGCTACGAAGCCCACCGCCTGCTCTTGGGCCATTTCTCTTTGATTACTTTCTCTTGACTCCGGGCATCCATGCCCTCCGCCCTTCGGGCCAGCTGCGCTGTTCGCACCCGCTCCTGCGGGTGCGTGGGCCAGCAAAGAGAAAGTGACCCGGACCGCGGCAGCGGTTCGGAAGCCCGCGGCAGGCGAGCCAGGGCACGCAGCCGTTAAAACCGAAGCGCACCACTACTGGATGACCAGCTTCGCTGTTGTGAAGCGCCTCCGGCCTACGCCGGTATGACGAAATAGGCGGGTGAATCGCAAGGGCCGAGCCCGCACCCCCGGCCCGGCTCTCCCACAGGGACTGCCTTCGAGTCGCCAGAGGGAGAGGGGAAAAAAGCGCACGCCGTGCGCACCCCCACACTTCTGCAACCCCGTCATCACTTTCAGCGATACCCCAGACGAAAGACTGGTCCCGCCGCCCTCGCCGCGAGTAGTATCGGCGCGCTGCAAGGGGAATCGGGGTTTTTCACTGTTCGGGCCGCATCCGGGCGCTGCATAGCGCCGTCTGCGCCCACCCTCACCGAAGCGGCGACCGCACCGTGCCATTCTGATGATCGGTTGAAGGGGAACCTGATGGATATCGCCGAACTGCTTGCCTTCTCGGTGAAGAACAAAGCCTCGGACTTGCACCTGTCCGCGGGCTTGCCGCCGATGATCCGCGTGGACGGCGACGTGCGCCGCATCAACATCCCCGCGCTGGAGCACAAGCAGGTCCATTCGCTGATCTACGACATCATGTCGGACAAGCAGCGCCGCGACTATGAAGAATTCCTCGAGGTCGACTTCTCGTTCGAGATTCCCGGCCTCGCCCGTTTCCGCGTCAACGCGTTCAACCAGAACCGTGGCGCCGGCGCGGTGTTCCGTACCATTCCGTCCGAAGTACTGACGCTGGAAGACCTGGGCGCGCCGCGCATCTTCCGCGAGCTGATCGAACAGCCGCAGGGCCTGATCCTGGTCACCGGCCCTACCGGTTCAGGCAAGTCGACCACGCTGGCGGCGATGGTCGATCACATCAACAAGAACGAATATGGTCACCTCCTCACCATCGAGGACCCGATCGAATTCGTGCATACCTCGCAGAAGTGCCTGGTCAACCAGCGCGAAGTGCATCGCGACACCCACGGCTTCAACGAGGCCTTGCGTTCCGCGCTGCGTGAAGATCCGGACTTCATCCTGGTGGGTGAGTTGCGCGACCTGGAAACCATTCGCCTGGCGCTGACCGCCGCGGAAACCGGCCACTTGGTCTTCGGCACCCTGCATACCAGTTCGGCCGCCAAGACCATCGACCGTATCATCGACGTGTTCCCCTCGGGTGAGAAACCGATGGTGCGCTCGATGTTGTCCGAATCGCTGCGCGCGGTGATTTCGCAGTCGCTGCTGAAGAAGGTGGGCGGCGGCCGTATGGCCGCGCACGAGATCATGGTCGGTATCCCGGCGATCCGTAACCTGATCCGCGAGGACAAGGTGGCGCAGATGTATTCGTCGATCCAGACCGGTCAGCAGTACGGTATGCAGACGCTCGACCAGAACCTGCAGGATCTGGTGAAGCGTGGCCTGGTAACCCGCCAGCAGGCGGCGAGCTACGCCAAGAACAAGGACGTCTTCAAATAAGCGGTGGTTGTTCGTGTTGAATCCAGAGGGTCGGTGCCATGAGTGATTTCGATTTCACCTCGTTCCTGAAACTGATGGTGCACAAGAAGGCATCGGACCTGTTCATCACGGCCGGTGTCGCGCCTTCGATGAAGGTGCAGGGACGCATCGTGCCAATCACGCAGAGCCCGCTCTCCGCGCAGCAGTCGCGCGACATGGTACTCAACGTGATGACGCCCTCGCAGCGCGAGGAGTTCGAGAAAACCCACGAATGCCAGTTCGCCATTTCGGCGCAGGGCGTGGGCCGCTTCCGTGTGTCGTGCTTCTACCAGCGCAACTGCGTGGGCATGGTGCTGCGCCGGATTGAGTCGAAGATTCCGACCATCGAAGAGCTGAGCCTGCCGCCGGTGATCAAGCAGCTGGCGATGACCAAGCGCGGCATCATCATCTTCGTCGGCGGTACCGGTACCGGTAAGTCCACTTCGCTGGCATCGATGATCGGCTATCGCAACGCCAACTCGACCGGCCACATCATCACCATCGAAGACCCGATCGAATACGTGCACAAGCACGAAGGCTGCATCATCACCCAGCGCGAACTCGGCATCGACACCGACAGCTGGGAGAACGCGCTGAAGAACACGCTGCGCCAGGCGCCCGACGTGATCATGATCGGCGAGGTGCGTACGCGCGAGACGATGGAACACGCCATCAACTTCTCCGAAACCGGTCACCTGTGCTTGTGCACGCTGCATGCGAACAACGCCAACCAGGCAATGGACCGCATTCTGCATTTCTTCCCCGAAGATCGTCGCCAACAGCTGTTCATGGACTTGTCGCTGAACCTCAAGGGCGTGGTCGCCCAGCAGCTCATTCCCACGCCGGATGGCAAGGCGCGTCGTGTGGCGGTCGAGGTGTTGCTGGGTACGCCGCTGGTGCAGGACTACATCCGCCAGGGCGAGATCCACAAGCTCAAGGAAGTGATGAAGGAATCCACCAACCTCGGCATGAAAACTTTCGACCAGAGTCTGGTCGAGCTCTATCACGCTGGCGAGATCTCGTACGAAGACGCACTGCGCCACGCCGACAGCTCCAACGAAGTGCGCCTGCGCATCAAGCTGGCGCAGGGCGGCGACGCGCACACGCTATCGCAGGGCCTGGATGGCGTGGAGCTGGAAGAGACCCGCGACTCGCAGAATTTCGGCGGCGGTCTGCTGCAGCGCTGATCGGGCCGGTTTTCCTGGACGAAAGAAAGGAGCCCGCAGGCTCCTTTCTTTTTGGGTGAAGCGATGACAGTGCTTACTTCACAGCATCGCTGACGATAACGCCGCCGGTATCGACGCTTTTCACGCCTTTCACGGCCTTGGCGACCTGTTCGATCTTGGCTTTTTCCATGGCGCTATTGGCGGTGCCGGTGACGCTCACGGCGCCGTCGGTCGTGGTGACGGAAAGGTCATTACTCTTGATGCCCTTGGTGGTGGCCAGCTCGGATTTCACTTTGGTGGTGATCCAGGCATCGGCGGCCTTGCCGGGCACGGTCTGCTGTTCCGCTGCGGATTTCTGCATAGCGCCGGCGTCCTGCGCCGCGAGCTGCGCGAATGGCATGGCGGCGAGGCACATGGCCAGGCCGGCGGCGAGGGTCTTGCGGGTGAGGGTGGTGATTCGCATGGCACTCTCCTGAAGTGTGGGGACGCTGTCCGGAGAGACAGTCGGGCGCGGCGGCGATGCCGCATCCAGGGTGCATACCAACACTTCGCTGATGAATCCCGTTTGGCTGCAGGGTGATGCCGTTCAGTGCGCGATCGCGATTGCGCAGGAGGCGTCATGGCGAAGTAGTCAGGATGTTTCGCAAAAGCTTGCGCCAAGCTTGCGACGACAAACTAGGCTAATTCCTACAGTGGCTTAGGTGGTTTTGCGTCGCACAATCAAGCCATTACCTGTGACATGGTCAGGAAATTTCGGTTACGAATTCGTTGTGCTTCGCAGTTTGTTGCGCTATACAGCCGGCTGCTCTTTGGGGCTGGACGGTGACGGAAGGGGGGCTCGTTGCAGGCCCGCGTACGTGGTTTCCGTCCAGAAGCGAAGTTGATCTTCTCTGAGCAGGGCCCCAGGGCTCGCAAGACCCACATCCCCGGTCCGCAATTGCTTGCGGATCATGCGTTGCAAACAAGTTGATGGGAGTACAACTCGTGAGTTATTTCGCTGCTTTCACCAAGCGGCCTGGGGGACGTTCGTCCCTGGCCCTGGCCGTTGCCCTTGCCCTGGCAAGCACCGGCGCCCTCGCTCAGTCCAACATCACCGGCTCGATCTTCGGTCAGGTTGCCGCCCAGGCTGGCAACACCGTTGAGATCAAGAACGTCGACACGGGCCTGACCCGTTCGACCACGATCGACGATGCTGGCCGCTACCGCTTCAGTTCGCTGCCGACCGGTCGCTACCAGGTCACCCTGAAGAACAACGGCTCCAACGTCAGCACCCGCGACAACGTGGAGCTGAGCATCGCCGGCGGTACCGAAGTCTCGTTCGGCGGCGCCTCTGCTGTCGCCGACAATGCGAAGAACCTGGACGGCGTCTCGGTGGTGGCTTCGGCCCTGCCGGCGATCGACGTGTCCTCGGTCGACACCCGCACCGTGCTGACCTCCGAGCAGCTGGCCAAGCTGCCGATCAGCCGTGACATCGGCGCTGCGGCGCTGCTGGCGCCGAGCGTGGTTGCCAACTCCAGCTACGGCGTGCCGAGCTTCGGTGGCGCGGCTTCGTCCGAGAACGCCTACTTCATCAACGGCTATGCCGTGACCAACCCGCTGACCTCGATCGGCTTCACCCAGCTGCCGTTCGACGCGATCGACCAGCAGCAGGTGCTGACCGGCGGTTACGGTGCCGAGTTCGGCCGCTCCACCGGCGGCGTGATCAACATCGTCACCAAGCGCGGCAGCAACCAGACCAAGGGTGGCATCTACTCCATCTGGGAACCGGAAGCGCTGCGCGCCAGCCCGCGCAATAACTACTTCCCGAAGACCGGCGCAGCCACCAACGCGGGCACCGACGGCACGCTGTACCAGTACCGCAACCGCAACCAGTACTGGAAGTCCACGATCGGCGCCTACCTGAGCGGCGCACTGATCAAGGATCGCCTGTTCTATTACATCGACGCGGAAGTGAACCGTCAGGAAGGCGCCAGCACCCTGTCGTTCTCCAACTCGGCGGCCTCGGCCTCGAAGATCGGCTATAGCGACTACAGCTACAAGATCCCGCGCTGGACGGCGAAGGTCGACTGGAACATCACCGACAACCACATCCTCGAGTTCACGGGTGTGTCGGACAAGACCGAGTACACCTCCGCCCGCTACGCCTACGACTACAAGTCGATGAGCCACGGCACCAACCAGACCGGCGGTGTGTACACCAAGGATGGCGGTGACCTGTATATCGCCAAGTACACCGGCTACATCACCGACGACCTGACCGTGTCGGCGCTGTACGGCACGCAGAAAATCGATCACGTCCAGACCAACTACGGCTACAACCCGAACTGCCCGTACATCTCGGTCGGCTCGAATGCCCAGGCTCCTGGCGTTGTGTACAACAGCTGCCAGACTGCGGTGACCTCGACCCTCCCGCTGGATGGCGCGAACGACAAGACCAAGGGCTGGCGCCTGGATATCGAGTACCGCATCGGTAACCACGACATCCGCTTCGGTTATGACGCGCAGAACGCCAAGTCGTTCACCGGCAAGGAGTACGCCGGCGGTTACGCGTGGGTGTATGGCAAGCAGACCGATCCCAACGCTGCGATCGACAAGGGTCTTGGTGTGATCGGTTCGCCGGCTGCGGCCGGTGGCCTCGGCACCAAGGGCTACTACGTTTACAAGGCCTACAACACGCAGCGTGCCGGCGTGGAAACCGACCAGGCGGCGCAGTTCATCGAAGACCGCTGGCAGGTGAGCGATCGCTGGTTGCTGTCGCTCGGCCTGCGCAACGAGCAGTTCACCAACTACAACAAGAACGGCGACGCTTACATCAAGCAGCGTCACCAGCTGGCGCCGCGCCTGGGCGCTTCGTGGGACGTGTTCGGCGATTCCTCGCTGAAGGTGTTCGCGAACGCAGGCCGCTACCACCTGGCCGTGCCGAACAACGCCGCTGTGCGCAGCGTGTCCGGTTCGCTGATCAGCAACCAGTACTTCACCTACACGGGTGTGGATCCGAATAGCGGCGTGCCGGTCGGTCTGAAGCCGATCGCCGTGGACCCGACCAGCTCGTTCATCTGCGCCAACACCGGCGGTGTGTCCTCCAACAAGGAGTGCGGCCAGGCTCCGGATCCGCGCACGGTGGCGGCCAAGGGTCTTCGCTCGCACTTCCAGGATGAGTACATCCTCGGCATGGAGCAGCAGATCAGCCCGAGCTTCAACTGGGGCGCGAAGCTGACCTACCGCAAGCTGATGAGCGCGATCGACGACACCTGCATCCAGGCGCTCGGCAACAAGTGCCTCACCTTCAATCCGGGCAAGGGCAACACCTTCATGGTGCCGCAGGCCGATGGCAGCCTGAAACAGGTGTACCTGAGCCAGAAGGATCTGAACCTGCCCGATCTGAAGCGCAAGTACTACGCTGTCGATCTGTTCGTCGAGCATCCGTTCGCCGACAAGTGGTACGGCAAGGTCGAGTACACCTTCTCGCGCAACTACGGCAACACCGAAGGTCAGCTGGCTTCCGACCTGGATACCGGTACGGGCGGTCAGACCGACGTGTCGCGTACGCAGGACTGGGATCTGCCGCAGCTGATGGTGGGTTCCAACGGCGTACTGCCGAACCACCGTGCGCATCAGATCAAGGCGTTCGGCTACTACCAGCTGACGCCCGAGTGGCGCACCGGTGCCACGCTGATTGCGGCTTCGGGTCGCCCGAAGAACTGCACCAGCTTCTATCCGACCGCTGACGCGGGTCTGTACAACAGCTCCACGTACTGGTTCTGCGGCCTGCCGGGCCAGGCTGGCTACGGGATCTCGCCGCGCGGTTCGCACGGCACGACGCCGTGGACCTACCAGCTGAACCTCAACGTGGCTTACACGCCGGGTTGGATGGACAACAAGCTGACGTTGCAGCTCGACGCGATCAACGTACTGAACCGCCAGACGGCGACGATGTACAACTACCGCTACGCGCTGAACCGCACCACGGTGAATCCGCTGTACGGTCGTGAGCTGAACTACACGGATCCGCGTTACTTCCGTATCACCGCCCGCTACGACTTCTAAGCGGGATGGACAAACCGGCGCCCGACGGCGTCGGTTCGTTCCGGCGAAGTAAAAAAAACCACCGGCGTCCGCCGGTGGTTTTTTTTCGGCCACTGGCGGGGCCGTGTGCCGGCTTCAGAACGCCACGTTCACCGTCAGCCGCGCCGACTGGTCGCGCGCGTCGCTGGCGAACTGACCGTGGTAGCCGAAGTCCACCGTCACTATATGGCTGAGCGGGAAGCGCAGGCCAAGGTCGAATACGGCGGCGTTGTCCGCCACCGGCACGCCATAAACGGTGAAATGGTCTGCGCCCGCGACGAAGCGTTGCTGGCGCTCCGGCACGCGGTCGCCCCAGGCGTGCTGATAACCCACACCGGCGTAGGCGTGCAGCCCGCCCGGTGCAAGCTCCATTGTCCCGCGCACACCGGCGATGGCGGCGGTGAGGTTGGACGAGCTCTTGTCGACGGCGAGCGCGGCGGGCGTGCCGCGTTCGGTGAACGCATCCGTGCGCACATGCACCTGGCTGAGGTTGAGGTAGGGCTCGACCGTGCCGCGGCCGAGCTGGAAGACATAGCTACCGTCGACGTAGGCCTGTGCAGTGTTGGCGTCGTAACTGGCTTGCGCCACGCCAGAGAACGGACCGAAGGCCATGCGGCGCGTGGTGTCGATCTTCTGCCAGGCATAAGCGACGCCGCCGCGCAGGCGCACGTTGCCCAGGTTCCAGCTCGCGTACAGGCCGGCGTAGTTGGCCTTGGCGTGCGCGTTGGAGCCGACCTCGTCCACGCGCAGGCTGTTCTGGCCATGGCCGACGACACCGCCAACGCGCAGCGCGTCGAATGCCGTATCCGCACCCACCAGCAGGCCGCTGCCATTCGCGCTCATGTCGTGCGCGTTGCCGTCGCTGTCGTGATCGCCCCAGTGGCCCCACAGTGAGCTCCACACCATGGTGCCGCTCCCCGTCACACCTTCGGCGTTCTGGCCGCCGTAGTTGGCGCCGAGCAGATGGTTGTTGATCGCGTCGCGTACGTAGTGGCTGTCGTCGAACAGCGCTGTCGTGGTGCTCGCGTGCATCTCGCCGGACAGCTGGTCAAAGGCGTGACGCGCGGTCGGCGCGTCGAGGCCGAGCAGGGCGTCGTATACCGGCGAGTTTGGGTCGAGATGGTCGAGCGCACCGGCAGTGTTCTTCTGGTTCTTGGTTTCAGCGACGCTTTCGAAGCTGATGTTGTTGCGCTGTAGCGAGAGGTTCACCGCGTTGGCGGTATAGCTGAGCACCGGCGTGAGGAACGTCAGATTGGCGCTGACTCCGCCGAACTGGCCAGTCACACCTTGCGCGGCGGTGAGGATGGTGTAGTCAGTACGCGGCGCGTAGTTCCCCGGCTGCGCCAGTACCAGCACACTGCCGCCGAGGATGGACGCGTTGCCACCAATGGCGATCCGGCTGCTCTGGCCGGTCGGTGTCGCCCCTATCTGGTAGCTGGACCCGTTGCGGAATACCGCGTTGCCCGTCACCGACAGCGTACCTGTGGTGTTGCCGGGCACGACCGTGCCGGAAAGATCGAGTGCGCCGATGGTGCCGATGCCGCCCAGCGTAGCGCCGCTGTTTACCGTCACCGCGCCGGCCAGCGTGGCGCCCGGATGGCTGTTGTCGCCGACGATCAGCGTGCCGGTAGCGACGGTGGCCGCGCCGGCGAACGGATTGGCATTATTGAAAGTGAGGCTGCCATTACCGGACTTCAGCAGCGAGCCGCTGCCCGATACCGAACCGTTGAAAACACCGTTAGTGTTCTGGTTGAAGATCAGCGAAGCGTTGTCGGTGATGTTGCCTTGCAGGCTCGTCGTATCGCCTTGCAAGGCGCCAGCGCTGATGGTGGTGCCGCCGCTGTAGCTGTTGGCACCGCCGAGTGTGAGCGTGCCCGTGCCGAGTTTGGTCAGTGAACCGGTGCCCGAAATGACGCCGCCGAGGGTTCCGTTCGTGCCCTGGTTGAAGATCAGCGAGGCGTTGTCGGTGATATTGCCCTGCAGGCTGGTGGTGTCGCCTTGCAGTGCGCCTGCACTGATCGTGGTACCGCCGCTGTAGCTGTTGGCGCCGCCGAGTGTGAGCGTGCCTGCGCCTAGCTTGGTCAGCGAACCGGTGCCTGAAATGACGCCGCCGAAGCTTCCGTTCGCGCCCTGGTTGAAGATCAGCGAGGCGTTGTCGGTGATGTTGCCCTGCAGGCTTGTCGTATCACCTTGCAAGGCACCGGCACTGATCGTGGTGCCGCCGCCGTAACTGTTGGCACCGCCGAGCGTGAGCGTACCGGTGCCAAGTTTGGTCAGCGAACCGGTGCCCGATATGACACCGCCGAAGGTTCCGTTCGTGCCCTGGTTGAAGATCAGCGAGGCGTTGTCGGTGATGTTGCCTTGCAGGCTCGTCGTGTCGCCTTGCAGCGCGCCTGCGCTGATAGTGGTGCCGCCGCTGTAGCTGTTGGCATCGCCGAGAGTGAGCGTACCGGTGCCAAGTTTGGTCAGCGAACCAGTGCCCGAGATGACACCGCCGAAGGTTCCGTTCGTGCCCTGGTTGAAGATCAGCGAAGCGTTGTCGGTGATGTTGCCCTGCAGGCTCGTCGTGTCGCCTTGCAGTGCACCGGCGCTGATGGTGGTGCCGCCGCTATAGCTGTTGGCACCATTGAGCGTGAGTGTGCCAGCGCCGAGCTTGGTCAGCGAACCGGTGCCCGAGATGGCGCCGCCGAACGTTCCAGTCGCGCCCTGGTTGAAGATCAGCGAGGCGTTGTCGGTGATGTTGCCTTGCAGGCTGGTGGTATCGCCTTGCAGGGTGCCAGCACTGATGGTGGTGCCGCCGCTGTAGCTGTTGGCACCCGTCAGCACCAGCGTGCCGGCGCCAAGTTTGGTCAGGCCACCGGTGCCGCCCAACGACTGGTTGACCGTGAACACGTTGGCGGCGTCCGCGATATCGAAGCCCGCGCCGGCCGCGCCCATGATGATCGCGCGACTGGTGGACTGGAACGCCGTGCCCGTTACGCGCAGCGTGCCACCTTCGAAATCCAGGCCGGCACTCGCCGCGCCGAGATTGGCGTCGGCGCTCACGGACAGCGTGCCCGCGCTGAGCATGCTGCCTTGTGTATAGGCATTGCTGCCGTTCAAAACCAACGTACCTGCGCCGGTCTTGTTGATGCCCAGCCCGGTCAGCGTGTTGTCGATGGTGGCGGTCCAGCCGGCGCTGGCCGCGCTGCCGTCGCCCACGCGGATCTCGCTGAGCGCGCCGGGCGTGGGCGCGACCAGCGCCAGCGTACCGCCGCTCAAGTGGTAGCCGTCGCTGGCGAACTGCATGCCCAGCGCGGTCACTGGCTGCGAGCCGCCTGGGCCATCGTCGACCGTCACCGTGCCCGCGGCGCCACCAAAGATGGCGAAAGCATCGGCAGGCTGGCGCGTGGATGTGATCGAACCCACCGCATCCGTCCAGTTGGCTTGCGGGACGGCCCAGGTGCCGCTGCCGCCGCCCATGGTGGCGTTGGTGGCCAGGCCATTGGCGTTCCAGAAGTTCAGAGCCATGCCGCTGGTGTTGATCAGGTTGACCTGCTTGCTCGCGGTGAGGTTCTGGATGGTGAAGCCCGACGGCGGTGTGATGCCGCCGTTGGTCTCGGTAAGCGTGCCGCCGTAGGTGAACAGGTTGTACAAGCCGGGGCCGAAACCGCCGGCGTCAATCGGATTCACCGCGGCGCCGTTGATGGTGAGGTTGCCGCCCACGGCGACGTTGTGGCCGATGCCCGGTGTGCTGAAGTTCGGTCCGGGCGCGCCGAACGAGAAGTCCAGCAGGCTGCCCTGGGCCAGCGTCAGGTCGCCGTTTACCGTGAGCGTGCCGGTGGGATTGCCGGGGGCAAGGTGGCCGCCGGCAAGGACCGAGGCGCTGCCGCCGATCGTGCCGAAGCCGCCCAGCGATGCGCCGCTCGCTACCGTAACGTCGCCGCCGACGGTCGCGCCCGTATGCGCCGCGTCGCCCACCATCAGGCTGCCGGCCTGTACCTGCGTCGCACCGGTATAGGTGTTTGCGCCATTGAGCACGAGCGCGTTAGCGGTATTGGTTAAACCGCCCGTGCCATCGATCGTGCCGTCGAAGCTGCCGCCGCCGCTGCCGGCCACGCTCAACGTATTGGCGCCGAGATGGATGGCGCCGCCGGTACCCACGAGTGCGCCAATAGTCTGGTTTCCCGCGGCGGTGATGTCGAACGTGCCGGCGGGCGCAAGCGTGAGCGACCCGCCTGCGCCAAGGCTGCCGCCCGCACCCAGCGCCAGCGTGCCGGATTGGATGCTGGTGCCGCCGGTATAGGTGTTGACGCCGGTCAGCATCTGCGTGCCGGTGCCGTTGATCACCACGCCGCCGCTGCCGGCGATCGCGCCGGCGAAGGTGTTGCTGCCCGAGGGCGCGAGCGTCAGTGCGTTAGCGCCGATGTTGACCGTGCCGCCGGTGCCCCCGAGTCCGCCGAGCGTCTGCGCACCGGCGGCCGATACGTCGAAGGTGCTGCCCACGGCAAGCGTGACCAGCCCTGCTGGCGCCAGCGATCCGCCGGCGCCCAGCGCCAGTGTGCCCGCATTGATGGTGGTGCCGCCGGCATAGGTGTTCGTGCCGCTGAGGGTCAGCGTGCCGCTACCTTGCTTCACGATGCCGCCGGCGCCGCTGATGGCTCCCGCGAAGACGCTGCTGGTGGCATCGCCGAGCGTGAGCGTGTTGACGCCCAGCACGACTTGGCTACCGGTGACACCCGAAAGCGCGCCGATCGTTCCGCCAGCGCCGGCGCTGCTGATATCGAAGATGCTGGTAGCACCATTCAGCGCGACCGCACCGGTGGGAGCGAGGCTGCCTCCACCGGTGATGGCCAGAGTACCGTTGTTGATCGCGGTGCCGCCGGTGTAAGTGTTCGCCCCCCCTAGCGAGAGCGTGCCGCCGCCCTGCTTGACGATGCCGCCCGTGCCGGTGATCGCGCCGAGGAAAGTCGTGTTGGTGTTGTCCCCCAGCGAGAGCGTATTCGCACCGAGCCTGAGCTGGGAGCTGGCACTGCCTGTCAGCGCACCGATGGTCTGGTTGGCGCCGGCACCGGACATGTCGAACGCGGCGTTGGCGCCCTGCAAGTTGAGGATGCCGGTGGGTGCCAGCGAGCCGTTCGTTCCAAGCGCGACGGTGCTGTTGGCTCCGATGATGGTGCCGCCGGTATACGTGTTGGCCGCGGTCAGGGTCAGCGTGCCGGTGCCGATGGTGGTGCGGTTCGTGGTCAGGGCACCGCTGCCGGACAGCACGCCCGATAGCGTGAAGTTGTTGTCGACCTGGGCGGTGAGACCGCCGGCATTCAGTGTGATCGCCTTGCTCAGCGTCGAACCGTTTGTGCTCGCGCCGATCGCGCCGCCGTTGGCGGTAATCGGCGCGCTGCCGAAATTGGCGTCGCTGTCGAAGTTGGCCAGGCCGCCGTTGAGCGTGGCGTCGCCACTGACCAGGGCGCCCTGCAGGTTCCAGGTGCCACTGTTTACCGTCAGGTGCTGGAAGTTGATGTAGGTGCCGGCGGAGGCGCCGGTCACGGGACCGCCAGTGCCCGAGCCTGGGCCGGAGAGCACGTTCTGCAGCACCAGCGTGTTATTTCCGCCTGCGCCGCCGTCGATCTGCCCGGTCGGTGCGAAGCTGAGGTTGATGCCCAGCACGCCGAGCAGGTTCAGCCCGAGGCTGCCGCCATTGTTGACGTTCGAACCCGACACCGCGGTGAAGGTGTTCGTGCTGTTGGTGCCCATCGACACACTGCCGCTGATCGTGCCTGCGTTGATGAAACGGTTACCGGCGGCAGAAGATTCCAACGCGGTGCGGCCGCTGATCGTGCCGGTATTGGTGAAGCTGACCTGGGCGCCGCCATAAGCAGCGATCACGGGAGCATCCGCCGGTAGCAGGGAGACGCCAAGCAGGGCGGACGAGCCGATGGTGCCGGAGTTGGCGATCGTGGTCGTGCCGCCCGCGCCGTTGCGTACCGACAGCGCCATGCCGGTGAGGTCGGAGAGATTCAAACCCAGCAGGCCGGTGGTGCCTTTCATGGTGCCCTGGTTGTCGACGATCACGGTGCTGCCAGGGATCGCGCTGCCGAGATTCGGATTGCCGATCACCGTGCCGGAGGAGAGCAGGCTGAGCAGTCCGAGCAGGGAGGGATCGATGGTGCCGCTGTTGTTGAGCGTCGTGCCGTTGCCGGTGAGCGACATGGCCGTGCCGCCGAGGCCGAGCAGCACACCGGTGGAGGCGCCGGATTGGACGTTGACGGTGAGGTTGTCGGCGCTCGCGGCGTAGGAGGGAGCAAGCGGGTTCGCGGCTCCCGTGCAGGTCACGGTCGCTCCATTGGTTGGATTGACAGGCGTACAGCTGGCCATCGCCGACTCGATCGGGATGGCGCATGCAGCCAGGCAGGCCAGCACGAGCAGGCGGCGTGCCAACAGCGGTTGCATAGCCTTTGCCGGAGTCGAGATCCCGCCGTGCGCGCGAGTCAGTTCGGAAGCGACCTGAAGCACGCGCAGGGCGCGGTTCCAGACGAGCCGGTAAGTGCGATTCATGTTGTACCCCCTGATATGAAGACCGGTGCCGGGCGGCTTCGCTGCGTGTGTCGCGGCTCTCCTATGAGCCGCGGTGGTGCAGGTTGCGTAGGCGCGTGACGTGGCCGGATTGGCCGGTGTCGATGCGGATACGCAGAAAAGGGAGAGCGGAGCCAGTCCGCCGTATATCGCTATGGCGACTCAGCAGTTGGACGCCGCGGCGTGCGGCGATAAGGCGCGGGTGCGATCCTTTGGGCGATAACCATCTGACACCTCCTGTGCAATGGAAAGGAAACGCGCCTGGCGCGTGCGTATAAAGTCCGGGCGTGACGATTCGCGATCGGCCGAATGCGGCAACGGTGGGAACCTTCGGACTGGTTTGACCTGCGAACAACGACGGACTTCGGCAGTCATCACACCCCCCGTGTGGACAGCGATGTCGAGTTCGAATCGGGCGGTGGCGCTAGCCCTTATCGCCCTTCGGCTTGGCATGGTTACGACTTCTCTAAGTCGTGAAACGCGATGCGCAGCGGATTCTAGGTGGGCAAAGTGTCAATGGGCAGTGAAAAAGACCTGCCCAAAAAAAACGGGGCGCCGCTGGCGCCCCGTTTTTTTGTTGCCTAGTTTTTGCTGCGGATCACTTCAGCTCGGTCTGGCTGGTAAACACCATGCCGGCATTTTCCACATGCATTTCGCCGTCGATGGTTTTGATGCGCTCGGCCTGCTGGCGCATCGTTTCGAACTGCGCCTTGGAGCGCTCGGCGGCGGCCTTGCGGGTGGCAGCTGCGTCGTCGCCGTCCTCGCTGCCTTCCTCGTGACCCATCGAGTTGGCCAGTTCGGCGATGCGCTCGGACTTCTGTTCCATAGCCTTGATCCAGGCCAGGTACATATCGCCGTTGAGATGCAGGCGGGTCATGCGGCCGGCGTCGCCAGGAGCTGCCTTCAGCACCTCGCCGAGCTTGGCATCTTCACCCTGGCCGATGGCAAGGGCGAGTGCCTTGTCGCTCATCGCCACCGACACGGGCTGGCCCAGCGCAGCGGTCATTTCCTGCGGCAACGCCACCGGCTTGCCATCCTGTGCCAGCTTGAGCTGGGCGAGTGCCGGCGAAGCCAGACGGCCCATGGCGAGCAGGGCGGCGGGATTGCTGCTGCCGATCACTACGCGGCCGGTGAACTTGGGCGTGGTGCCCTCGCTACCCGCATCGAAGCTGTCCAGCGCCACGCGCAGGCCGAGCAGATCGCCGAACGGCGGCATAGCGGCCTGCTGCGACACCTGGCCCAGCTTGGCAAAGGTATCGTTGAGATCGAGCATGGCCGGGCAGCTGAAAGGCTTGGCGGCGACGGCATCGGCCTGTGCGCCCCAGAAGGTGCGCAGCTGAGTCACTGGCAAAGCCAGGCTGAGATCGAACGGGGCATTGCCTGCGGCGCCGAGGCCGGGCAGTTCTACCTTCACGCCCGAGAAGGCTTTGGTGATGTCATCGGCGAGCGCCACGTCCCAGCGCAGGTCCTGATGCTTGGCGTCGAGCTTGGTGTAGCCAAAGCTCATCGACGGCACGCGCGAAGCGATACGCGCGGCATCGGTTTCGCAGCTCGGCGGGATCTGCAGGCGGTTCGCCACCGGCTCGCCGGTCTTGGCGGACTCGGCTTCGGCATGTGCTTTGAACACGGCGCTGAAGAACGGATCCTTGCCGCCCGCGGCGAGCGGCAGTGCGCGGGTCAGGTCGAGCTGGCCAATGGCCCACGGCTGGTAGCCCTTGTCCTTGGCCAACTTCTCCAGACGATCGTCGTCCTGAATGCTCTTGGCCGGACGATCCATGCCCAGCGCTTGACGCAGCATCGGCTGCACCGCATCAGCCGGCAGCACAGCAGCCACCGCCTGCTTGCCGACCACGGCGATGATCACCTGGGTGCCGGCTTCGGCGACGACGTGTTTGCGGTAACTCTGGCCGTCCACGGTGGCGGTATCGAATTTCTTGCCGTAGGCGGTTTCGAGGCGGCCGATGAAGGCGTCGAATGCCTTCGCATCGTTCAGTTCGAAGCGCAGCACCGGGGCCAGGCCGAGGCCGTAGAAGGCGGAGCGTCCTTTGACGTTGAGGCCGGCGTTCTGCGCGAAGGTCTCGATGCTCTTGCCATCCAGCTCGGCGATGATCGCCTTGAGCAGGTTGGCCGTATCGGCGTCCTTCGCGGCCATTTCCTCGGCGGTCGACTTCAGCTGTGCGAGCTGCGCGGGCAGTTGTGCGTCGGCCTGTGCGAGCAGGGCCTTGCGGGTGTCGTCATCCAGTACGTCCAGATTGGCTACGACGTACGGCGTGTCCGCCGGTACGAAAGCCAGGGGGGCATCCTTGTCCTTGTGGCCGCAGGCCGCCAGCAGCACGCCGGCGACGGCCAGCGCAAGGTAGCGCTTTGTCGATCGCATGTTGATTCCCTGAAGTGGTGTGGTGTTGCGGGGGGAATTATGCCTGTTTCGGTGTTGCGCTGCGGCGTGAGAGGGCGTTTCTGCGACATCGCTTCCTACTTCGTCATCCCTGCGTAGGCAGGAGGCGCTTCACAACAGCGAAGCTGGTCATCCAGTAGTGATGCGCTTCGATGTTCGCGTTGTCGCGACCGGGCGCGCCTGCGGCGGGGTTTCGTCTCGCTGCCGCGAGCCGAGTTACTTTTCTCTGCTTGCCCAGAGAAAAGTAACCAAAAGAGAGGGCACCCCTCTTGCGCGCCCTCCGGCTACGCCTACGGGTCCGTGAGGCTTGGCCGGGCTTTTCGACACGACGTCCCTGTCGTGTCGAAAAGGCATCGACGTCCTGTCGATGCCCCCTTCGGGGCCTGATCGTCCAACCCTCACCGCTCCACAGGGGACCCCAAGATCAAGAGCAAACGGCTCGCTTGCGCATCGCTTTTGCTCCCTCCCCATGCTTGCAGGGGAGGGTTGGGGAGGGGTGTGGGTGCTCGGGATATTGCTGCTACGTAGAGAGTTGTTGCTTTAAACCCGCCATGCCGGCCTTAGCGCGCCAGCATTTCCCCAAGAACAGCCATCCGTACGAACACCCCGTTGCCGACTTGCTCAAGAATTCGCGACTGCGCGCCGTCGGCGACTTCGGAGGCGATTTCGATGCCGCGGTTGATGGGGCCGGGGTGCATGACGAGGCAGCCTTTGGCGGCGAGGGCCAGGCGGCGTTTGTCGAGGCCGAAGCGTTGGAAGTAGGCGGCTTCGTCGGGCAGGTCGGTGGCGGCCATGCGCTCTTTTTGCAGGCGAAGCATGATGATGGCGTCGGCGCCTTCGATGGCCTGGTCGAAGTCGGTGAAGCGCTGGCAGTGGGGGAGTTCGGTGTCGGCGGGCATCAGTGCGGCGGGACCGCACAGGCGGATGTTCTTGGTGCCGAGGGCGGACAGTGCGTGGACGTCGGAGCGTGCGACGCGGGAGTGTTTCACGTCGCCGCAGATGGTGACGGTGAGGTTTTCGAAATCGGGGCGATGCTGGCGGATGGTGAGCGCGTCGAGCAGGCCCTGGGTGGGGTGCGCGCGGTTGCCGTCGCCGGCGTTGATCACCGAGACGCCGCTCATCGCGTGGCGCACCAGTTCGTCGGGGGTGCCGGAGGTTTTGTGGCGCACCACGATGGCGTCGAGGTGCATGGCTTCCAGCGTGTGCAGCGTGTCGTACAGCTCTTCGCCCTTGCTGGTGGAAGAAAAGCCGATATCGAAGTTGATGACGTCGGCGCCTAGGCGGCGCGCGGCCAGTTCAAACGACGTGCGCGTGCGCGTGGAGGGCTCGAAGAACAGATTGAGGATGGTGCGCCCGGCCAGCAGATCCAGCTTGCGTGTGCCATGAGCGCAGGCGTCGCGCATGGAAACCGCGCGGTCGAGCAGGCGTTCGATAGTGGCGCGCGGCAGGTTTTCGAGCGTGGTCAGGTGGCGCAGGCGTAGGCTCATGGCGGTGGGTGTCGACTCAGGGTGAGGTGGCGTCGTGGGTGACGGGCGCAGTGGGTTGGGCCAGCCAGCGTTCGAGGATCACGGCGGCGGCTTCGGCGTCGATGGTGGCGGCGTCGCTGCGTTTCTTCAGGCCGGCGGCGCGTGCCTGGGCGAAACGTTGGGCGGCCTCCTGCGAGCTGTGGCGTTCGTCGATCAGGGCCACCGGCAGGCGATAGCGTTCGTGCAGTCGTTCGGCGAGACGGCGGGCACCGCGGCTGGCGGCTTGTTCTTCGCCATCGAGCGTCAGCGGCAGGCCGATCACCAGGGTGTCAGGTAGCCACTCCTGGCGGAGTGCATCGAGCTTGGGCCAGTCGGGTTCGCCGTTGCGTACGGGAATGGCGGCAAGCGCGCGGGCGAGGCCGGTGAACCGGTTGCCGACCGCGACGCCGAGCAGACGGCTGCCGTAGTCGAAACCGAGCACACAGCTCATGCGTGACCCGCGTAGCCGGGCAGCTGCAGCGGATCCACGCCGACCAGGCCGGCGGCGGCGCTCCAGCGTTCTTCCAGCGGGGTGTGGAACACCACGCGTTCGTTCGCCTCGACCGTGAGCCAGGTGTTGTCTTTCAGCTCCTGCTCGAGCTGGCCGGCGCTCCAGCCGGCGTAACCCAGCGCCATCATGGCCTGGCGCGGGCCTTCGCCAGCGGCCATGGCGACCAGGATGTCGCGCGACGTGGTGACCGACCAATCGTTGTTGATGCGGTAGCTCGATTCCCAATGACCCGGCTCGCGATGCAGCACGAAGCCGCGCTCCTGCTGCACGGGGCCGCCGATCAGCACGGGCAGATCAGCCACTTCGGGGTCTTCGCATTCCAGCTTCATCTGCGCCAGCACATCGCCCAGGCGGTATTCGGACAGCTGGTTTACCAGCAGGCCTACCGCACCGTCTTCATCGTGTTGGCAGATAAAGGCCACGCCGCGCGAGAACGGCGGTTCGGCCAGGCTGGGCATGGCAATCAGGAAATGGCCGGCAAGCGACTGGGGCTGGGGAACGCTCATACGCGCATTGTAAGCGCTGCATGCTAGATGCGTGTGATGGGGTGGGAAACGGGAAGCAGGAACAAGAAACAAAAGACGCGAAACGTGCAGTGCGTCGAAGCTCCAGCCGTTCCCCGTTCCCCGTTCCCCGTTCCCCGTTCCTTACCGCGTATGCAGCACGTTGTTCGGCTGGAACTGCCAGGTGCGCGTGATGTGCAGCTCGTCCACGCGCTCGCCGCCGGTGGGCAGCGGCGGGAAAGGAGCGGCCAGGCGCACGATGCGCTCGGCGGCTTTGTCGAGCAGTTGATGGCCAGAGCTGTTGATGACTTCGATGCTCAGCACCTTGCCGTCGCGGCCGACGGTGACGGTGAGCAACACGTCACCGTGTAACTGCTGGCGTCGGGCAGCGTCGGGGTAGTTCAGGTTGCCGACGCGCTCGATCCGGTCCACCCAGCCGCGCATGTAGGCCGCATAGGCGTATTCGCGGGTGGAGGAGGAGATGAACTTCTTCTTCGGGCGCTTGGCATAAGCCTCCTGCAACTGGCGTCGCTCGGCAGCCAGTTGGGCGGCTTCCAGGCGTGCGCGATCGGCGTCGGAGGTAGGCAGGTCGCTGTCGGTCTTCTGCGGATGCGCGCTGTCGGAGTTCACGCTGAAACGGCTGTTGCCAGTGGTGGTCAGCAGCTTGGCGTCGGTGGCGTCCTGCGGCTTGGTCGCGGTCGCTTCCTGAGCCTGGGCGGCAACACCGGGCTCGGGCTTGGGCATCGGGCCAGAGAATGGCTGCGAGGGGCGGGCGGCCTTGTCGCTCTCGCCGCCACCACGGTTATTGGCCTGGGCCAGGAAATCGGCCTTGTCCGGCGCCTCGCGGTTGGCCACATCGACCAGGGTCACATCCAGCGTGGGCAGGCTCGGCTTGGGTTTCACGTAGCCGAAGGTGATGCCCAGCACCAGCACGCCGTGCAGCAACAGCGAAAACAGCAGGGTGGCGCCGATCAGGTCGGCGCCTGTGGTGCGAGGGGCGGGGGAACTCAAGCGGCGCGGTTTCCGGAGGTGATGTGCTCGATAACGTCGAACAACTGGCCGGCAATATTAAGCCCGAATTGTTTGTCCAGTTCGCGTGCGCACGTCGGTGATGTGACGTTGATCTCGGTGAGGTAGTCGCCGATCACGTCCAGCCCCACGAACAGCAGGCCGCGGCGACGCAGCTCCGGCGCGACCTGGGAGACGATCCAGCGGTCGCGGTCCGACAGCGGCACGCCTTCACCACGCCCGCCGGCGGCCAGGTTGCCGCGGAACTCGTTGCCCTGCGGGATGCGCGCCAGCGCATAGGGCACGGGTTCGCCATCCACGATCAGGATGCGCTTGTCGCCCGCGCTGATCTGCGGGATGTACTTCTGCGCCATCACCATGTGCCGGCCTTCGCCATGCGGGCCACCGGCCAGCAGGGTTTCCAGCATCGAGTTCAGGTTGGTGTCGCCGGTCTTGACGCGGAAGATGCCGCGCCCACCCATGCCATCCAGCGGCTTGAGCACCACCTCGCCGTGCTCTGCGGCGAAGCGGCGGAGCTCAGCCGCTTCGCGCGACACCAGGGTGGGCGCCATGCACTGCGGGAAGCTCATCGCGTACAACTTCTCGTTGCAGTCGCGCAGCGCCTGCGGGTCGTTGATCACCTTCACACCCGCGCGCTGGGCCAGCTCCAGCACCATGGTGTCGTAGATGAATTGCGAATCCACGGGCGGATCCTTGCGCATCAGCACCACGTCCATCCCGGTCAGCTCCTGCCAGCGCGCCTCGCCCAGGCTGTACCAGCCGGACGGGTCTTCCTTCACTTGCAGCGGTGCCAGCCGCGCCCAGGCCTTGCCGTCGCGGACGGCAAGGTCGCCCTGCTCCATGTAGAACAGCGCGTGCCCGCGGCGCTGGGCTTCCAGCAGCATGGCAAAGGTGGTGTCCTTGGCGATCTTGATGGCGCCGATGGGGTCCATCAGCACGGCGACCGAGAGGGCCATCGTCATTCTCCGGTAGTGGGAGCCCCGTAAGTTGGTGCGGCTGGAAAGCACGCAAGGGCAATACGCGATGTTCGCCGACACGGTCGTCGGGCAGCAAGGCGCACATGACACGTCACGTCGCAAATAGGTGACGTAGAGCGTTACTTATGCGCATTTAACTTGACGTCACGACAGTCAGGCGGTAAACAGCAACGGACAAGCGCCCGCCAAACGAGCGGTCGCTACGGGTGGGCATTTTTTTTGCAAGAATCTTTATTCGTCCACATGAAGCCGACGGCCGCCGCGCTGTCGGTTTTGTGTCTTACCTGAGCCTGGGGCGGGTCGCAGGGGGGTGTGTGAACTTGAACATAAGTGGAAATGGCCTGGCCGGTCTGAAGGTCATGGTTATCGATGACTCAAAAACCATTCGCCGTACCGCGGAAACCTTGCTGAAGAAAGAAGGTTGCGACGTGCTTACGGCCGTCGACGGTTTCGAGGCACTGGCCAAGATCTCCGACCAAAAGCCCGCCATCATCTTCGTCGACATCATGATGCCGCGCCTGGATGGTTATCAGACCTGCGCGCTCATCAAGAACAACCCTCAATTCCGCGGCACGCCGGTGATCATGCTCAGTTCGAAAGACGGGCTGTTCGACAAGGCGCGTGGCCGCATCGTGGGTGCGGAACAATATCTGACCAAGCCGTTCACCCGAGACGAGCTGCTTGGTGCCATCCATCGACATGTCAGCACGGTGTAAGACCGGCGACTACAGGGTCTGAGGGGGACCTGTGGCCAATATTCTCATCATTGACGACTCGCCGACCGACGTGCGCGTGTTCACCACGCTGCTCGAACGGGCAGGGCATACGGTCGGCTCCGTCGGCAACGCCGAGGAGGGCATCGAGCGCGTGCGCGCCGAATTGCCCGCCCTGGTCATCATGGACGTGATCATGCCCGGCATGAACGGTTTCCAGGCCACGCGCACCCTTACGCGCGACCCGGTGACCAAGGATGTGCCGATCGTGATGATCACCACCAAATCCATGGAGACCGACCGCGTATGGGGTCTCCGCCAAGGGGCGCGCGCCTTCATCACCAAACCGGTGAACGAGAAGGAATTGCTCGCCTGTATCAACGACCTGCTGCCCAGCGCGGCCTGAGGCGACGAATGAGCCAAGCGCTTACCCCGTTCGAGATCCTCGCCCGCTACGAACGCCTCTCGCTGGTACACGCCTCCGATACGCCGGAAAAGCTGGAGGCCCCGGGCCTATGGCGCGGCATCGGTTACCGCGTGGGCAGCCGCCTGTTCGTCAGCGGCATCGACGAGATCAGCGAATTGCTGGCCGTGCCGGTACTCACGCCAGTGCCCGGCACCCAGTCGTGGCTGCTCGGCGTGGCCAACGTGCGCGGCAACCTGGTGCCGGTGATCGACCTTGGCCGCTTCCTGTTCGGCGAGCGCACCCTGCATTCCGAGCGCAGCCGCCTGCTGGTGGTGCGCCAGGGCACGGGCAGCGTCGCCTTGCTGGTCGACGAAGTCTTCGGCCAGCGCACGGTGGACGCGGAGCAGCGCAGTGCGGCGGAACGTGAAGACGATCCGCGCCTGGCGCGGTTCGTCGACGATCGTGTGGGAGAGCCCCGGCTGGCGGTATTCAGCATGGGCCGGCTGGTGCGTGCACCGGACTTCCGCCAGGCCGCGGCCTGAGGCGTAAGCCCGACAGTTATGTAGGACCGGTGCCGGGACGCGGCCGGGAATAGCGGTTTTCGGGGGCAAAGCTCCTGCCATCGCCGGTATCGCCGGTGAGGTCGTAGACGGGTGAGGTAACGAACATGAGCACTACAGGGGGCGTCGGCAAGGAGCGGGGCTATACCGGCCTCATCGTCTTGCTGCTGGTCGCGATCGGTTTTGCGGCGCTGGATTTCTTCATGCTCAACGCGAAGAACAGCGAGGACCGCCAAGCTATCGCGCTGACCACACAGATCCAGGTGCTGTCGCAACAGACAGCGAAATATGCCCTGGAGGCGTCCGACGGTAATGTGGACTCCTTCAAGGAGCTGGAAACCAACCGCAACGCGATCGACTCGGCGGTGCAGCGCCTGAACAAGGGCGACACCAAGAGCGGCATGCAGGCTTATGCCGACAACAGCGCCTCCCCGGCCGGCCGTGCGGTGTCCGCGCTGAGCAACGCCTGGAAGCAGCTGGACGCCGATATCGGCAAGATCCTTTCCAACAAGGCACTGGTGCTCGATTCCGCCCAGCGCGCCGGCACCCTGGCGCGCGAACTGCCCTTGCTCAACTCGAGCATGGAGCAGGTGGTGAACATCCTGCAGCAGCGCGGCGGCAGCGCCGAGCAGACCTACACCTCGGCCCGCCAGATGCTTCTGGCCGACCGTATGATCCGCCGAGTGCAGGAAGTGCTGCAGGGCGGCGACGCCTCGCAGCCCGCCGCCGACGGCCTGTCCCGCGACGGCCAGCTCTACGGCAGCGTGCTCAAGGGCCTGCTCGAAGGCAATACGGAAGTCGGCGTGCGCTCCATGGGCGACGCAAACGCGCGCAAGATCCTCACCGAAATGCAGTCCAAGTGGGGCGACGTGCAGGATCCGGTCGCCAAGCTGGTCAGTGCTGCAGGCAACCTCACCGACGTGAAGCGCGCCGGCAACCAGGCCTCGCTGGATTCGCAGAACGTGCTGCTGCGCGCGAACGAACTCGCCGACCAGATCGGCAAGCTGCCGTTGCGCCGCCTGTTCCCGAACGTGTGGTGGGGCGTGCTCGGCGCGATCGGCGCGGTGGCTTTCTCACTGCTGCTCGTCGTGACCCTCGTGCGCGACCAGCGCCGCCGCTTCCAGGATTCGGCCGAGCTCAACCAGCGTAACCAGGAGGCCATCATGCGCCTGCTGGACGAAATGGGTTCGCTCGCCGAAGGTGACCTGACGGTAAAGACCACGGTGACCGAAGACATCACCGGCGCCATCGCCGACTCGGTGAACTACGCCATCGACGAGTTGCGCACCCTGGTGACCACCATTAACGAGACCTCCGAGCAGGTGTCGTCCTCGGCCCAGGAAACGCAGACCACCGCGCGCCATCTGGCCGACGCGGCGCAGAGCCAGGCGGCACGTATCAGCACGGCGACCTCGGCGATCAACCAGATCGCCAGCTCGATGGATAGCGTGTCCAAGGACTCCGCCGAATCGGCCGACGTGGCCGAGCGCTCGGTGAAAATCGCTTCGCACGGCGCCGAAGTGGTGCGCGAGACCATCTCGGGCATGGACTCGATCCGCGACCAGATCCAGGAAACCTCGAAGCGTATTAAGCGCCTGGGTGAGTCCTCGCAAGAGATCGGCTCGATCGTGGAACTGATCAACGACATTGCCGAGCAGACCAACATCCTCGCCTTGAACGCAGCCATCCAGGCGGCCTCGGCGGGTGAAGCGGGCCGCGGTTTCGCGGTGGTGGCGGACGAAGTGCAGCGCCTCGCCGAACGCTCGGCGAGCGCGACCAAGCGAATCGAAACGCTGGTGCAGGCGATTCAGTCCGATACCAACGAAGCGGTGAACTCGATGGAGCAGACCACCGCGGAAGTGGTGGCCGGTGCCCGCAAGGCGGAAGACGCCGGTAGCGCACTGGGTGACATCGAGCGCGTGTCGCATGACTTGTCCGCGCTGATTCAGAACATCTCCACCGCCGCGCGTCAGCAGTCGGTGGCGGCGACGGACATCTCGCAGTCGATGAACGCGATTCAGGAAATTACCTCGCAGACCTCGCAGGGCGCGAGCCAGACGGCCGACTCGATCGGTTACCTGGCGCAGCTGGCCAGCGATCTGCGGCGTTCGGTGGCGCACTTCAAGCTGCCTGGTTAAGGCAGCCTGATGAGACAACGGTGTGAACCTGCCTTACACGTTGAGGCAGGTTCAATGACAGGGGGGCAACCTCGACGGTTGCGTGACGCATGTTGCGTAGCCGCTGAGAGAGGCGCATGAGACTTCAAGACCACATCGATTTCACCACCCTGCAGTGGGTCAAGCCCGAGCTCGACGAGACTCTGGCGATAGCCCGCGAGGCGCTGGAGTCCTACGTCGACAACCCGGGCAACCGCGATGTCATGCGCGCCTGCGCCGACCACTTGCATCAGGTGCAGGGCACCTTGCGCATGGTCGAGCTGTACGGCGCCGCGCTGGTCGCCGAGGAGATGGAAACGCTCGCCATCTCCCTGATGGAGGACCATGTCGCCCAGCGTGAGGAAGCCTATGCCGCGATGATGCGCGGCCTGATGCAGCTGCCCGACTATCTGGAACGCCTGTCCGGCGGCCATCGCGACGTGCCAGTGGTGTTGCTGCCGCTGTTGAACGATCTGCGTGCCAGCCGCGGCCAGCAGGCGCTGCACGAATCCGCGCTGTTCTCACCCAACCTCGAAGCTGTGCTGCCGGACCACGCGCCGGCGGCAATGAATCAGGACGAAGCCGAGCGCGCGCACGGTCAGATCGCCGAATTGCGCCTGCGCTTCCAGCAACAGCTGTTGGCCTGGTTCCGTGGCCAGTCGCCGGAACATCAGCTGGCGGCGATGGGGCAGACGCTCGACGGTATTGCCGCGCGTTGCTACAGCATTCCCGGTCGCCGCCTGTGGTGGATTGCCGCCGGCGTGCTGGAAGGTTTGCAGCAGGGCACGCTGAAGAGTCAGGCTGGCGAAGTGCGCCAGTTGATCGGCAAGGTTGATCGCAGCATCCGCCAGCTGATCGAACAGGGCGAATCCAGCATGCGCGGCGGCGACGCCGACGAGCTGGCGCGCAAGCTGCTCTACGTGGTGGCGCAGTCCAAGCAACGCAGCCCGCGTATGGACCAGCTCGCCCAGGCCTACAGCCTGGATGCCTTGCTGCCCGATGCGAGCGAACTGGAGCACGCCCGCGGCTCCATGTCCGGCCACAACCGTGCCTTGCTCGATTCCGTGGCGAAGGCATTGAAGGACGACCTGCTGCGCGTGAAAGAGGCGCTGGATCTGTTCCTGCGCCAGACCGAAGCCGATCCGGCCCAGCTCACCCAGCAAACCGAAATACTTGAGCGCGTCGGCGACACCCTGGGCATGCTCGCCCTGGGCGTGCCGCGCCGCGTGGTCAACGAACAGCGCCGCGTGCTGGAAGAAATCGCCAGCCGCATGCGCGCACCCGACGAAGAGTTGTTGCTCGACGTCGCCGGCGCGCTGCTCTACGTCGAAGCCTCGCTGGACGACCACATCGAAAGCCTGGGCGCCGACGAGGAAACCGCCAGCGAAGCGCCGGTCAACATGCTGCCGCGCAGCGAGGCGCGCCACATTCTGGCCACGCTGATGCAGGAGGCCACCGCCAACACCGGCAAGGTGAAGGAAGCCATCGTCGCCTTCGTCGAATCCGGCTGGCACCACCAGGAACTCACCGACGTTCCCGGCCTGATGGACGAAGTGGCCGGCGCCATGCGCATGCTCACCGCGCCGCGGCCGGCCGAACTGGCCGAAGGCATCGGCCGCTTTGTCGGCAATGAATTGCTCAGTGACCGCCGCGTGCCGACCAGCGCGCAGATGGATCACCTCGCCGATGCGCTCGCCGCGCTCGAGTATTACCTCGAAGCCGCGCGCGAACACCGCGGCGGCCTGGAACATATTCTCGACGTCGCCGAGCACAGCCTCAGCACGCTCGGCTACTGGCCGCCACCGCCCGCGCGCACCGTCCTTGCGGACATCGAAGAAGTCGCACCGGCGCCCACGCCCGCACTCCACGTCGTGCACGATTTCACCGGCGAACCGGAGCTTTCGGAAACCGTCAGCCTGGCCCATGGCGCCGATCTCGGCAGCCTGGTGGTCGGCGAAGCGGCCACGCCGATCCCGTCCGCGCATGACCTGGCCGGCCTGAAACTGGTCGATACGGAGCACGTCACCGCACAGACCGGTGGCAGCGACGAAGACGACTGGGTCGAGATCGAAGAAGAGATTGTCGAGCAAGTACCGGTAGCCGGTGCCGTAGGTGCCGATGCCGGCTTCCATCTCGGCGCGGAAGGCATCGACGACGACATCCGCGAAATCTTCCTGGAAGAAATGCAGGAGGAGATCGACAACCTGCGCAGCGCCCAGCAGACCTGGCTGACCGACCCGCAGCAGATCGAGGCACTCACTCCCATCCGCCGCTCCTTCCACACGCTCAAGGGCTCCGGCCGCCTGGTCGGCGCCTCGGTGCTGGGTGAGTACGCGTGGAAGGTCGAGAACATGCTTAACCGCGTGCTCGATCATTCCATCCAGCCGAACGAGAACGTGCAGGCGCTGGTGCGTCACGCCATCGAGGCGCTGCCGCCGCTGCGCGCCGCGCTGATGGGCGAGAGCATGCCCGGCAACGTGCAGCTTGCCGCGATCATGGATACGGCCGAGCGCCTCGGCGCCGGTCAGGAAAACGCCAGCATCGCCGACCACGCACCGGCCGCCACCGAAACGGTACGCCGCGTGGTGAAGCGTCGCGTGCCGCGCGTGAATGTCGCCGCGGATGCGATTCCCGCCGCCAGCCTGGCCTCCATCGAGACCTCGCCGGCACCGGCCGTGGAACCGCAGCGCGACGTTATCGCTGCGCCGGTGATGCCGCCGGTGGACCCGGTGCTGCTGGAAATCCTGCGCAGCGAAGTCGCTCAGTACCTGCAGACCATCCGCCACGCGATCAACCGCGTGAGTGGCGAACTGCGTATCGACGATGGCTTGCTGCGCGCTGTGCATACCCTGCACGGCGCCATCGCGATGGTCGACATTCCCGTGCTCACCCAGCTGCTATCGCCGCTGGAAAGCCTGCTCAAGCGCCTGCGCGCCGCGGGCGAGCCGCTGTCGACGGAAGGCGTGAACCTGCTTGGCAAGAGCGCCGACGCGGTCGATCACATCATGACCCAGTTCGACGCCGAGCATCCGCAGTTGCCGGATCTCGACGTGCTGATCCAGCGCATCACCGAACTGCGTGACGGCCAGCCCGAGCCGCAAGTCGCACACGTGGTGTTTGAGCCGCTCGTCGACGATCTGGGTGCGGATACCGCAGAAGACGAAGGTGCCCTGGCCGCCGCGCTTGACGCTGCGATGCCGGTGCACCCGGCCGAACATGAAGCCATCGAACCGGTCGCTGGCGAAACGCCGGTGGTGCATGCCGAGCCGGTCACTGACGACTTCACCGCGGAGCTGATGGCTGCGCTGGGCGAGTTCGACGCCGAAGCCGGCGTGCCGGACGTTGGCGCTGTCGATGAAGAGGCCCTGCACGAAAGCGTTGCTGCCACACCGGCCGCGACGCAGGAAGATGAGGATGATTTCGCCGCGCTTTACGGCGACCTGATCGACGAGCCGTTGGAGCCGACCATCGAGCTCCAGGCGCCGGAAGACGAAGCGCCGGTGCATCACGAAGAAACCGCGCATCACGTTGCCGCGCAGGCCGCCGATGAGGCTGTCGAAGCACCGCACTCGCTGCTCGATGCTACTCACGTCCCCGACGTTGCAGTGGAAACGCACGTGCCGGTGGAAGAGCCGGCAGCCGAGATCGTTCACGAGGCGCCGACCGAGGAAGTCGACACACACGCCGCATCGGTGGAAGAGCCAGCGCATCCAGTCGTGGAGCCGGTGGCCGAAGCTGTTCACGAGACACCGGTCGAAGAAACCGTTGCATCTATCGCGCCGGTCGAAGCCGAAGCCGAGCCCGTCGCCAGCGAATACGCCGCCACCTGGACCAACAGCCAGATCGACCCCGATCTGCTGGAAATCTTCATCGAAGAAGCGCGCGAAATTCTCGACCACTCCGACAGCGCGCTGGCGCAGTGGCGTGCCGAGCCGAGCGAGCTGGAACACATGGCCAGCGTGCAGCGCGATCTGCATACGCTGAAGGGCGGTGCGCGCATCGCCGGCATGGTGCCGGTGGGCGACCTGACCCACGCGATCGAAACCTTGCTGGAAAGCCCGGTGGGTCACGACCCGTCGCGCGTCGGCGATCTGATCGGTGCGCTGGAATCGGGCTTCGACCAACTGCACGTGCTGGTGCAGCGCGTGTCGCAGGGCCGCGGTATTGAATACCCGCAGGCGATGATCGACCACTTCCTTGGCATGGCCGGCGAAACCGCCAGCCTGGCGGAGGAGCACGTCGTCGCCAAGGCGCCTGCAGAACAGATCGATCTGCCGGAATTGCTGCCGGAAGAGGGTCAGCAGGACGACGCGCGCGCCCCGCAGGAACAGATCCGCGTCCGCGCCGAACTGCTCGACACCCTCGTCAATCATGCCGGCGAGGTGGCGATCTACCGTTCGCGCCTCGAGCAGCAGGTAGCCGGCTATCGCTTCAACCTGGTCGAGCTCGACCAGACCGTGCAGCGTCTGCGCAGCCAGCTGCGCATGATGGAAATCGAAACCGAAGCGCAGATCATCGCGCGCTTCCAGCGCGAGCATCGCGAAGCCGGCTTGTCGGTGTTCGATCCGCTCGAGCTGGACCGTTACTCGCAGCTGCAGCAGTACTCGCGTGCGCTGGCCGAGTCGGTATCCGACCTTGTGCAGATCCAGAGCATGCTCGACGAGCTGACGCGTCAGGCGGAAACCCTGCTGCTGCAGCAGTCCCGCGTGAGCTCCGAACTGCAGGATGGTCTGCTGCGCACCCGCATGCTGCCGTTCGACACCATGGTGCCGAACCTGCGCCGCACGCTGCGTCAGGCTGCGCAAGAGCAGGGCAAGGGCGCCCAGCTGTTCGTGGAAGGCGCGCACGGCGAAATGGACCGCAACCTGCTCGACCGCATCAAGGCGCCGTTCGAACACATGCTGCGCAACGCCGTAGCCCACGGTATCGAATCGCCGGAAGAGCGCCGCAAGGCAGGTAAGCCGGCCGAAGGTTCGGTGCGCATCCGCGTGGCGCGCGAAGCTACCGAGGTGGTGGTGCGTGTTACCGACGACGGCCGCGGTCTTGACCGCGAGGCCGTGCGCAAGCGCGGTATCGAACGTGGCCTGCTGCGCGCCGACGCCAAGCCCAGCGACGACCAGTTGCTCGCCCTGATCACCCAGCCCGGCTTCTCCACCGCCAGCAGCGTGACCCAGCTGGCCGGCCGCGGCGTAGGCATGGACGTGGTGGCCAACGAGATCAAGCAGCTCGGCGGCTCACTCGCTATCGAATCGCAGCAGGGTCAAGGCACCACTTTCGTGCTGCGCCTGCCGTTCACCCTCGCCGTGACCCAGGCCATCCTGGTGCGTATTGGCGAGGCGACCTTCGCCATCCCGATGACCTCGGTGCAAGGCGTGGCGCGCATCAGCCCGTCCGAACTCGCCGAGCGTCTGGCCGAGCCGGAGCCGTCGTTCCAGTATGGCGGCGAGCAATACGGTATCCACGATCTGGCCGAGCTGCTCGGTATCCAGCCGGGTCATCCGGGCGACGAACAGCTGCCGCTGCTGCTGACGCGTGCGGGCGATCTGCGCGCCGCGATCCGCATCGACGCCGTGATCGGCTCGCGCGAAATCGTGGTGAAGTCGGTTGGCCCGCAGATCAGTTCGGTGCCGGGCATTCTCGGCGCGACCATCATGGGCGATGGCTCGGTGCTGATCATTCTTGATCTCGCCCCGCTGGTGCGTCATGGCATCGTGCGCCGTCAGGAGCGCCTTGCCGAAGGCCTCAGCGCGGTGCAGGCGCCGGTGGTGGAAGAAGTACGCGTGCGGCCGCTAGTCATGGTGGTCGACGACTCCATCACCATGCGCAAAGTCACCGGCCGCGTGCTGGAACGTCACGAGTACGAAGTCAGCACGGCAAAGGACGGCGTGGACGCGGTGGAGAAACTCCACGAGCGCGTGCCGGACCTGATGCTGCTCGATATCGAGATGCCGCGCATGGACGGCTTCGAACTCGCCACGCACATGAAGGCCGACCCGCGCCTGCGTGGCGTGCCGATCATCATGATCACCTCGCGTACCGGCGATAAGCATCGCCAGCGCGCGTTCGACATCGGTGTGGACCGCTACCTCGGCAAGCCGTATCAGGAAGCGGAACTGCTGATGCAGATCAGTGAAGTGCTGGAACAACGCGCCTTGCAGGATCAGGCCATGGAGTCGGCTAATGGCTGAAACGGCACCAGCAGTCGCACTGCTGTTCGATGATGCAGAGCTGGGTGCCCATTTGCGCGAAGCCCTGCACGAACGCGGGGCGCGGATCGTCCACGAAGGTACGCTCGCCACGCTGAGTCGCGACACGCTGGTCAACGCCGGCGCGCAGGTCGTCGTGGTCAATCTGGACGACGAAGCCGCCGATGCGCTGGATCATCTCTATGACGTGATCGATGGCGACCAGCCGCGCGTGGTGTTCAACGACGCCCAGGCCAGCCGCAAGCTGGACGGCTGGGACCGCGCCCGCTGGGCGCGCCACCTCGCCGTGAAAGTGCTCGCCGAAGGCGACATCGATCCGCCACGCCCGCTCGACGCCCCGGCTTTCGAGCCCCCCATCCACGACCCCTTGCCCGTGCACGAACCCGCGCCCGCGCACGCCTCTGTAGGAGTGCACCCCCGGATCGAGTCCGGGGCAGGCTCTGTGCGCGAAATCCCTACGGAGCATGACGCCGCAGCGCTCGGTCGCCCACAGGGTGGGCTCCTACAAGAAGTTGAACCGATAGCGCCGCTAGCCGCGCTGGACGCCGTCGAACCCGAACCTACCGTCGAAGTCCTGCTATCCCCCGTCCACGGCGACGCCGCCGAAGAATCGGAAACCCTCGCCGCCGAGCTGGAAGCCCTGCTCGCCGCCGACGAAGGCGCGCCGGCTGAAGACGAGTTCGGCAGCGGCCTCAATTACGACATCAGCGAACATCAAGAGCTGCATGACGGCCACTTCGGTTCGGACATCCTGATGACCCAGGGCCCGGCACCGTTGCCGCCGCCACCGCAAGCCAACGTCGAGTCGGCCTCGCGTCCGGCCTTCCAGCTTGACCATATGGCGTTGACGCCACTGGACGACAACTTCCTGCCGCCGCTGGATACGCCCATCACCGTTGAAAAAGTCTCGCCCGCACAGGCGCTGCACACCGGCTGGTCGCTGGTTGACGATGACGCAGCGTCGGTGGCGCAAACCAGCGACGCACCGAAAGACTTCGGCATCGAAAAGATGAGCGCTGCGGATTACCTGGCGCCGGAAGGTGGCGACGCTAACGAATCGATCATCCGGCCAGGCATGACTCTGGAGCTGGTCTCCATCGAAGAAGCCATCGCGCCGCAGAACATGGATTACAGCCACGAAGTGCACCTTGGCGAGCTGGAAACCGCACTAGGCCGCCTGCTGCTGCTGGGCGCCACCATGGACAGCACCGACTCGGTGTGCGCCTTCCTTGCCGCCTTGCCCGCCAGCCTGCGTATGACCGTGCTGCACACCCAGCACCAGGGCGGCATCTCCGCCGACGATCTGGTGGAGCGTCTTTCAAAGCATTCCGTCTTGCCGGTGCGCGTTGCCAGCCACGGCATGCGCGCACGTCCTGGCGAAGTGTTGGTCGTGCCCGCCAGTCGCCACGTGCGCCTGCTGCGCGACGGCCGCATCGAATGCGAAGCGGTGGAAGTCTCGTCGTTCCAGAACCCCTCCATCGATGCCAGCTTCACCACCGCGGCCAGCGTGTTCGGCCGCGACGCGGTAGCCATCGTCTTCGCTGGCCACGCTACTGATGCGGTAGCAGGCGCGCAGGCCGTGCACGACCGTGGCGGCAAAGTGTGGGTAGAACAAACCATGGGCGAGCACTACGGCGACATGGTGCACGGAGTCGAGGCCGAGCGCCTCGCAGGTTTCTCAGGCACGCCATTTGAACTGGCGGCACGTTTGGTCGAGGAGTTTTCGGTGGAGGCACAGCGATGAGCGAGCAACCGTTACCGCGCGAAATTCGCTGCGTACTGGTCCCGGTAGGCAACCTGCGCCTGCTGCTACCCAACGCCACCGTCGCCGAAGTCATCACCCTGCCCACACCCGAGCCGGTGGAGAGCGCACCCGATTGGCTGCTCGGCCGCATCGCCTGGCGCGGCTGGCGCGTACCGCTCGTCTCCTTCACCAAACTCGCCGGCGCGGAAGAGGGCGACACTTCGCTCAGCATGCGTGTCGCCGTACTGAAAGCACTCGGCGGCCACGCCAAACTGCCGTTCGTCGCTGTCGTCACCCAAGGCTTCCCACGCCTCACTACGCTCAATGCCGAACTGATCATTCCCACCCACGACGGCACGCCGTTGCCGCCGGGCGTCAAGGCCGAAGTGCTGGTGCGCGATGACGTGGCGGTGATTCCGGATTTGGAAGGGATCGAAGAGCAGCTTGTCGAGATGCTTGATTTGGCGAGCTGAGAACCGCGGCGCCTTCATGGCGTCTGCCATGGACGGATGCAAGTGACATGACTGCGGAATGGGTGCTGATAACTCGGGCGGGTAGCCAAAACTGCTTATGCTTCCGTGTCTTTGATCTATTGATGGAGTTCAGGGTGCTCTGCGGTTCCCGCTGAAGCTGCCGAAGACATTTCATGTCCATCGGTCGCTGGTTTGTAGAGTTTTCGGAGGCGCTTCGAATTCCGCCGCACGCATAACAGTGCGCTCGCTATGACAAGGCTGACAGATTTGCGACGCCCATCGTAAGGGGGCGCTTCTATACGCAGCCAGTAGGACTTGATAGCGTTCAAATCTAACGGGCAGGGCGGTGATAAGTGGTGGCTTCATCTTTTAGAGCCAAATGAACTTAGCCTTTTCCTTTGAGAGCTAAAACCACCAGGGAGAAGGTAGTGAAATTAGTCGCCGTTAGCTTGTTATGGGTGATGCTTTTCTGGTGCGGTGTGGCGTCGTCACAAGCGCACTACTATGGACCTCCCTACATACTCTCAGGTACCTACTGGGCAGATGGCCTGTACGAGACGCTTGGTGACGCAGAGCAGAACTGGTGGAAGGGATACGGCTACTACTGGGATCGTTACTACGGCTACAAAGGTTCTTTGACGGACTGGTGCGCATACACAGTCAAGTATCGCGAGCCTAATGACTATAGCTCTGAGGCTGCAGGTTTCTCTCCCAATGGGTTCTGCAGTGGTGGTAACCCTGCTTATGCAACCGCTTATGCATACGAGCCTGGCAAAAATTTAGGATGCCCAACGTGCAGCGAACTTGTTGCTGGTGATCCGATCAACCTCGGTACCGGTAATGAATACCGTGAAGAAACGGATATCGCGTTGCCAGGAGGACTGGGCTTTCATCGCTATTACAACAGCCATGCGGCGACCGTCTCGTCACACTTAGGGACTCGCTGGCGCCATACCTTTGATCGAAGTATTGAGTTTCTCGCCAGCGACGGGTATGCGGCTGTCAGGGTATATCGCGCTGACGGAAAGCAGATTCGTTTTAAGAAGATTGATGGTGACTGGGTGGCCGATCCGGATATCGCAGATCGGCTAACTGAAATTGATGACGCGCATTCGAATCTCGTTGGCTGGCGTTACTTCTGCGTATCCACTAGACAGACGGAGTCCTACAACGCACAAGGGTTAATGATATCAATAGAGCATGGGGATGGAAGGATCACCACCCTATCTTATAGCGATGCGACGACATCGCCTTCCGTAGCGTCTAGGGCTGGCTTGCTGATTGAGGTTATAGACCCTGTTGGTCGGCAGTTAAACTTTGTCTACAACAGTAATGATCAGATAGTGCAGGTGGCTTTGCCTGGTGGTGGGTTGCTGGGTTATGGCTACGATGCGATAGGCAATTTGAGCCAAGTTACATATCCTGATTCATCCGTGCTTGGCTACAAATATGGTGAGGCGGACCATGTGGCCGTTAGTCTGCCTAGTGCGCTGACAGGCGTGATCGACGAACGGGGTGGGCGGTATGCGGACGTTCGTTATGATGCTCAGGGGCGCGCTGTCTCCTCTTTGCTAGGCGGGATTAGTGAGCTGACTCAGGTTACTTATGGAGCCAATGGCGTCGTCACTGTCCAATACCCATTGGGTGTTCAGGCGCGCCTTACAAGCGTTATTCCTAATGGTGCATTGCGATTTGGTCAGAGCAGTCAACCTTGCTCGCCAAGCTGCAACCTAGGCTTTGCCACGGTCGTTTATGACGCCAACGGTTACCCGTCATCCGCGACGGATTTCAATGGCCACGTCACTCAATCCACCTATAACGCTCAGGGCCTCCCTGTCACACAAGTTGAAGCTTCGGGCGAAGCCGCACAGCGCACGACTTCAACAAGTTGGGATACAGCTAACCGTGTCCCGCTGACTCGTTCGATCGCTGACGCAAGCGGCGCGGTACAGACTCGCACGGCTTGGGTCTACAACGCCCGCGCCCAGGTGACGGCCCGCTGCGATATTGATCCCGTGGTAACGGGTTACACGTGCGCCACTACCGGCACGCCGCCCGCACGGGTCCGCCGCACTACCTACACCTACTGCGACGCCGTCGACAGCACTCAATGCCCCCTCGTCGGCCTGCTGTTGAGCACCACTAGTCCACGCACTGATGTCAGTAGCACGATGAGCTATGGCTACTACCTCACCACCGACGAGTCCGGTTGCGGTACCACCGGTGGCGCTTGCCATCGCGCCGGTGACCTCTACCAAGTCACCGATGCTCTCGGCCACGTCACCACCATGGTGGCCTACGACAAGAATGGCCGCGTGGTACGCCAGAAGGACACCAACGGTGTCATCACCGATCTGACCTACACCCCGCGCGGCATGCTGCAAACGCGAACCGTGCGCGCCAACGCGAGTGGCACACCATCGGCCGGCGATGCCACCACCACCATCGCCTACACCCCTTACGCGGCAGTGCAATCGATCACCGACCCCGATGGCATCGCCGTCACCTACACCTACGACCCCGCCCACCGCCTCACCGACATCACCGACGCCCTGGGCAACCGCATCCGCTACACCCTCGATGCGGCCGGCAATAAAACCAAGGAAGAGACCTTCGACACCGGCGGCACGCTACGCCGCTCGCTGGCCCGCACCTACAACACCCTGGGCCAGCTCACCGGCATCAAGGATGGCCTGAGCCGCACGGTGTTCGACGCCAGCTTCTCCAACAGCTACGACGCCAACGGCAACCTGGTGCGCAGCGCCGATGCGCTGGGCATCCAGCGCAAGCAGGGCTACGACGGTCTCAACCGCCTGGTCAGCACGCTGGACAACTACAACGGCACCGATACCGCCACCCAAAACACCCAGAGCGTGTTCGCCTACGACGCACGCGACCAGTTGCTGGGCGTGGGCGATCCGGATGGCCTCAACACCACCTACGACTACGACGGCCTGGGCAACGCCACCGCCGTGCACAGCCCGGACACCGGCACCACGCAAGTGGTTTATGACGCCGCCGGCAACCGCACCCAGACCACCGACGCCAAGGGCACGGTCAGCACCAGCACCTACGACGCCCTCAACCGCCTCACCGCGGTGAGCTACGCCGACGCCACGCTCAACGTCGCCTACCACTACGACGAGCCCGGCACTGTCACCGGCTGCGTGGGCTCCCGCCCGGTGGGCCGTCTCACCCGCGTGATCGAGACCGCCGTCAGCACCACCTACTGCTACGACGCGCGCGGCAACGTGGTGCAGAAGCGCCAGACCCAGGGCACCCAGACCGACACCACCGCCTACAGCTACACCCTGGCCGACCGCCTCGCCAGCACGCTCACACCGGGCGGCACGTCCATTCAATACAACCGCGACGCCGCCGGCCGCATCAGCAGCGTCACCGCACTGCCGCCCGGCACCACCGGCGCTGGGGCCGGCAACGTCGTCACCAACATCAGCTACCTGCCGTTCGGCCCCATCGCCAGCTACACCCTGGGCAACGGCCAGACCATCACCCGCAGCTACGACGCCAACTACGCTCTCACCGACGTCACCAGCCCAGCGCTCAACCTGCACTTTGCGCGGGATGCGATGGGCAACCCCACGGCGTTGGGCAATGCACCGGGGGCCAACCCGGCCATTGAGACGTACAGCTACGACCCGCTGTATCGGCTCACCGGACTGAAAGATGCCAGCGGTAACGCCATCGAGAGCTACACCTACAGCAAGACTGGGGATCGGTTGAGCAAGACGGCGAGTGGGCTAGCCACAGGCACGTACGGCTATCAGAGCGGGACGCACTGGTTGACCAGCATTGGGAGCAGCGCGCGCACCTACGATGCCAATGGCAACACCACGGGGAGTGCGGCGGCAGGCGAGACCTTTGGCTACGGCTACAACGGACGTAACCGCATGACGGTGGTGCAGCGGAACAATCAGACCGTCGCCACTTACAGCTACAACGCGATGGGGCAGCGGGTGGCTAAGAACAGCACCTTCCCGCAAACCGTCAATCAGCGTTTTGCCTATGACGAAGCTAGTCAGTTGATTGGCGAGTACGGCACGACGAATCGTGACTACATCTGGTTGGGTGATCTGCCGGTGGCGGTGGTCGATACCGCAGGCACCACTAGTACGGTGAGCTATGTGCATGCCGATGGGCTGGGTACGCCGCGCGCCGTCACCGATGCGACGGGTGCTGCGATTTGGCAGTTGAGCTATCAGGGCAATCCATTTCAGGAGCAGCTACCGACGTCGAGTGCGGGGTACGCATTCAATTTGCGTTCGGCGGGCGAGTACTACGACGAAGAAAGCGGCTTGAACAGCAATGGCTATCGAATGCGCGATCGCTATACATGGCGCTTCTTGCAAAGTGATCCGATAGGTCTGATCGGAGGTATCAGTACGTATGCTGCTGTCGGCAACAATCCGCTGCGGTATGTTGATCGAGACGGATTGCAGGTCGCTGGGACCGTCAATAACGACGCAGTGAATTGGGAGCAGAGGGCGGATACCAATGGGGCGATTCTTGCGTACTTGCTTTTTGGAGTGAACGTTAATCAGCGTAATCGGCCTGGTGATGATTCCATCCAGTCGATCGTTACCCCATTTGAGTTTATGGCGGCAGCCAAGATGATGAGTGGAGTCACGACTGCCTCCATGGCCGTCTGTCGTGGAAGCGGCGCGGCTTCGGGGCTTGGAGACTTAACCAACGCAGAGGTAGATGCGATACAAGGGGTCGTCAACAAAGCAGGAAGGCCACTGGAGATAGTGGGCTCCGCGGCAAGGGGCAGCAGGCGCGGAGTTGGAACTAATTTTCCGATAGGAAAAGGCGCGGGTACGCGAAGCGATATTGACTATATCGCTCCTCCAGGTAGCTTGCCGTACTACGAGGGTCTTCAGGGTGGATTGCCATCTATTGATCCGGCCACAGGAATGATTCCGGGGTTGGCAAACCCCAATATCGGGCCATCAATTCGTTTTGAGCCATTTGCGCCGCCATACGCGTCGCCAGGAGGTTGATATGTTGCATCGCTACTGGTTTAGGTTGTCCAGCACCAGCACGCCTTCGGTGCTAAATATTGGGTGTGGGATAACTGCTTATGACGTAGACGACGCCAAGAGCCTGCTGCGCGAGAAGATTTTTTCAGTGTTTGGAGCGAGAGATATTCTAGAGGTGATTGCTGACGTCGATGTCAATACTCTTGATCAAGGGCATGTGATACCGAATATGTCCACGCCATCGAATAGAGGGGTTTGGTTTCCGCAGTTGTAGCTGCCTGAACCAATGAGCCAAAACAGGCAAAAACAGGGGCGGGTTGAACTTTCGAGACCAATCAGCCAACAAGTGTGAGAGGCCTTTTGAAAGAAGTGCACCTCGCCTCCGAGTTCTCGCCTCGGTTCTTGGCCCTGTCGGAACTTCCGTCAGGCATTACGGTAAATTGGTAGTGACTCTGGTGGTGACTCCATGAGTGCAAGAAACAGCAACACGGCCATGCAGTCTGCTTTTGTAGCGGCGATGCTCTTGGCATCTGCGATAGTTATCGGCCTGCAGTTCTTATATACCGCGGGTCAGGTCTATCACATTGTCACTATGGCTTATAAGGCGGGCGGATTTATGCCGCACCTGATCAGCTTTGGAAGATTTGGCGTTTTTCTTTATCTGATCGTGGCTGTAGCAGTGGCAATCGGACTTTGGGTATTTATCAAGTATCGAGGTGGTGCGAGGAATGCGAAGACGGCGACATTGCTTCTCATCTTCTCGCTAGTAAGTACCATTGCTTTTGCTGGTTTGGTCGTCATGCCGTACTCGGATATTGTCTCTAGGTCTTGACTGGGCGAATGCCCTCGGCCGAGCCCTGGCGCGGGAGAGGTGGTGCTGGGTTCGCTTTTCGTGATGGCACTGACGTAGCCTCATCAAGGGCTGCGTCGGTGATCACCGCACCAATGCAGTGAAGAAGCGCGGGTCGCATGGGCTGCAACCCATGCGACCCGCTAACCACAACCAACTAGATGTTCAGGCGGATGCGGTTGTGTGGCCATTCTTACCTGACGAATATCCGCCAGAGGATGATGGCCGAGAAAACGAAAACAGGGGTCAGGTTGAACTTTCGAGACCAATCAACCGGCAAGGGTGAGAGTTGTTTGCAGAAGTGCACCCTGACCTCGGTTTTGTATGCCCAAACTTAGTGATGGTCGACAAGGAGTGCAGGACATGACGTCACGTGCGCGCTGGCTGTTGGCCGTCGGAGTGCTCTTGATATGCGTCGCGGTCTGCGCGCTGCTCTGGCAGCCGAGCGAGACTCGGCCTCCTGTGACCTTGATCGCGCATCCGGCCGCCAGGCGACCGACGCCGCCACATAACGTGGACGTGCGGCCGTTTAGTGATGATCAATTCAATCAGTTCCTGGCCGCCGCCCGACAGGCAGAGACGATTTCCGATCCGCTGCAGCGGTGCCTGGTCTACCCGGATCCCCCAGGGCTGACCTGGTCAAAGTCCGTAACCTCTGCGTACTGCCACTATCAGTTCGATCCGTGGGTGACACCGGACGACGCACGCCGGCTCATACAGGCCGGTCATGCAGAGGAATTGGACCGGCGTTTGGCCGAGGCTATGGAGGCACAGGCGTCAAAGCCAGGTGCGCAGGGGGCATTGGATCGTACGTTCAACATCGACTTCAGGAACGGGTCGGAGGAAGTCCGTTCACTCATGGACGCCTGGAAACGCCAGTTACCGGCGAGTCCTTTTGCTCTGGCAGCCAGCGGTACGGCTTACGTACAAATGGCGCAGCAGATACGCGGAGCCGACTACGCGTCGAAGACATCGCAAAGCTCCTTCGAATCGATGAGTCGCCTGCTGGAGCGCGCACGTGCAGACCTGGATCAGGCGGCGACGCTCAATCCGAAATTGACTCCGGCCTACACGGCGATGATTTACGCGGCTACGTTGGGAAGCGATGGTGCGTACGCAATGAGTGCGGCCAAGCGTGGCCTTGCTGCCGACCCGGCCAATTACACCATTTACGCGCGCCTGGTCTGGATGGCTCAGCCCAAATGGGGCGGGTCGGTGGAGGGTATGCAACGCATCATTATCAGCGCGCAGCACCACGCTGATAAGAACCCCTTACTTAAGTTGCTCGCGTCGGAAAGTAGTGGTGGCGAAGCTTATGTCGAGGACTGCAGCTGTGACACTGCAGCCGAGTTCAATCTGTACCGAGAGGTGTTTGCCGAGGCGGCACCGGTGGGTATGTTGATGAGCGGGGGATGGGCCGCTAAGAATCGCAACTTCCCCATGCTTTCGGTTATCTATCGCTCTCAGGTGCTCCGCTTTGATCCCAGTAAGCTAGACCACCGTGCAGGTCGCGCATTTGACCTGCCAGCGGTGGGTCAATCCGATTGGGCGCTTGCGGAGGGTAATGCACTTATCGCACTTAGCCCGCAGGATGAGAATGCATTCGAGGTGCGTGGCTTGGCGTACGAGTCAGCCGGAAATTTTTCTCACGCCGTCGACGACTACGAGCGGGCACTGCGTCTGAATCCAACGGACACGTGGACGCTGGTGAGACTTGGAGACATTTATGTGCGATCGACTCACGATTGGGATAAGGGTTGGGCGGTGGCCAATCGGCTTATCCAGGTGAGTCCAGACGATCCCCAGGGCTGGTTGCTTCGCGCGAGCATTCAGAAAAATCAGCCTCGAGACGGGCTCGATCAGACTGTCTCCGATTTTATCTCTCGATTCGGAAGTGATCCTGCTCAGCAAGGGGCAATGGCTCAGATGCGGGCGATGCAGCTTCGATAGTCGGTGGCATGACGAATGATCGATCCATCGCTCGCGCCATCGTGTCGCCCTATCGATCAACGCTCATCACGACGCGACTAAACCTGACAGACGCTCGCCGGGTCGCTTGCTACATTCGATCCATCATCGGTGTTATCTCGCAAGCGATGTCGCCGATGATCGCGACAACAACACGGTAGAAAAAACGCGGGCCGCATGGGCGGCAACCCATACGACCCGCTGACCAAAACCAACTAATCGAGAGTTGATGATGGCTAAGCCCGATCATACGGCATCCGCACGTCCCTACGTTTCACCTGCCAAACCTACCAATCCGCTTGGCCGTCCGTTCTGGATCGAAGCACTTGCTGCGGAGTCCGGGCAACGCGTTCCCGCCACGCTCGTCGGCATCGCGATGGGTCTGCACGCGCTCACGCGCATCCTCGCCAACAACGAAGCGTTACGTGATACCCAGGTGCACAGTCAGCGGGTCGAGCCCGGGCATTGGCCGTTGGATGCGCAGACGACCGAGGGTTTGTTTGCCGCGCTTTATGTGTTGAGCGAGCGTGCCGAGGTGTTGAGTCAGGCCTTGCTTGATGTGCCCGGGGGCGATGTGAACGAGCCATCCCGCCAGGTGTGAGTCTTTCTTATTGAGCAGCGGTAGCGTGCAGCTGCACACCAAGTGCGCGGGTCACTTTGAGGATGGTCGAGAAATCCGGGTTGCGTTCGCCTGACAGCGCTTTGTAAAGGCTCTCTCGCGATACGCCAGCATCCTTCGCGACTTTGGACATGCCTTGAGCGCGGGCGATGTCGCCCAGCGCCTTGGCGATGAAGGCGGCGTCACCGTCGCTTTCGGCAATGCAGGCATCGAGATACAGCGCCATCTCTTCCGGGGTGCGCAGGTGCTCGGCAACATCGTAGGAAACGGTTTTGAGTTTCTTGGTAGTCATAGCTGTTTCACCATGGCTTGAGCTCTGCGGATATCCGCTTGCTGAGTGGACTTGTTGCCGCCGCAAAGCAGGATGATGAGAACGTTGCCGCGCTGCGTGTAATACACGCGATAGCCCGGGCCAATATCGATTTTCAACTCAGACACGCCGCCGGTCAGGTGGCGCGACTGTCCCGGGTTACCGTCCGCCAAGCGTGCGATACGCGCTTGAATGCGGGCACGGCCCTCCAAGTCTTTCAGGCTATCCAGCCAGATGGCGAATTCGGCAGTCCGTTCGATCTTCACGACGGAAGTGTAGCCTACAGGATACATTTCCGCAATCGATTTATGGCGCTCTGCATGCCGCTGGACTTGCTCAAGCGACGGAGAGCGGCGGTGTATCGACAGAAAGCAGGAGGGCGGCTCCGTCATGCGGTGGCGGCGCTTTCTGACAGACGCCCAAACTTGGTAATCGCACGCTTGGCTTCCGCATCCCGAGCGCAAGCACCATGCCGCAGCTGCCATGTCTCGATCCTGTCGATGTTCCACAACGCTTCGTTCCGGCAAACGTCATGCAGCGATTCGTTCGATGGCTCCGCATACTCCACGCACTCTTGATGCTAATCGGGCTACTCGTCAGTCCGACCTGTAACGCGGGCAACAACACCGCGCCCGTGATGCTGGCGAATGTCTATCACGCGGGTATCAAGCTCGATGCGTATTGGGTGAGCGAAAAATACGATGGCGTGCGCGGCTACTGGGACGGTGAGCAGCTTCTGGCTCGCAGCGGCGCAGTGATCCATGCGCCCGCTTGGTTCACTGCGCATTGGCCCAGGACGCCGATGGATGGTGAGCTTTGGGCCGGGCGCGGAAAGTTTGATGTCGCGTCAGCCACCATTCGCCAGGAACCTGCTGACGATGCGGCTTGGCGGCGTATGCGCTTCATGGTGTTCGATCTGCCGGGGCATCCCGGGATATTTGATGAGCGCATTCCGGCGCTTCATGGGTTGGTTACTCAGCTGAACGTTCCGTGGGTGCAGGCGGTGCGGCAATACAAGGTGGCCGACGAGGCTGCGTTGGAGGCGGAGCTTGCTCGAGTAGTTAAAGAGGGCGGCGAAGGCTTGGTATTGCACCGCGGAGCATCGTTGTATCGCGCCGTCCGCAGCGACGATTTGCTGAAATACAAGCCGTATGAAGACGCCGAGGCTCGTGTGGTTGCGCATTTGCCCGGCAAGGGTAAATACGCCGGCATGATGGGGTCGCTGTTGGTGGAGATGCCCGATGGAGCGCAGTTTCGTCTTGGTACGGGGTTTACGGATGAGCAGCGCCGGCATCCGCCGGCTGTGGGGAGTCAGGTGACTTATCGGTTTCGTGGCATGACGCCAGCGGGCAAGCCGCGCTTCGCGAGTTTCCTACGGGTTCGGGAGTAAGCACCTTCCGGCGCGACCGGTGTGGGCTTATGTGGGTGTCGCGTGGCGTTTGTCGCCGCCTTAAGTGACTCGAACTTGACGCAGCTCAAGATGGGCGGAGGTCGTGCTGACTAGATTGGTGTCAGGCCGCCTTGTCGGTTGGCGTCAGGAATGGATATGTCGAAGCCAGATCGCAGCATGACCCGGGCCCACCTTATCGGTGGCGGCATCGCCTCTTTGGCGGCGGCGGCGATACTGATTCGCGATGGCGATCTGCCGGGGCAGAACATCACGATTTATGAAGAACTCCGGCGCCTCGGCGGGAGCCTGGACGGCTCGGGCGACGCCGAGCACGGCTATGTGGTTCGCGGCGGCCGCATGATCGAGAGCAAATACCTCTGCACCTACGATCTGTTTGATTCGATCCCCACGCTCGACAAGAAGCAGACCGTCACGCAGGAGATCTTTGAGTGGAACCGGGTCATGCAGACGCGCTCAAAGTCGCGGCTGGTGCGTGGTAGACACAAGATCGACGCGCCCGAATTCGGTCTTGCCGAACGGCACATTCTGGCGCTGGAAAAGTTGGCCATGGAGCCGGAGGCATTGCTCGGTGCGACCAGCATTTCCGATCATTTTGGCGATGATTTCTTTCAGACCAATTTCTGGCTGATGTGGTGCACCACGTTTGCGTTCCAGCCGTGGCATAGCGCGGCGGAGTTCCGGCGTTACCTGTTGCGGTTCACGCATATGGTGCAGGGGTTCAACGAGCTGCAGGGCATCATGCGCACGGTATACAACCAGTACGACTCGCTGGTGCTGCCGTTGCGTCGCTGGCTAGAAGAGCGCGGCGTGGTGTTCCGGATGGACTGCCAGGTCACCGACCTGGGGCTTTCGGATGACCAGGATGAAACGGTGGTCTATGCGATTCGCTGCCTGCGCGATGGCGTTGCCGATGAGATCGCGGTGGGTCCGGACGATCTGGTGATCGCTACCCTGGGCTCGATGACCGAAGCATCCAGCATGGGCACGATGGGCGAGGCGCCCAAGATGCTCGGCAGGCGTGATGGCGGCGCGTGGGCACTATGGGAGAAGGTGGCCAAGTGGCGGCCCGAGCTAGGCAGCCCGGCGGCGTTCGCGGGTCACGTGGATGAGTCCAGGTGGGTGTCGTTCACGGCGACGATGAAAGATCCCTTGTTGTTCCGGAAGATCATGGAGTTCACCGGCAACGTGCCCGGCGAAGGTGGTCTGGTGACGTTCGCCGACTCTGCGTGGCTGATGTCGGTGGTGTTGCCGCATCAACCGCATTTCATCGGCCAGCCGGAGGACGTGCAGGTGTTGTGGGGGTATGGCTTGGCGGTGGACAAGCCCGGTGACTTTGTGAAGAAGCCGATGGCGGATTGCAGCGGTCGCGAGCTGATGACGGAGTTGTTGGGTCAGTTCGGCTTTGTCGATCAGGCTGAGGCCATTCTCCAGAACAGCATCTGCCTGCCTTGCATGATGCCGTTCATTACCAGTCAGTTCCTGCGCAGGAAGCATGGCGATCGCCCGGCGATACGGCCGGAGGGTTACCGCAATCTCGCCATCGTCGGCCAGTTCTGCGAGCAGCCGGATGATGTGGTGTTTACCGTGGAGTACTCGGTGCGTTCGGCGATGACCGCGGTCTACACGTTGCTCGATCTGAAAAAAGAGCCGCCGGCTGTCTACAAGGGGCAGTACGACCCGCGGCATCTTTTCGCTGCATTCCGGGCGCTGCACGACATGGCTTAGCGAGCGTTAGATGTCGCCGTGCAGAGCCTGCAGCGCCGCCAGCGCGGCAAGGCCGGCCGTTTCTGTGCGCAGGATGCGCGGCCCCAGGCGCAAACCCTGGAAGCGGGCCGCGCGTAGCGCCGTAACATCGCGCTCGCCCAGGCCGCCCTCGGGGCCAACAACCAAGATGCCGCCAGTGGTATCGAACGACAGTGTGCGTGCCTGCGTATCGCCATCGGGCAACAGGGCCAAGCGCAGCGCGCTGTCGTCACGCAGGTCGCGCAGCCAGGTTTCCAGGGGCAGGGCGGCGACCACTTCCGGTACGCGCGCACGGCCACTCTGCTCGCAGGCGCTGGCGGCTACGGCCCGCCAGTGAGCGAGGCGCTTTTCGGCACGGCTTGGGTCGAGCTTTACTTCAGAGCGTTCGGTGAGCAGCGGCACGATGCGAGCGACACCCAGCTCGGTGGCCTTCTGCACGATCAGATCCATCTTTTCCCCGCGTGCGACACCTTGGGCGAGGGTGAGGGACAACGGCGACTCGTTATCCACGGGCTGTGCGGACTGCACGCTCACACTTACTTCGCGCTTGCCCACGGCAGCAAGGATGGCGAGGTAGTCATGGCCGTCGCCGTTGAACAGGGTGAGTTCGTCGCCGGCCACCATGCGCAGCACACGCGCCACATGTTCGCCAGCCTGGCTCGGCAAGGTCAGTTCCTGGCCGGGGGCGAGGGGCTGATCGACGTGGATACGGATAGTGCGCATGGCGGTTCAACGACTCGGCGGAAAGGCATTCAGACAGGGCGAAGAGGATAGCCGAGGCGCTGGCGAAGCTGAATTTTCGCGAGATGTCCGGGCTCCGGCCGTTGCCGGCATGGCCGGATCAGGCGCAGCATGCTGGATGCCCGTCCCCCACGGCCTTTCATGAGGTTCGATGTCATGTTCAAACCAGCCATTATTGCCACCACGTTGCTCGTGGCGCTGGGAAGCGCCAGTGCCTTTGCGCAGAGCACCCAGGCCACATCGACCGATGCCCGCACGCATCGGGTCGAGGGTCTGGAGACCAGTCCTTACAAGCCCGATCCAGCTAACGCCAACGACAAGACAGATAAGTCGGCTGCCAAGGTCAACGATCGAAATTGCCTGCGCGAAACGGGCAGTTTGATCAAGGCGAAGAAAGGGAAGTGCCTGCCGATCGCCGGGCGGGTTTATACCAAGGATGACATTGACCGTACTGGTGAGCGGGATCTGGGGCCTGCGTTGGAGAAGTTGGATCCGAGTATTACGACGCGCGGGCATTGAGGTTGGAGGCTTGAGAAACCCTCTCCGAAACGTTTTCTCAAGTACTCACCCCTCCCCAACCCTCCCCTGTCCCACGGGACTAGCTTCGCGTCGCGAGCAGGGGAGGGAGCAAGTTGTCGCAAGCCTTTGGCTCTTTTCCCTGCAAGCAATGGAGGGGGTAGGTTGTCACGAGCCCTTGGCTCCTCCCCCTGCTCGCAGGGGGAGGCTGGGAGGGGGTAAGCCCTTGCGACAGGGCCGCAAGTCTTGCGAGCTCTTAGCGGTTTAGACGTCTACAGCCAGCGCGATGCCAGCGACGGCAACGTCAACGAGATGATCAATCTCCTGCTCCGAAACCACATAAGGCGGCATGAAGTAGATGACGTTGCCCAGCGGACGCAACAGGGCGCCATGTTCCAGTCCGTGCAAATACACACGCAGCCCGCGACGGTCTTCAGCGGCATAAGGACGGCGGGTCGCCTTGTCCTGCACCAGTTCCACCGCGGCAATCATGCCGGTCTGGCGTACGTCAGCCACATGCGGGTGATCGCGTAACGGTGCGAGGCGGTAAGCCAGATGAGCAGCGAGGGCGCGGTTGCGTTCCAGCACCGGTTCGTCGCGGAAGATCTGCAAGGTGGCCAGCGCCGCGCGGCAGGCCAGCGGATTGCCGGTGTAGCTATGTGAGTGAAGAAACGCCTTGCCGGCGTTGTACTCGGCATAGAACGCGTCGTAGACGGAGTTCGTAGTGAGCACGGCTGACAACGGCAGGAAGCCGCCGGTGAGCCCCTTGGACAGACACATGAAGTCGGGCGACACATGCGCCTGCTCGCAGGCGAACAACGTACCGGTACGGCCGAATCCCACGGCGATCTCGTCGGCGATGAAATGCACCTTGAACTCGTCGCACAGTGCGCGCAGGCCGGTCAGGTACGCGGGGTGGTACATGCGCATGCCGCCGGCGCATTGCACCAGCGGTTCCACGATCACCGCGCAGGTTTCGTGGGCATGGCGTTCGAGCAATGTGCGCAGTTCGCCCAGCCGGCGTTGCGCGCAGGCTTCGGGGCTTTCGCCCGGCTCGGCTTCGTAGGTATCGGGGCAGGGCGCGAGGATGGGGGTGAGCAGCAGGGGCGCATAGGTCTTGCGATACAGCGCCACGTCGCTCACCGAGAGCGCGCCGAGCGTCTCGCCGTGGTAGCTGCCGGTAAGTGCGATGAAACGGGTTTTCTCGCCATGGCCCTGATTGAGCCAGTAGTGGAAGCTCATCTTGAGCGCCACTTCGATCGCGGCCGAACCGTTGTCGGCCAGGAAGACGCGATCCAGGCCGGCCGGCGTGATCCGCACCAGTTCTTCAGCCAGTTCGATGGCGGGCTCGTGGGTGAAGCCGGCGAAGATCACGTGCTCCAGCGTGTCGAGCTGTTGCTTCAAGGCCGCGCCGATGCGCGGGTTGGCGTGGCCGAACAGATTGGTCCACCACGAGCTGATGCCGTCCAGGTAGCGCTTGCCGTCGGCGTCGACCAGCCAGGCGCCTTCACCGCGCACGATGGGCAGCATCGGTACGGTGCCGGCGTGGTCATGCATTTGGGTGCAGGGGTGCCACAGGTGGCGTAGGTCGCGCGCGGCGAGGGCGCGGTTGCGGCTTTCGTTCGGGGTCATCCGGTTATGATCGTTGTTCGGCATACGGCGGCTCAAGCCTGCTGCCTGAGCTCGTCATTCCGGCGCAGGCCGGAATCCAGTCAAAAAGCCTGTGCGAAGCACTCATAAGCGGCTTTGTGTGCTGCGCACGCATGCTTCACTGGATTCCGGCCTGCGCCGGAATGACGGGCTTGAGAGATACCTGTTAACTGGGAGAGACGTTTGAACCGGTCGCGCGCCGCTCTGGCCCTGTTTGTTGTGCTGCTTGCCCTGGGGGCCTTGGTGGCCTTCCTGCCTGCGTCGTGGGTAAAGCCGCAGCTGGAGGCGCGCCTGCACGGCCTGCGTCTGGAAGGGCTCAGCGGCACGGTGTGGCAGGGACATGCCGACAAAGTGCTGGCTGTCGATGGCAGCGACCTGGGGCGGCTGGACTGGACGCTCTCGCGGCGCGCCCTGATCGGGGACACGCAGCTCGGGGTGGAGTTGTTCGGTGCGTGGGGCCGTTTCCGTGGCCAGATGCATAAGCTCGATGCGCGGCGGGAGGAATGGAGCGCGCTGCATATCGAAAGCGACCTGGTAACGCTGTCGGAGCGCTTCCTTCCGGTTGGCAGCCGCTTGCGTGGCCTGTTGGCGATCGACGTGGCGCGGCTGGTGCTGCAAGGCCGCTGGCCGCTGGATCTCGACGCGAAGGCGCATTGGGACGAGGCTCGCCTGCTGGGTCAGGACCATATTTTCGGCTTGGGCAACCTGCAGTTGCAGGCGCAGGGCGAGGGCGGCGTGGTGCAGGCCACGCTGCAGGACGACGGCAACGGCCCGCTGCAACTGTCCGGCCAGTTCGACCTGAGTCCGCTCGGCTGGCGCTACGACATCAAGGCCAAGCCCCGTCAGCCCGATCCGGCGCTGAGCCAGTGGCTTGCCGGTTTCGGGTCGACCGGTGCGGATGGCACCATGCATGTTCAACGCAGCGGCGGCATCGCGGCTGCTTCCAAGGGGAAGAAATGAGCTCGTTGAATCTGTCCACGGCCCTGCATGCAGCGCGCGAAGCGGCGGAAGCCGCGGGCGAAGTGATTCGCCATTACTGGCGCCGCGGTGTCGCGGTGGAGCTAAAAAGCGATGCTACGCCCGTCACCGTTGCCGATCGCGAGGCCGAGCTGGCGATCCGCAAGGTATTGCACGAGGCGCTGCCCGAAGCGGCGATCTATGGCGAAGAATTCGGCCACGACGGCGGCACGCAGGAGCTGCTCTGGCTGGTCGACCCGCTCGACGGCACCAAGAGTTTCGTGCGCCGTACGCCGTTCTTCTCCACCCAGATCGCACTGATGCAGCGGGGCGAGCTGGTGCTGGGCGTATCGAGTGCGCCGATCTATGGCGAAACGATGTGGGCGAGCGCGGGCGGCGGCACCTGGTTCGAGGGCGAGCGCGTGCATGTGGCGGCGACCGAGGCGATGGCGCAGGCGTCGATCTCCACCGGCAATATCAAATCGCTGACCCGCGATGCGCGCTGGGACGAGCTGGGCGCCATGATCCGCGACAGCAATCGCATCCGCGGTTATGGGGACTTCTGCCATTACCACTTGCTGGCGCGGGGCGGGCTGGATCTGGTGATCGAGTCGGACGTCAATATTCTCGACGTGGCGGCGCTGGCGGTGATCGTGCGCGAGGCGGGTGGTGTGTTTACCGACCTGGACGGCCAACCGCTTACTCTGGATTCCACCAGTGTGCTGGCGGGCACCCCTGCGCTGCATAGGCATACGCTGGCCCGCCTTCGCGCAGCCGCGCAACCGCTTGTAGGAGCCCACCCTGTGGGCGAAAGCCCTGCGTAGCAGGGCCGCTTTCCTTTCCTTGTGGCAAATGCGGCCCTGCTACGCAGGGCTTTCGCCCACAGGGTGGGCTCCTACAAGGAGCGGGCGGAGATTCTGAACAGGCTCTAGAATGTTCCGATGCGCAAACCACCGATCATCCATGCCACCCGTGATGTGCACGACAGCCATTTCCTGCATGTCGAGCAGCTCGACCTGGAGTTCTCCAACGGCGAACGCCGTACCTACGAGCGCCTGAAGGGCGGCGGCCTGGGCGCAGTGATCATCGTGCCCATGCTGGACGACGAAACCGTGCTGCTGGTGCGCGAATACGGCGCTGGCGTGGGCCGTTACGAACTCAGCCTGCCCAAGGGACGGCTGGATCAGGACGAGACCGCCGAGCAGGGGGCCGATCGCGAGTTGAAGGAAGAGATCGGCTACGGCGCGCGCCAGCTGAAAATCCTGCACAACCTGTCGCTGTCGCCCTCGTACATGACGCACATGGCGCATGTGGTGCTGGCGCAGGATCTGTATCCCGAGCGGCTCGAAGGCGACGAGCCGGAAGAGCTCGAAGTGGTGCCGTGGAAGCTGGCGAACCTGCATGAGCTGATTGCTCGCGACGACGTGACTGAAGGCCGTTCCATCGCAGCACTGTTCATGGCCCGCGAGTACCTCGCTGGCCGTTTCAAGCCGGCATGAAGTCGCCCGTCTCTCCGTTGTTATTGCAGATCGGCGACATCGCACGCGCCGCCGCTGCCGCCATCCTTGAGGTCTATAGCCAGGACTTCGAGGTGCAGCACAAGTCCGACCGCTCGCCGGTCACGGCCGCCGATCTTGCCGCGCAGCGCGTGATTGCCGCCGGGTTGGCGCAGCTCGATGAGGTGCTGCCGGTCTTGTCGGAAGAGGCACGCATCGCGTCGTGGGCGCAGCGCCAGACATGGACGCGCTACTGGTTGGTCGACCCGCTCGACGGCACGCGCGAATTCGTGAAGCGCAATGGTGAGTTCACCGTCAACATCGCCTTGATCGATCAGCATGCGCCGGTGCTCGGCGTGGTGTTGGCGCCGGTGACGGGCGACCTCTATGCCGCCGAGCGCGGTGGTGGCGCCTGGCGACAGGTTAGTGCTTCAGCTCCCTGGGAGCGCATCGCTACACGATCGCTGGCCAGTCCGCCGGTAGTGGCGGGCAGCCGCTCGCACGGCAGTCATGGCGCTGTTCTGCTGCAGGAGCTGCTGGGTGACGACTATCTTGAATCGCCCATGGGTTCTTCACTGAAGTTCTGCCTGTTGGCGCGCGGCGATGCGGACGTCTATTTGCGTCGCGGCGCCACCAGTGAATGGGATACCGCCGCCGCCCAATGCGTGCTCGAAGCCGCCGGTGGCGCGGTGCTGGACCTAGCGGGGCGCCCATTGCGCTACAACCGTGGCGATTCGCTGATCAACCCGGAATTCCTCGCCGTGGGCGACACGGCCATCGACTGGGCCGTACGCCTGCGTGCGGCCGACCTGGACGCCAATGACTGACACGACCAAGCACAACCTCGACGACTTGCTCGCCATCATGGCGCGCCTGCGCGATCCGCAGCGGGGCTGTCCATGGGATGTGCAGCAGGACTTCGCCACCATCGCGCCGTACACCATCGAGGAAGCGTACGAAGTCGCCGACGCAATCGATCGCAAGGATTGGCACGATCTGCGCGATGAGCTTGGCGACCTGCTGCTGCAGGTGGTGTTCCATGCGCAGATGGCCAAGGAAGCCGGTCTGTTCGATTTTGCCGATGTCGCCCATGCCATCAGCGACAAGATGATCCGCCGCCATCCGCACGTGTTCGGCGATGTCAGCTACGACGACGTCGAGGCGCAGAAGGAAGCGTGGGAAGCGATCAAGGCGGAAGAGCGTGCCGCCAAGGGCGAGCAGCACGACGACAGTGCGCTGGCTGGCGTGTCACGTGGCCTGCCGGAGTGGAAGCGCGCGCTCAAGTTGCAGCAGCGCGCGGCTAAAGTGGGTTTCGATTGGCCGGATGCCCATCCCGTGTTGGACAAGCTGGTCGAGGAGGCGGAAGAAGTTCGCGCCGAGTTTGCAGCAGGTGCTGACAAGGCGCGCCTCCAGGACGAGATCGGCGACGTGCTGTTTGTGGTGGTGAATCTCGCGCGGCACGCGGATGTCGATTTCTCTCAGGCGCTGCGTCATGCGAACGCCAAGTTCGAGCGGCGCTTCCGCGAGATGGAAGCCATCGCCCATGCCGAAGGCACGCCTTTGGCGGAGCGCAGTCTGGACGCGCAGGAAGCGCTATGGCAGCAAGCCAAGCGCGGCGAGAAAGTCACCGGCTGATTGTTCCGCCCCGTGGTAGGAGCGCACCCTGTGCGCGAAAGCCCTGCAAGGCAGGGCCGCTTTTGCCACATGATGAGAACAGAGCGGCCCTGCCTTGCAGGGCTTTCGCCCACAAGGTGGGCTCCTACCGTTCCACCAAGACAAAGAAGGCGCGAGGTCTGGGGTCCTCGCGCCTTAAGTTCCATCCGACTGTGCGGGCACACAGCGTTGTCTGTGTTTCCTTTCTCGTTATTTGAACTGGGGCATGGCTTACTGCGCCGGAGGCGGCGGTGTCTTGTCGGCGCGATGCTGTTCCCACGCGGCGCGCATCTTTTCCATTTCTTCGCGACGCTTGGCTTCGTTGGCCAGGTTTTCGTCCAGGCTCTTGCGGAGCGTGGCGATGGCCTGGTCCGCATTGGCCGGCACCATCTGCGTGCGGGCCAGCTGGTGGTAAACGTAGGTGCGCACGCGCGGGTCCTGCGATTTGGCCAGCACGGCGTTGTAGAGCGCGGGCAGCTCCTTGATGCGGCCCTGGGTCATGTACAGGCGCTCCAGCGCGCGTAGATCCGAGATCACGGGTGATTCCGGACCGAAACCGCGGCCGCCGAAGTCGGGGCCGTCGTTGTCCGGGCCGCGCTCATGGCGCTCGGTGCGCAACATCCTGGCCGGCTTGGCGCCACCCGGCGGCATGGGTTTGGCGGCAGCTTGTGGCGCGGCGGGTGCCACGGGTGCGGCGTCCTGTGCGATCCCGAGGGCGGACGTGCCGGCCAGCAGCAAGGCCAGGGTGGAAGCGAGCAGGGTCTTGCGTGACATCGTGCAACTCCATGATGAGCATTCCCGATTTGAACGCCCCTGCCGAATGGCGGTTGACCCGCTTGGCGTGGCTTGCAACCTTTTCGGCACGGCCGGCATCTCAGGCTTGACCGTTCATCCAGGAGCTTCCCTATGCGTCATCTATTTCTCGCCGCTCTGCTGTTGGCCCCGCTCGTTGCGCAGGCCCATGACGACTGCAAATTCCAGGCACCGCGCAACCTTCAGCTCGATCTGGCCGGGGTGAAGTCGCTGCAGGTGGATTTGCACAGCTATGACCTGCATCTCAACGGCGATGCCGGCGCGCGGACGGGCGAACTGACGGGGCGCGCCTGCGCTTCCGATCAGCAGTTGCTGGACAGCCTGGTGGTGACCCAGCGCCGCGAGGGCGATGTGCTGATCGTGGATGCCGGCGGCAGCAGGGACCACATCATGTTCAATCTGACGGGGCGCTCGTACACCAACCTCGAGCTCAATCTGAAAGTGCCCGCTTTGTTACCCGTGACGCTCAATGTCGGCTCTGGCGACGCTTGGGTGACCGGCCTGCAGCGGCTGGACGCGCATGTCGGTTCCGGTGATCTGCACGTCAACAAGATCGCCGGACCGCTCTCGGCCAGCGTCGGTTCCGGCGATGTCGATGCCAGCGATATCGGCAGCCTCGACCTCGGCGCCGTGGGCTCCGGCGATTTCAAGGTCGATGGCATCAAAGGCAATGCGCGCGTCGGCAGCATCGGTTCGGGCGACGTCGCACTGTCGCGTGTCGGCGGCAATGTGCAAGCCGATACGCTGGGCTCGGGCGACCTCACTGTGCGCGAGGTCAACGGCGATCTCAGCCTGGGTGCCAAGGGCAGCGGCGATGTGAATCACTCGGGTGTGCGCGGCAAGGTGAACGTCCCGCGCGATCGGGACTGATCATCCCAGGCAGCGCCACACGAGATAGACCAGTGGCGCGCATACCAGCAGGAAGGGAATGGATACGAGATGAAACAGCCGCAGACCTTGCGGCTGTTTCGCCAGGCGCAGGGCGATCAGATTGGCCAGCGAGCCGATGGCCACACCGAAGCCGCCGACATTGACCGCCACCGCCAGCGCGATCGCATCCGGCGTGCGCTCCATCAACAACACCGTAGCCGGCACATTACTGATCAGCTGCGAGGCGAGAATGCCGCTCGCGTAGAGCCGCAGCGGCTGATTGAAGTCGATCGATTCCAATCCCTGTTTCACCAGCGGCAGCTCGGCGAAGTGGCCCAGGCCAAGGAAGATCGCGGCGAAGGTGGCCAACAGCAGCCAGTCGACGCGCGCCAGCAGGCGCCAGTCGAACAGGGCGAACGGCAACAGCAGCAACGCAGCGCCCAGTACCGCATGGCCGTGCTCCATCATCAGCACCATCATCAATAGCGCAACGATGGAAAGCACCGCTTGCGACGCAGACACGGTGTGCCCGTCGATCTGCTCCGCATGCAGCGTGACGCGCCCCTTGGGCAACCAGAACCAGGCCAGCAGTGCGACCAGCGCGAACATGGTCGCCGCCACCGGCAACATGGCCGTGACGAACTGCACGAAAGGCAATCGCACGTATTGCCAGAGCAGCAGGTTCTGCGGGTTGCCGATGGGGCTCAAGGTGGAGCCCGCGTTCACCGCGAGCGCTTCCAGAATCACCATGCGCAGTACGGGCAGGTTGGAGATGGCGCCGATAGCGAGCGTAAGCGGCACGATCAGGAACAGGCTTACGTCGTTGGTCAGCACCATCGACAGCAACGCGGTGATCGTCACCAGCAGCAGGCCGATCACACGTTGCGAATGCGCGCGTGCCACCAGCGCGCCGGCCAGATGCTGCACCAGTCCACTGTCGCGAATGCCCTGGATAGCGATCAGCAAACCGAGCAAGCCGGCCAGCGTCGGCAGTTGCAGCCAGCGCTGGTGGTCGGCAAGCGGATGCGGGTCGATCAGCGCAAGCAACAGTGCGAGCAAGCCGAAGGCAAGCAGCAGCCATTCGTCCTTGAGGCGCTGGCGCCAGTGGGTCGGCTTGTTCACCACTCGGTAAGGCCTTCCAGTTCGTACAATTTCTTCCAGCTTGGGCGCGCACGGACCAGATTGGCGAGGTTCTTCAGCGCAGGCCATTCGGTGACCGGGCGCGGCATGTTGCGCGACCAGCGCATCAGCATGGTCAGCAGCAGGTCCGCGCCGGAGAACTGAGCGCCGAGCAGATAAGGACCGTGGGCGGCGAGATGGGCGTCGAGGTGATCCCACACGCTTTCGATCTTGCGCTGCAGGGCGGCACGCACGGCGGGCGGATGTTCCTCGTTACCCAATTCCTCGGGGTAGAACCACAGGCGGTAGGCAGACATGAGCGTGTTGCTCAGATACACCACCCACTGCTGCCATAGCTCGCGTTCGGGTGTACCCGCAGGAGGCATCAGGCCGGCCTCCGGGTGGCGTTCGGCCAGCATCGTCAGCAACGCGGCGGACTCGACGCGTGGCTGTCCATCGATGACCAACGTGGGTACCAGGCCATTGGGATTGAGCTTGAGATAGGTGGGGTCGCGCTGGGCCTTCTTGTCGAAGTCCACCAGCTCGAGCTGGTACGGGGCACCGATTTCGAGCAGCGCCAGGTGGACAACCATGCTGGCGGTGCCGGGGGAGTAGTAGAGGGTGTACATGGGGCTTCCGTGGCGATGGATGCGATCGAGCATCTTAGAGCCTGCCCGTGAACTTCGTATGGCCGGCGACCCGAGTTGACCCTCCGCTCCCCGGCGGCTACGGTCCCCCTGTACGCATGAGGGCCACGCATGTCATCTCCGCTCGTTCCCCTGGCCTTGCTGATGGAGCCGATTCGCGGTTTCGTGGCGGTTGGCCGGCGCATGAGCATCACGCTGGCTGCTGAGGACCTTTACCTCACGCAGTCGGCGGTGAGCCGGCAGATCCAGGCGCTGGAAGCTCGGCTCGGCGTACGGTTGCTGGTGCGCGGGCATCGCTCGATCGCATTCACGGCTGAAGGCGAGCGGTTGTTCCGGAGCGCGGATCTGGCTTTGCAGCAGTTGCAGGACGCGTTCGAGGCTGTAGGAGGCCATAAGGAGCGGCGCCCCGTCACGCTTACCGCGAGCATCGGCGTTGCCGGCCTGTGGCTGCTGCCGAGATTGGGGCATTTCCAGCAAGCGCATGCGGGGATCGACCTGCGGATCGCTGCCAACAATCGTCTGGTTGATCTGCGCGCGGAGAACATCGATCTGGCGATCCGTTACTGCGCCGATGCCGCGGCGCCCGAGGGTGCGCTTCGCCTGTTTGGGGAAACCGTCGCACCGGTGGCGCACCCTTCGCTGAAGCTGCGCACCCTGCGCACGCCCGAGCAACTTGAGAGTCAGGTGTTGCTGGAATTCGACGATCCGCAGCGACCATGGCTGCATTGGAGCGAGTGGGCGAAAGCGATCGGCTGGCGCCGGATAAAACCCAAAGGCGTGTTGCGCTTCAATCAGTACGACCAGGTGGTGCATTCGGCGATGGCGGGGCAGGGCATTGCGCTGGGGCGGCTGGCCCTGTTGGGGCCAATGCTGGCCGATCGCCGATTGGTGCGCCTGTCATCCTCGGCTTCGATGCCGGCGACGAACCACGGTTATTGGCTGCTGCAGGTCGAGCCGAAGCCGCGCCCTCATGTGCAGGCCGTTATCGATTGGTTGATCCGCGAGGCTGGTGCCTGAATTTTTCGCATGCGCTTGATGCATGCGACATGGCATGAAAAGTCGTTTGAAGCGGTGCCTTGGCGGGCGCCCAATGCCGTCATCGGTGCGCGATGCATCTTCCATCTCCGGTGACGCCCATGACCACGACCGACACTGCCGAAGCCCGCCCGTCCGGGCGCATCGGATCCGGCGATTCCGGTGAGATTTTCCTGGCCTCGTTGGATCGCGGCTATGCGCCCTCGGCGGCGCACATGCCCTATGTCATGGCTCGCCTGAGTTATCTCACGCCTACGCAGGAGCGGCCATTCCAGTACGCGTATCCGCCGCCCGAAGGTACGCCTTGGGAGAGCGGCAGTTACGAGGCGCGCGAAGTACGCATTGCGGACGCCCGGTTTCTGTCGACGCGAAGCTCGGTTCACGCTGAGGGCTTCGAACTCTGGGATGCTCCTTCCACGCTGCGCGACTTCACTGACCGCGACGCGATCGTCCGGCGCTACTACCCCGAAGCCGCGGAGCTGGCCTGCGCGGCGACCGGCGCCAAATACGCCTATGTGTTCGACCACTTGGTGCGTCGGCGGGAAGCGGATCGTGCCGAACTCGGCTTCGGGCGATCGGCGAAGGGCGGGCCGGCGGCCGCCAACGGGCGCATCCACAACGACTACACCGAGGAATCGGGACGCCGGCGATGGGATCTTGTACTCGGCCCGGCCGCCGAGGCGATGCGAGGTGCACGCTACAGCATCGTCAATATCTGGCGCTCCATCAAAGGTCCCGTGCTGGATACGCCGCTGGCGGTATGCGATGCGCGGACCGTGGCCGCGACGGATCTGGTCAGCGCGGATGTGCACTACCCCAAGCGCACCGGCGACATCTATCTCGCACTGCATGCATTGCGGCATCGCTGGTCTTATTTCTCGATGATGGATCGTCACGAGGCGCTGGTATTCAAACAGTACGACTCGCAACTGAGCGGCGTGGCCCGCTTCACGCCGCACGCGGCGTTCGATCATCCCCATGCACCCGCCGATGCACCGCTGCGCGAAAGCATCGAGACGCGTTGCCTGGTGATTTACGAGTGAGTCAATGGTGTAGTCGAGTCAACCTTGAGGTGTGGCGATGATCGAGTTCTGGTTCGAGTTCGGCAGCAATTACAGCTATCTGAGCGTGATGCGCATCGGAGCACTCGCGGCGCACCATGGAGTGACAGTGCAATGGCGCCCCTTTCTGTTGGCGCCGATTTTCAAATCGTTCGGTTGGGACAGCTCCCCCTTTGTGTTGCAAAAGGAGAAGGGCGCCTACGTTTGGCGCGACATGGAGCGCAGGAGCGCGAAGTACGGTCTGCCCTGGGTTCGGCCCAGCCATTTTCCGCGGCGGGCGTTGCTGCCGATGCGCGTGGCACTGATTGGGGCCGACCAGCCATGGATGGAGGCCTACTGCCAGCGCATCATGCAGATGAATTTCGTGCATGACCGAGAGGTCGACTCGCCCGAAGTCGTGAGCGAAGTGCTGGCGGCACTGAATCTACCCGTGGCCGATATCCTTGCCGGTGCACAATCCGAGGCCAATAAGCTCGCACTGCGGCACGCGACGGAAGAAGCACAGGCGCGTGGCATCTTCGGCGCGCCCACCTTTTTCGCCGGCAACGAAATGTTCTGGGGCGACGATCGCCTGGAAGATGCGCTGGCATGGGCCGCCGCCTCTGCCTGAAGCTGGGGGCGGTCGTTCAACCGCCTCCTTCTCGCAGCAACCGCATCGGCGATGTCCGCGTGACCTTTCGGGTGCCGGCCAAACCAAGCAACATCACCACCACGGCAGCGGCGAGTGCGGCCAGCACCAACGGCCACAGTGGTGGCACGAAGCCTTCGATATGAAACACGGCACGCCCCAGCCACCAGCCGGTGCCAGCGGCGCCGAGTGCCGCGGTCAGGCCGGCGGCGAGGCCGAGCAGGGCGAACTCGCAGGCTGCAGCGGCGCGGAGTTGCGCGCGGCGCGCACCCAGCGTGCGCAGTAGCGCTGCCTCATGCCTTCGCTCGGCGGCGCTGGCGGCGAGCGCGGCGGCCAATACCAGCGCGCCGGCGAGCAGGCTGAAGCCCAGCACCCAGCGTACGGCGTGGCTGACCCGATCGACGATTTCGCGCACGCGATCGAGCAAGGCATCCACATCGATCAGGCTGAGGTTGCTGTAATCGCGCGAGAGCCTCGCCAGCGATTCGGCATGCCCGCGCGGCACATAGAAGCTGGCGATCCAGGTATGCGGCAGCTCGCTGGCGTGTGCCGGATCCAGCAGCAGGAAGAAGTTGACGCGGAACGAGCTCCAGTCCACCTGCCGGATGCTCGCCACCTTGGCGTCGATGGTGCCTTCGCCAATGCTGAAGCTCATGGTATCGCCCACCTTCAGCGCAAACATGTCGCGCCACATGGTGTCGATGGAGATCTCGGGCTGTGCCGGCTGCGGTCCGGACCAGGCGCCGGAAATCACCTGGTTCGCAGGTGGCAGTTCGCCGGCCCAGGACAGGCGCAGCTGGCGGTCGGCCCATTCCTTGGCGCGCTCGTCCTTGAAGCTGAGCTGGTCGATCGGGTGGCCGTTGATGCCGGTGAGCTTGCCCACGGCCAGCGGCAGCATGTTGAGCTGCTGGCCGCCGATGCCAGCCAATGCCTGCTCAAAACCGGGCCGCTGGTCGTCCTGCAGATTCAGCACGAACCAGTTCGGGGTATCGGCGGGCAGTTCGCGCCGCCAGCCTTCGAGCAGTGCCGGCGCGACAATGGCGAGCAGCAGGAGCGCCACCAGGCCGAGGCTGAGCGCGGTTGCCTGAAGCAGGCTCATGCCGCGTCTGCGCGCCAGCGCCGCCAGGCCGAGCCGTAAGGCCGGATGCGCGCCGGGTGCTACGCGCCGTGCTGTCCACAGCAGCAAGGCGGCGAGAAGCGCGGCGATGGCCGCGACGCCGAGCAGGCTGACGGCGAGAATGCCTGCCATGCGTGCGGAGCCGCTCTGGCTCCAGATCAGTACCAGGGCGACGGCTACTGGAATCACATACAACGCATCGAAACGCCGCACCTTGCGCGCCATGCTTTCGCGGAACACCGCCACCGGTGGCACTTCCGCCAAGCGTGCCAGTGGCGGCAATGCGAAGCCGGCCAGCACGGCCACGCCCATCGCGGCGGCGGCGAAGGCGGGGGCGAGCGGCAGCGCCACTGGAACACTGGTGAACAGCGTGCTGGCGAAGACCCATGCGCCCTGCGCAATGCCGAGTGCGAGCACGATGCCCAGCAGCGAAGCAGGCAAGGCCAGCGCACCCAATGTGCCGAGCAGCAAGCCGAGCACACGCCGGCGTGGTGTGCCCAGTGCGCGCAGCAACGCCACTTCATTGGTCTTGCGCCGCGCATAGCGTTGCGCGGCCAGCGCGATGGCCACGCCGGCCAGCAGCGCGGAAAGAAGCGCGGTCAATCGGAGAAAGGCGCTGGCGCGATCGAAAGCGGTGCGCATGCGCTCCTGGGTCTGCTCGGGCGTGATCAGTTCCGCGCCCTGCGGCAGGCTCTGCGTCTGCACCCAGGTGCGCCAGCGCGCTACGGCGGCGGGATCGCCAGCGATCAACAAACGATGTCGGGCGCGACTGCCGGCACCAAGCAGGCCGACCTGTTCGGCGTCGCCCAGATTCATGATGGCGCGCGGCGCCAGTGCAAACAGCTCGCCGCCATCGGGCTGGCGCACCAGCTCGGCGGCGATGCGCAGATCGCGGCCGCCGAGTTGCACGTGGTCGCCGGCTTTCAGATTGAGTGCGACCAGCGCGCGATGGTCGAGGTATACCTCACCTGTCGCTGGACCATGGCCGACGTAGTCGCCCTGCGCGGCGTTGCGCAATTCCAGCTTGCCGCGCAGTGGATAGTCGTGGTCGCTGGCCTGCACATCGAGCAACTGGCTCTGTTCGTGGGCGAACGCCACGCTGGGAAAACCCGCGCCGCGCGTAATGGCAAGACCACTCTGGCGCGCTTGCGCGGCATAGTCGTCAGGCAAGCGCTGCGGCGAACTGATGCCAAGGTCGCCGCCGATCAGTTCGGCCGCATTCGCCAGCATGCCGCGTTCGATGCGCGTCGCGAGGGTGGCGACCACGCCGAGTGCGACCACGGCCAGGGTCAGAGATGCGGCCAGGGTGCGCAGTTCGGGTAGGTGCCATTCGCGGCGCAGGCTGCGCAGGGCGAGGCGCAGCAGCCTCATACGGTGAGCTCCGCCGGGCCGCGGGCGATCACCCGACCTTCGTGCAATTCCACCCGGCGCGCGCAGCGCTCGGCGAGCAGCGGATCGTGGGTGACCAGCACCAGGGTGGTGCGGTGATCATGGTTGAGCCCGAATAGCAGATCGCTGACATGGTGGCCGGTGCGCTGATCGAGATTGCCGGTGGGCTCGTCGGCGAACAGCAGGCGTGGGCTGTGAACGAAGGCCCGGGCGATCGCCACGCGCTGTTGCTCGCCACCGGAGAGCTGCGCGGGGTAATGGCGCCGGCGCGGGCTCAGGCCGACGGCATCCAGTGCGGCACGGGCGCGGTTTCTGGCGTCGTCGCTGCCTTCCAGTTCGAGCGGCAGCATCACGTTTTCTTCTGCGGTCAGTGCCGGCAGTAGATGGAAGGATTGGAAAACGAAGCCCACCAGGCGGCGACGCAGATCGGCGCGAGCCTCTTCATCCAGTTGTTGGAGGGCGTGGCCGTCCAGCGCGATATGTCCGCTGCTCGGCGTATCCAGCCCGGCGAGCAGGCCGAGCAGGGTGGTCTTGCCCGACCCGGAAGCACCGACGATGGCGAAGCTCTCGCCCGCATGCACCTGCAGGGTCACGCCGCGCAGGATGTCCAGCTGCCCCTCGGGGCCGCGCACTGACTTGCTAACATCGCGGGCATCGAGAAGAACATTGCTGACCCGATCGGCGCTACCCAGCGCGGGAGAAGAATCACTCATGCGTCGTATCCTTTGGCTTCTGCTGTTGCTGTGTTGCGCTGGCGCCGTGCAGGCTGCGCCTTCGAAGGCCGTGCTGGTACTGGGCGATTCCCTTTCCGCCGCGCACAACATTGCGACCGAACAGGGCTGGGTACATCTGCTGGAAGTACGTCTGGAACAGATGGAGCCGGGTTGGACGGCGATCAATGCCAGCATCAGCGGCGAAACCTCGCTGAGCGGACGTAACCGGCTGCCGGCGCTGCTGACCAAGTACAAGCCGGCCGTGGTGGTGATCGAGCTGGGCGCCAACGATGGCCTGCGCGGCCTGCCGCTGCCGGCCTTGCGCGACAACCTGACCAGCATGATCGACGCCGCCCAGCATGCCGGAGCCAGGGTCCTGCTGCTGGGGATCGAGCTGCCGGTGAACTATGGGCCGCAATATCGGGATGGTCTCCGTACGGTCTATGCGGACCTGGCCAAACAGAAGCGCACCGGTCTGGTGCCCTTCCTGCTCGACGGGGTCGCCCTCGATCCAAAGCTGATGCAGGACGATGGCCTGCATCCCACGGCGGCGGGGGAGCCCAAGGTGCTGGATAACGTGTGGAATGCCCTGCGGCCGCTGTTGCGGTAAGTAAGAGGGTGGGACGCAACGACCCGTCATTCCGGCGAAGGCCGGAGGCGCTTCACAACAGCGAAGCTGGTCATCCAGTTCAATAATTCGTGCGAAGCACTCAAAAGCGGTTTTGTGTGCTGCGCACGCATACTTCACTGGATTCCGGCCTTCGCCGGAATGACGAATACCCAAGGCCCCCCTTTTTTGCTCCCGTTGTGAAAGCGTCTTCACATATTGCTCACCCGGCGCGAAGGTAGCCTTCACCTATGTGAAGACCGACGGCGGAGGCAGGGATGAGTTCTCGTGACGAACAAGCCGGACTGATCCTTCTAGTGGAGGACAACCGCCAGATCGCCGAAATGGTCGGCGAATTCCTGGAGCGCCGGGGCTACTCGGTGGATTACGCCGCTGACGGCGTCAGCGGCCTGCATCTGGCCGTCTCCAACAGTTACGACGTGGTGGTGCTCGATCTGATGTTGCCGGGCATGGACGGCCTGGAGGTGTGCCGCAAGCTGCGCAAGGAGGCCAAGAAGTCCACTCCGGTGCTGATGCTCACCGCGCGCGACACGCTGGAGGACAAGCTGGTTGGCCTCGAAGCCGGCGCCGACGACTATCTGGTGAAGCCGTTCGAGGTGCGTGAACTGGAGGCGCGCCTGCGTGCGTTGATCCGTCGCGACCGCCGCCAGGTTTCCACCGAAGTGCTGACCGTAGGTGACATGACGCTGGATACCGCCACGTTGCGTCTGGTGCGTGGGGGGCAGGAGCTCACCGTGTCGCCGATCGGGCTCAAGCTGCTGGCGATCCTGATGCGCGAATCGCCGCGCGTGGTAAGCCGGCGCGATATCGAGCGCGAGATCTGGGGCGATACCTTGCCCGACTCGGACACCCTGCGTTCGCATCTCTATAACCTGCGCCGCGTGATCGACAAACCGTTCGATCGCCCGTTGCTGCATACCATCCACTCTGCAGGCTATCGCCTGGCCGATCTCGAATCGGAAGCGGCCACGGCCACGTGAGCGCGTTGCGCGCCCTCATGAAGTAGCGATGACTTCCCGTGCTTTTCCGACAGCGGCGAACGCATTCCATCGCCGCCTGGCATGGATTTTCGGCCTGCAGATGGTGGCGGTGGTCGCGGTTTGCCTGCTTGGCATGTATGGACTGGCTCCCGCGCCGCTGACGCTGCTGTTGATCGTGGCGATCTGCGTGCTTACCTGGCTCGTGACGCGGCGTCAGTGGAAAGAAGTACGCTGGCTCGCGCGTGCGGTAAAGAAGTGGGACGAGCACAAGCCGGACCTCGGGCAGTGGCAGCCGGGCCAGCTACCGCGCCAAGCCGATGCCGACGTCGCGGTGCTCGCCCAGGGCCTGTACACCTTCGCCAGTCGTATTGCCGGCTACAACCAGCGCGAGCGCAATTTCACCCGCGACGCCAGCCACGAACTGCGCAGTCCGCTCACGGTGATCAAGATGTCTGCCGACATGCTCGCGGACGAGCTCGCGCTAGGTGAGTTCGGGCAGCGCTCAGTGCAGCGGATCAAGCGTGCTACACGCGAGATGGAGGCGCTGGTCGAGGCCTTGCTGATTCTTGCTCGCGAATCGGACAACGGACTCACCGAAGAAGACTTCGTCGTCAACGATGTGCTTGAGCGGGAACTGATCGACGCGCGCGAACTGCTGGAAGGGCAGCCGATAACCCTGCGCCTGGACGAGCCGGCGCGTTTCGCGTTGCACGGTTCGCCGCGCGTTTTTGCCGTGCTGTGCTGGCAGCTGATCCGCAATGCCTGTCAGCAGGCCGAGCAGGGGACGGTGGTCATTACCGTGTTGCCTGGCGCGGTGACCGTCACCAATGCCATGGAAGCCGATACGTACAAAGCGGATCGCCACGGTTTCGAGCTGGCGATCGCGCAGCGCATCAGCGAGCGCTTCGCCTGGCCGCTGGAGCTGCAGACGCGCGACGGCAAGCAGCACATCGCGCGCATCCGTTTTCCCAAGCCGCTACCGGCGAACGTGTAGGAGCGCACCCTGTGCGCGAAAGCCCCGCGCCAGCGGGGCCGCTTTTGCTGTACGAGAAAAGAGCAGCCCCGCTGGCGCGGGGCTTTCGCGCACAGGGTGCGCTCCTACGGTGTTTTCTAGGCAGCCTGAAGCTTTGGCGATACGACGAAACCGCAGCCGGTCTTCGCCTTCACCTCATCCACCGTCACGCCTTCCTGCAGTTCGATCAGGGTCAGGCCCTCGCCTTTCTCCACCTCGAACACGCACAGGTCGGTGATGATCAGATCCACCACTTGCTTGCCGGTGAGCGGAAGGTCGCATTCGTTCTTGATCTTGGGCGAGCCATCCTTCGCGGTGTGTTCCATCAGCACCACTACGCGCTTCACGCCGCTGACCAGATCCATCGCGCCACCCGGGCCTTTCACCATCTTGCCCGGCACCATCCAGTTGGCGAGATCGCCATGGCTCGACACTTCGAGGCCACCAAGGATGGACAGGTCGATATGGCCGCCACGGATCATCGCGAACGATTCGGCACTGGAGAAAAAGCTGGAGCCGGGCAGGGTGGTGATGGTCTGCTTGCCGGCGTTGATCAGGTCCGGATCAACATGGGCCTCGTCCGGGAACGGGCCGATACCGAGCAGGCCGTTCTCCGACTGCAGGGTGACGTCGATGCCCGCCGGGATGTAATTGGCTACCAGGGTCGGGATACCGATGCCGAGGTTGACGTAGAAGCCGTCCCGCAGCTCCTTCGCGGCGCGTTGCGCCATGGCGGTGCGGATCGGGCTTTCCTTGCCGGTATTGGCGCCGGCCACGGTGCGGAACTCGATGCGCTTCTCGTACGACGGCCCCTGGATGATGCGGTCGACGTAGATGCCCGGCACATGGATCTCATCCGGCGCCAGAGCGCCCACTTCGACGAGTTCTTCCACTTCAGCCACGCAGACTTTGCCGCAGGTAGCGATCATCGGATTGAAGTTGCGCGCGGTTTTGCGGAACACCAGGTTGCCGAGGCGGTCGCCCTTCCATGCCTTCACGATCGACACGTCCGCGTGAATGGCTTCTTCCAGCACATATTCCTTGCCGTCGAAGACCTTGGTTTCCTTGCCTTCGGCGAGCTTGGTGCCGAACGCGGTGCGCGTATAGAAACCCGGGATGCCAGCGCCACCGGCGCGCAGCTTCTCGGCAAGCGTGCCTTGCGGCACTAGGTGCAACTCCAGCTCACCGGCCAGCACCTGGCGCTCGAATTCCTTGTTCTCGCCCACGTAGGAGGCGTACACGCGCTTCACCTGGCGCGTCTTCAGCAGCGGACCCATGCCGAAGTCGTCCACACCGGCATTGTTGCCGACGATGGTCAACCCCTTGGTGCCGGCCGCCAGCAGCGCGGCGATCAGATTTTCGGGAATGCCGCAGAGGCCGAAGCCGCCCGCAGCGAGGGTCATGTCGTCGAACAGCAGACCGTCCAGAGCCTGCGCCGCGCTTGCATAAACCTTGTCCATTGCGATGCCTTCTTGCAGGGAGAGCCAGCTGCCTAGGATACGACGGATCGGTGACGGCTCATGCTGTACCAAGGTCGCAGCCACGCAGGATGGGTTCTGGGTATCCGTCCTCGGGCGGGATCGAGGACACTTGACGATTCCGTTTACACGTGTAAATTTAATTATCACTTACACGTGTAAACGGTGTGCCATGTCAATCAGTGAAGCCGAATCCGTGGTGATGGAAGTGCTGTGGCGGCAGGCCCCGCGCAGTGCCGAGGAAATCCTTGCCGAAGTCGGGCCACAGCAAGGCTGGCAGGAGGGCACGGTGAAGTCTCTGCTCAACCGCCTACTGAAAAAGAAAGCGGTAAAAGCCGAGCGCGAAGGCCGCCGTTACCTCTACATGCCTAAGTTGACCCGCGAACAGTACGTGTCGCAGGAAAGCAAAGGCTTGCTGGACCGCCTGTTCGACGGCCGGATTGCACCGCTGGTGGCGCATTTCTCCGAGCAGCGCAAATTGAGCCGCAAGGATGTCGCCGATCTGAAGAAGCTGCTGGAGGAGCTGGGCGATGATCAGCTCTGAATGGATTTCACGCCTGTGGCTGTTGCAGCTCGCCTTTACGATGGCCGTGCTCGCTGTGCTCTTGCTGCGGCGGCCATGCCGTCGATGGTTGGGCGCGGAACGCAGTTTTCAACTGTGGATGCTGCCGCCATTGGCGATGCTGGTGAGTCAGTTGCCGCACGCGATCACACACACGGCAGCGCCACCGACGCTTGTGCATATTGTCGCGACCGCTGGCGGTGCGTTTCCGGCGATGCCGCAGGCGACGATGTCTTCCGACTGGCGCACGGCGGTTGTCGCGGCATGGTTGGCTGGCATGGTGGCAGTCGGCTTGTTGGGATGGTTTGTTCAATCGCGCTATTGGCATCGACTGCGGAACGCAACGCCAGCATCGGGGCCATCCCGCTGGCCGGTTTTGTTCGCCGCGGAGCCTGAGCTTGGTCCTGCACTGGTCGGCGCCTGGCGTCCGCGCATTATCTTGCCTGCGGATTTCAAAACGCGTTATGACGAATGCGAGCAGGCATTGATTCTGGCCCACGAAGAAGCGCATGCCCGTCGTCGCGATGGCTTGTGGTCCTTGTGTGCAGTTGTCGTGGTCGCCGTGTGTTGGCCGCATACGCTGGCATGGCTGGGATGGCGCCTGTTTAGGCTGGATCAGGAGCTAGCCTGCGATGCGGCAGTGATGCGCGATCACCACGGCCTTCGCCGCCGCTATGCCCAAGCGATGTTGAAAACCCTGTCCGCAGCCAGCGCACTTCCTGTGGGCTGCGCGTGGTCTCCCCGCCATCCACTCACGGAGCGCATTGCCATGCTGAAGGAAAAGCCGAGTCTGACCCGTCACCGCATAGGCGGGTATGTTGTCGCTTTTTGCGCAAGCACGCTGGCTGGCATGGTGTATGCCGCCACGCCGGCAGTACCTGAAGGGAAAGGCGTGGCGCCGAATCACTATGGCTTGAGCATAGATGTGGCCTACAACGGCGGAGCACCGGAAACGCACTTCGCGCAATGTCTCAAACCTGGACAGTACGTTACGGTGAATGGAAGCGCCACGGGCGTGGCGGCCTGGAACGGACGTTTTACGGTAGTGCCTGCGGAGGGCGGGCAGCTCGAAGTGCAGGGCGACTTGAGTGGAGGCACCTTGGAGGAGCCGGTGCATCCCAAGGTGCGTGGTCAGCCAGGTCAGACTGCCACCATCGAAGTGGGTGAAGTGCATCACGGCGATGTGAAATCCAATCATTCCATCAGGCTGGATGTCACGGCTCGCCTGGGTTGCTGAGACATTCGGCTGAGTACGGCGGTACAGCTGGCTATACTCGCCCCGACCATCCGGGGAGAGTGATCTGTGAAGCTGTGCCGCCTGTTTGTTGCTTTTGCCGCCCTTGGAGTTGTCGCCATGAGCCATGCCGCTACACCGGTGCTGGTCATTCACGGTGGCGCCGGCGTGATCAAGCGCGAAATGAACCCGGTCCGCGAGAAAGCGGTGCGCGCGGCGCTGACCCAGGCGCTGCAGAACGGTTATGCACAGCTCAAGGCCGGCAAGCCGGCGCTCGATGCGGTGACGGCGGCGATCACGGTGCTGGAGGACGATCCCAACTTCAACGCGGGCAAGGGCGCGGTGTTCACGCATGACGGCAAGAACGAGCTGGACGCCGCCATCATGGACGGCTACACGTTGAAGGCCGGTGCGATCGCTGGCGTGCATCGCGTGAAGAACCCGATCCTGCTGGCGCGCGCGGTGATGGACAAAAGCCAGCACGTGATGCTGGTGGGCGAGGGCGCCGAGGCATTCGCGAAGGATGCTGGTGTCGAACTGGTCGATCCCTCGTATTTCCGTACCGACGAGCGTTGGCAGCAATTGCAAAAGGCGCTGAAGGAAGATGCAGCGCGCAAGCCGCACGCTGACGTGGAAACAGCCAAGCACTTCGGCACCGTGGGCGCGGTGGCTCTGGATACGCAGGGGCATCTGGCGGCGGGCACGTCCACGGGCGGCATGACCGACAAACGCTGGGGCCGTGTCGGCGATTCGCCGATCATCGGCGCAGGCACCTATGCCAATAGCGGCTGTGCCGTGTCAGGTACGGGCTGGGGCGAGTACTACATCCGCACGGTGGCCGCGCATGAAATCTGCATGCGCGTGACGCAGATGCGCGTGCCGCTGAAGCGCGCAGCGGCTGAAGTGATCAATCAGGAAATTCCGTCGATGGGCGGCAACGGCGGCGCCATTGCGCTGGATGGCAACGGCAATTTCGCCATGCCGTTCAACACCGACGGTATGTATCGCGGCTGGATTGGCGCGGATGGCGTGCCGCACGTCGCGATATTCGGTGACGAAGACGACGGCACCGGAGACCCGCTGCCCGCCTCCGAGTCGAGCAGCGGCCAATAAATTTCACTGTAGGAGCGCACCCTGTGCGCGACAAACCGGCAGGATGGCCGGTTTGCACGGAGTGGTTCGCCTGTGGGGCGAGGGCTATGGATAGCCTGGATGAAACGGCCCGACAGGGCCGTGCGCTTCATAAAATCGCGGTATTCAGAAGCGGCACTGCTAACGCAGTGCTTTCGCGCACAGGGTGCGCTCCTACGGGATGGACTTCAGCTTGGCTGGAGTGAGTTCGCCGCTGATGCCCAGTCGCGTGCCATCCGCACGGATCACCAGGGTGCGGGGCGTTTCGCCGCCCCAGTTGGGATCGATCAGGTAATTGATGCGCTCGGGCGTGGCGTCGGCATAGGCGCGTGCCGGCCACGCATCCATGGCGGTGGTGTGCAGGCGCGCGGCGATCATGTCGCTTTGGTCAATGCTGTCGGTGGCGATGGTGATCAGCTCGATCGCATCAGGTTGCGCGTGCTGCAATCGTCCCAGTGCTTGCAGGTTGGATTCGCAGTAGGCGCAGTCCAGCGCCCAGATCGCCAGCACGCGCACACCGTGCGCTGGCGGCTTCAGCAGTTGGGCGACATCCTCGGCACGTAGCGCGCTGGGTGATGCGGCTTGCGCAAGCATCGGCAAGGCCAGGACGAGCAGGCATAGAAGCCGGCGGCTCATAAGACCTCCGTAGGCACCAGACGGAAGCCCGCCGCCGTATTCCAGGCGACGAAGGCGCGGTCCTGCCACAACAGCAATTGCGGCGAAGCGGTGGCGCCCGATGTATTGGCGATCTGCCGTGCCTCGTCAAAATGCTCGCCGCCGTCGTGCGAGGTACGCAGCATGAGTTCGTAACCATGCGCGTTCACCTGATTCCACACCACCCACACCTGACGGCCACTGACCACGATATCCGCATGGCTCGCACCAGCGCCCGCGATGGCGAGGGCGTGCTTGGGCGCATGGCCAGGATCGAGCTGTCCGTACCAGACGGTGGGTTGGTTCTTCGCTTCGTACCACACCGCGTGGCGTACGCCATCGCTGTCGATGGCGAGGCCGGGGCCATGATGCGGGCAACCGGCAATCTGCCACTCGCTGAAGGTGGTGCGCTGGGCTTCGCTGGAGCGGCCGTCTCCGTGCAGCACGGCGTAGGCATGGTCACGGATGTTGTCGCCGTAGATGCCGCGGAAGAATGCGCCGATATCGCCCTGCGGCGTACGTGCCATGGCGATGCGGCAGCATTCGCAGCTCTGGTCCATCAGCTTTTGCTCCGGTGCAAAGCTGAGGCCGCCGTCGCTGGAGACGCTGGTGTAGATCGCGGCGCCGAGATAGGGCTTGCCCTTTGCCGTGGCTGTTTCGAGATCGCGCTTGTCGATCCAGGCCATCACGATGCGGCCTTGCCCATCCACTGCCATCGCGTCGAAGCGGTGAGTGATCTCGGCGCGGTCATGGTGCACCGTGATCGGCGTGGAGAAATGCGCACCGCCATCGGTGGAGCGGGCGAAGCGCACGAAGCCGGTCCATGGCTTGGCGCGCGGTTGCGACCAGCTCACGTACAACTCGTTCTGCTTGCCGAAAGCGATCTTCGGCCGGTTCTCGCCTTCGGCGTAGATCGGCTCGGCGGCGGCATTGACCAGCAGGGGCGCACTCAGCGTGCGGCCGAAATCGTCCGAGTGGCGCAATCTGATGTGTCCATCCGCGGCATCCACCAGCCACAGACGGCCTTTGCCGTCGATGGCGGCGCTGGCGCCGAGTTCCGGTCCCTTAGGCATAGCCATGCCCTGATGACCTTCATGCGCCATCAGCGCGGGAGCGATCAGGCAGAGCAGGGTGGCGATGAGTTTGCGCATGGATGGTCTCTGGTTTCGCGGCCGGTGCGATGGCGTCAATAGTCCCAGCGCGCTTCGGCGAACCACGTGCGGCCGGCGTAAGGATGGTAGACCCAGTAGTGCTCATTAGTGAGGTTGTCCACGCCCATGGATACCGTCCATGGCGGCGCAAAATTCCAGCGCAGCTTGGCATCGGCCACGGTGAAGCGGCTGACCGCGCCATAGGTGTTCACGAAATCGCTGTTATCCAGCGTGCCGTACTGGCGGCCGGAGTGACGGATGGCGAGCGATGCATCCCATCCGGGAGCGAAGCGATAGTCGGCGACAAGGGTGGCGCGCACTTTGGGGATGCGCGGGAACCATTTGCCGTTTGCCAGCGGGTACTGGCGATCGTCGAGCGTCTTGGCGTTGTTGAAGGCGACGCTGGCTTGCAGGTCAAGGCCTTGTGTCCATACATCGGTCAGGGCGATTTCGCCTTCGATACCGCGCACACGCACTTTGTCCACGTTCTGGATGTTGGTGACCGTCGGTGTGACGGTGATGTCGGTCTGCGAATACAGCGAATCGGCAATGCGATCCTGGAATACCGATACACGCCAATGGCCGTTGCTGAGATGGCGTAGCAAGGTGAGATCGGTCGACCAGTCGCGTTCGGGGCGCAGGTTGGGATTGTTGTTGACGATGGCGTTGGCCGAGATGCTGCCCTGGAACAACTCATTGACGGTGGGATAGCGCACCGCCTTGCCGCTGGCCAGGCGCAGCTGCCAGTCCTCGGCGAAGTCCCAGCTCAGTGCGGCCTTGGGCGAGAAGTCGGTGCGCTGGCGGTCGGCGTAGCGCAGGCGGGTGCTGGCGTTGGCGCGCAGGCCGTCGTAGGCGCGCCATTGCTCCCAGCGTCCACCGAGGGTGAGCGCCCAGGCTGGAGCGAAGCTCCATACGTCCTGCAGATAGGCGGCGTAAGTGCGTGTGCGTCCGCCGAAGGCACTTTGTTGCGATCCATCTGCGTTGCCACGCCAATCACTGGCGTTGTTCACGCGCGAATCCAGAATGTAGCGATCGCCATGCAGGCCGGCGTAGAGCATGTGCTGTTCGCCGAGCGGGCCAGAGCTGCGCAGATCCCAGGTTTCCCAACCCGAGCCGCCCAGATCCGCGACCGTGCCGGGACCACCGACTGCGCCGACCGGTGGCGTAAGGCTGGCAGTGCGCTGCTGCGAACGCAGGAAGTCGTACTTGCTGCCGACCGCCGTCCAGCGCCAGCCGTTGTCGAAACGGCCGTTGAGCTCCACGCCGTACAGCGCGTGGGTTTCATGCGTAGCGAAGGGAGCCAGGCCGCTGGTTGGCAACGTCCAGGTCTGACCGAAGGCGCTGATCACACCGGTGTAAACGGGGTGGCCGCCGGCATCGCGGATCAGGCTGCGCGTGCGGTCTTCAGCATGGTTGTGCCACCAGCCCAGGGTGAACTGCGCGGCGATGTGATCGGTGATATCCACGCCCACTTTGAGTTTGGCCTGGGTCTGCTCGGTGTGCTCGATGGTGTTGGCGCCGTAGACCAGGCGTGGCGTGCCGTTGGGATTGCGATCGAGCGTGGCGCCCTGCACCGGCACGGCAAGTTTCGCGTTGCCGCCAGCTTTGGCGGTGGCGTATTGCATCGGCTGGCCGTTGTTGTCCAGCTTGTTCACGGCGAGCATCCAGCTCCAGCGGCCTTGCTTGTTGCCGAGCGTGGCGGCGATGTTGCGGCCGTTATAGCGGCCGCTGCTGCCGTAGTGGTCGCTGAAATCCTGGCTCATGAATTGCGCGCTGGCGCTGGCGACGAACTTTTCCGGCAAGCGGGTATGGATCAGCACCGTGCTGCCCATCGAGTTGCCGGGATACAACGCGGAATAGGGGCCGTACAGCACGTCGACGGCGCCGATCTCTTCCGGCGCCACCATGCCCCAGCGCGGCGCGCCGTCCCAGCCGTTGGTCATCAGGTTGGAAAGCAGCAGGCCGTCGGCGTAGACCAGGCTGCGTGCGCTTTGCAGCGTGCCGGCGTTGCGGCCGCTGATGACCGCGTTGGGGTCGCCGATGTAGCGCTTGCGCACTTGGATATTGGGCGCGTACTTCAGCGCGTCCGAACTGTCGGTGACGTTGTGCTTCTGCAGTTGATCACGCGTGACGCGCACCTGCACCGCCGGCGTCTCCGTCACATGTGTGTCACTGGCGTGGACATGGACCGCCTCCAGCGTGGTCGATTGCTGGGGATCGGCGGCAAACGCCGTTGCGGAGAAACTGCCTGCGATGGCGAGCGCCAGCGTGCACAGGCGGTGCGGAGACGTGTTCAACGGCATACCCTGGACCATGGTCAAGGGTTGGCAGCATAGCCTTCCGCCAATGACGGAAAAGGTGGCGCGATGTCGCAGCGGTGCCGCGATGATGTGACGCGATCAGCTTTCGCCGTCGGGCCGCTCGCGTACCGGGTGCTTGCTCAGCTTGCGCTGCAGCGTGCGGCGATGCATGCCGAGGCGACGGGCAGTCTCGGAGATGTTGCCGTCGCATTCGGTCAGCACGCGCTGGATGTGCTCCCATTCCAGGCGGCGCAGGGCCAGTGGAGCTTCCGGTGCATCCATGACTTCATCGTCACCGGTAGCGCTGTCGCCATCGAGCAGTGCGCGCACCACTGCGTCGGCGTCGACCGGCTTCGCGAGATAGTCGTGCGCACCGCGCTTGATCGCTTCGACCGCCGTGGCGATGGAGGCGTAGCCGGTGAGCAGCAACACGCGCATGTCGGGTACCAGCGACTGCAGCTCGGGGATCAGCCGCAGACCGTTCTCTTCGCCCAGCTTCAGATCCAACACGCAATAGCGCGGATGATGGCGCCGGGTCAGCGCACGCGCTTCGTCGGCATTGCTGGCGGTGATTACCTCGAAGCCACGCGAACTCAGGGCCCGCGCCAGAACGCGCGCGAAGGTGGCGTCGTCGTCGACGATAAGCAGAGGCTGGGCAGGCTGATCGGTCATGGGACCTCCGGAACAGTGCGGACTATTGTCGCGCATCGTTGACGCAGGGAGGGGGAGGCGCGACGAAGTGTCCTGCATTATGAGTCAACTGCAAAAGCCTGCACCCCACCCGTAGGAGCGCACCCTGTGCGCGAAAGCCCTGCGCAGCAGGGCCATCTGCTTTTCCATGTGGCGAAAACGGCCCTGCTTTGCAGGGCTTTCGCGCACAGGGTGCGCTCCTACTGAGTTGTGTGGAGGGGTTAATCCTCGGTGCGGGCTGCGATCACAGCCAGCGGCAGGCGCAGGTGCATCTCTGCGCCATCCAGGGTGTTGTTGGCGGTCAGTTCGCCATTCAGGCGTTCGGCGGTGGCCTCGGCCAGGGCGAGCCCGATGCCCAGGCCAGTCTGTTTATGCGATTCGCCGATCACGGCCAGTTCGCCGGTAGCGGCAAAGCCGGGGCCGTGATCGCCGACGACCAGCTCCAGCCAGCCGCCTTCGCGGTGCGCGCTGAGCGATACCGCTTGCGATTGATTGAGCGCGGAAGCGTCGACCGCGTTGTTCAGCAGATTGAGCAGGGCATGGCGCAGGCCCGGCGGCGTGCGCAGCACGGTGCGTGCGGCATCGTCATCCAGCTGCAGGGTCAGCTCCGCTTCGGGCCGCAGCAGCTGGAAGCGTTCCAGGCAGCTATGGATAAAGCTGGCGAGACTGAGCAGCTCGGGTTCCTGCGAAAGCTGTGCTTTGCCGAACGCGACCATTTCGCGAAGGATGGTACGGCAGCGCTCGACCTGATCTTCGAGCAGTTGCAGGTCTTCGCCCAGCGCGGTATCGCCGGCGTGCTCGCGACGCAGCTCCGGCAGCAGCGTGCGCATGGTGGAGAGCGGCGTGTTGAGTTCGTGCGCGGCGCCGGCCGCCTGGGTGGCGATGGCAAGAATGCCTTCGTCGCGCAGTGCGCGCTCGCGTGCGCGCTGCACTTCGAGCTGCTGCAGGCGCACGGCGCGCGCCAGGCGATTGATAAAGAAGCCGAGCAGCAAGGCAGTGATGACAAAGTTCACGCCCATCCCGGCGACATGCAGAGAGAAGCCGGCGGTAGCGTGGTGCTGTATCGGCACCGGCAGCGGTACGTACCAAAGCAGCAGTACCACGTAGGCCACGCCAGCGAGTGCGGCCACTTCGAGGATGGCCGGCACGGATAGCGCCGCCGCGCTCAAGGCGATGGGTACCAGCAGCAACGTGACGAACGGATTGCTGGCGCCGCCAGTGAAGTACAGCAAGTAGCCCAGCACCAAGGTGTCGGCGGCGACATGCAGCACCGTTTCCCATTCGCGCACCGGCCAGGGCTGGCTCAGGCGCCACGCGGCGAATACCGCAAAGACCGCGAGCATGCCGATGCCGACCAGCAAAGGCAGCAGTGGAATCGCCAGTTGCATCCACAGGGCGCAGACCAGCACGGCCACGCTTTGTCCCGCGATGGCGCAGATACGCAGCCAGGCCAGGGTGCGGGTAAGGGCGCGGGGCCCGATGCGTTGCTTCAAGCGGCGCTGGTTCATGGAGCGGGATTCTACGGTGTCCGCCGCTCTCTCATGGCAAGAGACCCGATGTCTGCGACATCGGGTCTCCGGAATTCACTCTTCGCTATGCACGGCAGGTAGTGGCGTGCGTGACTCAGCGTGGCTGGCCGATAGCTTGTTCATCAGCGGCAGCATCACCACGGCAACCACGGTGCAGGCAATGCCGACAAAGCCGAGCTTGTTGAACAGGCTGATGTAGATCGACAGCGATTCGACCGGATTGCTGATGTGCTCCGGAATGCTGGCCAGGTTGGCTACCACGCTGCCCAGATACTGCGAGATGCCGACGGCGACGTAGTACGCGCCCATCATGAAACCACCCATGCGTGCCGGCACGTAGCGGGCGATCATGGCCAGGCCCAGGCCGCTCACCAGCAGTTCGCCCAGCGAGTAGAGGCCATAACCCCAGATCATGGTCCAGGAGGACACCTGACCATCGACGGCGCTCATCGCGCCCAGCCCGTACATGAAGAAGCCGACAGCCACGGCGGCGAAGCCGAGCGCGAACTTGAACGCTACCGAGGGATCCTTGCCCGCGCGGCCGAGGCCGTTATAGATGAAGACCAGCACTGGGCTGAGGATCACGATCCAGATCGCGTTGAGGTTCTGATACTGCTCGGGAATCCAGGTGAACAGGTGGACGCCGAACATCTCGAACGACAGGTTCACGTTGTTCTGCGCAAACAGGTTCAGCGAGGTCGCCATCTGCGCGTAGAAGATGAAGAAGAAGATTGTCTGCACCGTAAGCACCAGCGCGGCGATCAGGCCGGCGCGCTCGCTCTTCTGGCTGATCCAGATCAGGTAGGCAAAGATGCCCAGGATCACCACGCCGGCCAGAATCACCGCGCCCTTGGCAATCGACAGGCTCTGCAGAATCGCGGCCGCGATGAATACCATCGCCACCGACGCCACCAGCACTGCCGCGACGCGGCCCAGGCTCAACGGTTTTTCGTCGGCCGGCGAACCAATGTGCGCGAGCGTGCGGTGCATCAGCACATAGTTGCCCAGGCCCAACAGCAGGCCGATGGCGCATGAGCCGAAAGCGGTGTGCCAGCCCAGGGCATCGCCATAGTGTTCGCCGACGTAGTTGCGGATCCACGGGGTAGCCGTCATCGACACCATCGAGCCGATGTTCACCGCCATGTAGTAGATGGTGAAGGCGCTGTCGATGCGGGTGTCGTCGCCCTCGTAGATTTTGCGCACGAGGTTGCCGGCATTGGGTTTGAAGAAGCCGTTGCCGACCACGATCACGCCCAGCGCGCAGTACAGCAGGGTGGGATTGTTCGAGGGTATCCACAGCATCGCGTAGCCCAGGGCCAGCACGATGGCGCCGGTGATCATGGTGCGGCGCGTGCCGATCAGCTTGTCGCCGACCCAGCCGCCGATGGCGGGGGTGGCATAGATCAGCGCCGCGGCGGCGCCCCAGACGAGGTTGGCCTTGCTATCGACGAAGCCCAGCTTCTTCATCATGTAGGTGACCATCAGCACCTGCATGCCGTAGAAGCCGAAGCGCTCCCACATTTCGATCAGGAAGACGGTACTGAAGGAGCGCGTCTGGGAGACGGGCGGATTCTGGATTGCCATACGAACGATTCCGAACACGGTTATAGAGCCTGTTCCATATCTCCGCATAGCCCGCGTTGAGTCCCAGAGCGCACCGGCTGGCGGCGCGTAGCGCAGTGCCTGACTGGCCGTCAGGCCAAGCTGCGCGCCGCCAGCCGGTGCGCTCTGGGACTCAACCCTTCGGGCCGGGTCTTTTTGCCCGCATGGCGGCGTCATCACTCGGTTGTGTACGGACGTACACGCCCTCGCTCTTCCTTGCCCTGCGCGCAAAAAGAGCCGGCGCGGGCCATGCGGAGATATGGAACAGGCTCTCACTGCGACCGCGTTGCGGCCGACCCTGTCGTGGGCCTTACGAAAACCACAACCGATCAAGGGTAACGCATCTGTCATGAGGGCGTGGTTGCGCTGCAGTACGCGAAATCCTGCGGTGGAGCAACAGCTTGCGTGAGTCGGTGGGCGGGATCCTTGCCCCGAAGGGCCCTGTGGCATCATTACAGGCTTATTGCCGGTACTTTTCGGACGTTTCGGAAAGACCGCCCGACTTGGTTTACCGCCGCGGCGCCCGCGGCCCATTGATCACGGACAATCCCATGGCTGCCAGCGGCATTCGCGGACCCAAGCAAATCTGGAGCGCCTTCAAGTGGTCGATGAAGGGCTTGCGCGCTGGCTGGCAGCATGAAGCTTCGTTCCGGCTGGAAGCCTGCCTGGCTGTGGTGCTGATCCCTTTGGGGCTGTGGCTGGGGCAGGGCGCGCTGGAGAAGATCGCGCTCGTGTTGCCCGCCGTGCTGGTGTTGTCGGCCGAACTGCTGAACTCCGCGGTGGAGGCCGTGGTGGACAAAGTGAGTCCCGAATTCCACGAGCTGGCTGGCCGTGCCAAGGACATGGGCTCCGCTGCCGTGTTTCTGCTGCTTGTGATGGTGATGCTGAGCTGGGGTCTTATCCTGGGGCCGCGCTGGTTCTGATTCAGATTGCACCGGCCGGAGAGGAATGCTGCAATGGCGTCTTCCACCGGATCGGAGCACACCCATGAAATTCCTTCGCGCAATCGCGCTGCTGTTGGTCGTCACCGGTCTCTCCGGTTGTGGTTACAACGCCATGCAGCGCCAGGACGAAGCCGTCAAGGCCGCCTGGTCGGAAGTGCTCAACCAGTATCAGCGCCGCGCCGACCTGGTGCCCAACCTGGTCAACACGGTGAAGGGTTACGCGCAGCACGAAGAGAAGGTGCTGACGGAAGTCACCAATGCGCGCGCCAAGGTCGGCACCATGCAGATGTCGCCGGATGCGCTGAACGATCCGCAGAAACTGCAGCAGTTCCAGCAGGCTCAGGGTCAGCTGTCCAGTGCGCTGTCGCGCTTGATGGTGGTCAGCGAGAACTACCCGCAGCTGAAGGCCGACGGTCTGTTCCAGAATCTGCAGGCGCAGCTGGAAGGCACCGAGAATCGCATCACCGTGGCGCGTAATCGCTACGTGCAGTCGGTGCAGGAATACAACTCGATGATCCGCACCTTCCCGAATAACCTCACCGCAAAGATCTTTGGCTACCAGGTCAAGCCGAACTTCACGGTGGAGAACGAGAAAGCCATTTCCACCGCGCCGACGGTTGATTTCGGCGGCAACGCGAGCCCGGCGCCGGCTGCGACGCACTGAGATGACCCGGCGCCTGCTGCGGCTGCCGTATCTTCTGGTGACCCTGCTGCTTTTCGCAGCAGGGTTTTCCCTGGCGCATGCGGACACGGCGCTGCCCAAACTCACCCGTCACGTTACGGATCTGACCGGTACGCTCACTGCGCAACAGGTCGACCAACTGGATGCTCAACTGGTTGCACTGGAAAAGCGCAAGGGCGCGCAGTTGGTAGTGCTGATGGTGGGCACCACGCAACCGCAGGACCTGGAGAGCTATTCGCTGGCGGTGGCTGAGTCCAACAAAGTGGGGCGCAAGGGCACGGACGACGGTTTGCTACTGCTGATCGCCAAGGACGACCGGCGTGTGCGCATCGAGGTCGGCTACGGCCTGGAGGGCGCCATTCCCGATGCTGCTACCGCACGCATCACACGCGAATACATCGCGCCCAAGTTCCGCGCCAACGATTACTTCGGCGGCATCACCGATGCTGTCGGTGCTTTGACCCAACTGATCGATGGCGAAGCCTTGCCGCCACCGGTGGAAGGGCCGCATCGCGAACGCAACGGACTTGGCTTCCAGGACGTGCTGTTGATCGGTGTGTTCGTCGCCTTCTTCCTGCGCGGTATCTTCGGACGCGCCGCCGTGTGGCTACGTACGCCGCTCGGCGCGGCGATCACCGGCGGCTTGTTGTGGCTGCTGGCAGCGACCGCTGGAGCGGCGATGCTGGGTGTCGTGATCGGCGGCGTGCTTATGTTGTTGCCGGCTGGCGCAGGGCGTTCCATCGGTGGAGGTGGCTGGGGCGGCTTCGGCGGTTGGGGCGGCGGCGGTGGATTAGGCGGTGGCGGTTTTGGTGGCGGTGGCGGCGGCTTCAGTGGCGGCGGCGGCAGTTTTGGCGGCGGCGGTTCGTCGGGGAGCTGGTGACATGGGACGCGCCCAACGCTTTTTCACCAATACGTTCAGTGGCTGGTTCCAGCTGCGCCGCTGCTTTCCAAAAAGCTTGCTCGACGAGATGACGCGCGCTATCGCGGAAGGCGAGCGTCTGCATCGAGGCGAAGTGTGTTTTGCCATCGAGTCGCGGCTGGCGCCGCTGGCCGTGCTGGAGGGCCTGGACGCACGTCGCCGCGCCGAGCAGGTCTTCACCCAGCTACGTGTATGGGACACCGAGCACAACAGTGGCGTGCTGTTCTACGTGTTGCTGGCCGAGCATCGCATCGAGATCGTTGCCGATCGCGGCATTGCGCGAGAGGTCGCCAAGGCGGAATGGGATGCGGTCTGCGCGCAGATGCGTGAGCGTTTCGCGCGCGGGGACTGGCGCGAAGGTTGTCTGGATGGGATAGCTGCCGCACATGCCTTGCTGACGCGGCATTTCCCGGGGAATGACAAGGATCAACCCGATGAGTTGCCGGACCGGCCGGTCTTGTTATAGCCGTCCATTTCCTGATTTACATGGAAGAAAAGAAAAACGGCGGGCCATAGGCCCGCCGTTTTCGTCTTGCCTGTAACGATCGATCAGAACTTCTGGTTGTAACGCACGTACCAGAAGCGGCCGATGTCGTACGCCGGGTTGCCCACGAAGCTGCTGTTGCCGATCGTGTTGCTCGATGCGGTGTAGAAGATCGGGGACTTGCGGTCAAACACATTGTTGGCGCCGACCGAGAACGTGCCGTTCCACGGAGCGTTCCAACGCACCGACAGGTCGTTGAAGGCGATACCGCCGACCTGGCGCTTCGGCGTGACGCCCTGGCCCGGCGAAACGTAGTTCGGCAGGGAGCACTCCGGACCGCCGTTCAGATCGAACGAGCAATCTTCCTTCAGGCCCGAGTAGTAGCGAATGCCCCAGGTGGCACCGAAGTCGCCGTAGCTCCAGTCGAGATTGGCATTGCTGCGGATGCGCCAGGTGGAGTACTGGCCGGCGTTGTAGGAGATCACGCCGTTGCTGAGCGTCTGGTTGTACTTGCTGACGTAGTTGGTATCCACGTTGACCCGGAACTGGCCGAACGAGAACTTCGGCAGGCGGTAGGTCAGGCTCAGGTCGTAGCCTTCGGTTTCCAGCTTGCCGCGGTTGCTCAGCGTGTGCACCAGGCCGACCACCTGACCCTTGGTGTCACGCGAGAACAGGCCGCAGGCGGACTGGATGCCACGCAGGTAGCAGTCGTCCAGTACGTCGTTGGAGGTGACGCTGGTGATGACGTTGGTGATGCGGATGTTGTACCAATCCAGCGACACGTTCAGGCCGTCGACGTAGCTCGGGCTGTAGACAAAGCCCAGCGTCTTGCTGAGCGAGGTCTCGGGCTTGAGCTTTTCGTTGGAGCCCGACAGGAACGGCGTGGTCGACTGCGAGTCGGCCGCGCTGACCGGCTTGCCGGTGGAGTCGGTCTGCACGAAGCCCGGTGCCAGGCCAGCTGCGCGGCAAGCCGCGATAGCATTGGCGTTGCCGCTGGCCACGGCGCCGAAGCGCGAATCGCAGGGATCGGTGTAGCTGTCGAAGGTCTGCGACTGGCCGCCGTACAGGTCGTTGATGGTCGGCGAACGGAAACCTTCCGAGATGCTGCCACGGAACATCAGGTCGTCGATCGGCTTCCACTGGATACCGAACTTGCTATTGGTGGTGCTGCCGAAGGTGCTGTACTTCGAGTAGCGGCTGGCCAGGTCGACCGACAGCAGCTTGGCACCCGGGAGGTCAGCCAGCACGGGGATGTTCAACTCCGCGTAGGCTTCCTTGGTGTTGTACTTGCCCGACGACGAGTCGGAAGCCAGGTCGGTGGAGTTGCCGGTCTGCGAGAACCCGTCCGGACGGTTGTAGCCGGCTTCGCGACGGTATTCCAGGCCAGCGGCGAACTGCACCATGCCAGCCGGCAGCTGCACCACGTCGCCACCGATGTTGGCGGCAAGACCGCTGGTCTGGGTGCCGTAGGTGCCGTTGGTGTTGACGCCGACGTAGTTGAGCATGTCGGGGGTCATGCCGCCCCAACCCGACAGGACGTTCACCGGCGTGCAGCCGGCGATCACTGCGCCCGGACGGCCGCACTTGATCACGCCGTCGCTGTCCTTGAAGGACGGGCCGAGGCCCTGGGCGAGGTTGATCAGGTTGTAGTTGCCGGTACCGAAGACGTCGCCCTTGTTCTTGTTGAAGAAGCCGCTGACGTCCCAGTTGAAGTTGCGCTCGCCGATCTGGAACACGCCGTCAAGGCCTGCACCGACGCGGTAGGTCTTGAGGGTGTTCTTGGTCAGGCGCGGCGTTTCGACGCCACGACGCAGGAACTCGACGTCCTGTGGGGTGGTGTAGCCCTGCCGGCTGCCGAGCGGGTTGTAGTAGCTGTCCTTGTCCACCACCAGGCCCGTGGTGCCAGTGCCGAGCGGATAGCCGGCGATCTGGATGTTCGCCGTGCGCTCGGTGTAGGTCGCATCGACGTGGGCGTTGACGTTGTCGGTGATGGCGTAGTCGGCCTTGCCGAACAGCGACTTACGCTTCGCGCCATTGATCAGCATCATCTGCTGGTTGGCGTTGAAATTATCAACGCTGGGGTCGTAGGTGTGGTAGTCGCCGAGCTTGGTCGGATCGCCGCCCGGGTTGAGCTTGAGCCCATTGCCCGAAGGGTCATTGAGGATCAGGCCGCCCGGACCGAAGCCGGACAGGCCGGAGTTCGAATGACGCGGACCCAGCGGGTAACGCGAGAAGTCGCGGTCCTTCGCCCACACCGGATCGTCCTTGGCGTAGGAGCCGCTGAACACGTAGGACAACTTGCCGATCTTGTTGCCCCAGGTGAAGTCGTACTGCTGCTTGGCGCCGTCACCCTGGCCGAACTGACCGTAGTAGACGTTGGCGTCGCCGCCCTGGATGTTCTTGCGGGTGATGATGTTGATCACGCCGGCGATCGCGTCGGAACCGTAGATGGCCGAGGCGCCGTCCTTCAGCACATCGATGCGCTCGATGATCGAGGAGGGGATCGTGTCCAGGTCGGTGAAGCCGTCGGCGTTGGTGCCCCAGCGGCGACCGTCGACCAGCACCAGCGTGCGCGCAGCACCCAGGCCGCGCAGTTCGACGGTGGCGCTACCGGCATAGGTGTTCGAGGTCAGCGAAGCGGAGCGGCTGTAGCCGGCCGAGCCGGATGCGGTGATGTGCGACAGGATGTCGCCGACGCTCACGTAGCCCTGCTTCTGAATTTCCTGGCGGCTCATGGTGAAGACCGGCTGTGCGGTCTCGACGTCCACGCTGCGGATGCGCGAACCGGTGACGGTCACGGTATCCAGGCTCTTGGCCTTGGACTCATCGGCGGAGGGGGCTGGGGTAGCGTCCTGTGCAGTGACCGCGAAGGTGTGCAGCATGAGCGCTGCAGCGATGGCGGTGGCCAGCAGTGTCTTTTGCTTCATTGTTTTGGAAACTCCGAACAAAAAATAGCCAGCTACCAGCGTTGTCGCTGGTTGTCTGGATATCTGGGATGGCACGCCAAGCTGGGGAAGCTCGCGTGCCCCGGCATCGCCGAAGCTTGGGGGAAACGGTCGATGTGAGTCCGAAGTTAAAACAAGGTGACAGTTTGGTGCAAGTTAAGTTTCGAAGATTCCCATGATCGCAAGTAGTTGCGCAGATTGGGATTGATTCGCAAAAAAGGGCGCCGAGGCGCCCCTCTGATGCCATTCTCGTGAGTTTTGCGACGGCTAATTGCTGGCCGTATTCGGGCTGTTTCCGATGTGCTTGTCGAGGAAGACCTGCAGGGTCTTATAGAACTCAACGATGTTCTTTTCATCGTAGAAGCCGTGACCCTCGCCAGGCTTGGACAGCCATTCATACGGCTTGTGGGCGGCATCCATCGCCGCACGCATGGCCTTGGCCTGGGCAAACGGGGCGCGCACATCATCTTCGCCGTGCACGAACAGGACGGGGACGGAGATCTTGTCGGCCAGTTTGTCGGGCGAGTTGGCGACAAGATCGGCGTCATCCTTGCCGATGACCGCGCGCAGATAGCTGCGGCCTGTTTTTTCTTCGCGCACATCGCCCTTCTTGTACATCATCGCCAGGTCGTAGACGCCGGCGTAGCCCACCGCGCACTTGAACATGTCCGGCGCGCGGATGGTGGTCATCATCGCCGAGTAGCCGCCGAAACTCGCGCCGTAGACGCAGACGCGCTTCGGATCGGCGTAGTTCTCAGCAATCGCCCATTTCACGCCATCGATCAGATCCTGCTGGATACGCGTGCCCCACTTGAGATAGCCGTCTTCAGTGAAGTTGCGGCCGCGTCCATCGGAACCGCGGTAGTTGACCTGCAACACCAGATAGCCGCGGCTGGCGAGGAACTGCGCGTCGCGATCGTAGAACCAGTCGTCGTTGATGCCATGCGGGCCGCCATGAGGCAGCAGCACCATCGGCAGATTGGCTTCGCCGCGGCCAGGCGGAATGGTCAGGATCGCCTCGAGCTCCATGCCGTCGCTGGCCTTGAAGCGCAACGGCCGCCGTTCGGCCATGCGTGCGGGATCGATCCAGGGATGCGAGGTGAAAAGCTTGTTGACCTTGTTGGTCTTGGTGTCGAGCAGATAGTAGGTGCCGGGATCGCGGTCACTGGATACGGAGAACAGCAGTTGGCCGCCATCCTCGCTGTAGTTGATGAAGCGCACATAGCCGCGGAAAGCCTGGCTCAGGGCCATGTGCAGTTTGGCGGCAGGCAGGCCGGGATCGATGTAGTTGGCTTTGGGGATGCCGGTGTCGAGAATGGTTGCGAACGGTTGGCGCGGCATCGGCGTCCATTCGATCGAACGGATGTTGCTGAAGCTGTCTTGAGCCAGCACTTTGCGGTTGCCGCCGTCCTCGTCCTGTTCCACCAGTGACATCGGACCGCCTTCCCGTGAGTAGAACGCATAGACGCGCTTCTGGTCCGGTGTGTTGGCGAGCGGTGCGAAGCTGCGGTAGTCCTTGCTGGTATCCAGCGGTGCCCAGGCGCCGTTCTGCCTGCGGTAGGCCACGAAATCGAAATTGTCGTTGGTGCCGTAGGCGTAATGCACTTCGCCGTCGTTGCCGACCATGAAGCTCATCCCGCTCACGCTGATGTCGCCGATCAGGCGGCGGGAGTTCTTCACCGCATCGACGTCATACAGCGCGTAATGCCCCTTGTTGTCCCACGACTCGGTTTCCATGTAGACGTGCCCATTGGAAGGCCTGGGCCGCCCGACGATATAGCCCCAGCCCTTGTCGCCCGAACGGGTGGTGGCGCGGGTGCCGAGGTTGTCGTAGCCGTAGATGTAATCCACGTGCTTGCCGTCCAGATCGGTGGCCAGCACTTCGCCGTAAAAGGCGGGTTTGTCGAGCGAGCCGTTCTCTTTGCCCTTCTGCACCACCAGACGGGTGGGGCTGACCCAGATGATGTCGAGCGGAATCTCGAACTTGGGCATGCGCAGCATGCTGATCGGCTTCTGCATGTCGGTGACGTTGTAGACCATCACCGCGTGATTGTGATTGTCGTAGTCATCCATGCGCACCGCGATGTGCAGACCATCGGGCGATAGCGTGGGATCGGAAATTTGTGGGCGGCGCGCGAAGTCCTCGACCGGTATCAGGTCGGCCGCATAGGTGATGGCGGGCAACAACAGGCAGGCTGCGGACAACGCGGTCCGCATCAGACGGTGTGACATGTATTTCCCCCTGAACACGCCCCTGTGTGCGCTACCGGCCGGCGGGGCATCGCGGCCCGGTGGACGGTTGCGTGATCGGCGGGCTCTTCGCTACGCCCCGCAGGCCGCCGTCACTCCCCAGTAACCGGCGGTTGCCATCCGGCGGCGAGTGTAGCCACGGCGTGAAGCAGACGGGAAGGGGGCTGCCCGCGACGGCGGCCGGGCCGGCTACACTGTGCCTTTGCCGCCACACTTTTTGCCCATGTCGCTGCCTTACACCGTAGACATCCAGCCGATCGCCTTCAGCCTCGGTCCGATTCATGTCCATTGGTATGGGCTGATGTATCTGGGCGGTTTCCTGGGGGCCTGGCTGCTGGCCGAGTATCGCCGCGGCCTTGGCCGCCTGCCGGTGTCGCGGGACGCCCTGGGTGACCTCGCGTTCTACGTGATGATGGGGGTGATCATCGGCGGTCGCGTCGGCTACATGTTGTTCTATACCGACATCCATTGGATCTGGACCGACCCGCTGGCGCTGTTCCGGGTGTGGGACGGCGGCATGAGTTTCCACGGCGGGCTGCTTGGCGTGCTCACTGCCGTGCTGTGGTGGTCGCGCCGGCACCAACTGCATTTCTTCGACACCGTGGATTTCATCGCGCCGATGGTGCCGATCGGCCTGGGCCTGGGGCGGCTGGGCAATTTCATCAATGGCGAGCTGTGGGGCAAGCCGAGCGACGTGGCCTGGGCCATGATCTTTCCCAATGCGCCAGACCGCCTGCCGCGTCATCCGTCGCAGTTGTACGAGATGCTGCTGGAGGGCGTGGTGATGTTTACCGTGCTGTGGGTGGTGTCGATGAAGCCACGCCCGCGCTATCTGATCTCGGGCCTGTTCGCACTGCTGTACGGCTGCTTCCGTTTCGCCGTGGAGTTTGTGCGCCTGCCGGACCCGCAGCTGGGCTATCTGGCGTTCGGCTGGCTGACCATGGGGCAGATCTTGTCGTTGCCGCTGGTGCTGGTCGGCGTGGTGCTGCTGGCGTTGTCGCGCAGGGCGCCGACGCTGCGCCCGTATACCGTCGTGCTGCCGGCGAAGGAGTAAACGATGCGTGCCTATCTTGATCTGCTGCGTCACGTGCTAGAGCACGGTGCCGTCAAGGCCGACCGCACCGGCACCGGCACGCGCAGCGTGTTCGGCTGGCAGATGCGCTTCGATCTAGCCCAGGGCTTTCCGCTGGTCACCACCAAGAAGGTGCATCTGAAATCCATCATCCACGAGCTGATCTGGTTCCTGCGCGGCGACACCAACATCGCCTACCTCAAGGAACATGGCGTCAGCATCTGGGACGAATGGGCGGATGCGAACGGCGATCTTGGTCCGGTCTATGGCAGGCAGTGGCGTGCGTGGGCGACCGCCGATGGCCACGTGATCGACCAGATTCGCTGGGTGGTGGAAGAGATCCGGCGTAATCCGGATTCGCGCCGGCTGATCGTCAGCGCGTGGAACGTGGGCGAGCTGCCGAAGATGGCGTTGATGCCCTGCCACACGATGTTCCAGTTCTATGTGGCCGACGGCAAGCTGAGCTGTCAGCTGTACCAGCGCTCGGGCGACATCTTCCTCGGCGTGCCCTTCAACATTGCCAGCTATGCGTTGCTCACCCACATGGTGGCCCAGGTCTGCGGTCTGGGTGTGGGTGATTTCGTACACACGCTGGGCGATGCACACCTGTACAGCAATCATGTCGAGCAGGCGCGACTGCAGCTGACTCGCGAGCCACGGCCGCTACCCAGGTTGCAGCTCAATCCCGAGGTGCGGGCGCTGGAAGATTTCCGCTACGAGGACATCGCCATCGTGGACTACGCGCCGCACCCGGCGATCAAGGCACCGGTGGCGGTGTAACTGATCGGCAGGCGCCACCGCACTGGAAGTAAGCGGTGGCGTTCGGGTAGTCCAGCGTCATCACGAAATGCTGGAGCACATTGCCGCCGATGGCGCCCTCCGGCGGTTTATCCATTAGCTCGGCCATCATGCCGTGAAAGCTACTGTCCTGGCGCTCGGTAAACCACACGGGCCCCACGCTCCATCCGGCGATCTCCAGCGCGGGTACTTCGATCAGGCGGACCGGATGTTTTGGGAACAGGTCGTCGCCCTGATCCACCACGCGCCAATCGGGATGCGCCTTGTGCCAACGCTCCAGTTGGCTGGTGGTGATGTAGCTGGCGACGCCAGTGCCATCGACAGTAGGCGTGCCGGCGGCCTGGCGGCCAGCCTCGGTGGGATGCGCCGTGGCGCCGGTATCCAGCAACATGTCCAGCGGCTGGCCGTCAACCTTGATGACGATGCGGGGAAACGCCCGCGTAGCCTTGCCCGCCGCGTTCTTCTGGAAGCCCAGCGGTGTGGCATGACTGCCCGGCACGGGGTGCCAGGGTGTCGCATTGAGCACCAGGCGCTGCGTAGGGTAGTCAAAGGTCCAGATGCGACCACCGAGATAGTTCGAGCCAAGCATGCCGTCCATGGCGCCTTGAGAGTGCTCAACCAGCATGATGCCGGGGCACGGATCGTCGGTAGCCGGAAGGCCTCGGCCTGCTTTGAAGGCCGGGGCGGAGGCCATCGGCATCGACGCTCCATGCGCATGACAGGTATGGGTTTTCAGGTTCAGGCGTTTTGCTGCCTCGGGCGTGATCCAGTACAGGCCACCCACGCCACCACCGCCCGTGTCCACCAGCAATTTCATGCGCTGCCCGGTGGGTGTTTCAGGCACCGCGTAGAAATGGCCTGCTTCATAAACCGTGGGCAACACCTGGGACTTCGCTGGCGCGGCGGCCATCGCGGTGGCCGCCAGCAGGATCAAAGTCATCGTCAAGGCAGCGATCCTCGCTAGAATGTCCCGTTAGCGTGGCGGCCGAAGGCTTGGGTCGCAATGCGCCGATTGTCACTTTGCATGACGTTTATTTCGGAGATTCCATGGCCATTTCGCTGATTGCCGCGCTTGACGAGAACTTTGCCATTGGCCGCAAGGGCCAGTTGCCCTGGCATCTGCCGGACGATCTGCGCTGGTTCAAGCAGCTCACGCTCGGTAAGTACGTGTTGATGGGCTATAACACCGCGGTATCGGTGGGGCGTGCTTTGCCGGATCGCACGAACTTGGTGCTGACCCGTAAGCATGAGGCGCCCTTTCCGGGACAGGTCACCGTGCGTTCGGTCGACGAAGGTCTTGCCCGTGCAGGTGGCACCGGGTTGATGGTGATCGGCGGTGGCGAGGTGTATGCCGAAGCGCTGCCCAAGGCACGCCGCCTCTATCTGACCTGGGTCAATGCGGCGGTAGATGGCGCCGATACTTTCTTCCCGGGCGTACATTTCAGTGACTGGACCGAAGTCTCCCGCGTCCATCACAAGAAAGATGGCGACCACGCCTACGACTTCGATATGGTCGAGTACATCCGCGGCCTTTAAGCGTGCCGCTGGACTCCCCTGTGATCCATGTGATGGCCGGCGTCATGGTGGACGCCGGCGGTCGCGTGCTGCTGGCACAGCGACCGCCGGGCAAGCACCTGGCGGGCCTTTGGGAATTCCCCGGCGGCAAGCTGGAGCCCGGCGAACTACCGGGGCCGGGTCTGATCCGCGAGCTGCAGGAAGAGCTTGGGGTGACTGCCGAGGTGGCCGAGCCATTGATCCGGGTGCCATGGCAGTACGATGGCCGGCACCTTCTGTTGGATGCCTGGATGGTGCGGCGCTGGGAAGGCGAGGCAGGATCGCTCGAAGGGCAGGCTTTGCAATGGCTCGCGCCTTCCGCGGTGGACCCGGCGATGCTGGCGCCCGCCGACCGGCCGATCCTGCAAGCGTTGCGTTTGCCTTCCCGTTACCTCATCACGCCTGCCGATCTGGCGCCGGAAGCCTCCGAGATATGCGCACAGATGCTCAGGGACGGCCTTGTGCGTGGCGAGCGGCTGGTTCAGCTGCGCCTGCCGTTGTGGCCGTTGCCACTGGTTCGGAAACTGGCCGCAGAACTGGCGCCCTTGGCGCGGCAGCTGGGCGCCACGCTCGTACTGAACTCGGACGTGGAGGGCGTGCGCGAGCTCGGTCAAGGCGTCGGCGTGCAGCTCAAGGCCTCACAGTTGATGGTCTTGAACGAGCGCCCCTTGCCGCTGAACCAGCTCGTGGGTGCGAGCTGTCACGATGCCGCTGAGTTGGCCCACGCATCTTCGTTGCACATCGACTTCGCCACCTTGTCGCCGGTGGCAGCGACGGCCTCGCATCCCAATGTCACGCCGATGGGCTGGGATGAGTTCCAGTGTCTGGTCGGAGTGGCGTCACTGCCGGTGTATGCCCTGGGGGGCATGCAAGCTGCCGATGCAGATCAGGCCAGAGCGGTGGGCGGGCAGGGTGTCGCCGGCATTCGCGGTTTCTTTGGTGACGGGTTCGCAAGTCGGGGCTGATCGCCCTATGAATGCGTGCTGCTCAAATCAGATGGCCGCTGCAAGAGCCAGGTAGCGCGCATGTAGCTCGGCCACCGCCGCATCGAGCGCGGCCTCGTCGCCGCCGTTTTCGATCACGTCATCGGCCAGTGCCAGGCGCTGGCTGCGGCTGGCCTGCCGCTCGATCATGCGTTGGGCCAGTGCGGCGTCGATGCCGTCGCGTTTCATCAGCCGCTCTAGTTGGACAGTTTCCGGTGCATCCACGACCAGGATGCGCTGTACCCAGCGGTAGTGATCGATGTTCTCCGCAAGGAGAGGGATAGCGAGCAGACAGTAGGGGCCGCGGTCAGATTCCGCATGTTCGCGCAGCCAGGTGCGTACGCGAGGATGCGTGATGGCTTCCAGCGTGCGGCGCGCCGTTTCATCCGCGAAGACGCGGCGGCGCATGCCGGCGCGGTCCAACTGGCCGCCAGCGTCCAGCACATCGGGGCCGAAGCTATCGACAATGGCCTGCAAGCCCTCGCTGCCGGGTTTCACGACTTCCCGAGCGGCGACATCGGCGTCGTAGACAGCAATGCCATGCGCTTCGAAACGCCGGGTGACCGCACTCTTGCCGGCGGCGATACCGCCAGTGAGCGCAACAACGTAAGGGTTATGATGCGCCGTCATCGCAGCCCGGTGATCTGCAGGTAGCTCTGCAGCAGCCAGTCGCCAGCGACAAACCAGAACCAGCCGGCCACGGCGATAAACGGACCGAACGGCATCGGTACCTCACGCTGATGCTTGCGCAGCAGGATCAGACCACCACCCAGCAGCGCGCCGACCAAGGACGAAAGCAGGATGACCGGCAGCAACGCCGTCGGTCCCATCCAGGCGCCAAGGGCCGCCAGCAGCTTGAAGTCGCCATAGCCCATGCCTTCCTTGCCCGTAAGCAACTTGAACAGCCAGTACACGCTCCACAAGCTCAGGTAACCGATGGCTGCGCCCAGGATCGCCGACGTGGGCAGCACGAACATGGGCAGCAGACTGAGCAGCAGGCCGATCCACAGAAAGGGATAGGTGAGCTGGTCGGGCAGGTATTGAGTGCGGAAATCGATGCCGGAAAGCGCAATCAGCATCCAGGTGAATACCAGGCCCGCCAGCGCCGGCCAGGTCGGGCCGAACTTCCAGACGATGATGGCGCTGAGCACCCCACTCAGTAGTTCCACCAGCGGGTATTGAATGGAGATAGGCGTCTTGCAATAACGACAACGCCCGCGCAGCAGAAGCCAGCCGAACAGCGGGATATTGTCCATTGCCGACAACGGATGCTTGCAATGCGGGCAATGCGACGGCTCGCGCACGATGCCAGGAGGGAGGGGGGCCTCCTCTGCATCCAGCTCAAGCACATCGCGTGCTTCCTGGCGCCACATCGCCGTCATCCGCTCAGGCAAACGCAGGATCACCACATTCAAAAAGCTGCCAACCAGCAAGCCCAGCACGGCAGCCGCGGCGATCCAGGCCCAGAGGGGAAGTTCAGCCATGCCTTGTCTCGATTGCTATAAAAAAAGCCCCCCTCCCATCGGGAGAGGGGCCTGGGAAACCAAAGATTACACCGTGCCTGCGAGCTTGAAGATCGGCAGATACAGCGACACCACCATGCCGCCCACCAGTACACCAAGGATCACCATGATCAGCGGTTCAAGCAGCGTGGAAAGGGTGTCGACGGCGTTGTTGACCTCTTCCTCGTAGAACTCGGCCACCTTGAACAGCATGTTGTCCAGGGCGCCGGATTCCTCGCCTATGGCGGTCATCTGCACCACCATGTTCGGGAACAGGCCGGTCTGGCGCATGGCCAGCTGGAGCTGGTGACCGACCGAGACATCGTCGCGCATCTGTCGAACTGCATCGCCATAAACGATGCTGCCGGTAGCGCCTGCCACGGCCTCCAGCGCTTCCACCAAGGGCACACCAGCGCGGAAGGTAACGCCGAGGGTGCGGGCGAAGCGGGCGATGGCGGATTGGCGGAGGATGTTGCCGATTACCGGCAGCCGAAGCATAAGTCGATCGAGGAAATGGGCAACTTTGACCGAGCGTTTTTTAGCGGCAACGAGTGCGACGATACTGCCGACGATTACGCCTATCACCAGCCACCAGTAGTGCTGCATGAACTGCGAGGCGCTGATCACGATCTGCGTAGGAGCGGGCAGTTCAGCACCCGCATCCTTGAAAGTCTGCTCGAACACCGGCACCACAAACAGCAGCAGGACCATGCTGACCAGCAGCGCCACGACCAGTACCATGACGGGATAGAACAGCGCTTTCTTGATCTTGCTCTTGATGCCCTCCATCCGCTCCTTGTAGGTCGCCACAGTATCGAGCACGGTATCGAGTACGCCGGCCGATTCACCAGCGTGGACCAAGTTGCGGTAAAGCTCATCGAATTGCACCGGATACTTGCCTAGTGCTTCATGCAGAGCGGAGCCCCCCTCAATGCCCTGCTTTACATCGACCAGGATATTCTTGAAGCGGACGTTCTTCTGGCCGTCGGCGATGATGTCGAAGGCCTGCACCATTGGCACGCCGGAGGCCATCATGGTGGCGATCTGGCGACTGAAAATGGCCACATCGCGCGGCTTGACCGTGCTTCCGCTGGCGCCAAATAGAGGCTTGGCGCGCTCACGCACTGTTTGGGGATTCATGCCCTGGCGACGCAACTCCGCCTTGACCAGCGAAGCGTTTTTCGCTGGCATTTCCCCTTTCATGCGCTTGCCGCGCTTATCCAGCGCCACCCAGTCGTAAGTGGTCATTTGGCTGATCGCGGCGCGCTCAGCGCCTCGGGTGCGCGCGTCTTTTGTAATTGCCGTTACGGTGGCCATGCGGAATTCCCCCTTCCAAGGCTGTCCGGCTGTGACGAGCGCCGGACGGCAAAATTTTCAGCAGTTTAGGCTATCTACTCTGGTCAATCCGTGCCGAGAGACGCAACTCGAATGCCACTTGCATCCCGATCTGGCCTGGCCGGCTCCCCTTAGTCTTTGGTCACGCGATCGATCTCAGCCAGGCTGGTGACACCGTTCTTCACTTTCAGGAGAGCTGAGGTGCGCAGGTCATTAACCCCTGCCTTGCGCGCGACCTCAGCGATCTGAATGGCATTGCCGCCCTGCAGCACGATCTTCTGGATGTCTTCTAGCATGGGCATCACCTGGTAGATACCCACGCGACCCTTGTAGCCCTCGTTGCAGTTATCGCAGCCGACAGCTTCGTAGATGGTCATGCCTGCGTCGATCTCTTCCTGGGTAAAGCCGGCCGCCAGCAGGGTCTGGGGCGGCAGATCCATTGGCTTCTTGCAGTCGTGCAGGCGTCGTGCCAGGCGCTGTGCGATCACCAGGGTCACCGACGAGGTGATGTTGTAGGGCGCAATGCCCATGTTCATCAGTCGCGCGATGGTCTGCGGCGCGTCATTGGTGTGCAGCGTGGACAGCACCATATGGCCGGTCTGCGCGGCCTTGATGGCGATCTCTGCCGTTTCCAGGTCGCGGATTTCGCCCACCATGATCACGTCCGGATCCTGGCGCAGGAACGAGCGCAGGGCTGCGGCGAAGGTCATGCCGCGCTTTACGTTCTGCTGTACCTGGTTGATACCCTCGACGCGTATTTCCACCGGGTCTTCCACGGTGGAAATATTGCGTTCCGCGGTATTGAGGATGTTCAGTGCGGTGTACAGCGAAACCGTTTTACCCGAGCCGGTAGGGCCGGTGACCAGCACCATGCCATAGGGTTTGTGGATAGCATCCATATAGAGCTGCTTCTGGATTTCCTCGTAACCGAGCTTGTCGATGCCCAGTTTGGCCGACGAGCCATCCAGGATACGCAGCACAATCTTCTCGCCGAACAGCGTCGGCAGCGTGCTGACGCGGAAGTCCACCGCGCGACTCTTGGATAGATTGAGCTTGATGCGACCGTCTTGCGGTACGCGGCGTTCGGCGATATCCAGGCCCGACATCACCTTGAGGCGCGAGGAAATACGGGCGGCGAGCTTCATCGGTGGACTGGCGACCGCGCGCAGCATGCCATCCATGCGAAGGCGAACCCGGTACTGGGTTTCGAACGGCTCGAAATGGATGTCCGAGGCGCCACGACGGATGGCATCTACCAGGATCTTGTTGACGAACTTCACCACCGGGGCATCGTCATTCGCGTTGGCGTCGATGCCAGTGGACTCGGCCTCGTCGTCGCCGGCTTCAAGCGCTAGCTCATCCAGATCGCCGCCACCCATATCGGGCACCGCGGCATTCATGGAAGTAAGGGCGTTCTCGATCACCCGGTGGAGCTGGCCACGCTCGACCAGAATCGGCTCCACCATGCAGTTCGAGTGGAATTTGATCTCATCCAGGGCATGCGACTGCATAGGATCGGCAATGCCGACGAACAGCCGCTTACCGCGTCTGAAGAGAGGCAACGCGTGATGCTTGTTGATCAGCGCCTCGCTGATCAGGTTCAGCGGCATGCTGGAGGGCTGGAGCGACGACACATCCATGGCCGGCATGCCGAACTCGGCCGAGGCGACCTGGGTCAGCCGGGCGCTTTCGACCAGGCTATTGTCCAGCAGCCAAGCGGCGAGATTGGTCTTGTGCTGGGCGGAGTCCAGCACCGCCTTACGCACGTCCGCCTCGGGGAGGACCCCGTCGGACACCAACCGGCGGGCCATACCCGACAGGCCTGCCAATGACGGTTGCATCTGCGTCGACATGTTCAGAAATTCACCCAGCCCCCTGATTGGAGGGGAATTTACTCCAGATGGGGTGGCGGGTCACTCGCTGCCTGGATTCCGGGTTGTTAGTGGTGACGGCGCGCACAATTTCCTCAATGGGAATGGAGGCTTGGAACTGGCGATAGGTCTGCTCGTTTCGTCAAATTCACCACAACTGGAGCAGCGGGGCCGCGTTATCATCAGCGTTCACTCTCGGGGGAGTTGCTTTGAGCCGCCTCAGTATCGTTTTACCTGCCAAGAATGAAGCGGGTGCACTCGCCACTTTGCTGCCGCGTCTGCGGACAGCCCAGCCAGACGCCGAGATCATCGTGGTTGACGATGGCTCCACCGATAACACGCCGGAGATATGTACATCAGCAGGTGTGCAACACCTAGCTTCACCCTATTCCATGGGCAACGGTGCTGCGATCAAGCGCGGCGCTCGAGCAGCTACAGGCGAGCTTCTGGTCTTCATGGATGGCGATGGGCAGCATGATCCGGCGGACGTTGCCCGGTTGCTGGAGCAGTTGGACCGAGGTTATGACATGGTGGTCGGGGCGCGGGACTGGGATAGCCAGGCTGGCGTTGGTCGCGGGGTGGCCAACACCATCTACAACTGGCTCGCCACTCAAATGACCGGACATGAAGTGGCTGACCTTACTTCTGGATTTCGCGCGGTGCGTGCAGACAAATTTCGCGAGTTTTTGCACTTGCTGCCCAATGGCTTTTCTTATCCGACGACTAGCACGATGGCGTTCTTTCGCAGTGCCTACCCGGTGGCGTATCTACCCATCAAGGCAGGGCAGCGAGTAGGGAAGAGCCACATCAAGCCGTTGAAGGATGGCATCCGCTTCTTGCTGATCATTTTCAAGATTGCAACGTTGTATTCCCCGCTGAAGTTGTTTGCGCCGGCAAGTGCGGTGTTCTTTCTGTTGGGGCTTGCGAACTATGCGTGGACGTTCAGTCACGGTGGACGGCTGACCAATATGAGTACCCTGATGTGGAGTGCGGGTGTGATTGTGTTCCTGATCGGATTGGTGTCTGAGCAGATTACGGCGCTGACTTATCGTCGAGACGCGTGACCCAAATGCAGAGTCATCTGGTTTTCGTTATTGGCACTCGTGCACAGTTGATTAAGGTTGCACCGGTCGTTGTTGCTTGCGAAAGATTTGGATTGGCAGCAATCCTGCTCATGACAGGTCAACATCAGGAAACGATGCAGGATCTGATCGAGGAGTTTTCGATCAAGTCGCCTCAAGTGTCGGCACTACCAGCCTCAGAGCGTTCTACAGTGAGGTCTTTGTTGTCCTGGCTTCCCGCCGCTTATCGCGGGGTGAGCCGGCAGCTAAAGTTGTTGGCAAAGCCAGGTGTCTCGCTGGATGTACTTGTTCATGGCGACACGCTTTCAACGTTGGTTGGGGCGTTGGCCGGTCGGCGTTGCGGCGCACGTATTGTTCATTTGGAGAGCGGCTTAAGTTCAGGGAGGATTTTTGATCCATTTCCTGAGGAATTTTGCCGTAGGCTGGTATTTAGGATGACTGACGTCGCCATGTGTCCGAATGCACAGGCTGCCGACTATATGCGCCTTCATCATGACGCTCTGGTCATCGACACGAAAGGCAATACGATTATCGATTCCGTCATTCTGACTGGTGCTGCTTCTATAGGTCGAGAATCGAAGCGCCCGTATTTGGTCGTGTCGCTACATCGTTTTCAGAACATATACGTTGCTCAGCGATTGCGAAATTTGGTGGGTCTGGTTGAGAGCCTTGCGGAAACTTATCTGATTCATTTTGTCTTGCACCCGGCTACCCGGCGACGTCTGGAGGCGGGCGGCTTCATGGCGCGACTTTCCAGTGTGCCCAATCTAAATCTCATGCCGCGCATGGGTTATCGCGATTTTCTCAGGCTCGCTGCCGGTGCTGCTTGCGTGCTCACCGATGGAGGATCCAACCAGGAGGAGTTGGCGGCTCTGGGCGTTCCTACGCTAGTAATGCGAGAGCGAACGGAGCGCCCGGATGGGCTTGGGTCTAATGCAGTCATGGAGGCCAGCATTGCTCAAGGGGTCGCCCAGTTCGTCCAGGAAGAGCGTTTTGTTCAACTGCGCCAACCTGCTATGGATCTCCATCAAGAAGGACCATCGCACTGCATAGCCCAGTTTCTTGCCGATGAAGGCTTGTCATCTCTTCCGGCGAACCCATGAGCGTACTATTCGTTGGCAAGCGTTTTTATACGAATCGTGATGCTCTAAGAGAGCAGTTTGGTCGGATCTATCAGCTGCCCGTGCACTGGGCACACAACGGTATGCGCACAAAACTGTGGCTCCTGGATTATCACACGCGCGAGATTCATAGCCTGCGCGACGGTCGCCTTGAAATTGTTTCCACTCCGCTACTCGGTTGGGCCGCGCTACGGCAGTGGGGTATTGAAGCTTTTACTAGTCAAAAGCCGCAAGTGGTGGTTGCCAGTGGCGACTGCTACATCGGTTTGGTGGCCTATCGGTTGGCGCGGCGTTTGCGGGCACGCTTCGTATTCGACGTATATGACAAGTACGACGAGTTTGCCGGTTACAAGCGTTTGCCGGGTTTTGATCTGTTCGCCTATCTCCTGGATAGATCTGACAGTCGATTGTTTGCGAGTCAGCCGTTGATGGACCGTGTTGGGCATCGAGCGGGGGATGACTTCATCGTGCCCAATGGCGTCGATCTGAAAAGGTTTCGTCCGCTGAATATGCAAGAGAGTCGAAAGCTGTTGGGTTTCCCTCTAGAGGTGATCTTCATTGGTTATTTCGGCAGCATGGAGCCTGATCGTGGTGTTGATGACCTGATTGCTGCTGTGCAGGAATTGCGTGGCGAGGGTATGGCCATTGAACTGCTGCTTGGCGGCAGGGTGCGGCCTGACATGGATCTTCGGCAGCCGGGCATTCGCTATGTTGGGAATGTGCCGTTTGAGCATATGCCGACGATGCTCGCTTGTTGCGATCTACTTTCGGTGCCTTATCGCCGCTCTGCCATCATGGATGCAGGGGCTTCCAACAAGATAGCTGAGGCGATTGCATGTGGGCGGCCGCTTGTTGCCACGCGCACCCCTAATCTCATTGATAACTTTCCGTTGCAGGCGGCACAGCTCAGGTCAGTTCTAGCAGAACCAAGTGATATAGCCGATTTGCGGCGAGTCATTCGTGAGCAGCTAGCACGACGGATTACTGTGGATCTTCCCAAAGGCATGGATTGGCCTGGAATTGCGGCGACCCTGGCTGCTGATTTGTCGCTTAAGAGTGATCAATCCAGCGATGAGGGAGTAGGGCAGTGAGTCAACTGCGTTGCGTGGTGTGCGTCATAGGTACTCGCCCGGAAGCCATCAAGATGGCCCCAGTGGTTGCGGCATTGCGGGCCACGGAATGGGCTCGATGCGTTGTTGTGGCGACTGCCCAGCATCGGGACTTGCTTGATCAGATGCTCAGCCGCCTGGAAGTTCCTGTCGATCATGATTTGAATCTCATGACTGAGGGACAGGTGCCGACAGACCTGATTGCCAGGATGTTGCCGGCGCTCGATCGCGTGCTAGTAAAAGAGCACGCTAGTATTGTTCTGGCGCAGGGCGACACCACCACGGTTTTGGCCGCTGCGCTAGCTGCCTTCCATCGGCGAGTTCCATTTGGTCACATTGAAGCGGGTCTCCGCACCCAGAATCTCGGCCAGCCCTTCCCCGAGGAGGGGTATCGGCAGATGGTGGCTCGCATTGCGCGCTGGCATTTCGCACCTACCTCAGGAGCGGCTGAACACTTGCGCGCGGAAGGAATCTCCGACGCCAGCATTTACATTACGGGTAACACGGGTATCGATACATTAATGCACACGGTGCGTAAACTCGGGCCTGCGCCGGCTCGACAAGGGAGAGCGATTCTGCTAACTGCGCATCGGCGTGAGAATTTCGGGTTACCTTTGCGGAACATTTTGGCAGCAGCACGCGAGTTAGCTGATCGCTATTCTGATATCGAAATCCTCTACCCAGTGCATCCCAATCCTAATGTGCAGGAATCCGCTCGGAGTGTTTTGGCGAACCATCCGCGGATCAAGCTCTTACCTCCACAGGACTACTTCGATTTCGTTGATCTGATGCGCCAATCCTCCCTGATCCTTACTGATAGCGGAGGTGTGCAGGAAGAGGCTCCCGCGTTGGCTAAGCCGGTGTTGGTGCTCAGGGAGCAAACGGAACGCCCGGAGGCTATAGATGCAGGTGTAGCGAAATTGGTCGGTACTGATACGGGGCGAATCGTTGCGGCCGCGATGCATCTGCTCGATGACGCGTCTTCTTATGCGCGTATGGCCAAAGGGACGTCGCCATATGGCGATGGGAAGGCGGCAGCGAGAATTATCAGTGGATTGACCTAATAGTGCAGGTGTCTATGTTGATGCTGTGAATATCTGGCTTAGGGACTTCATCTTGAGGGTATACCGCATGACGCTGGTGTCTTGTCCTCCGCGACAGTGAACAATCGTTTCACGCAGTATTCCCAAATGGAGTTTGATGGCTTGCTATGCACATCGATCCAAGTTTGGTTACCTCTATTTGTCGAGGGTAGGCAACAATCTTTGTCAGGTCCTTTTCTATTCATCTCCCGATTATAGTTGCGCATGTTAGAGCCCACTCTGCCCCAGATAACAACGGTTATACCAACCTACCGGCGCCCGCATTTGCTGCGGAGAGCAATCATCAGCGCCTTGCAGCAGGAGACAGTAGGTGTCCGGGTTCGTGTATGTGATAACGCATCAGGGGATGACACCGGAAGGATGGTGGCTGGTCTGACCCAGCTGCACCCCCAGGTTGAGTATCACTGTCACCCGCAGAACATTGGGAGCGGCGCAAATTTCGAGTTCGGGGTGCGCAATATCGAGACTCCGTTTTTTTCGCTGCTGTCGGACGATGACTACTTGCTTCCCGGCTTTTATCAGCGAGCGTTGGCTGCTCTGAATGCACACCCGCAGGCGATGTTCTGGGTTGGAATTACCCTTAATGTCGATCCGGAGGGGTTAATCTGGGATGCTCGTGTCGAGCGTTGGCGAAGGGATGGTGTATTTTTTCCGCCAGAGGGGGCGCTTGCGATGACGGCTGGTATGGCGCCAGCTTGGACTGGAATCGTGTTTCGTCGTGAGGTGCTGGAACAGGTTGGTTTTTTAGATCCAGAAGTTCTAAGCCCCGGAGACCTCGACTACACCCTACGCCTAGCTGCGAGATACTCGTACGTGGTCGAGAAGTATCCATCCGCAGTGTTTACGCTCAACGCCCAATCAGCGAGTGCAACGCAGCCTCTCTCGTCATTTTGGCCGGGATGGCAGAAAATGTTTCGGAATATCGAGGCGCTAGACATGCTTAGCGTTTTAGATCGTGAACGACTGCTTATGGCGTTGCACTTGGATGCTCGGCGTATGCTCTTTAGGCGTGGGGGAAATGCGCTAGCTTTAGGTCGCTACGAATTCGCGCGCGATGCAGCTCTTGCTCTGGATAGTGACTACTCAGAGTCTTGGCGCGCAAACATGCTTCGGGTATTGGCCTATATATGTGAGAGGGTTCCTGTTGCACAGCACGTGCTGACCGGGATCTACCGGGCCGTCGAGCGGCGGATAGTGCGCTCACGCCAGGAGCTACAAGTGCGCTACGGTCATTTGTTACGGCCTTAGTATCAGCATGAGGCTTAGCGTTTTGCTGATAAGCGCCAGATATAGCCTAGTAATAGGAGCCTTACATCGCGCGAGGCGGCAGTCGCCGCCGTAAGCGTAAGCATGCCTACAGTGGCAAGCCAAGCTATTCCAGCCGGATTGCGATCCACTTCTGGACCCAGCCATTTTGCAGATAAGACGACGAAGGCTGCCGCCGCGATGGGAGGCAGAATGTCGTGCAGATACCAACTCCGCAGCTCGCCACGTAAGAGGCGTCGATGCATCAGCGGAAGGCCGAGGAGGAGTCCTCCAAGATTGATCATCAACCATGTCGATGCAGCACCAACCATGCCGTACCATTTTGTCGCAAATATATATATCGGGATAGCTATCAATAAGGACGTTATATTGCTCAGCATCGCCAACTTGGTCCATCCATAGGCCAGTTGTAGAGCATAAGGGATGTTCATGATTCCGTTCACCGCCGCGCCGGCAAACAACAACGTTAAAGGTAACGCAAGCTCGGAAGACAATGCTGCGTTTCCAGTCCACAACCGCAGCACGGCTCCTGAGTAGACACAGATCAGCCCCGCTATGGTGGCTACCAGTACAGCCAAGATCTGGCTAGCTAGGTGATAGAGCTTGGCTAGTTCCTGGCTCTCATTACTCGCGGCGAACCGGCTTAGCCTGGGGTAGATCGCATTGAACATTGGCTGGACGAGTCTGCCCAATCCGCTGCTGATGGTTAGGGCGACGGCGTAGCAGCCAAATTCTCGAAGTGGGCGCAGCGCAGACATGGATAGTCTGTCGAGCTGACTTAATAGCAGGCCTAGCGCGGTAACTGCGAAAACGCTAAGTGCGAAATGACGTGCTGCCAATATCTCCTTTAGATCGAAACGTGGTGGCTGTGCAGCATGGGGAAGGTTCCGCCACAACAGCCATCCGGTACAGGCGGTTTGTGCTGCTGCGATGACAGCGTGCCAACAGAGGAAGCCACTGAGGCCTGCGTTGGTGAAGTACAAGACTGGTATCACGCCGGCATAACGCAAGGTCGCGAAGATCATGACGAGCACATTGAGACGTGGTTGCTGCTCCAGGCCGGACAATGTTGCCGCATAGAAGCTTGTAGGCCACAGCAATGCCACTACCATGCCAATGAATTTTACGGCAGTGGAGGCGTCGGCGCGTGTCAGCTGCTGCGGATTCAGCCAGTAGGTGGATATGGCATCACTTGCAAAGACGATCGATGTCGCGATGATGATGGTCATGGGCCAAACTAGCCATTCGAAGCTGCGTATCAGTTGTCTAATACTGTCGCGTCGTGCGGGGTCATGGGCACGCTGAGCTAGTTCCCGATTTAGAAAAATCCCCGCCCCCAGATCCAGCAGAAGTGACATGGCTTGTAAGCTCAGCATGAATGCAATTAAGCCGAACTGTTCTGTGCCCAACCTTTGCAGGTATACAGGCACGAAGGCAAATCCCATGAAGGCGACCCATATCTGCCCAGCGTAGTTGGCCAAGACATTGTTGCGCAGACGTGGCATTGCTCAAGGTGAACCCATGATTAGGCTGTCGGCGCAGGTATGCGCTGCGCAATCAAAGTGACGGAGTCAAATTGCTCGTTCTCGAATTTATCGGTCATCAGTAGAGTTTTGCTATAACCAAGGTGGTTCAGCGCGCGAAACACTGTCGGCAGGTCATAAACATGTAATTGCATAGGTGGTTCACGAAAGGGGCGTCCGCGTATCAGATTACGAATCGCATTCAATAGCGGCAGTTTGTAGCGAAGCTTCACCAGCGATCGAATCCATGGTGAAGCATTGCATGAATAGAGGACTTGTATTGCAATAAAGCCACCAGAGCTTATCTTGCTGGCTAAAGCCTCGATGATGGCTTGACCTCGAAGTGGGTCGATATGCGCGAACACGATATGTGAGTGAATCAGGTCGTATTCGCCCTGGACTTGGCTTAAATGATCATCGGAGCCAAGTAGCTCGACGTTGTTGATAGCATGGATCTCGCAGTTCCGGCGCGCTTCAGTCAGCATTGCTGCGGAGACGTCAACTCCCGAGGCATGTTGACTACGACGAGCCAGCGGAATCAGCAATCTACCTACGCCACATCCGAAATCTAGTGATCTGCTGGGCCTAAATTGAGGTTTAAAGTGTGCCCGAATTGTATCGAATAGGGACTCGATATGCTTCTCGCCCGACAGAAAGAAGGCTGTGCGGCTCTCATTCGAAATATTCCCAGCGCGAAAGCTTTCATGGCTTAGCACGCCGAAGTACGGGTCATTTCGTCCCCAATTTTCCCAGTCTCGGTCAGTTCCCATGTCTATGCTCTGTCTGCCTATTAGTTCACGCGCCGAAGATAGCCGCCCGGCGCCACCGTGATTAAAAGCTTCGCTTCAATATTCGCGTCTACCTCGAATTCCGGATGGTTCGCTAGGAAGTCGGTCGTTGCTGTTCTGGGGTTGTCTCCCTTTCCCCATGGCCTGTTGTTGAACATCTCCGCCGGCATGTTCTCGATGAGGGTGTCAAAGACGACGCAATAGCTCCCCTTGCTGGCAAGCGGAGCGTATGCCTCCAGCTCCGCAAGGACGTGCTCGTGGGTATGGTTGGAGTCGAGCAATACCAGCACGCGACTGTAGTTCCTGGCCATCTCGTGAACTTTGGCAATGACGTCGGCTGCAATGGATGACCCTTCGATCATGTCGATTCGATGGGCCATTGGATGCGATTCGATGGCGGCGCGGTTATGCGAGCGGATATCGATATCGATGCCAAGTACACGGCGCTGCACGGTTCGCGGGTCTATAACGGTGCCTGCACTAACCGCATCGCAGTAATCGAGCATCGCAAGTAGTGACGCACTCATGATCAGCGAGCCGCCGTGGGCAATACCAGTTTCGATGATTAGATCAGGTTTGATGCGCCAGACGAGCTCCTGGATTGCAGCCATGTCCTGTGGGAACTGGATCAATGGGCGCCCCAGCCAAGTAAAGTTGTAGGCATATTTGTGGCGTGTGATTTCTCTTAGCCAGATGCGGGATAACGCCTGCACATCAGTGTCCTGCTTTAGGCCGGCTATATTTTCCGCTACCTCAGCTAGAAATTTTTCAATCTCATTTGTCACTTAGAAAGTCCTTCCAGTAAATGGATCTTGGGCGAATATAGTCAATCCCGGAAGGACCGACATTGGCGACCAAGTCGAGTGCCGAAACATATGGTGTGAACTCCCCATGGAGCTGCGGGTATGGTGTCTTCGCGTAGTCCATATATTCGACGCGTACGTTGGCTCGCTCGAATGATTCGTGATCTAGGTAGCGGCTCGCACCATGGCCGGTGAGGTAAGTATCGCCTGTGAGTGAACATACGATATTTAGGACACGCTGACTGCTGGAGTCGCCGATGCCTAGCGCGTCAGAGCTTTTGAATTCGCGCCGATGATCGAGGCCAAAGTAGCGGCATAACGCCATCTGAGATGACGCGCTCAGGCTACCTATGTCCTCGTGGTCGTGTCGATATACCGATTTCACGAGATCCAGCATGTCGTCCCGATAAGGGGCTGCAGCATATGCATCGGCAAGCAGTTGTAGGTGTTCATGACGCCAGTGGCGTTGATAACCGATCCTGACCTCGTTGATAAGCTGGCCCAAATGCAAGTTGGATAGGGGGACGGTTAGCCAGCGAATTCCTCGAGCTGTCTTGATTTGTACCCGATTGACAAAGCTGCCTTTTGAAAACTGCACATCTGGGTAAAGCACAAATACGTCCGCCGCCCGAATTTGTTCGAGCATCCCGACCCAAGGGAAAAACATCGGTTGTGAAATAACGATGATCATTCGCTCAGGAATCGCTCCATGATCAATACGTCGTGGTATTGATCATTGATGCGGAAATGCCGCTCTAGTTTTCCGACTTGGCGATAGCCGTTTTTCAGGTAGAAACCAACGGCTCGTGCATTGGATGCGAGTACATGCAGAGTGAGCTTGCGTAGCCCCAGCACCCGGCGAAGATAGGGCTCGAGCAGTTGGTAGGCCTCCCGCGCCAGGCCATTTCCTTGCGCATTGTGGGCAAGGCAAATGCCGAGTTCTCCAATCTCATTGTATCGGTCGATATTCGCGACCTGCAGATAGCCATATACCGTGTCGTCGACTCGTGCTGCGGCTATGAAGAAGGCCATATCGTCACGGGAGGAGCGCTCGGAAAGCCAGCTGCGTACTCTTTCTATGGAATTTGGCCTCGCTCGAGCCAAAAGCAGAGTCTGTAGCTCGACATCATTGCGAAGGAGCGCGAGAGTCTGGAGATCGGACTCCCGCCACTCCCGTAGTACCAGTCTCTCCCCTTGGAGCATGGCATTCCTCATAGATAGAAGTAATTCAAGTCACGCTGGGCCAGTGATGGAATATCGGCCATGATGGCTTTCGCGTGGGAAGGATTTATGCCGACAAGGATAGTGTCGATGTCCTCAGGAAGAGCATCGGGCGAAAGTATGGGGCACGCATTGAATTGCCTGCCCTGAAGGTAGGGATTTTGATCGAGATGGCAGGCAACACGCTCCGGATGCGCTAGATTCGCCGAAATGAATGCACCGTAGAATCCTGCGCCATATATGGCGATCTTGCCCTTGCCGACCAGTGAGGCCTCATATGCCTGCACTTTGCTGGCCGCTTCCTGCCAATAGTCGGCCAGACGCTCTAGCCCAATGTGCGTTTGCTCAATATCTTTGGTGGATGCGGGCAATATAGAAGCAGTTGTTGCAGAGGGTCTTCTGGCAACGATGATCAGGGCGCCGCGATGTGCTTTCTCATCGATCTCCAGCAACTCCAGGCCGGCATCAGCCAGCAGGCGTTTGATCGAGGGGGCAGTAAAGTGGTTGCAATGGTCGACAACGATGAAGTCAGCAATATTGCCGAATACGTCAGGAACGACGCCATAGAACGTTCCCCCTGGTTTAAGCACGCTCGCGATGGTACTCATGGTTGCGGTTATCGACGGGATGTGCTCGAGGGAAAAAAATGAGGTCACGATATCAAAGTAAGAGCGCCATTCTGGCTTGATATCGTTTATTGCCCAATGATCCGGGTGTATGAACTTCTCCCAGAATGGAATGTAGCGGGCACTGACGTCGAACAGGTGTGGTCTGACAAAGGAGGAGTTGGCGCAAAGCGTGCGAATAGTCGAACTCTTGGCGCAGCCGTAGTCGAGCAGGTCAACCTTTCGCTTGAGTTCGAGCTTTTCAAGCAGAACCTTGACTTGATGCTGCGTGCGATAAATCGGCTTCCCGTTGCGAACCTCGTAGATCTGATCCTCTTCTTCGCTATCGACCAGGATGTCGTACTGTGCGTCGTAATATGCGTCGACGTCGGAAAGCGCTTGCGTCTGCAGGTGGCCGCAGACGCTGCAAACGTAGACAGTGGTTGCCACTGGATTGATGCGGCATAGCGACGTCAGCGATCTATCACCCGGCGACTTGTAGAGAGGGGTGTCAAGTCGGCTGCTACATACCGCGCAGTGAATGGTTTCCATGAATGACCTTAGTCGGCACACAGTTCGGGGTGGATCTGCCTGAAGTCCACGCCGGCGGCAAATGATCCTTTCCAGCCATGGGCCATGCCTACAGGATCGTTAAAGTTGAAATAGCGGAACTGCATCGACCAACGCGATCTGTTACTGCGGTTGTAGCCAGATGCATGCAACGTGAGGAAGTCCACAACGATCAAGTCACCGAGCGATGGTAGCGGCGCGATTATGGGATATCGCGAGAGGAGATTTTCCTCGTCCTTCAGATGAAGGGAGTAGGCGCCACTTCTCCCGTTTCCGTCGCTGCCCTTTGTCAGCACCGGCACCGGGCCATTGCTGTGCGAGCCTGGGCAAAATTGAACCGGGCCTAGTTCTGGTGTGATATGAATCAGTGGACTCCAGAAGACTAGGCCGTCCAGACTTCGCAGCTGTGCCGGATACTCTTGATGCCACTGAGCCCGGTAGCGATCTTCGCTAGGATTGTCGATGCGAATGCCATAGCCTCCCGCGGCAATTGCGGGAATCGAGCCGGGTCTGAGTACACGAAACACATCGTCATGCCTCGGATCGGCAAGCAATCGGATGAAGGCCGGAATCTGTTTGACTGCATCATAGACTTCACCCCCGTAGGAGCGGGCGCGTGCAATCAGGGGCTGGAACCCCACATCAAAATTTTCAGGCGTGAAAGCTGGTCGCGTGTCTGGGATGCCGTGCCGCTTCATTACCTGACCGATCACAGCGTAGATCGCTTGTTGGATAGGTAGAAGCTCTGAGAGGGGAGAGTAAAAGCCCGGTATGACCAGCACACCGTTGCGTTTGAACTCATCTATCTGTTCGCTGGAAAGTGGTATGCCTGCGGTCACGCGGTTGCTCCCTTAACGTGTCCAGCAACTACGCGAGCAACGCGAGCGATGTCTTCTTTCGATAAGTCGTGATAGCTCGGCAGATTCAGCGCGCGCCGCGATAGGGAGTGGCTGACAATGTTTTCTGGACGTGCGTCGAATGATGGCAGCGTAGAAAGTGGCCAGAAGAATACTCTTCCATCGATATTGTCAGCTTTGAACGCGGCGAGTAGAGCTTCACGATTGAATGGTACCCCGTCATCAATAACGATGGTTGGCATCCAATATCCGTTGCAAGTTCCCGCCGGCTCGGGATTCATGGACAGGGGGAGCGCACGTAATATCTCGTGATACTGTTCGAAGACGCGTCGCTTTGCCGCCACTAAGTCATCGATGCGTTCGATCTGAGCGCAACCCACAGCAGCCTGTAGATTCGACATCTTGTATTTGAATCCAACTCGCTCCGCCCAGAATTGACGTTTTTCGTCGCGAGCACGACCGTGATTTGAAAGAGTCAGGACGCGCTCGTAAAGACTTTCGTCGTCGGTGACAAATATGCCGCCTTCGCCGGTAGTAATGGTCTTGGTGCCATGGAACGAGAATGCGCCGAATATGCCCATCGAGCCGGCCCGGCGGCCATACCAAGAGGAGCCGACGGCTTCAGCTGCGTCTTCGATAAGATAGAGACCGTGACGCTGGGCGATATTGGTCAGTGCATTCATATCGCAAAGATTGCCGTACAAGTGCACGGCGAGGATTGCCTTCGTGCGAGGCGTGATGGCTGCCTCTACAGCGGCCGGATCGAGACACCAACTATCCGGTAGCACATCGACCAGCACTGGCGTGGCGCCAAGATGGACGACCGGAGCGGCTGAAGCGATCCAGTTAATATCGCCAAGGACGACCTCGTCGCCCGGGCCGATGCCCAGCCCGGCCATGCCCATGTGCAGCGCGCCGGTGCCGCTGGAGGTGGCAATGGCATATCGGCTTCCTAAGTGTTCGCGGAATAGGCTCTCGAAACGATAGATGTAGTCGTAGCAGCGCTCTCCCCAGCCATTGGCGGCTGCGTCGGCGGCATATGCGGTTTCGCGTTCGGTGATCGAAGGCTTGGTGTAATGGATGCGCGAGGGCAGTTTGTCGCTCATGAAATCACCATACGCGGGACGGCAGTCGCGAAACGCCCGCCCCATTCACGGATATAGGCTAGCTGTGAGGTGATTTCCTCCCGCAGATTCCAGGGTAGGATGAGCACGATGTCCGGCCGATCGGTGCGCAGTTGTCGCTCGGTCACGACTGGAATGCGCGAGCCAGGTAGGTAGCGGCCCTGTTTATGTGGCGATGCGTCGACCACATAAGGCAACAGATCCCGTCGCACGCCCGCATAGTTGAGCAGTGTATTGCCCTTGGCCGCAGCGCCGTAACCTACCACTTTGCATCCGAGGCGGCGCTGTTCTAGCAGGAACGAAAGCAAGTCATCCTTTACCTCGTCTGCTTGAGTTTGGAACCCTCGGTAGTAGTCCAGCTCAAGCATGCCCGCAGCGCGCTCTTCGGCCAGAACCTCTATAACGGCGTCAGTATCCCGATGATGGCTAGTATTGTGGGATGCCCATACACGCAATGAGCCGCCATGAGTTGAAAGCCTTTCCACGTCCCATACCCGCAATCCGTAAGTGGCGAACACGGTGCGTACGGTGTGCAGTGAGAAGTACGAGAAGTGCTCGTGGTAGACGGTGTCAAACTGGCGTTGCGCAACGAGTTGCTGCAAATGAGGGAATTCGATCGTAATCGCACCCTCCCGCGATAGGGTAATGGCTAGGCCGGAAACAAAGTCGTTGAGATCTGGAACATGTGCGAGCACATTGTTGGCGACAATCAAGTCGGCTTTGCGTCGTGATGCAACGAAATCCTGGGCAAAGCGCTGCCCAAAGAATTCACTGATGGTTTCGATGCCTCGTTCGCGTGCAGCTTGGGCGGTGCTGTTGGTCGGCTCGATGCCGACGCATGGAATGCCGTGTTCCGAGACATACTGGAGCAAATAACCATCGTTCGAGGCGACTTCGACTACGAGACTGTTTGTGCCTAGGTCCAGTCGGTTTACTACGGCGTCCACATAGCGCTGAGCATGCTCCAGCCATGAGCGCGAGTATGATGAAAAATACACATAGTCTGACGAGAAGATCTCGGCGCGAGACTGCACTTCATCGACCTGCACCAATAGACAAGTCGGGCAGGTGTATAGCTTGAGTGGAAACCATGTTTCTGGTGCAGCAAGCTCTTCGCTGGTAAGGAAAGCATTCGATGGAGGTGCAGTGCCAAGATCGAGAAACACGTGGCTTTCTTTGCTATGCATGGCGGTATCGCCGTCGACACAGGGGGCATCAAGTCGGGTTCCGCAGAAGCGGCACTTCATAGCTGAATTCCTGTAAAGCTATTGTCGAGCAGCGGTGCAGAGCGATCGCGCTCGGAGATCTGTGCAATGGGCAGCGGCCAGCTGATGGCCAGTCGAGGGTCATCCGGACGAAGCCCGCCCTCGTGGCTGCGATTCCAGGATTCTGTATGCATATACAGCAACTGTGCGTTGTCGCTCATCGCCTGGAAGCCATGGGCAAAACCTTCCGGGATAAAGGCCTGCAATTGGTTGTCCTCAGTCAGCTCGACCCCGTGCCATTGAAGAAACGTAGGTGAGCCTAGGCGCAGGTCAACCGCGACATCGAATACGCGACCATGGATGCAACGGATCAGCTTTGCCTCCGCTACAGGCGGACGCTGAAAATGCATGCCGCGCACGCTGCCGCGTTGGAAGGTGGTCGACAGATTGATTTGAGGGAAGTGCAGGGCTGGGCGTATTGATGCAAGTTCGGTCTCGCAAAACAATCGAAGAAAGCGACCGCGCTCATCTTGGACCGGCATGGTTTCGATCAACATGAAGTCCGGCAGTGGTGTAGGTTGGAGCTTCATGCTGTCCAGTCCAGCCGGGCGGCGCGGGCCGCATCGATGTAGCTGTGAAGTTGCGCGGCACTTAGTAGTTCGTTGCGTTCGCTATAAGCGCGATACCACTCGATGGTGTGCCTGATCGTATCCTCCACATTCCATACGGCTCGCCAACCTAACTCACTCTGGGCCTTTGAGCTGTCGAGCTGAAGAGTTTTCGCTTCGTGCGGATGATCGCCGGGCTGCCGCTCGACCTGAAGCTCGGTCCATTGCGCCTGCATTTTTGCAACCAGTGTTCCTACCGCCATGGTGGCGTCGGGTGTCGGACCGAAATTCCATGCGCCCTGGACCCGCTTGCCGGCGAGTAGATGTTGCCCGAGACGAAGGTAGCCTGACAGCGGCTCGAGGACATGCTGCCAAGGGCGTATGGCATCTGGATTGCGGATACGTAGAACCTGCTTGCTGAATGCAGCCCGCACGATGTCGGGTACGAGCCTATCCTCGGACCAGTCGCCCCCACCGATGACGTTGCCGGCGCGAGCTGTCGACAGCAACGGCCCCGTTTCCGCAAAAAAACTCTTGCGATAGCAATCCGAAAGAAGCTCCGCACAAGCTTTCGATGTGCTGTAAGGGTCGTGCCCTCCGAGAGGTTGGTCTTCCCTATAGCCACCATCGGTTACCTGTTCTAGATAAACCTTGTCAGTCGTGGCATTGACTAATGCTTGCACGGAGCGCGTGCTCCGGACCGCTTCCAGTAAGTGCACCAGACCCATGACATTAGTTTCAAATGTGAGGAGAGGCTCCCGATAGCTGCGCCTTACAAGGGGTTGGGCAGCCAAATGAAAAACAATCTCGGGTTGGATCTGCGCCAATGCTTGGTGAACGGAGGGGCCGTTTCGCAGATCAATGCGTAGGTCATTTACCTCATTGAGATCGAGCAGCGACCAGTGTGCGGGAGCGGTGTCGGGATCAAGTGCCAGGCCAGTAACCCTCGCGCCTAGCGTGACCAGCCAAAGGCAAAGCCACGATCCCTTAAAGCCCGTATGCCCGGTGACTAGAACTCTGCGTCCGGCGTAGGTGCCGCCAAACATGGTATTCAAGGCCAGATTTTCCACGGGGCGTGACCACTTTGCCAAAGCTCTTCAAGTTTGATCTTGTCGCGCAATGTATCCATCGGCTGCCAGAAGCCGTCATGGATGTATGCGGATAGTTGCCCATTGTGGGCCAGCGCTTCGAGCGGCTCGCGCTCCCAGATAGTGCTGTCACCCTCGATATAGTCCATGACGCCAGGTTCCAAAACAAAGAAGCCGCCGTTGATCCATGAACCATCACCTTGCGGCTTCTCTTCGAAGCGCGTAATGCGATGGTCCTGAATGTCCAGTGCGCCAAAGCGCCCCGGGGGTTGCACGGCGCATACGGTCGCAAGTGTTCTCTTTGACTCGTGGAACTCGAGCAGGGCTGATATATCTACATCGGCGAGACCATCACCATAGGTAAAGCAGAATGGCTTCCCGTCCAGATATCGCTCGACGCGTTTTAGTCGTCCACCCGTCTGCGTTTGGTCGCCGGTATCAACCAAGGTGACTCGCCAAGGTTCAGCATGCCGATGGTGCACTTCCATCTGATTGCTCGCCAGATCGAAGGTGACATCGGAGGTGTGTAGAAAATAGTTGGCAAAGTATTCCTTCACCATATAGCCCTTGTAGCCAAGGCAAATGATGAAGTCGTTAATTCCATGCTGTGAGTAGATCTTAAGAATGTGCCAAAGTACGGGCTTGCCGCCGATGTCGATCATCGGTTTGGGTCGAACGATAGTTTCTTCGCTGATCCTGGTTCCAAGACCGCCGGCGAGGATGACTGCTTTCATGATGGTCTAGGCCACGGGTGGTCAGGTAGGTTGTTCAGCAACAGGGTATGAAAGGATAAACGGTTAGCACACGGATATCGCAAATCTGAAATGGCAGGCGCCTTGGTACGGCGCACGCACTCAGTTGTGATCTGGGGCAAAGGGACGCTCATCGTCTATCCAACTGGGCATGGAGTTCTTGAAGCGTATTATTCAGCCGGCCACCAATATTCAGGTGCGCTAATTGTTCCATAGCCCGGTTAGCTTGGTCGTTGCGCCCAGTCGCAATTAGCATCCTGATTTCCGTAATCCTATAGGCGGGTTCGCTTGGATTCGAGGCGATTGCTTGTTGGGTCAGGCTTAATCCAAATGGGTAGTCGTTGAGTACGTTCCAAGCATAGTCGGCATAGGTGGACAGCAGACGTGCACTGGGATTTGGGTGAGAAACGGCAGCGGTAAGCGCTTCAAGCATGCGCTCTTTTGGTAAATCGCACCGGTGTTCGCGTACACATTGGACCAGGGCGGCGAGTGAACTCTCATCCTGCACTCCAGGACGGAGATTCTTGAGCTGATCGATCATTGAGTTCCACCATGAATCTTTTACAGGGAGATGCATGTGGGAGTTCATGAAGATAAGAGCCTGCTGTGGAAGGATGGATGACCCCGGCAGTGCGATGGCTCGTTCCAGCGGCTCATAGGCCAGTTGCGTAAATGGTGATGCAGGGTCGTAGTGTGAATAGATGATGTAGGTGCGGCCAAGTTCGTACTGGGCACGAGGTGAGTGAGGGGCGCGCGCAGCGAGCTCCTGGGCCAGGGCCAAAGGGTTGCTCCATGACTGTGCCGTCATGGTCGTCATAGCAATCCAGAATAGTGTCAAACAAGCAAGCAACGTGCGCCGCGGCAGGGCAAGAACGGGAGCTGTTTTATTCGATGTGAATGCATCTCCTGCGCCTGCGGCGGACAGGGTCATTGTTTCGGGGGGGGCGGCCGCTAGTAGTGGTACAAGTGTCAATAGCAGGCCTAGGCTGGCGAAATAGTTGCGATGCTCGTAAATGAGTTCCAGTGGCAGGATGGTTGCAGTTAGCAGCTGACCGCCAAGAAAAAAAGCAATGCCCAGTGCTTCGACAGGCCGACGTGTGCGCCACCGGAAAACCGATGCGGCAAGACCAATAAGGGCAATGATGCTCGCCAATGTAGTCCATGGAGTTAACAAGCCGGTCGAGACGCGAAAGTCGTCGTGATAGAACGACAACGCTTGCGGTGTTGGAATCAGTGTCCAACCGATGTAGTCAATGACAATCCTGGCTTCGCTGAGTAAGCGAGTGCTGAGCGTGAAGCTGCGGCCAGCCCAGGCATCGGGTCTCAATAGTCCCGGTAGCAGCCATATCAAGCCGATGGTCAACGGCAGAATTAGCGTGATCACAAACAATGTGACGATACGCAGATCTTTGCGGCGGTGGTTCGCCGGGTCCTGGTGGAAGAGATTGAAACGGAACAATAGCCACTCAGTCAGCAGCGCATAGAGAGGAAGCATTACAGCCGTCTCTTTGGCGAGCAGGCCCATTGCTGTTGGCGCCGCGATGCTGGCTGCGCATAACCAAAAACCCGAGCGGTTAGTACCCGCAAGCATGTGTTGACGCCCTGTTACGTAGCCCAGAAGTCCTAGCAATACGAACAGATTCGCCAGGCTCTCCATGCGTTGCACCACGTACAGAACGCTGGTGAGATTGATCGGCAACAATAGCCAGCCTGTAGCGATCAGGGCGGCGACGATGCTGTTTTGGCGCGATGGAGTCCATTGTTGAGCAGCTTCAAGCGTGATGCCAGAAGGGCCGGGTCTTATTGATACGGGGTCTATCGCGAGTAGTCGTCGGACTAGAATAAACACTAGCAATCCATTGATGAGATGAATGACCAGGTTGGTCAACTTCATCCAAAATGGATCAAGGCCGGTTATTAGATAATTCGCCGCGAAGCTCAGCGAGGAAAGCGGTCGTTTGAACTCGCTGGCAGGCGAAGAGAGTGCGGCACGCACTAGCGAAGGCAGACTCGCATCCGTGGGGTGGACACCGCGGTTATCGACAATATTAGGGAAGTCGTCGAACAGATACGTGCCAGACAGCCCTGGCCAGTAAATGAGTGCCGTGACTGCGATGGCTACAAAAGTTAGCCACCAGCCAGAAATTCTGAGTCGTCCGATCAGGGTCATTTCGTAGAAAGGTTCTTTGTGCGTTCGTCTGCCAGAAGTGTATTGCGTAGTCGTATCAACTCCTTCTCCCAATATTGTTGGTGCTGAAGCACCCAAGCATGAATGCGAGGCATGCCAAAGCCGGGCCGGTCTTCATGTTGGTGATTGGCTTCGTAATGGTCGAGATGAGCTAGCCCTTGACTGGGGTAGCCTGAGGCTCCCAGTAAGGCGGCTTGGCGCAATGCGGCAGTCGCACGTACCTGTTGATCGAGTGCGCGATTGAAATCGGCCAAAGCGATGTCCGCATTACCTTGTTTAAGAGCAATTCTTCCTTGCAAGAAATAGAGGTCCTGTCTCCGCCCGGGTAGCTTGACGAGGTTCGGGTTGGATAGTGTGGCTTCCAGCATGCGGGTAGTTGTTGTCAACGTCAGTTCGGGACAAGCCGGTTGGCTGGATTGATCGATCGCTCGTTCGAACCAGCTAGTCAGCAGGCTGCCAGTATCGCGAGTAGTACGCAGGGCGTTAGTGGTGGCATCTAGCGTGTCAACATCCACATGGCCTGTTAGGCAAGCTGCGGAAAATAAGTTCAGCGCAAGCTGGATTTGGTCCGGCTGTGTGGCCAGTAAGGGGCGAAGACGTGCGACGGCCCGTTCGGGATGGCCTGCATTAGTTTCGGCCATGGCGGCGCTGGCCTGCGCGCGTGGCGAATCTGGATTGAGCGCGGCCCATAGTAGGGCCTGGTCATGACCATTGCCCCATAGCTCGGAGCTGGCATGCGTCATGGTGGCAAGACAGATCATTAGTACGCCCGTCAGGGCAATCTTCAGCCTGCGCTGAATGTTTGAGATGGGATACGTGAGTGAGGCTGACGAGTAAAAAGCGGATAGCTTGACGTTGCACAACCATAGCGCCAATGGCCAGAACATCAGCGCCGCGGGCAGATAATTGCGATGCTCAAAATAGAGCTCCAGCGCAATCGTGCTGGATTCCATGGACTGACCAACGAAATAGAATAGTACAGCCACAGCTACGATCGGCCAGCGTCGGCGACATAGCCATGCGCCCGCAATCAGTGTCGAGATCACGAGTAGCGAAGGCAGCGTTGTTGCTGGCGCCCAGAGTGAAGTCGAAGCACGGATTTGGTCATTGAACAGACCCGCCGTGAAAGGGCGTGGGAGCCACAGCAATTTGAGATAGTCCACGAGTATGCGTGGCTCGGTCAGCAGTCGCTGCCCTAACGTCCAAGGGCGGACTGCCGAGATATCCTGTGTAAAGCCATACCAGCCCGCGTATACCAAGTAGCCTGCAATAAGCGCGGTCGGAAACCACGCAAGCAGCAGCATGGCGTGTTGATAGAACTGAAGTTGCTGCACTGAACCCAGCGGGGCAGCATCGCTACTCGATGAGGGGGCGTGTGTGTTGCTGTATGGGCGTTGTGCGTCGACGATCCCTGTGGCCTGCAGCAATACATGCTCGATCAATAGGGCCAGTGCGGGCAGCAGGATACCGTTGGCTTTGCTTAGCATGCCGAGCAGAGTTCCGCCGCAAAGGCCAATGACCATCCAGGCGAGGCCCAGATATCGCTGTCCTCTTAATAGGGTGGAGCGCCCATGTAGCCATAGAAGCAGACCCAGTAGAGTGAAGGTGGTCGGCAGCATGGCCTCGCGCTGCACGATGTATAGGGTGGTTGAAACAAATAAAGGATGTAGAAGCCAAAAGGCTGCCCCCAGTACAGCAGCCGTCGCGACGCGACGCGTGTCGGTGCGGTTCTTTTTCTCGAGGAGTGGCTCGAAATGCAATCGGCCTAATTGATAGAGCAGCCTGGCAAGCAAGGCGCCGTTGAGCAGATGCACCAGCAGATTGGTGCGCTTGAAGGGGTAGGGATCAGCAGGCCAGTCGTGCGCGTCGAGCAAAAAGCTCAGAAGCGCCAAGGGGCGGCCCGTTGGATCAGCTTGGCCTGAGGTGACATAACGCCAGAACGTAGCCCAATGGGAAACTGGCCCGTCCGCACCCAGTGCGGGCAGGTTGATGTAATCATCAAACAGGAAGTCGCCATGCAGGCCAGGCAGATAGGCCCATGACGCAAGTGCGATCAGCCCGGCCATAAGCAGCAAGATGGGGAGTGAGCGCAGTGAGAACATCCACGACCTCGAATAAAGAAGGGCCGCGCAAGGCGGCCCTTTGGATCATGCAGGCGCTAGGCGACTATTAAGTGCGGCAAGCGGTCGGCAGGTACTTCGGGTCAACGTTGGTTTGACCGTTGGTGGATTTGCAATTCCAAGAGATGCTGCCAGCTCCGGTGATAGCCGAGAACGCAAGAACGCTGCCATTGATCTTGCTGTTGGCCTGGTTGCCGAACTTTGCCTTGATGATGCCGCTCGAGGCATCGACCTGGCTTACGTACTTGCCATTGATCTGGGCTGCGAGGGCAAGACCAGCCGACGAATTGATGCTCGGGAAATAGCCCTTGTTATTGTAGAACTCGGAGATGGCGGTCTTGGCGCCATCGGACAGCACGGAACCTTCAGACACCTGTGCACGAATCACATAGTCCTGGTAAGCCGGAATGGCGATGGCGGCCAGGATCGCGATGATCGCCACGACGATCATCAATTCGATCAGGGTGAAGCCTTTCTGGATGTTCTTCTTCATGGTGGTCCTCTGTATTTTGGTTAGCTAACCGTTGAATTGCCCCCTGAGCCCCGGTCCCGAATCCCCCTAGGCGGGATCGGACCCCACAATTGCGGTCAGGAACGACCAGGAAGCTCGCGAATGTTCAAGCAGCATATGTGCCATGACAACCGCTGGTGTATTGCCTCACAGCAATAGGTGTATGGATTGTGCACATGGTCACGAAAGCCCACAAGCCTATTCGCAGAGGCATTCTTATCGTAAAAAGCGTGAACCCTGTAGCACGTCTAAGAGTTGTCGCGAATGGGCGGCAAGTGACCTTTTTGGTCACTTTTCACTGATCTGCCTACGTACTATTTCCGGCAAGCAGTCGGTAAGTATTTAGGGTCAAGCGTGCTTCGAGTGCATGTCCACAAAATACTCCCCGCTTGGCTAATGGGAGAAAGTATGAGCAGCTGGTTTTGGATCGCTGCGTTAGCGCTCGGCCCCTTATATTCAATGGTAATAGCGCCACCTCTAGCATCGACGCTAGACACATAGTCGCCTCTGATTGACGTGTTGTTAGCCAATCCAGCGGATTGGTTGTTGCCTGGATAGCGGCCAGTATTGGAAAGGAAATCCCATATCGCCCCCTTTGCGCCAGTAGACAGCACCATTCCCTCCGTAACTTGTGCGCGGATGACGTAGTCCTGATACGCGGGAATCGCGATGGCGGCAAGAATTGCGATGATCGCCACGACGATCATCAGCTCGATCAAGGTAAAGCCCTTGGCAAGACGTTGGCGCAACATGTCAGTCCCCTGTATGTATCGACAAGGGAAAGGCATGTTTTGTACCAAGAGAAAGAAAGGGGGCTGGCTGAGTGGTTAGAGTTAGAGGTGCAATAGGATTTCGTGATGCGAAGCACGCTCTAGGCTAGGCCTGGCTTGAGTGTTTGCCGGTCTTACCTCACTCCATGCATCCACCGCCTGACCACCGGCGTCAAAACCAGCGCAACCACGGCAGCCCCTAGTCCCAGCCAGACCATATGCTGGAACAGCTCCCCATACTTCGCCTGCGCCACCACCATATCGATCCTCCCATCCGCCGGTATATCCAGCGCCGCGAACTTGCCGAAGATGGATGCAAGTTGTTCGGAGAAGGATGTCCCCAGCCACCATGCGCCCATCATCAACCCGGCAACCTGCGGTACGGAAAGTTGCGTCACGGCTGACAGGCCGATGGGCGAGAGTGCGACTTCGCCGATTTCGATAAGCAGATAAGCCAGCACGATCCACCACACACTGCCGAGGCCATCAGCACCCACTGTCTGGTTACCGGCAATCAATGGCAGGAAGGCGAGCCCGGCAAAGGCAAGCCCGATCGCACTTTTAACGGGCTTGGATGGGTTCATCCCGTGGCGTTCGAGAAATGGCCATAGCCACGCCATGATCGGCGATAGCAGCACGATGAAGAGTGCGCCGAGGTAGGTGAGTGAGCTGGCACTTTGCGGCAGCACGATGCAGTCTCGGACGATAAGCACGGTGCCAAGCAAGGTAAGGCCGCCCAGCAGGAATGTAGGCATCGGGCCGGCGCGCATGCGCAGAGCCGCAGCTACGACGAAGGGGCTGAGCAGCAGCGGAAGTATCGACCATGGCACCGGATGGCCTTCGCGAATCACCAGCGAAGGAAACAGGTCCTTGGTCAGCATGCGATCGTTGAACAGCACCCATGAGCCGTAGGTCTGCTCATACAGCGCGAAGAACAGCAGGCAGATCGCCACGAAGAACACGCAGGCGAGCATCTGCTGTCGCTGTACGGGCGTGCAGCGCGTGGTGACATACCAGCCGAGCCAGCTCAGCCATGCGGCCATGGTCAGCAATTGCAGCCATAGCACAGCGCTACCCAGTTGCATCAGCGCCCACAACACAGGCAGCGCGAGCGCGGCGCAGAGGTAGATAGTCCACTCCACATTCAATGGCCCGAGCAGGCGACGGCGCAGTGCCTCCGGGTTCGGCGGCTCGGCGTGGCCTTGCAGGTACTTCTGGCCGGTGAGGAAAACGGTCAATCCGGCGAGCATGCCGATGCCGGCGGCGCCAAAGCCGTAGCCCCAACCGAAGCGGTCGCCGAGGTAGCCGCAGATCAGTGCGGAGAACAAGGCGCCCACGTTGATGCCGGCATAGAACAGGGTGAAGCCGGAATCGAGGCGCGGATCGTCTTCGGGATACAGCTTGCCCACGACGGTGGAGATGTTCGGTTTGAGAAAGCCGACGCCACTGATGATCAGGGCCAGCGACAGATAGAACACGCTCAGCGCGAACAGGTCGCGATGCACGGTCCCATCTGCGCCGATGGTTGCAGCGTGTCCTTCGACGGCCATGCCGAGATGGCCGAGGCAGAGCAGTACGCCACCCAGCACGACGGCTTTGCGCATGCCTAGATACCGGTCCGCCAGCAGCCCGCCCAGTACGGGTGTGGCATAGACCAGGCCGCCATAGGCGCCGAGCACTGACAGGCTTTCCGCGTCGCTGAAGCCGTGGTGTTTGATCAGGTAGAGCGCCAGCAGCGCCTTCATGCCGTAGAAGGAGAAGCGCTCCCACATCTCGGTGAAGAAGCACACGTACAGGCCTTTCGGGTGGCCGAACAGCTCGTCGGGAAGGTCGGTGGCTACGGATGTCGCGGCGAGCGTGGCGGTGTCGGTCATGGGCACACGGGCACAAAAGAGTCGAGTATAGCGATGGCAGGCCGCCCGGAAGCGCCGCTGGCGTGCTGCGTTATTCCTTGCGTCTCGCCGCACGGGCACTTACCGTCTTGGCTTTCGCAACGCCAAGGGAATCCCGCTTATGAAGCCCCTGTTTGTCGCGCTGGCGCTCGCGCTGGCGACTGTCCCCGTGGTCGCGGCCGAGGTCGAGAACCACGCGCCGCACCCCTTCACCATCCGTGATCTGGTGATGATGGATCGCGTCGGTGATCCGCAGCTGTCGCCGGATGGGCGCTATGCGCTGTACACCGTGCGCAGTACCGACTACGCCGCCAATAAGGGCGTTACGTCGATCTACGTGCTGGATCTGCAGCAGGCGAACGGCAAGCCGGTCAAGATCGTGGAGAAGGGTTCTTCGCCACGCTGGGCGGAGGACGGTTCCGTCTACTACCTGGCGGCAAAAGATGGTGTGTCGCAGTTATGGCGCTGGGGCTCGAACAAGCCAACGTCGGACCTGCTAGGCAAGACGGCCGCCACGTCCAGCCAGATCACCCACGTGCCGATCGACGTCAACGGTTTCAAGCTCTCGCCAGATGGCAAGCAGGCCTTGCTGACGTTCGACGTATTTACCGATTGCGCCGATCTGGCCTGCACCAAGGAGCGCCTCGACGGCCGCGAAGCGGACAAGTCGACTGGCACCGTTTACAACAAACTGTTCGTGCGCCATTGGGACACCTGGGCCGATGGGCGCCGCGCGCAGCTCTACATCACCGACTTGAGCGGTAGCGACGAGCATCCTCGTCTGTTGAGTCGTGGTATCGATGGCGATGTGCCCAGCAAACCGTTCGGTGGCGATGACGAGTTCGCTTTCTCGCCAGACGGCAGCACGGTGTATTTCGATGCGCGCATTGCCGGCAAGACCGAGCCGTGGTCGACCAACTTCGACGTGTTCAGTGTGCCGGCGGATGGTTCGGCTGCGCCCAGGAATCTCACGGCAGCCAACCTCGCCTGGGATGCGTACCCGGTGCCTTCGCCGGATGGCAAAACGCTGTATTACCTGGCCATGAAGGAGCCGGGCTCCGAGGCGGACCGTTTCGGCATCATGGCGTTGGATCTCGGCAGCGGGCAGAAGCGCGAAGTCGCCCCAAATTGGGATCGCTCTGCCGGTGGTCTGAAGATTTCGGACGACGGCAAGACGTTGTACGCAACCGCCGACGACAACGGTCAGCATCCCTTGTTTGCCATTGATGTTGAGAGCGGCAAGGTGGACACGTTGGTCACCAGTGGTGCGGTCGGTGGTTATGCGCTAGGCAAGTCGCATCTGCTGGTGGAGCGTGACGACCTCAAGCGACCGGCCGATCTGTATGTGGCCGATTTGCGCGGCAAGAGCCTCAAGCAGGTAACGCACTACAACGAGCAGCGCCTGAAGAACGCGCAGACGGGTGATGCTGAGTTCTTCACCTTCAAGGGTTGGAATAACGAAACGGTGCAGGGCTACGTAGTCAAGCCGGTGGGCTACAAGTCCGGCAAGAAGTACCCGGTGGCTTTCATCATCCACGGCGGCCCGCAGGGTGCAATGAACAATGGATGGAGTTACCGCTGGAATCCGCAGACGTATGCGGGCCAGGGTTTCGCAGTGGTCACCATCAACTTCCATGGTTCCACGGGTTATGGGCAGGCATTCACAGACTCCATCTCGGGCGACTGGGGTGGCAAGCCGCTGGATGATCTGAAGGCCGGCTGGAAGGCTGCACTGGGCAAGTACAGCTTCCTGGATGGCGATCGCGCCTGTGCGCTGGGCGCCAGCTACGGCGGCTACATGGTGTATTGGATGGCTGGTGTGTGGAACGAACCGTGGAAGTGCCTGGTGGATCACGACGGTGTGTTCGATGCGCGTGCCATGTACTACGACACCGAAGAGCTGTGGTTCGAAGAAAAGGAAAACGGCGGCACGCAGTATGACCATCCGCAGAACTACGAGAAGTTCAATCCGGTCAATCATGTGAAGGACTGGCGCGTGCCGATGCTGGTTGTCCATAGCGCCAAGGATTTCCGCATTCCGGATACGCAGGGGCTTGGCGCGTTCACCGCGCTGCAGCGCCGTGGCATTCCGAGCCAATTGCTGCACTTCCCTGACGAGAATCACTGGGTGCTGAAGCCGCAGAACAGCGTGCAGTGGCACGAGACGGTGAATGCCTGGCTGAAGCAGTGGACGGCGAAGGACGCAGGTAAGAAAGCCGGCAAGTAAGCTGGCATGCATGAGAAAACGGCGCCCTTGATGCGCCGTTTTCTTTTTTGCCTATCGCGAGCTGCTCAGAACCATTTCGCGCGTTTCAATCCAACGAAAATGCCCGCGACGACGCTGGCAACGACGATGACGATCAATGGGTAGGCCCATGGCTGGCTGAGCTCGGGCATATGCGTGAAGTTCATGCCATACCAGCTGGTGATCAGCGTGGGAGCGGCGAGCATTGCGGCCCAGCCCGCCAGCTTCTTCATCACTTCATTCTGATTGAAGGTCACTAGTGACAGGTTGACGCTGATCGCCGCTGCCAACATTTCGCGCATGGCGCTGATGGATTCGTTGACCCGGAACACGTGGTCGTAGACGTCGCGGAAATAGGCGCGCAGCTCGTCCTGAATCAGATGCGGATGCATGCGTACCAGCTGACTGATGATGTCCTGCAGGGGCGCGGCAGCCAGGCGCAGGGTCATCAGGTCGCGCTGCATGTCGTACAGACGTCGCACCGTGCCGCGGTTGAAGGTGTCGGCAAAGATGTCCTTCTCGAGTTCCTGGAGTTCTTCACGGAACTCGCGCACGATCGGCAGCAGGTTGTCGACGATGAAGTCGAGCACGCCATAGAGGCCGTAGCTGGGGCCGATGGCGAGCAGGTCGGGCGTGTGCTCGCAGGCGCGTCGCGCCGGCGCATACGACAGCGATGCGCCGTGGCGCACGGTGACCAGATAGCGCGGGCCGAGGAAGATATGGGTCTCGCCGAAGGCGATGTGGCCATTCACCAGTTGCGCCGTCTGCACCACGATAAACAGTGAATCGCCGTAGGTCTCGATCTTGGTGCGCTGATGCGCGTGTTGCGCATCCTCAATCGCAAGATCATGCAGGTCGAACTCCTCCTGCAACTTCAGCAACAACGATTCGTCGGGTTCGTGTAGCCCGACCCAGACGAAGGTGTCTGGTTCTTTCAGCACATCGCTGATGGCATCCAGCGTGATGTCGCCAATGCGCTCGCCGTCGCGTTTGTTGTACGCGACGCAGTTGACGACCATGCCGGTTTCGGCGGATGGGGCTGGCGAGGCGGACAGATTGGGTGGCGACATACCGGAATGATGCCGTTTTCATGCAGCTAAGGGCAATCAGAGGAGGCCTAGTGCTCGCATGGATGGCTCAGGAGCCGGGTCGGTGTTGTGATGTTCTGCCAGTTGCATCAAGGGCAGAAAGGATAAGATCCCGTCTTAGCCGATCGAAAATACAGGGGCATGGTCGATCAATGGGGACGAAAGAGTATCGGTTGGGTTTTCGTGGCGACATTGAGGGGCTTCGTGCCGTCGCCATTCTCTTGGTGGTAGCCGCCCATGCCGGAGTGCCCTGGCTCGCAGGCGGTTTCGTCGGGGTAGACGTTTTTTTTGTCCTTTCTGGGTACCTGATTACAGGCTTGCTTGTGCAGGAAATGGTCGGTAGCAATCGGCTCGATTTCTTGACTTTCTATGTGAGGCGCTTGCGCAGACTTTTGCCGGCGCTTCTTGTCATGTTGTTAGTTACCTGTCTTTTGGCGGCGCAGTTGTTGGCGCCTGTCGAGCAGCGTGGGCAGGCAAGTGCTGCTGCTATGGCGGCAGTTTGGCTGAGCAATGTCCATTTCGCGCTGGCCAAGCTGGACTACTTCTCTTCTGGAAGCGAGTCCAACCTGTTTCTTCACACTTGGTCCTTGGGGGTTGAGGAGCAGTTTTATCTGCTATGGCCGGCCTTGTTGTTGGCAATTTTTATTGGGAGAAGCGGCAGCAAAAACTTTGCGCGGCTGAAAGTGGCGATGTTCATTATTTTTCTCGTCAGTTTCGTGTCATGTGTGGCGCTTACCAAGCTGTCGCCGCAGATGGCGTTCTACATGATGCCAATGCGTGCATGGCAGTTCTCTCTGGGGGCGCTCGTTTGGCTGCAGTTTCAACGGGATGGCAACAACAACGTCGGCCCTTATGTGGGCAATGTCGAATATAAGGGGTTGTATCTGGCCGGGTGGGCAGGTTTGGGTCTGATCGTTGGTGCAGGGCTATTGCTCAATGCCAACTTGTCCTATCCGGGATGGTGGGCTCTTTTGCCAACCATAGGGGCGGGCTGTGTTTTGGCTGCTGGACATAGTCGCTCTATGGCGGGTGTCTCGAGACTATTGTCCTGGGGGCCTATGCAGATGATTGGAAGGATTTCCTACTCTTGGTACCTGTGGCATTGGCCTGTGCTTCTCCTTGGGCGTTTTGCATTTGGTGTCAACAGCCCTGGCTATCGAGCCGTCGAGGTGCTTGTCTCGCTGGTATTGGCTATAGCTTCCTACGTAGTGATCGAGGCGCCGATTCGTCACCAGTCGGGTTGGCTAACCCATCGGCGGGCAGCGTTGATCGGGGCGGCTGCGATCATGGTCGCAGCCAATGTGGGTTCCATTCATTGGTTCAACCAAGCGTCCGATCAGATGGTGAGTCCCGCGACGCAGCGATTTACGAGGGCTCATATGGATGCGCCTATCATCTATTCGCAGGGGTGTGACGATTGGTATCAAAGTAGTCGGGTGAATATCTGCGCTTTTGGACCCGAGGACGCTAGACATACGGCGGTGTTGATGGGGGATAGCATTGCTGGTCAATGGTTTCCGGCAGTCGCAAGTGCCTTCCATCGACCTGATTGGCGTCTACTGGTTCTGACCAAGTCGGCATGTCCGATGGTAGACGTATCTTTCTTCTATGGCCGAATTGGACGCGAATATACAGAGTGCGCAGCTTGGCGTGCTGCGTCGCTTTCTCAGGTGGCGGCGATCAAGCCGGATGTAGTTCTGCTTGGGTCGGCCGCGTCAAATGGGTTTACGGAATCGCAGTGGATTGAAGGTTCTTCCAGGGTACTGAATGTTGTCAGTCCTGTTTCTGGGCACATTTATGTGCTGCGTGGCACGCCTAGCCTGCCTTTTGATGGGCCAGATTGCCTCGCGGAGAATCAAGGGCGTCCCAAGTGGCTGAGCGCTCTGCGAACTTGCAGCGCACCTTTGAGCAATGCGCATGCAGACATGGTCTTTCATTGGTTGCAACGGGCCACTTCCCGTTATGGGAACGCCACGGCAATGGATCTGAACGACCTGGTTTGTCCCGATGGAGTGTGCCGTGCAGAGCTGCAGGGAAAAATTGTCTTCCGCGATTCGCAGCACATGACGGCAAGTTTTTCCGAGTCGCTAGGGAAGGCAGTGGAGCAGCGGCTTGCTATGGATCAGTTGTCGAGTGGACAAGGTGATTCTGCGACGACTCATTAAATGAGCTGTCTGGGCAAGTGACATTCGAGGGTAGTGCCTGCAGGAACTTCGTTGGTTTCGCTGCAAATTTACACGTGGAGTTTGCGCAGCCCCCGTCGCAGCGACCACGACAAAGCCAACCAGCACGGCAGCGCAAACAGCAGCCACGGCTGATTCTGTTGCACGACGCCCGGCAGCAGATGCAGAAGCACGGCCACGACCAGTGCCAGCAGTTGCAGCACGATGATCTTGTCGGCCCAGCGCGAAGCGGCCATGCCGCGACGGGTGCGCCAAAGTGTGGGCAGCAGCGCAAGCGCGAGTGGGTTGAATAGCAGCAGGTTGGCGTTGGCCCAGGCGGAGTGGTGGGTGGTGAGGGTCCACAGCACCAGAAGCAGCACGCCGACGATACCGGCGGCGACGAGGTAGATGGAGCCGAGGAAGGCGAGGCCGATGGGCCAGAAGCGGGCGGCGAGGATAAGCAGGGCGGCGAACACGACACCAGCAAGTGCCAAGGGCAGGCGCAGGTCGGGAGCCTGATCCGGTGGTACGTCCAGGCGGTTGGGCGAGATCAGTTGACCGTCGTCCTGCGCCAGCGGGCGCGTGCCTCCCTGGCCATCGCTGACTTGCGTGTGGGCCAGTTCGCGTTGCAACACCATTGGCAGGAAGCTTTCCTCCCAGGCGCTGAGTGGCTGATCGGCGTACGGGCCGAGGCCGAGATCGAGAATCAGCATCAGCCATGGCTGGGCGCTCATCAGGCGGGCGGTTTGCTGGCGATAAGTCATGCCGCCAGCGCGCGCTTCGAGCTGCTTCTGCAGGATGCCGCCCAAGGCGCGGTTCAGCGCATCGCGTACACGCGTGGTGCAGTTGTCGGCGTAGTAGTCGTAGTCGTAGCGCACGTTTTCCGGGCGCAGATTCCACAGGAGGAAATCGCGCAGTGCGCTCGCCTGTTCGGCGGTGAGCGCCAGCGTCTGACGCGTTACCGAGCGGCCGGATTCGATGTAGTAGCGCTGATCCATTTCGGTCGGCGCTGCATCCATCAGGTAATGCATGCGGCCGCGTGCGAAGTTGAACAGGAAGCCGCGCTCGTCGAAATCGAACACGCCGTAGTTGAAGTTGATCGCTTCGCCGCTGACGGTATCGCGCAGCTCGATGGCGTCGTGGCCAAAGCGCTCCCAGTAGGTTTCGCCAGGACCGTAGGTGATCAGCGAGACTTCGAGATTCGCACCTGGTGCGTTCGCCACGCCGGCATGGGCTGGCGACAGCGCGGCCAGCAGCAGGGCGAGCAACAGGAGGATGCGAGCAGTCAGGCTCATCGGCGGGCGTTCCGGTTTAAGGCGTCCGACCATTTTGCAGGAGTGGCCTCCGTCGCGACAGCGCTGGGGACCCTCTGGTCTATTCCACGCAGGTGTCATGATATCCAGCAAGGGCGCTACCGCTGCCGCGTGGCGAAGCGCCTGACTGGCCGTCAGGTCGAGCCGCGCGGCAGCGGTAGCGCCCTTGCTGGATATCACCCTGTCATTGAAAATTTCGTAGGTGAGGGCCATGGCTGTTTGCGCGCAGCTCACCGCCACGCTGCCTCAACAGACGGCCAGTCTGCCTTCGGCAGCGCAACGGCGATCTGCGCGCAAACAGCCATGGTGACGCCTGCGTGGATAGACCAGAGGGTCCCTTACGACGGAGGTCTGGCTCAGTCTTCCGCTGGACGGGTAACGCGGAACTGCTGCACGCGGCGATCGTCCGCCTCGGTGACGTGGAACAGATAGCCGCCGATGGCGATTTCCTCGCCCACTTCGGGCAGGTGGCCGAACTCGGAGGTGGTCATGCCGCCCACGGTGTCGAATTCTTCGTCGGAGAACGACGCGCCGGCCTGCTCGTTGAAGTCGGCGATCGGGGTAAGTGCGCTGACCAGCCAGCCACCGCCAGCCTGCTCGTGCATCAGCTGGGGCTCTTCTTCGTCATCGTGTTCGTCGTCGATCTCGCCCACGATCTGTTCCAGCACGTCCTCAATGGTGATGAGGCCGGCGACGCCGCCGTACTCATCCACCACCAGCGCCATGTGGTTGCGGGTGTGGCGGAACTCCGCCAGCAGCACGTTGAGGCGCATGGCCTCGGGGATCAGCACGGCGGGGCGCAGAATCGTGGCGATGCTGAAGCTGTTGCCGTCGCCGACGAACTTCAGCAGATCCTTGGCCAGCAGGATGCCGAGGATCTCGTCCTTGTCATCGCCGTGCACGGGGAAGCGGGAGTGGCCGGATTCCACCACAGTGGCGAGGATCTCGCTCAGCGGGGCGTCGGCGGAAAGCATCACGATCTGGGCGCGCGGGACCATCACATCGTCCACGCTCAGCTCGGTGACCTTGATAGCGCCCTCGACCATGGTGAGGGTGTCGTTCGACATCAGGCCGTTGGCCTGGGCGGAGCGCAGCTCTTCAATCAGCTCTTCGCGATTGCGCGGCTCGCCGGAAAACAAATGGCCCAGTCGATCCCACCACTTGCGGTGGGCCGGGCCGTTGGTACTGCCAGGGTCCTCGTTCATTACTCTTGTAAATGCAGCCCAAACTCGGGCGGAAACCCCAGTCTAGCTGAAAATTCGTGACAATTCAGAGCTCAAGCCCAGGGCTATGCCCGCTCAGGCATAGGGATCGCTGATGCCGAGCCCTGCAAGGATGCGGGTTTCCAGGGCTTCCATCGCCTCGGCTTCGGCGTCCTCGATGTGGTCGTAGCCGAGCAGATGGAGCACGCCGTGCACGGTCATGTGTGCCCAGTGATCACGCGGACGCTTGCCCTGTTCGGTGGCTTCGCGGGCCACCACCGGGGCGCAGATGGCGAGGTCGCCGATTAGTGGCAGGTCGATGCCCGGCGGCAGTTCGGCCGGAAACGACAGCACGTTGGTGGCGTAGTCCTTGTCGCGATAGTCGCGATTGAGGGCGCGGCCTTCGTCGGTGTCGACGATGCGGATCGATAATTCCGTTGCCTTGCGTCGGCGGGCGCCGCGCAGAGCCGCCTCGGCCCACTGGCGGAAGCTGGCGGAGGACGGCACGCCGGCGCGCGCCACGGCATAGCCGACCGAGAGCTGCAGCACGGACGCCGGTTTGGCGGTAGCGGAGGTCGTCTTGCGAGCCGGGCTCACTTCGCTGCCTCGTCTTTCTGCTCGAAGGCCTCGTAGGCGCGCACGATCTTGGCCACCAATGGGTGGCGCACCACGTCGCGCGAGGTGAAGAAGGTAAAGCTGATGCCGTCCACACCGCGCAGCACCTCGATGGCGTGGCGCAGGCCTGAGCGCACATGGCGCGGCAGGTCGATCTGGCTGACGTCGCCGGTGATCACCGCCACCGAGCCGAAGCCGATGCGGGTCAGGAACATCTTCATCTGTTCGACTGTGGTGTTCTGCGCTTCGTCGAGAATCACGTAAGAGTCGTTGAGCGTGCGGCCGCGCATATAGGCAAGGGGTGCGATTTCGATCACGTTGCGCTCGATCAGTTTGGCGACCTTTTCGAAGCCGAGCATTTCGTACAGCGCGTCGTAGAGCGGGCGCAGATACGGGTCGACTTTCTGCGACAGGTCGCCAGGCAGGAAGCCGAGCTTTTCGCCAGCTTCCACCGCGGGGCGCACCAACAGCAGGCGCTGCACGCGATTAGCTTCCAGCGCTTCCACCGCGCTGGCGACCGCGAGATACGTCTTGCCGGTGCCAGCGGGGCCGACGCCGAAGCTGATGTCGTGCGTCGTGATCGCGTGCAGGTAGCGAGCCTGGTTGGGGCCGCGACCTTTGACCACCCCGCGTTTGACCTTGATCACCACCTCCTGTGCGCTTTCCGCCGCATCCGCGGTGATCGCGTCGATGCCGGACTCGGCCAGGTGCAGGTTGATCTTGGCGCCGGTCAGCGATTCGTTCTCCGTGCCGGCGTAGAGCGCGCGCAGCACTTTCTCCGCGGCCTTGGCGGCGGCGTCCTCGCCGATCACCTGGAACAGGTTGCCGCGATGGTCGATTTCCACGCCGAGGCGCAGTTCGATCTGGCGCAGATGTTCGTCGAATGGGCCGCAGAGATTGGCGAGGCGGGCGTTGTCTTCTGGGTCGAGCGCGAAGTCGCGCTGATTGAGCTCAGTCATAGGCGCGCGAGAGTAGCGCGCAGCAGGTGCCAGGGCTACCGGGATGGCGGGGATCGGGCGGCACTTGTAAGTAATTAATCATTTAATTAATTTAATCGCATGACCAAGCCGAAGACTCAGGCCACCTCTCGTCGGCGCAGCGCCGGCCGGCCCAGCGGGGAAGACCGCGACCTGCGCGCGCATCTGCTGGATGTCGCCATCGCGCGCTTTGCCCGCGACGGGATCGGCGCGACGCCGCTGCGCGCCATCGCGACCGATGCCGGCGTCACGCCGGCGATGCTGCACTACTACTTTGGCGACAAGGCGCAACTGAAGCAGGCGCTGATCGAAGAACGCTTGCAGCCGGCGCTGGCGTCGATGCGCCAGCATCTGGCCGCCGCCGGCGACGATCCCGCGGAGCTGGTGACGGGGTTTGTGCAGGGCGTGGGTGAAGTGGTGGCGCGGCATCCGTGGCTGCCGCCGCTGTGGGTGCGCGAAGTGCTGTGCGAGGGCGGTGAGCTGCGCGAGGTGTTGTTCAATCAACTCATTCCCAGCCTTCCGCAGATGCTGGCGCAGCGGTTCGCCGCGGCGCAGGCATCCGGCCGTTTGAATCCGGCCCTCGATCCCCGTTTGCTGGTGGTGTCGATGGTGGGCCTGACCCTGTTTCCCGCCGCGGGTGCACCGATCTGGCGGCGCGTGTTCCAGGCGGATGACCTGGGGCCGCAGGCGATGATCACCCACACGCTGGCGCTGCTGAAAGATGGCGTTGGTGTGAGTGATTCGGGAGGCTCCCCATGATGGGCAACGCACGTGTTGTAACTCGCATCCTGTTGCTGGTTTGCGTGGCGATGCTCGCTGCTTGCTCAAAAGCGCCTCCGCAGGCGTTGGGCACATTGGAATACGACCGCATCAGCCTGCCTGCGCCTGCCGCCGAACGTGTGGTGGCGGTCAGTGTGCGTGAGGGTGAGCAGGTTGTCGCCGGACAGTCATTGCTTAAGTTGGATCCGACGCATACGCAGGCGGAACTCGCCACCGCTCTGGCCCAGGCGCAACAACAGCAAGCGTCGCTGCTGGAATTGCGCGTGGGGCCGCGTCAAGAAGATATCGCCAAGGCGCGCGCGGATCTGGCTGCCGCACAAGCACAGGCGCGTGATGCGCGTGCCTACTACGAACGCTTGCTGCCGCTGAGCAAAGACAACTATGTGGCGGCGGCCGATCTCGATCGCGCCCGCGCTGCGGCGGGCAACGCAGACGGACAGGTAGGTGCCGCCCGCGCTGCACTCGATGCGCTGCTGCATGGCACGCGTCCTGAGCAGATTGCGCAGGGCGAAGCCGCGCTCGCTTCCGCGCAGGCGCAGGCCGAAGCGCAAAAGGTGCTGCTGGGCAAGCTGGATGTGGTGGCGCCGCGTGCGGGACGTGTCGATAGCATTCCCTACAAGCTTGGCGATCAGGCACCCGTCGGTGCGCCGTTGGCAGTGCTTCTGGCCGGTGATGCACCTTATGCGCGTATCTATGTGCAAGAGCCGATGCGAGCCCATGTGCATGTGGGGGATACGCTGCGTGTGCATGTAAATGGCCGTGACAAAACCTATGCGGGAAAAATCCGCCTGATCCGCAGCGAACCCGAGTTCACGCCGTACTACGCCCTGATTGGTGAGGACGCCGCGCGCCTGAGTTATGTGGCCGAATTGACGCTTGGGCCTGAGGCCGCGGATCTCCCCGTAGGGCTGCCGGTACGGGTCGATTACCCTGGGGCCGGTCAATGAGTGCCAACGGACCGAGCGTTGCGATCCGGGCGCAAGGCTTGACCAAACGCTTTGGCGAACTGGTGGCAGTCGATCACGTGAACCTGGAGGTACAGAGCCGTCAGGTGTATGGCTTCCTCGGTCCGAACGGCTCCGGCAAGTCCACCACCATTCGCATGCTGTGCGGTTTGTTGACGCCGAGCGAAGGCGAGATCGACGTGTTGGGTCTGCGTATTCCGCAGAAGGCGGAAGCCTTGCGCAGTCGCATCGGTTACATGACGCAGAAGTTTTCGTTGTTCGAAGACCTCAGTGTGCGCGAGAACCTGGAATTCATGGCGGCAGTGCAAGGTGTGCCGAAGACGCGGACGCCGGCTCGGGTGAGTGAGTTGATCGAGCAGTACCACTTCGGCGACCGCGAGCGACAACTGGCCGGCACCATGAGCGGTGGCCAAAAGCAGCGCTTGGCGCTGGCCTGTGCGGTGATTCACGATCCGGAATTGTTGTTCCTCGACGAGCCGACCAGTGCCGTCGATCCAGAGTCGCGTCGCGATTTCTGGGAAAAGCTGTTCGAGTTGGCCGACGGCGGAACCACGCTGCTGGTCTCCACGCATCTAATGGACGAGGCAGAGCGTTGTCATCGCCTGGCCATCCTCAATCGCGGCGTACTGGTGGCGGATGGCACGCCGACTGAGCTTGCCGGCGCGCTGGCGGGGCGCACCTTCGTGGTTGATTCCGGTAACCCGCGCCGCGCGCAACGGGTGCTGGTGGATTTGCCGGAGGTGCTCGGTGTGGCGCAAGTGGGGCATGCCCTTCGTGTATTGGTGAACGATGCGCATGGCGACGATGCACTGGCTCCGCTCCGCTCCGCGCTTGCCAAGGTTGATCCGCAGGCGGTCATGCAATCCGTGCCGCCGAATCTCGAAGACGTATTCGTTGCAGTGACGCGGGAGAAGCGCGAATCACAGGAGCGCGCGGCATGAGCTGGCGCCGGCTCTGGGCCATCGTGGTGAAGGAGTTGCGGCAGTTGAGCCGCGACCGCGTCACCCTCGCGATGATTGTCGGCATTCCGGTGATCCAGCTGGTGTTGTTTGGCTATGCCATCAACACCAATCTGCGCGGGCTGGATGCCGGCATTGCGGATCAGGCCAATACGGCTGGCTCGCGCGCGCTGGTGATGGATATGTTGGCGACCGGTGTGATTACGCCGGTCGCGAGTGTGGATACCCCCGAGCAGTTGGTAGCCATGCTGCGCCGAGGGAAGATCAGCATTGGTGTGACGGTGCCGCCAGATTTCGAACGGCGACGCATCGACGGCCGGCCGGTGGCGCAGGTCATGGTCGATGGCAGCGACAACGTAGTGCAAAGCGCGGCGGCGCAATTGGCGCAGGTTCCGATCGACAGTGCTATGCCGGACGCGCGCGCGCCGCTGGTTAGTACGCCGCAAGGTGGGCCGATCAGTATCGTCAGTTTCTATAATCCGCAGCGACGCTCGGCGATCAATATCGTGCCGGGTTTGATCGGTGTGATCCTGACCATGACCATGGTGTTGTTCACTGGCATCGCCATCGTGCGAGAGCGGGAGCGCGGCAATATGGAGTTGCTGATCGCCACGCCGCTGAGCAGCGCGGAGCTGATGGTGGGTAAGGTGCTGCCGTATATCGCCATTGGTTTGGTGCAGGTCACGGTGATTCTGGCGCTGGGGCGCTGGCTGTTCACAGTGCCCATCAGCGGCAGTCTGCTGGACGTCTATCTGGCGGCGGGGCTGTTGATCCTGGCGAATCTGACGATGGGTCTGTTGATCTCGACACGGGCGCAGTCACAGTTCCAGGCGATGCAGATGACCTTCTTCGTCTTTCTGCCGTCAATCCTGCTGTCGGGCTTCATGTTCCCGTTTGCCGGAATGCCAAAGGCGGCGCAATGGCTGGCCGAGGTGTTGCCGCTCACGCACTTCCTGCGCCTGATCCGCGGCGTGATGTTGCGCGGGGCCAGCCTATGGGAGTTATGGGTGGATGTGTTGGCGCTGTTGGCCTTCACCGCAGTGATGATGACCGCGGCGATCCTGCGCTTCCGCAAGCGATTGGATTGAAGAGCGACCTATTGGTAGGAGCGCACCCTGTGCGCGAGCCAGACGAAGCGATGCGTCAGGTCGCGCACAGGGTGCGCTCCTACATGGATGGGTTTCACGCGGCTTGCTGATCTTCCGTGGTCGCCACGCGGCCGCGCAATGAATTGCTCATTGCCTCGGTAATCAGTACGTCCACGAACTGACCGATGAGGCGCGCGGGCGCGGCGAAGTTCACGTAGCGCATGTTCTCGGTGCGGCCGGTGAGCTCGTTGGGATTCTTGCGGCTCGGCTTTTCAACCAGCACGCGCTGCACGCTGCCGACCATCGCCTCATTGATCTTCCTGGCGTTGGCGTTGATGGTGGACTGCAGGCGCTCCAGGCGCTGGTGCTTCACCGCCATCGGTGTGTCGTCCGCGAGGTTGGCGGCCGGTGTGCCGGGGCGCGAAGAGAAGATAAAGGAGAAGCTCTGGTCGAAGCCGACGTCGTCGATCAGCTTCATGGTCTTCTCGAAATCCTCGTCGGTCTCGCCGGGGAAGCCGACGATAAAGTCGGAGGAGATGCAGATATCCGGGCGCACCGCGCGCAGCTTGCGGATCTTCTGCTTGAACTCCAGTGCCGTGTAGCCGCGCTTCATCGCGGTAAGGATGCGATCCGAACCGGCCTGCACTGGCAGGTGCAGGTAGTTGGCCAGTTGCGGCACGTTGGCGTAGGCCTCGATCAGCGAGTCGGAGAACTCCAGCGGATGCGAGGTGGTGAAGCGGATGCGGCCGATGCCTTCGATCTGCGCGATGGCGTGGATCAGTACGGCCAAGTCGGCAATGCCGCCGTCGTAAGTGGCGCCGCGATAGGCGTTGACATTCTGGCCCAGCAGGTTCACTTCGCGCACGCCCTGCGCAGCGAGCTGGGCGACTTCGACGATCACGTCGTCGAATGGGCGGCTGATTTCCTCGCCGCGGGTGTAGGGCACCACGCAGTAGGAGCAGTACTTGGAGCAGCCTTCCATGATCGAGACGAAGGCGGTCGGACCCTCCGCGCGCGGTTCGGGCAGGCGGTCGAACTTCTCAATCTCAGGGAAGCTGATGTCCACCTGGGACTTGCCGGTGGCGCGCTTGGCTTCGATCAGTTCGGGCAGGCGGTGCAGGGTTTGCGGTCCGAACACCAGGTCCACATACGGCGCGCGCTTGAGGATGGCGTCGCCTTCCTGCGAGGCCACGCAGCCGCCCACGCCGATCAGCACCGGCTTGCCACCTTGTTTGTGTTCCTTCCAGCGGCCGAGCTGGCTGAAGACCTTTTCCTGGGCCTTCTCGCGAATGGAGCAGGTATTGATCAGGATCACGTCCGCTTCCGACTCGTCCTGCGTCAGTTCCAGGCCGTGCGAAGCCTTGAGCACGTCGGCCATCTTGGCCGAGTCGTACTCGTTCATCTGGCAACCGTGGGTTTTGATGAAAAGCTTGCCGCTCATGGCGAGGTACCGGGAATCGAGACAGAAGGGGCGATGGCCGCCGAACCGCGTAGTTTACGCGCCTCCGGGGCGGGCTGCCAGCAACGGACGCGAGCGGGATCAGGGACTTGCGCTTGCCAATGGCGGCTTGCCGGGCTCGCCCGAAGGCAAGTTTGTCCCCGCGCACGAAACGGCAGCTCTGTGCTTGGCTTGCCTGGCTGGTGGCGGCACACTGCGCGCCATGTCTGACGCCGAGCCACAGGGGGAGAGCATCGGCGGCTCGCCCTCACGGATGTATCGGTCCGGCCTGGCCTTGGCCTGGCTGGGGGCGGCGTGCGGTCTTTTGCTTGGCTTCCCGGCGGCCCCGGCACACGCCGGTGGCCTGTTCCGCTGTACCGGTTCGGCCGGCGAGACGGTGTATAGCAACAGCACGCAGGGTTATCAGGGATGTCAGAAGATCGCGACGGTGGTGGACCCGGCGCCGCGTCGCAAGCCGACGCCGGCGACGCCGGTGGTATCGCTCGCTGGTGTGCAAGGGGCGGTGCAGACCACGGGGCGGCCGGTTTCTTCGGATGCGCCGCCCGTCGCCTCGTTGAGCGATGTGCAAGGCTCGGTGGTGACTTCCGCCAAACGGGTCGATGCGGCCGCGCCGGCAGGCAAGCCTGGGCAATGGACGTACAGCGAATCAAAGCGAGTGCCCGAAGCGGTAGCTCAGACCGATCTTTCGACGGCTCCGGGCGACAAGGTGTTGCGTGGTGCGGTCTACCGAGTGACGCGCGCGGACGGTAGCGTCGAATACACCAACCTGCGGCCCGCCGGGCAGGGTGGGCATGCAGTCACCATGTTGTTCACCTATATATCAACGTGTGTTGCCTGCAACCTGCATTCGCCTATCCATTGGGACAGCGTGCAGCTCAACCTCACGGCGTATGCCGACACTATTCGCGCGGCAAGCTTGGAGTTCGGGCTGGATGAAGCGTTCCTGCGCGCGATCATCCACGCCGAAAGCGCGTATAACCCGCGTGCCCTGTCAATGAAGGGTGCGCAAGGGCTGATGCAGCTGATGCCGGCGACCGCAGGCGATATGGGTGTGCGCGATGCCTTTGATGCGAGCCAGAACATCCGTGGCGGTGCGCGCTATCTGGCCTTGCTGTTGCGCAGCTTCAATGGCGATGAGCGACTTGCGGCGGCGGCTTACAACGCCGGTGCCGGTGCGGTGCAGCGTTATAGCGGCGTGCCGCCGTATGCGGAAACGCGCGTTTACGTGGAACGCGTGGGTACCTTGCGCAAACGCTATGGGCTGGCGATCCGGCCGCCGGTGGCGTCGTCGCAGGGGCCGGGGCGGGGTTGAGCTTTAGCTGTCCGTGGAAGCGGTGGGTGTCATCGGCGGCCGTTGGGCCAGCGTCACTTCGACATGGAACGGGCTGCCGTTGCGCAGGCCTGAAACTTCCACTTTGCTGCCCGGCTTGATAGCTGCCTCGCGCTTGCGCAGATCGGCCGCATCGACAATGTCGTTGTCGCCGATGCGCAGTAGGATGTCGTGCGGTTGAATGCCTGCCAGTGCGGCGGGGCCGCCCGGGTAGACGTCGGTGACTTGCGCGCCACGCGCGGCGGCGGGCAGGCCACTGTCGGCGGCCACCGGTACGAAGGCGTAGTCGACACCCAGCCAGCCACGCACGACATGACCACTGTCGACGATCTGGTCCAGCACTTTCTTGGCGCTATTCACCGGGATGGCGAAGCTGATGCCTTCGGCATTGGCAGCCTTGCCGATCAGCAAGGTATTAATGCCTACCAGTTCGCCGTCGGTGTTGACCAGGGCGCCGCCGGAGTTGCCGAGGTTGATCGCCGCGTCGGTCTGGATGAATTCTTCCGGGTTGGCGCTGCTCAGCTGTCGTCCGATCGCGCTGACGATGCCCATGGTCACGGTCTGGTTGAGGCCGAGCGGGTTGCCGATAGCGAGCACCACGTCGCCAGTGCGGGCGGGGTGCTCTTCGGCGAGAGGGATGACCGGCGGATTGGAGACGTCGATCTTCAGCACGGCGAGGTCGGTCTCGATATCGGCACCGACCAGTTGCGCCTTCGCCACGCGGCCGTCGTACAGCAATACCTGGATGTCGTCGGCCTTGGCGATCACATGGTTATTGGTGAGGACGTAGCCCTGTTCGCTTACGATCACGCCCGAGCCAAGGCTCTGCTCGCGCCGCTGATAGACCGTGGGACGGCCGCCGAACAGGCGCTGCAGTACCGGGTCGGAGTACATCTGCACGCCTTGCTCGGTGACCATCTTGTTGGCGTAGATGTTGACCACGGAGGGCGCGGCCTTGGCTACCGCGTCGGCGTAGGAGACGGGGCCGCTTGAGCGGGTAGGGCTTGCCGAGGCTCGCTGTGCGGGTTGTGCCGGATGCAACCCGATGCCGGCGCGCAGGCGATCGCCCACGCCGGGCCAGAGCAGACTGACCACGAAGGCCACCGCCAGCCCGAGGATGACGAAGCGGGCAATAAATGCGAGCGTGCCGGCGGCATGTTTCATGTCGTGGGGAGGCTGGTGGCGAAGCGCTTGAGTGGCGGGGATGGATCGACGCAGGCGCCTGTCCGGTTTTATTGTACGTGGCAGGGGCTGACGCTACACTAACGCGATTTTTGCGGCCCCTAAAGTCGCACCTCAATGGCAAAGTACCGGAGAGCCTGATGGCGAACGAAGTCGTCGATCACGGCCGCCGCCGCTTCCTCACAGCGACCACGGCCGTGGTTGGTGGTGTTGGAGTCGTCGCGGCAGTCGTGCCCTTCATTAAGTCGTGGGAACCCAGCGCTCGAGCTAAGTCCGCTGGAGCTCCGGTCACGATCGACATCAGCAAGATCGAAGCAGGCCAGAAAGTCACCTATCCGTGGCGAGGCCTTCCGGTGTTTGTGGTCAATCGCACCAAAGAACAGCTGGACGCCTTGCCGGGCCAGGATGCTCGCCTGGTCGACGCCAAGTCGAACGGCAGCTCCGCTGAGCAGCAGCCGGCCTATGCGCAGAACGAGACCCGCTCGATCAAGCCCGAGTGGCTGGTGATGGTCGCGCTGTGCACTCATCTGGGCTGCGTGCCCGATTTCGTGCCGGTGATGAAGCCCGAGCCGTTCGATCCGGAATGGAAGGGCGGCTTCTATTGCCCTTGCCACAAGTCGCGCTATGACATGTCGGGCCGCGTCTACCAGGGCGTGCCGGCTCCGAAGAACATGTTGATCCCGCCGTACCATTTCATCGATGACACGCATATCCAGATTGGCGTGGATCCGAAGGAGGCCGGCTGATGGCCAGCGTATTCACGCGTATCGGCGATTGGGTCAATGAGCGTGCGCCGAACCTGGCGCCGACCTATCGCAAGCACATGACCGAGTACTACGCGCCGAAGAATTTCAATCTTTGGTACTACTTCGGTTCATTGGCGATCCTGGTGTTGGTCAACCAGATCGTCACCGGCATCTTCCTCACCATGAACTACAAGACCAGCGCGGCGGAAGCCTTCGCCTCGGTCGAGTACATCATGCGCGACGTGGAATGGGGCTGGCTGATCCGCTACATGCACTCCACGGGCGCTTCGCTGTTCTTTGTGGTGGTGTTCCTGCACATGTTCCGCGGTCTGATGTACGGCTCGTACCAGAAGCCGCGCGAGCTGGTGTGGCTGCTGGGCATGCTGATCTTCCTGGTGCTGATGGCCGAGGCCTTCATGGGCTACGTGCTGCCGTGGGGCAACATGTCGTTCTGGGGTGCGAAGGTGATCATCTCGCTGTTCGGCACGGTGCCCGTGATCGGCAACACCCTGGTCGAATGGATCATGGGTGACTACCTGCCTGCCGACGCCACGCTCAACCGCTTCTTCGCGCTGCACGTGATCGCGTTGCCGCTGGTGCTGTTGCTGCTGGTGGTGCTGCATCTGGCCGCGCTGCACGAAGTAGGCTCGAACAACCCGGATGGCGTGGAGATCAAGAAGGGTCCCAAGGGCAACCGTTGGGATGCCAGCAAGCCGGCCGACGGCATTCCTTTCCATCCGTACTACACGGTGAAGGATCTGTTCGGCGTCAGCTGCTTCCTGCTCATTGCTGCCTTCATCATCTTCTTTGCGCCGACCTTCGGTGGCTGGTTCCTCGAGCACGACAACTTCGTGCCGGCGAACAATCTGGTGACGCCGACGCACATCAAGCCGGTGTGGTACTTCACCCCGTTCTACGCCATCCTGCGCATGATCCCGTCGTTCTTCAGCACGGCGATCTGGGGTGTGCTGGGTATGTTCGGCGCGATCGTGCTGCTGTTCCTGCTGCCGTGGATCGACGCTGGCAAGGTGCGCTCCATCCGCTACCGCGGTGTGGGCTACAAGGTGGCACTGGGTCTGTTCGTGATCTCCTTCATCGCCCTGGGTGCCGTCGGCGCTGGTGTGGTGGCGGAAGTGATCCCGGCCTGGTTCGGCAGCCACATCGACGTGACCTTCTGGGAGAACCTGTTCGGTCGCGTGATGACGGCGGTCTACTTCGGTTACTTCGTGTTCCTGTGGATCTACACGCATCGCGGTCTCGAGAAGACCAAGCCGGTCCCGGAGCGGGTGGTGTATGACCATGACTAAGCGGCAGTCCCTGATGAAGCGCACTATCTCCTCGATTGCCCTCGCGGTTGGCCTGTTGGTCGGCAGCACCACGGTCATGGCTTCGGAAGAGGGCGGATTGCCTTCGGCCGGTACCAACGTGAGTGATAAGGCTTCCCTGCAGCGCGGCGCCAAGTTGTTCTTCAACTATTGCGTCGGCTGCCACTCGCTGAAGTACGCCCGCTACTCGCGCATCGCCGAAGACCTCGGTCTGAGCGAGAAAGAGGTGATGGACAACCTGAACTTCACGGGCGCCAAGTTCGGCGAGCCGGTGATCTCGCATATGCCGGAAGAGTCCGCCGCGACCTTCTTCGGCAAGGCGCCGCCGGACCTGTCGCTGGAAGTGCGCGCCAAGGGTGCGGACTGGGTCTACGGCTACCTCAATTCGTTCTACCTCGACCCGACCCGCCCGGTGGGCTGGAACAACACGGTGTTCCCGAACGCTTCCATGCCGAACCCGTTGTGGGAACTGCAGGGGTTGCAGACTGCCGAGATGAAGAAGGTCGACGGCGACGAAGTGGTCGAGAAGCTTGAGCTGTCCCGCCCGGGTAAGCTCACGCCGGCCCAGTTCCAACAGGCGACCCGCGACCTGACCAGCTTCCTGGAGTATGTTGCGGAGCCGGCGGCCCTGCAGCGTCAGCGCTATGGCATCTGGGTGCTGTTGTTCCTGGCCGGTTTCTCGCTGCTTGCGTACGCGCTCAAGAAGGAATATTGGAAGGACGTCCACTAAGACGTCGCTCCGTGGCCAGCGGGTGGCGGCTTCATGCCGCCATCCGCGATTAGTCGATGGGGAGGCAGCGCATGGTTCAAAGCGCACGTTCGCGGTCCGTACTCACCCTGTACTCCACTGCCGATGACATCCAGTGTCACCGCGCGCGGTTGGTGCTGGCGGCCAAAGGGGTCAGCTATGAGCGGGTGCAGGTCGATCCGAGCAAGCCACCGGAAGACCTGCTCGATCTGAATCCTTACGGCACCACGCCTACGCTGGTCGACCGTGACCTCACGCTCTATGGCACCTCGGTGGTTTGCGAGTACCTCGACGAGCGTTACCCCCACCCGCCGCTGATGCCGATCGATCCGTTGTCGCGCGCGCGCCTGCGCCTGGCGACCCTGCGTATCGAGCTGGATTGGTTGCCCGAGGTCGATACTATTCGTGCCGGAGGCCGCCCGGCCGACGCGGCGCGCAAGCGCTTGCGTGAGCACTTGTTGGCTTCGTTGCCGCTGTTCAAAGCGGCCAAGTTCTTCTTGAATCCGGAGATGAGCCTGGCCGATTGTCTAGTGGCGCCGGTGGTGTGGCGTCTGCCCTGGCTGGGGGTGGAGTTGGGGCGCGAGGGCAAGCCGATCCTCGACTATGGCGAGCGCTTGTTCCACAGCCAGGGTTTTGCGCGCAGTATGACGGCCGAAGAAAAGGCCATGCGACCTTGAGGTCGCCTTAGGAAGTATGAGTAATAACGATCAACACGTTCCGATGAGTTCCAATCGCCCGTACCTGCTGCGGGCGATTTACGACTGGATCACCGACAACAACCTCACGCCCTACGTGCTGGTGGATGCAGCACGCGAAGGTGTGCGCGTGCCGCCGCAGGTGGTGAAGAACGGCCAGGTCGTGCTCAATCTGGCCATGCGCGCGGTGGCCAATCTTGACCTCGGCAACGAGTGGATCAGTTTTCAGGCGCGCTTTTCCGGCGTGAGCCATTCCATCCTGATTCCAGTGCAGGCCGTGCTGGCGCTGTATGCGCAGGAAAACGGGCAGGGCATGATGTTTCCAGCGGACGAAGGTGGCGACACGCCGCCGCCCGCGCCGGAGCCTCCGAACGATACGCCGCCGTCCGATGGCGACGACGCCGGCGACAAGCCGCGCCGTGGTGCGCCGTTCCTGCGCGTGGTGAAGTAATCGCGGTTATCCCGTCATCGCCTCAATGAAGGCGATGATCGCTGTTCCGGTCGTGGCTCAATCTGCGCAGGGGAACCACATTGCTGGTGTCATGGGTCGCGCTGTTCGGCTCAGGAATGCGTGTTTCGATGGTGGGCAAGCTAAGGCCGGTCAATCGCCGCTCGACCAGCCACAAGCGTCCCGGTTCGCGATCATTGCCGTCGATGCTCACTTCGAAGGTGTAGCAGCGTTCGAGTACGTGCCGTCCGTCGAGGCGCCGCAGACGCAGACTACGCAGGCCGACCGTCTCGTCGAGCAACTGCAGGCCATGCCGCTCGCATTGGCGGCGTGCCTCGGCCATGGCCAGCTCGCGGGCGCGGCTGAGCTTCAGCCATAGGCCGATCAGGCCAAGCAGCAGCAACAGCCATATCATGTCGGAGAACTTGCCCATGCCCGCAGTGTGTGGGCGACGGGCGGGCGCTGCAAGGACTCTTAGTCCAACTGCAGGCGCAGCGACAAATCGACGGCCTGCACGTGCTTGGTCAGGGCGCCTACCGAGATGAAATCCACGCCGGTGCGTGCGTACTCGCCGATGGTATGGAGGTCGACATTGCCGGAAACTTCAAGCGGCACCCGGCCAGCGGTGATGCTGACGGCTTCGCGCATTAGCGGTGGCGTGAAGTTATCGAGCATGATGCGGTCTACGCGGGCATCCAGCGCCTGCCGAAGTTCGTCGAGATTCTCGACCTCCACTTCCAGCAACAACGTGGGGTGCAGCCGGCGAGCGGCCTCCACCGCGGGGGCGATGCCGCCGGCAGCGATGATGTGGTTTTCCTTGACCAGGATGGCGTCGTACAGGCCGACGCGATGATTGTGGCCACCGCCGCAACGGACGGCGTACTTCTGCGCAATGCGTAGACCAGGCACGGTCTTGCGTGTGTCCAGCACCTTCACTGCGGTACCTGCAACCGCGCTCACATGAGCGGCGGTAGCGGTAGCGGTGCCGGACAGCAGTTGCAGGAAATTGAGGGCGGAGCGTTCGGCGCTGACCATGGCGCGGGCCATGCCTTCGAGCCGGCAGATCACGGAGCCAGCGGCGGCGCGGTCGCCATCGGCCAATTGCCAGTCGATGCGGACGTTGGGATCGAGTCGCCGGAAACAGGCGTCGAACCATGCGCCGCCGGCAATTACCGCGTCTTCGCGACAAGTCAGCGTGGCGCTGGCGCGCGCATCGGCGGGAAGCAGTTCGGCAGTGGCGTCACCCGCGCCGATGTCTTCGGCGAAGGCACGTTCGATGTCCGCCTGGACCTGTGCGGTCGGCGGTGGGGCAAGCGGCTGCAAAGAAGTCATTCGGTATCGGAGGTGGAGGCCGTCGCTGGTTGGCTCAATTTGCCGACAATGGCATCCAGCGCGCGATCAAACAAGGCGGTGGATTCCAATACGCGTGCGCGTCCGGCGGCGAGTTCGATGGCCAGTTCATGGGGCGAGTAGTCCGCGACCTTGAGGCCGCGACGATTGACGAACAGATAGCGGCCGCTCATCGGGCTGATCCAGGAGAGCTTGGCGCGCTCCAGGGTCTCGCCTTCGGTGACGAACTCGAGCCAGGTGCCCGGCTTCAGTTCGGCCACCATGCGCAGCTCCGGCGTGTCTTCGACAGGCTCGGGCGCAGGCTCAATGGCATCCAGCGCGGCTTCGCTTTCGGCGATCGGCTGGATGCTCTCCGGAATAGGCAGAGTGGCTGCGGCTTCCGCCGCCTGTACTTCCGCCGCCGGCACGGACTCGCCGAGCTGATGGCGGTAGTAGGTATGGAGCTGCGCCAGCAGACGCTCGATGTCGTTTTCCTGGAAAGCGACATTGGCCAAGCCGCGGCGCAGCGAGCGTTCGATGCCGGGCAGCATTTGCCGCAGCGTGCGGCGTTCTTCAATGCTGCGGGCTGCGCGGGTGCTGTCGATGAAGTCGTTGACGAAACGCAGCGCATCGCGGAACTCGGATGACTCCTCACCCTGACGCAGGATGGTGAGCACCATGTAGTTCGCCCACGCGCGCGACAGGATGCCGTGGATCAGCGGCGGCAGCGAGTGATCGCCGATGCGTGTGAGAATCTCCCGCGCAGCGCGGCGGCGCGCCTGTTCCAGCTTCTCGCGGCCACGCGTGGATTCGGCTACGCGCTGCTCGGCCAGTTCGGCACGGCGACGGCTCTGATCCTGAAAGTCCTGCAGCTCGGTATTGAGACGTTCGAAGATGCTCAGGTCATCGTCGAATTCCTGCAGCAGACTGTCGACGATGGACTTCACCTTGTCGTGCAGGCGATGGTCGCGATCGGATTCGGCTGACCAGCCCTTCGCCGCATCCGCCAGGCTGTCGAGCAACCGGCGGGCCGGATGCTGGCGATGCGCGAACAGGCGGCGGTCAAGAATGGCGGCCTTGAGATAAGGAATCTGCAGGCGCGCCAGCATGACCTGCATTTCCGTCGGCAGGTTGCGGTCTTCGAGGATGAACTCGAACAACATGCCAACCAGGTCGATGGTGTCCTCGTCCATGGTGGCCACCTGGCCAGGGCGCTCGCCGCGCAGCGAGCCGATCTGCGAGAGCAATTGCTCCTTGAGATGGGCTACTTCCTGCAGCACGCTGGCGGTGGATTGGACACCGCGCATAGGCAGAGGACTGCTGACGGTGGCGGCCTGGCTCTGCAGCACGCTGAGCGCGCCGATCAGCTCATTAACCGTGGGCACCTGCAGCGGCCCGCCGATCGGGAGATTCTCCGGCAGGTCGCCGCGGCGCGCGCTGAACAGGGTGCGCAGTGTCTGCAGCAATTCCGCGGATGCCCCGCCATCGTCCGGCAGTACGCCAGACGGTGCCTGGGCAACGGCCTCACCGGCGCTACCTGGTGTCGCACCCGGCTGGCGCAGCACTTCGTGGCGTAGCTGCGGCAGCACGCCCGCGCGAACCAGCTCGGCGTTGATCTCTTGATACAGCTCGTCCAGCGAAGCGAGTACGTAGCGGTCAAACAGCTTGTAGATGATCAGCTTGACGCGCATCTCGGCGGACAGCTCGCGCATCGCCTGGCGGAACGCCTGGGTGAGCGAGGCCGGCGCAACCGGATTGTTCGCGTCCTCGATACGGGTGCCGCCATAGATGACCGACAGGCGCTGGTTCACCGCGAACAGATCGCGGGTCAGGCGCGTTTCGTTCTTGCCGATCATGCTGGTGATCGCGAGCGATTCCTCCAGCTCGTTATCGGCGACCAGGGTCAGCTCGACCGTGCCGATGGGCAAGGGCACGCCGCTGGCGGTTTGGCGTTGCTGCGCCGCGAAGTCCGCGATGTCGCGTGTGACGGTGCTTAGAAACGCGCGCTCCACCGCCGGCCGGCGTTTGCGCACTTCGCGCATACCGTCGAAGTAATGCATTTGGGCCGCATTGTTCTCGGCCTTCTCGGCCAGATCGAACAGCGCATCGTCGACATGCTCGAACATGCCGTTGACCAACAATTGCAGACGCCGCGAGGCGATATCACGCACCGTATTCAAGAGCGCGCCCCCACGCTCGCTGGACGGATCCAGGCGCTGGCTCAAGCTAACGATATTGGAAGGCTCACTGGCGTCTTTCATCGCCACACCCCTGAAGTGTCCATCGCGCGATGGCGGCCTACAGGCCGCATGGCACAAACGATACGCGAAAATCCGTGATCATGTCATGCGCAGGTTGGCATACGCCGCATCCTGTGAACCGCATCAAATTGCGGTTCCGGGGTGGAGCCAGGCTCAGGCGGCGGCCGGGAAGTCGCGTAGCTGGGGGGTGCCGATACCTTCCTCGGGCAGCATTACCGGGATGCCGTCGTCGATGCGGTAGATCACCTTGCGGTCGATGGTGATCAGGCCCTCGGTCAGCGGGGCGCGCACCGGTATGCCGGCGACGGTGTCGACCTGACCCTGGCCGATGGCGACGTTGAGTGCATCGAGTTCGCTCTTGCCGAGCAGCCGCACCGGGGTCTTGCTGACCGGGCAGCAGAGTATGTCGAGCAGACGCTTATCCATGGGTCGCAGGGTCGTGTGATAACGCGGAAAGTCCGTACAATATCCCCTTTTGGATGGCCGAACCATGACTTCGACTGCCAAGCCGCCACGTGTCGGCGTAGTAATGGGCTCCCGTTCGGATTGGGAGACCATGGAACATGCGGCCAGCGTGCTGACCGAGCTGGGTGTGCCTCACGAGGTACAGGTGGTCTCCGCTCATCGCACCCCTGACTTACTGTTCCGTTATGCCGAAGAGGCGGTGACGCGTGGCATCCAGGTGATCATCGCCGGTGCAGGTGGCGCGGCTCACCTGCCGGGCATGCTGGCGGCGAAGACCCGCCTGCCGGTGCTTGGTGTGCCGGTGCAGTCCAAGGCACTGAATGGTATGGACTCGCTGCTATCCATTGCGCAGATGCCGGCCGGCATTCCGGTAGGCACCCTGGCCATCGGGCGCGCCGGCGCCGTGAACGCGGGGCTGCTGGCCACCGCCGTGCTGGCCTTGAACGATCCGGCCCTGGCCGCGGCGCTCGACGCTTATCGCGCACGCCAGACCCAGACCGTTCTCGATAACCCGGACCCGCGCTCGTGACCTCACGCCGTCAACCTGTGCTGGGCATTCTCGGTGGCGGCCAGCTCGCGCGCATGCTGGCCCTGGCGGCGGCTCCGCTCGGGGTGAAAACGCTGGTGGTCGATAGTGCGGCCGATGCCTGTGCGGGACAGGTCGCCACGCTGATTACGGCGGACTGGACCGACTACGGCGCGCTGGAAGCCTTTGCGCGCGAGGTCGATGTGGTCACCTTCGATTTCGAAAACGTGCCGGCCGAGACCGCGCACTGGCTGGCGCAGCGCGTAGCGGTGTTTCCCGCGCCGCGTGCCTTGGCGGTGGCGCAGGATCGCCTGGCCGAGAAAACCCTGTTCCGCGATTGCGGCCTGACCACGCCGGACTTCATGGCGATCGACACGCGGGCCGACCTGGATCGCGCGCTGTCGACCATCGGTGCCCCGGCCATCCTCAAGACCCGCCGGCTCGGTTACGACGGCAAGGGCCAGTTCCGCCTCCGCAGCCTGGCGGATGCCGACGCAGCCTGGGCTGCTCTGGGTGCGCAGGCGTCTGCACATGGCCTGATCCTGGAAGCTTTTGTGCCGTTCGAGCGCGAGCTGTCGGTGATCGCCGTACGCAGTCGCGATGGCGACTTCCGTACTTGGCCGCTAACCCAAAACTGGCATACCGACGGCGTATTGTCGCTGAGCCTGGCGCCCGCGCCGGACGTCGGCACCTTGCAGGAGCGTGCCACTCAGTTGGCGCGCACGCTGGCTGAGCGCCTGGAGTATGTCGGCGTGTTCGCGCTGGAGTTGTTCGTGAAGGATGGCCAGCTGCTCGGCAACGAGATGGCTCCGCGCGTACACAACTCCGGCCACTGGACCATTGAAGGCGCGCTCACCAGCCAGTTCGAGAACCACGTGCGTGCGGTGCTGGGCATGCCGCTGGGCGACACCGCGGCGCGCGGCTTGTCGGCCATGTTCAACTGGATTGGCGAGTTGCCGGATGCCGCGCCCGTGCTATCTGCTGTCGATGCGCATTGGCACGACTACGGCAAGCAGCCGCGGCTCGGGCGCAAGGTCGGACATGCGACCGTTTGCGCGGGCAACGCGAAACAGATGGTGGAGCGCCTGGGTGGTATCGCGCATGCGCTTGGTCGCGACCAGCAGGTGGATCCGGCGGTGCGCGAGCTCGGCTGAAGGCTGAAGGCTGAAGAGCGCGGCGGCCATCTGTAGGAGCCCACCCTGTGGGCGACCTGCGATGCAATGACCATCTCGTAGGCTTGTCGCGCACAGGGTGCGCTCCTACATAAGCAACAGAAAGGCGGAGCCAACGATGGCTCCGCCTTTTTATTTGCGCAGGGATCAGGCCAGGTTCTTGGCCGCGAAGTCCCAGTTCACCAGCGTCCAGAATTCTTCGAGGTACTTCGGGCGAAGGTTGCGGTAGTCGATGTAGTAAGCGTGCTCCCACACGTCGCAGGTCAGCAGCGGCTTGTCGCTGCCGGTGATCGGCGTGGCGGCGTTGGAGGTGTTGACGATGCCGAGCGAGCCATCCGGACGCTGCACCAGCCAGGTCCAGCCCGAGCCGAAGTTGCCCACGGCCGACTTGGTGAATTCTTCCTTGAACTTGTCGAACGAGCCGAAGGCCTTGGTGATGGCGTCAGCCAGCTTGCCGCTGGGCTCGTTGCCATCCTTGGGGCTCCGCATCGAGTTCCAATAGAAGGTGTGGTTCCAGACCTGCGCGGCATTGTTGAACACGCCGCCCGAGGACTTCTTGATGATGTCTTCCAGCGCGGCGTTCTCGAACTCCGTGCCCTTGATCAGGTTATTGAGGTTGGTCACATAGGCCTGATGGTGCTTGCCGTAGTGATACTCCAGCGTTTCGGCGGAGATTTTCGGCTCAAGCGCGTTCTTTTCATAGGGAAGAGGAGGGAGTTCGATCGCCATGTGGTGGCTCCTGGGCGTTGGCTAAGGGGGGAGTCGGATCGACGCGACCGCGAACGGTGGCCGATGCACGACTGATACACTACCGATCTGCCTGCATTGTAATGATGAAACCCCGAGCTATGGACGTTAACGAGCGAATCAAGGCGGTGCTGGCCGAGCACCCCATCGTGCTTTTTATGAAAGGCACGCCGCAATTCCCGATGTGTGGCTTTTCCAGCCGCGCCGCCCAGGCGTTGAAGGAGGCGGGTGCGGACTTCCACGCAGTGAACGTGCTCGCCGACCCGGAAGTGCGCGCCGCACTGCCGCACTACGCGAACTGGCCGACCTTCCCGCAGTTGTTCATCCAGGGCGAGCTGATTGGTGGCTGCGACATCGTCGAAGACCTGAAGGCGTCCGGTGAACTGGCGCGCATGGTGGTCGACGTTGGCGGAGCGGCACAGGCATGACGCTGGCCCCATCGTTTCTGCCCGCCGGCTGGGTGCCGGCCGAAGGCTCGCTGGCCGGTCGCGTGGTGCTGGTCACGGGCGCCTACGGTGGCCTTGGTGCCGCGGTGGCGCGCGCGGCTTCACGCGCCGGCGCCACGGTGGTGATCACCGGCAAGCGCAAACGGCAATTGGAGCAGCTGTACGACGCCATGGTGGCCGAGCAGCTTCCCGAGCCGGTGATCCATCCGCTCGATATGGAAGTTGCTACCCCCAATGATTACCTCAACATGGCCGAGGGACTGGAACGCGACTTTGGCCGCCTGGACGGCATCGTGCATGCGGCAGTGAGTTTCAATGGTCTGGTGCCGCTCGCCATGCACAAGCCGGACGACTGGCTGCGCGCGCTGCACGTGAATGTGTCGGCGCCGTTCGCCCTGACTCAGGCCTGCATGCCATTGTTGACCCAATCCGCCGACAGCTCGGTGGTGTTCGTACTTGACGATCCGGAGCGGGTGAGCAAGGCGCACTGGGGTGGCTACGGCGTGTCCAAGGCAGCGCTGGAGCGGCTCGCTGAAGTCCTGCATCAGGAGACGGAGAGCAGTCCGTTGCGCGTGCATGCCTTGTTGCCGGCCCCGATGCGCACCGCGTTGCGCCGCGAGGCGTACTTCGGTGAGGACACCAGCAAGCAGCCCCTGCCGGATGCCACGGCAGAAGCCGCCGTGTATCTGCTCGGTCCGCAGGCCGTTGCGGCGCGCGGCACTGTGCTTGATCTGCGCAGTGACTGAGCGCACCGTGCACGCCATTCGTTTTATGCGCATCACAAGGGGCTGAGATGGAAACGCAGATGACCACGCTGTCGGCGGCGATCCTGCTGTTCCTGATCATGGATCCGCTCGGTAACATCCCCATCTTTCTCAGCTTGCTCAAGGACGTGGCGCCGAAGCGGCGCCGCTATGTGATGGTGCGCGAGTTGCTGATCGCGCTTGGCGTGCTGCTGGGTTTTTTGATGGGCGGCCAGCTCATCCTGAAGTTGCTGCAATTGCGGCAAGAGTCGATCAGCATCGCCGGTGGCATCGTGTTGTTCCTGATCGGTATTCGCATGGTGTTTCCGCCGGCGGATGGCGGCGGCATCTTCGGCAAGCCGGGTGAAGGCGAGCCTTTCATTGTGCCGATGGCGATTCCCGGCGTGGCAGGCCCTTCGGCCATGGCGGCGTTGCTGTTGCTCACCAACACGCAACCGGGCCGCACGGCGGACTGGGCAATTGCGTTGCTTGGCGCGTGGCTGGCCACGGCGGTGATACTGCTCTGTTCAACCTATTTGTTCCGCTGGTTAGGTGAAAGCGTTCTCACTGCACTTGAGAGGGTGATGGGTATGCTGCTGATCGCCTTGTCCGTGCAGATGTTCCTCGGTGGCGTGGCCGCGTATCTGCATCTGGCCGTTTGAAACGGCGTCGCGTGTAGTAGGGCAAGCGTTGGCTTGCCCTTTGCCGATCACCTTGCTGTCATAATCCGCAGCGAGCATGGGCGAAAGCATAAGGAGACGATCATGCTAAGTGTCGAACAGACCCTCAATGAACGTCTGCCATGGCTGGCTCAGCATCCCGGCATCATGCGTCCCGTGGCGGGCATGTTGGGGCGGCTTGCGGATGAGGATGGTTTCAATCGCGTCCTCACCGCGGTAGGCGACGTCGAAGGTTTCGACTTCGTCGAGCGCGCGCTCGACGTGCTGGGGGCTAGTTATTACGTCAATCCTCGCGAGCGGGAGAACATCCCGGTCGAGGGTGGCGTGTTGATCGTGGCCAATCATCCCTTGGGCATGGTCGATGCGCTGGCGCTGCTTCAGCTGGTGGGCTCGGTGCGCAGCGATGTGCGCCTGCTGGCGAACGATTGGCTGGCCTCGATTCCCCAGTTGAATCGCGTGCTGTTGCACGTGGATGTATTTGGTAAAGGCGCCGCCTCGCGCATGCGCGCGATCTATCGTGCGCTCGACAACGGCGAAGCATTGATTGTGTTTCCGGCTGGCGAGGTATCGCGCGTGCGTGCCGACGGCGTGCGCGACGGGCGCTGGTCTGACGGCTTCGCGCGCCTGGCGTTGCGAAGCAAGACACCAGTGCTGCCGATTCATGTCGCCGCGCGCAACTCCGCGATGTTCTATGGCCTGTCGATGTTGGCCAAGCCCCTCAGCACGGCCATGCTGCCGCGCGAAGCGGTGGCGCCGATCAAGCGGCGCATCGGTTTCAGTGTCGGTGCGTTGATCGGTGCGGACGAACTGGAACAGCGCAGTGGTGGCTCGACCGAGCAGGTCGCCAAATTGATGCGCCGGCATGTTTACCGCGTCGGCCGTCGTCGCGGTCTGATCTTTGGCGGACAAGCGCCGCTGGCGCATCCCGAGCCGACCGAACGCGTCGTTGCCGAGCTGGCGACGCATGCGGAGAAGCTGGCCGATCTCAATGACGGCAAGCAGGTCATGCTGTTCAAGGGCGCCGTGGACAGCGTGGTGTTGCGCGAGATTGGCCGTCTGCGCGAGCTGACCTTCCGCAAGGTCGGCGAGGGCACGGGCGCGCGTCGCGACCTGGATGCCTACGATCCCCACTATGAGCATCTCGTGCTGTGGGATCCCAAGGCGTTGCGCATTGTCGGTTCCTACCGGTTCGGTCATGGCGGTCGCCTGATTGGCGAGCGCGGCATGGCCGGTCTCTATACCTCCAGTTTGTTCAACTATTCGCCGGCACTGGAGTCACGTTTGGCGCAGGGGCTTGAGCTGGGGCGCAGCTTTATCGCGCCGGCTTACTGGCGCTCGCGCGCGCTCGATCAGCTATGGCAGGGCATTGGCCTGTATCTGCAGCGCCACCCTGATCTGCGCTATTTGTTTGGTCCGGTCAGCATGTCGGTAAGCCTGCCGCGTGAAGCGCGCGAATGGATCGCAGCCGCGCATCAGCATTACTTTGGAGCGCCCGGCCTGGCGGCTGCACGTCAGCCGTTCGTGATCTCCCCCGCAGTGATCGACGTGGTGCGCCATGCGCTGGAAGGGCTCGATCCCGCTGCTGGCCTGGGCAAGCTCAAGCATCACCTGGACGCGCTCGGCGTCAGTCTGCCGGTGCTGTACCGCCAGTACGTCGACCTGGTCGATCCCGAGGGCGTGCAGTTTCTCGACTTCGGCGAGGACCCGGGCTTCTCGGGTTGCGTCGACGGCCTGGTGATGCTCGATCTGGCTACCCTCAAGCCGGCCAAGCGTGCGCGTTATCTCGGCAAAGCCTAGGCACATTTCCTATCCCATCTGCAGGATCGGGCTGGTAGCCTGAGTTAACTTCCCAGCGACTCATTAGGGGTGAGTTGCTGGGGGTGGAGGTAGGGGAGAGGCCTACCTCTGGCTTCAAGTGATTGTTTTCACGCCGCTTGCCTAGTGAGCCACTTTATGACAAAGGGCTGGGCAGAGATAAAAACGACGTGAATTCGTCATAGAACTGTCTTACACTGTCGTTAAAGTCCGCTTAACACTTTGTTGGCAGGCGGGGCGGTCTCGCCGCTTAGTAAGCTCGGACCAAGCAAGAACATTCCGGGGAAATCAAAACAGAGCTTTCGATGAATGCCTGGCATGTGCCGGGCATCGCCACGTTTGATTCCTGATTCGTAAATATTTTCGTTGCGCGCCCAAGGGGTTAATCACAGTGAATAGCCGAATTCGTGCCAAAGTCTTGCCGTTTGCCATCGCATCCATGCTGGCCATGTCGGTACCCGCCATCGCCCAGGACACCTCGTCCTCCATCAGCGGCCGCGTGCTCGATGCCAATGGTCAGCCGGTAGCCGGCGCCACCGTGCAGATCGTGCATGAGCCGTCGGGCACCACCAAGACCACCACCACCGACGCTAATGGTCGCTACGCTGCGCAGGGTCTGCGCGTGGGCGGTCCGTTCGACGTGAAGGTGTCGAAGGATGGTCAGCCGGCGACCGAGCAGGACAATGTCTATCTGCAGCTGGCGCAGGACACCGCAGTCAACTTGACCGTGGGTGCCACGGCACAAGCAGCGCAGAACCTGTCGGGCGTGACGGTGTCTGCCAGCGCTTTGTCGCAGACCTTTACTCCGGACAACAAGGGTCTCAGCACGAACGTTTCGCGTCGTGAAATCGAAGCCACCCCGACCCCGGGTCGCTCGATCCAGAACATCGTTCGTCTTGATCCCCGCATCGTGATCAGCGATCGCGATCGCGGCGAGATTTCGGCCGTCGGCCAGAACAGCCGCTACAACAACATCACCGTCGACTCGGTCAGCGCGAACGATCCGTTCGGTCTGAATGCGAACGGCCTGCCGACGCTCGGCACGCCGATCTCGCAGGATACGATCGAGGAATACAACATCTCGACTGCCAACTACGATGTGGCGACCCGTCGCGGTGTTGGCGCAATCGTCAATGCGGTCACCAAGAGCGGTACCAACGATTTCCACGGTTCGACCTATTACGCGTTCCAGAACCGTGACGACATGATCGCCGACTACAACGGTCAGCCGTACGGCGGCTATCGTCGTACCTGGACGGCCGGTGCGACGGTGGGCGGTCCGATCATCAAGGACAAGCTGTTCTTCTTCGCTTCGTACGAAAAGAGCAAGCAGATCGGTCCGTCGAGCCAGTACGGCGTGCAGGGTTCGGGTGCGACCACCGAGATTCGCGGTCTGACCCAGCAGAACGTCAACGACATCGTCAACGCAGCCCGCGCCAAGGGTTTCGGTGATGTCGGTGGTGTGGGTGGCGGCAGTTCGGACCTGCAGGACAAGCGCTATCTGGCCAAGATCGACTGGAACATCACGAACAGTCATCGCGCCAGCTTTACCTATAGCCAGACCAAGGAAAACAAGCCGATCATCACGGGCAGCAACAACGTGCTCGTGCTGTCGAGCGGCTGGTACAAGACCAACGTCGATAACAAGAGCTACGCGCTGCATTTCTACGACGACTGGTCCGACATCTTCTCGACCGACACCACCCTGTCGTATGCGGATTTCAATCAGGTACGTGGCCCGTACAACGGCCAGAACATGCCTGACGTTTCCGTGTGTCTGAACTCGACTTCCGGTTGTACCAGCACCTCCAGCTCGCCGGGTGTTGAGTTCGGTACGGAGTACTCCAGCCAGGCCAACATCCTGCGCGTGAAGACCTTGAATGCGGCTTTCGCCGGCACGTTCTATCTGGGTGAGCACACCGTCAAGTTTGGTGCGGACTTCGAGCGTGGCAAGTACTACAACCTGTTCCTGCAGAACGCGTTTGGCAGCTACCAGTTCAACTCGATCAATGACTTCATCAACGGCAAGTACAATCTGTACCGCTTGAACGCGCCTGCGGCTGGTCTGGGTCTGAATGACGTGGCCGCCAATTTCGAACTGAAGCAGTACGGCCTGTTCCTGCAGGACACCTGGCAGGTCAACAACAACCTGTCCGTGCAGTATGGCTTCCGTGTCGATATCCCGATGACCAGCGACAAGCCGCTGTTCAATCCGTGCTACTCGGCTCCGGTCGGCCAGGCCATCACGGCTAGCAATTGCGTGTCCGCGGCGGGTGGTTTCGGTCGTCGCAACGACTACACGATCAACGGCAACCGTCAGGTGCAGCCGCGTATGTCGTTCAATTACACCTTCGACACCGAGCACATGACGCAGCTGCGTGGTGGCGCGGGTCTGTTCATTTCGAATCCGCCGAGCGTGTGGCTGGGTAACATCTACCAGAACTCCGGTATCACCCAGGTGCAGTTCGCCTGTGGCCCGAACTCTGCTGCTTCGGCCGCCTGTAAGCCGGGTAGTGCGGGTTACCCCGTTTTCAGCAGCGACGCTGCCCACCAGAACGCTGGCTCGGCTCCGATTCCGGGTGCCAAGGGTGCGCAGATGGCGGTCAGCACGGTCGACGATGGCTTCCAGCTGCCGAGCGTGTGGAAGATGTCGCTGGGCTTCGACAAGGAGCTGCCGTGGTACGGCCTGGTGTTCACGGCTGACTACGAGCACCTGAAGACCCGCAATGCGATCTGGTATCAGAACCTGAACATTGGCGCTCCGACCGGTGTGCTGCCGGATGGTCGCAACACCTATTACCTGAACCCGAAGGGTGGTCAGGTCGGCAACACCGCTCGTGCAAAATCGAACCAGGCGTTTGGCGATGCAGTGATCAACCTGGCCAACACCAGCCGTGGCAAGGCTGACAGCCTGGCCCTCTCGTTGAAGAAGTCCTTCTCCAACGACTGGTCCGCTATGGTTGGCTTCACCTGGAGCCGTGCGACCGAGGTGAACCCGGGTACGTCGAGCGTGGCTCGCTCGAACTACAGCAACAACGTGTGGGTGAATCCGAACGAGAACATCGCTAGCCCGTCGAATTACTCGGTGCCGAAGCGCGTGATCGCGTCCCTGACCTGGCAGCATCGCTTCTTTGGTGACTACGCCACCAGCGTCAGCGCGTTCTACGACGGCCACTCCGGTGCCCCGTACAGCTGGCGCTTCGGCAACGACGCCAACGGTGATGGCTTCGTCTCGGATCTGGCGTACATCCCGCGCAAGGGTGACATCAGTTTTGCTCCGGGTACTTCGCAGCAGCAGCAGGACTCGTTCTGGAAGTACATCGAGAACAACGAGTACCTGCGTGATCACCAGGGTCAAATCGCCAAGCGCAACGACACCCGTGCCCCGTGGATCAACCAGATCGACCTGAGCTTCCGTCAGGAGATCCCGGGCATCTTCAAGGGCAACAAGGGTGAGATCCGTCTTGACATCTATAACTTCGGCAACATGCTGAACAAGAAGTGGGGTGTTGATCACCGCGCCAGCTTCCCGCTGACGCGCAACCTGGCTGACTTCGCTGGCGTGGATGCCAACGGCAAGTACATCTACGACATCAGCAAGGCGGCTTATAAGGACAGCGCCGGCAACTACAGCCCGCTGCCGCTGCCGCGTGCGGACGAGCTGAACGGCCCGACCCAGCGTTGGTCCGTGCTGGCGACGGTTCGCTACACGTTCTAAGCCAACGCTGTTCTCGCAAGAACGAGAGCCGGCGCCCGCTCAGGGCGCCGGCTTTTTTATGGGAGAGGTTGACCCGCACGGCACCCCGGAGTGAAGCTAGCCGGCCGACTCGAGCATGAGTCCGGTGTTTTGCCACGGACAACGTGGCCGAAGGAGATCCAATGAACGACGTTCAGACCGGCAAGGCCGGCAAGTCAACCGTCAGCGCGCGCATTTCGCCCGCCGGTGGCCTGGACATTCTGTCCCGTAATGAAGTGGCCCGTCTGCGCGATGCCAGCGGTTCGGGCTTGCACGCGCTGTTGCGCCGCTGCGCGCTCGCGGTGCTGACCTCGGGCAACATCAGTGACGATCCGCGCTCGATGTTCGAGCAGTTCCCGGATTTCGATATTCAGGTGCTGCAGCAGGATCGCGGCATCAAGATCGAGTTGAGCCACGCCCCGGCGCAAGCTTTTGTGGATGGGCAGATCATCCGCGGTATCAACGAGCTGCTGGTCGCGGTCGTGCGTGACATCGTCTATGTGTCCACGCAGCTGGAGCAGGGCGGTTTCGATCTGGACGATACGGTGGGCCTGACCCATGCAGTGTTCGAGATCCTGCGCAATGCGCGCATCCTCAAGGCGCAGATCGATCCGAACCTGGTGGTGTGCTGGGGCGGCCATTCGATTTCGCGCGACGAATACGAGTACACCAAGCAGGTGGGCTATCAGCTAGGCCTGCGCGGCATGGATATCTGCACCGGCTGCGGTCCGGGCGCGATGAAGGGGCCGATGAAGGGCGCCACTATCGCCCATGCCAAGCAACGCCGCCGCCATAACCGCTATATCGGCGTGACCGAGCCGGGTATCATTGCGGCGGAGTCGCCGAACCCGATCGTGAATCATCTGGTGATCATGCCGGACATCGAGAAGCGTCTCGAAGCTTTCGTGCGCATCGGCCACGGCATCATTGTGTTCCCGGGCGGCGTGGGCACGGCGGAAGAAATTCTCTACCTGCTCGGCATTTTGCTGCACCCGGACAACGCGGGCATCCCGTTCCCGCTGATCTTCACCGGACCCAAGCAGTCGGCCGCTTATTTCGAGCAGATCGACCGCTTCCTGCGCCTGACTCTGGGCGACAGTGTGGCGCAGTACTACCAGATCATCGTCGACAATCCGGCGGCCGTGGCGCATGCGATGGTGCGTGGTATCGACAAGGTGCGTAACCACCGTCTGGACAATAAGGACGCCTTCTTCTTCAACTGGGCGCTCAATATCCCGTTCTCGTTCCAGATGCCGTTCCGACCAACGCATGAGGCTATGCGCGGCCTGGCCATTCATCGCGACCGCCCGCGGCACGAACTGGCGGCGGACCTACGTCGCGCCTTCTCCGGCATCGTCGCCGGCAATGTGAAGGAAGAGGGCGTGCGTGCCATCGAGCAGTACGGTCCGTTCGACATCGACGGCCAGCCTGACATCATGCGTGCATTGGATGAGCTGCTGCAGGCGTTCGTGGTCCAGCATCGGATGAAGCTGCCAGGCGGCGCCGCCTACGTACCGTGTTATCGCGTGCGTACCAGCTGAACAAATTCGGATCATTTTCAGGGCTGTCAGTAGCTTGACAGCCCGGCGTCCAATATTCAAACTACGCAGCTCACCCCGCCCGAATAGCTCAGCCGGTTAGAGCACTTGACTGTTAATCAGGGGGTCGTTGGTTCGAGTCCAACTTCGGGCGCCATATCTGACAAGGCCTTGCAGCGATGCAAGGCCTTGTTTTTTTTGCGGGATAGCGTGCCCGCGAATTTATCCGGTGCCCGCACATTGTGCGGCTTCATCGGCGGTCGCGTCGCCGCCGCGTACACGCCCGGCCTGCGAAACCTTCACGCTGACCACATGGCTGGGGTCGCTGCGGCGGCAGATCAGCACGGTGAGGTTGCTGCCTCCGGCAAAGCCGCTGGACTGGAACTGGACGTAGTGACGACCAGTGTTGCTCTGGATAGTCAGTTGCCTGGCGGTGTCCACGCGGCTGTATTGCGGCGGGCCATCCAGTTGGTTGGCCTGGTCGCCTCGAAACCCGACCAGCCAACCGCCATCCCACGAGGCTTCATCGCTACAGCGCATGCCGTCGCGCGTAGGACAGGCCACAGTGCGGCGACCGGTCTGCGCGGCGAGGGCGCGGGCCTGCTGCAGCGAGGCGATCAGGCTGGTCTGCGCCGTGCGTACTTCATGGCGGGCCAGCAGGCGCCGCAGCGAGGGCAGGGCAACGCAGGTCAGGATCGCGGTGATAACCACCACCATGATCTGCTCAATCAGCGTGGCGCCTCGATACTGGCGGCGGGTGGGCCATCCATGCGTGAGATTCACGGTAGTACTCCTGTGTGGGCAGGAGACTGATGCTAGGTAGCGTCTGCGGCGTTGCCTGCAAGACTGCACAGTCCTACGGTGTGAGGCTCTGCTGACACGCCCTGTCAGCAGGCCCGATTTAAAATGACCCCACGCGACCGCATGTGGACTGCCATGACTGACCGCTTCGAGCTCGTTTCTCCCTACAAGCCCTCTGGCGACCAGCCGCAGGCCATCCAACGCCTCACCGAAGGCTTCGAGAACGGCCTGGCCGCGCAGACCCTGCTTGGTGTGACCGGCTCCGGCAAGACCTTCACCATCGCCAATGTGATCGAGAAGATTCAGCGGCCGACCATCGTGCTGGCGCCGAACAAGACGCTGGCGGCGCAGCTGTATGGCGAGTTCAAGGAGTTCTTCCCGCACAACGCGGTGGAGTACTTCGTCAGCTACTACGACTACTACCAGCCGGAAGCATACGTCGTTGCTTCGGATACCTTCATCGAGAAGGATGCTTCGATCAACGAGCACATCGAGCAGATGCGTCTGGCCGCGACCAAGGCGTTGCTGTCGCGCAAGGATTCGCTGATCGTCGCCACCGTATCGGCGATCTATGGCTTGGGCGATCCGGAAGATTATCTGTCACTGCGCCTGATCCTGGCGCGTGGCGAGCACATTGATCAGCGCGCGCTGATCCGCCAGTTGACCGAGCTGCAGTATTCGCGCAACGAGCTGGAGTTGAAGCGCGGCACGTATCGCGTACGCGGCGAAATTATCGATGTGTTCCCGGCCGAATCGGAAATTGAGGCGCTGCGTATCGAGCTGTTCGATGGCGAGGTGGAGAATCTTTCGCTGTTCGATCCGCTCACCGGCGAAACCATCCGCAAGGTGCCGCGCTACACCGTCTATCCGCGCACCCATTACGCCAGTACGCGCGAGAGCGTGCTCAACGCGATCGAGACGATCAAGGTTGAGCTGAAAGATCGCCTGGAGCAGTTGTACAAGGACAACAAGCTGGTCGAGGCGCAGCGCCTGGACCAGCGCACCCGTTTCGACGTGGAGATGATGGCCGAGGTCGGCTACTGTCAGGGCATCGAGAACTACTCGCGCCATCTGACGCGCCGTGGTCCCGGCGAGCCGCCGCCGACGCTGTTCGATTACCTGCCGCCCGATGCCTTGCTGGTGGTCGACGAGTCACATGTGACCGTGCCGCAGTTGGGTGCCATGTACAAAGGCGACCGCTCGCGCAAAGAGACACTGGTGGAGTTCGGTTTCCGCTTGCCGTCGGCGATGGACAACCGGCCTCTGAAGTTTGAGGAATGGGAGCGCAGAGCGCCGCGTTCGATCTATGTTTCCGCTACGCCGCGCGACTATGAGTTGCAGAAGTCGGGCGACGCCGTGGTCGAACTGGTGGTGCGCCCCACCGGCCTGATCGATCCGGAAGTGGAAGTGCGTCCGGTGCGTACCCAGGTCGACGACCTGCTTGGCGAAGTACATAAACGGGTGGCGATGGGTGATCGCGTGCTGGTCACCACGCTGACCAAGCGCATGGCCGAAAACCTCACCGAGTATCTCGGCGAGCACAACATCAAGGTGCGTTACCTGCACTCGGATATCGAGACCGTCGAGCGCGTGGAGATCATTCGAGACCTGCGCCTGGGTGAGTTCGACGTGCTGGTCGGCATCAATCTGCTGCGTGAAGGTCTGGATATGCCCGAGGTGTCGCTGGTAGCGATCCTCGATGCCGACAAGGAAGGCTTCCTGCGTTCGACCGGCTCGCTGATCCAGACCATCGGCCGCGCGGCGCGCAATGTGCGCGGCAAGGCGATTCTGTATGCCGATAACATCACCCGTTCCATGCAGGCTGCTATTGACGAGACGGCGCGCCGCCGCGAAAAGCAGGTGTCCTACAACGAGGCGCACGGCATCACGCCGCAGTCGGTGGTGCGGCGCATCGCCGACATCATGGAAGGCGCGCGCAGCGAGGGCGGTTCTCGGGGACGTGGTGCCAAGGCGGCGAGGGCCCGTGCGGTGGCCGAGCAAGGTGCGGACTACGCCGCGCTCAGCGCCGACCAGGCCAGCGCCATGATCAAGCGACTGGAGGCGCAGATGTACAAACACGCCGAAAACCTGGAGTTCGAGGACGCCGCCCGGCTGCGCGACCAGATTCACCAGCTGCGGGAAAAGGCCTTGCGCTGAGGCGCCGGCCGCCCGGCAGGGGAGTTGTCGGGGGATGACGGCTCACGTATACTGCGCGGCTCGCACGGCATGCCGGCGCGAGCTTCGGGCGGTTAGCTCAGCGGTAGAGCACTACCTTGACATGGTAGGGGTCACAAGTTCGATCCTTGTACCGCCCACCAGTTTCGATCAGAAAGGCGCGATCCACGGATCGCGCCTTTCTGCTTTTCCAGGGCCGTGTTCCCGGCGTTAATGGCGTAGCCGCCACCGCCAGCCAGCTTCCCGCCGTCCGCGCCCATCCCGGACGCCCCTCGCCGTGACGCGCCGTCGCCGGCCTTGATATTCGTTTGAGATTGCTTACTGGGGTCCGACCCGGCCGGGACAATGCGCGGCATTTCCTGTCCGCCACCCGGATTCCCCATGAAGATCGAACTGTCCAGCCCGATGCTCGAGGCGATCGCCGCCGCGCGCCCCAACCTGACGCCCGGCGTTGTCGCCGACGCCGAAGGCGGCGGAAGCGCAAGTTTTGCGCAGGCCATGAAGCATGCCGTCGAGCACATCGACGGCCAGCAGCACGACGCCCAGTCGAAAGTCACCGCGGTCGAGACCGGGCAGAGCGACGACCTCGTCGGCGCGATGCTGTCCAGCCAGGAAGCGAGCCTCTCGTTCTCCATGATGATGCAGGTGCGCAACAAGCTGATGGCGGCGTTCGACGACATCATCAAGATGCAAGTCTGAGGGGCGGGCTGAATCATGTTGGCCAAGCTCAAATCCAAAGCTTCGGGGCTGTTCGCCGGAGCCCGGCTGCCTTCGTCCAAGGGGCTCTCAAGGCTATTGCCAATGATCGTGCTGGCCATTGGCCTCACCGCGTTGGTGATGATGTTTGTATGGCGAAGTGATGCCAGCTACAAGCCGCTTTTCGGCGCGCGCGAGAACGTCTCCGCCGCCGAGACCATGGCGGTGCTCGATGCGGAGAACATCCCCTATCGCATTCACCCGCAGAGCGGCCAGGTGCTGATACCCGACGCCAAGCTCGGGCAGGCGCGCATGCTGCTCGCCGCCAAGGGCGTAGTCGCCAAACTGCCCGACGGCCTGGAACAGGTCGACAAGAGTGATCCCCTGGGAGTCAGCCAATTCGTGCAGGACGTGCGTTTCCGTCGCGGCCTGGAGGGCGAGCTGGTCAAGAGCATCATGAGCCTGGAGCCGGTCGAAACGGCCCGGGTGCACCTATCCATCGCCAAGTCCTCGTCGTTCATCCTCAGCGACGGCGACAAGAGTTCGGCCTCCGTCGTGCTGACGCTCAAGCCCGGCCGCAAACTCGGCAAGGAACAGATAGGGGCGATTGTGGGCATGGTGGCCGGCAGCGTCGCCAACCTTGACCCCGCGCGTGTAGCGGTCATCGATCAGGCGGGCAACTACCTCTCTTCCACCATCGATCCGAACGATCCCAGTGTGGGCGACAACGAGATCGGCGTACGTATGCGTGAGGATACGCTGCGCAACATTCGCGACCTGCTCGCCCAAAGCCTGGGTGATGGGAACTATCGCGCCAGCGTGATGGTGGAGACCGACAACGATCGCGTGGAGGAAACACACGAAAAATACGGGGACAAGCCGCTGGTTACCAACGAGGCCACGCGCGACGAACAAGACGCGAGCCAGATGGCGCTGGGCGTACCCGGCTCGTTGTCCAACCGGCCGGCCCCCACCGGCAACGCGCCGGCCGCGAGTGAGAAGGCTGGTCCGCGTTCGCAGCGCAACGCCATCACGCGCCAGTACGTCTATGACCGCAACGTGGTGCAGATCAAGCGCAGTCCTACGCGTATCAAGCGGGTGAGCGTGGCGGTGGTGCTCAGCAATGCAGCCGCACCCGATGGCAAGGAATGGACACCGCAGCAACTTGGCAAGATCGAGGCCATCCTGCAGAGCGGCATCGGCATGGATGTGGCGCGCGAGGACAAGCTCACCGTCTCGGCGCTGGATTTCCAGGTACCGAAGACGGAGACACCGCTATCGTGGTGGAAGCAACCCGAGCACATGCTGACCATGGGCGGCTATGCCGGTTATGCGTTGCTCGCACTGTTTGTATTCCTCCTGGTGCTGCGCCCGCTGCTCAGGATCCTGCGCCAGTGGGTAGATAACCAGAAGCCGCAGCTGCCGGCTGAGACCGAAGCCGTCTCGGAAGCCGATCCCGACGCCGTGGGCGTAACTACCGCTCCGGTGAATTCTCCGCTGGACGAAGACGACATCCGGCTGCCGCCGGTGGGTTCCAGCGTTGACGTGCTGATCGATCACCTGAAGATCCTCGCCGCGCAGGCTCCCAGCCGTGTAGCCGACGTCATCAAGCCCTGGATACGTAAACATGGATAAGCTCATCAATACCGGCACCGGGCTGCCCCTGGCCGCGACGGAACTGAGTTCCGTCGAGCGTGCCGCGATCACCCTGCTCAGCATGGGCGAAGAGGCGGCCTCGGCGGTCCTGCGATGTCTGTCGCGCGAAGAGCTGCTCGACGTCACTCTGGTGATGGCGCGCATGAACGGCGTGAAAGTCGATGCCGTGCAAGACACGCTGCAAACGTTCTTCGATGCGTTCCGTGAGCAGAGCAGCGTGCGTGGTGCTTCGCGGCAGTTCCTACAGCGCTCGCTGGATATGGCGCTGGGTGGTGTCATCGCCGACAGCGTGCTCAACCAGATCTACGGCGATGTGATCGGGCCCAAGATAGCTCGCCTGCAATGGGCGCAGCCCCAGTGGCTGGCCGAGCGCCTGTCTCGTGAACATGTGCGCATGCAGGCCATGTTCCTGGCGTTCCTTCCGGCCGAGCAGGCCAGCCAGGTGCTGCACGCCCTGCCAGTGGAGAGTTGCGATCTGGTGCTGCTGCAGATTGCGCGCCTGAAAGAAATCGATCACGAATTGCTGCGCGACGTGGAGGCCGTGGTCGACGCATGCATCGAGAACCTCGGCACGCAGAGTACGGCGGTGGAGGGCGCGCAGCGCGCCGCGGAGATCATCAATCGCATGCCGGGCGATCGTGCCCAGGTAGTGGAGCTGTTGCGCGCGCACGACCCGGATGTCGTCGCAGCCGTGGAAAACCATATCTACGAGTTTGGCATTCTGGCCCATCAGAACGCCGAAACCATTGCCGCCATCCTTGATCAGGTGCCGTTCGAACAATGGGGTATCGCCCTCAAGGGCGCCCATCCGGCCCTCCAGGATGCGTTGATGCGCGCCATGCCCCAGCGGCAGGCCAGCGCTTTCGACGACATGCTGCGCCGCACGCCTGCCGCGCCGCTCAGCCGTGTGGAAGGCGTACGCCGCGAGATCATGGACCAGTTGCGCGAGCTGGCGGCCGAAGGCGAGATCGCCTTGCAGCTGGTCGCTGAGGACGTGGTCTGATGAAGGCCTATCGACGTTACGCTTTTCCACCGCTCATGCGGCTGCAGGCAGGCATCCATGAACCGGTCGCCGTGCAGGCCGAGGATCCGGCGTTGACCGAGGCCCTGCTGGAGGAATGTCGCAAAGGCGGTTACGACGAAGGTTATGCGGCCGGTCGTACGGAAGGATCTCGGCGCATGGCTGACGGCGTTGCGCGCGAAGCACGTGCCGCTTTGGATGCCCTGGGCGAACCGTTCGAAGCGATGCGCACTGGTTTTGCGCGCTTGCAGGACGCGTACCGTGGGGAATTGCGTGAGCAGATGGTCGAGCTCGTCGAGGAGGTGGCCCGGCAAGTGGTGCGCGCTGAACTCAACACGCGCCCGGAACAGTGGATCGCCCTGGTGGACGAGGCATTGGCGACGTTGCCCAAGCCCTCCGAAACGGTTGAGGTGCGCCTGCATCCAGCCGAGTACGCGCGTGTGCTGGAGGCGGTTCCCGAGCAGGTGGCGCGTTATGGCTTTGCTCCCGATCCGCAACTGGCGCCGGGCGAATGTCGTGTTTCCGCCGGTGAGCGCGAACTCGATGTTGGTTGCGGGCAACGCCTGGCCGCGTGCATGGAGCGCGTTCACGCGCTACTGCATGCGACCACGCAGGGAGAAGCGTAATGCGCGCACTCGCCGGGCTTAAACTTGATGACGTTCCGGTCGCTCGTGAAGTAGGAAGGCTCAGCGGCGTATCGGGCATCTTGCTGGAGGCCACCGGTTACGCCTTCGAGACCGGACAGCACGCGCGCATCGAAACCGCTTCTGGCGAATGGATGGATGCGCGCGTGGTGGGATTCCGCAACAACGTGTCCTATCTCATGCCTTTCCGAAAACAGGCCGGCCTGGTTGCCGGTGCGCGCGTGATCGCCGATGGCGGCGAGCGCCGCCCTCATATCGGTCCCGCATGGCGGGGCCGCATTGTGGATGGCCTTGGCGAGCCTATCGATGGTCTCGGGGCGTTGCAGGGCGAGCAGCCGCTTGATCTGCGTCCGCCGCGCATCAATCCGATGCGCAAGAGGTCGGTAGCCGGAGTGCTCGATGTTGGTGTGCGCGCCATCAACGGCATGCTCACGCTTGGGCGCGGTCAGCGTGTTGGTCTGTTCGCCGGCAGTGGCGTGGGCAAGAGTGTGCTGCTCGGGATGATTACCCGTCAGACCGAGGCTGATGTCGTGGTAGTGGGTCTGATCGGCGAACGCGGACGAGAGGTGCGTGAGTTCATCGAGCACGCGCTCGGGCCAGAAGGGTTAAAGAAGGCCATTGTGGTCGTTGCGCCTGCTGACGAATCTCCGTTGATGCGTTTGATGGCGACCGAGTTATGCCACGCCATCGCGGCGTACTTTCGTGACGCAGGCAGCAACGTGCTGTTGCTGGTCGATTCTCTGACCCGCTATGCCATGGCACAGCGTGAGATGGCGCTGGCGCTGGGTGAGCCGCCCGCTACACGTGGCTACCCGCCGTCCGTATTCGGGCTGTTGCCGCAGCTCGTGGAAAGTGCCGGCAATGGTGAGGGCGAAGGCAGCATGAGCGCGATCTACACCGTGCTGGCCGAGGGCGACGATGAGCAGGATCCGGTGGTGGACACCGCGCGTGCCATCCTCGACGGCCACATCATGTTGTCGCGCGAGATGGCGGCGCAGGGTCACTATCCGGCGATCGACGTTAGTCGTTCGGTCAGCCGCTGCATGACGCTGGTAGCCGGCGAGCAGCACTTGGAGGCTGTGCGCGAACTGCGTGACCTGCTCAATCGGTACACCCAGGTGCGCGACTTGATACCGCTTGGCGGTTACGTCGCCGGCGCGGATTCGCAGACCGATCGGGCAGTGGCGCTGCATTCGCGTCTGGCGGCCTACCTGCAGCAGGGTATGCACGAGGCTGCGCCGTTCGCCGATTGCATCGCTTCGCTGGAGGCCTTGCTGGCATGAGTATGGGGCGCACCGTGAATAGTCTGGCGCGCCTGGTCGACCTGCGTGGGCGCGAGGTGGAACGACTGACCGGCGAACTGGCCGGTCAGCAGGCGATGCGGAAACGCTACGAAAACAACCTGACGCGCATGGAGCAATTGCTGCATGCGGCAGCGCCCTCTGATCAGGGTTGCCCGGTGTTGTCGAGCAATAGCGCGCTTTACAAGGCATGGCTGGCGGATCTCATCGCCAGCCATCGGCAAGACCTGGCGCACCACGACACCGTCATTGCCGCGAGTCGCGGCGCGCTGACAATCGCTGCGCTCAAACATGAGGGGCTGGGACGCGTGCTGCACGACAAGCGCGCTCTGCTGGAAAGACAGCATCGCGTGCGCGAACAGAAACAACAGGACCAGCTTGCGACACAGGCATGGTCCCGCTCTCGCCTACAGGCCTGAAACCATCCAACCAGCGAAGCCTAATCATGATTATCGATCCCACCAAGCCGGGCGAAAATGCCCTCTATTTTTCCGAGCTATATATGCACAATGCCTTTGAGCGGCTCGACGCTCAGTTGGCCAGTGCAACCCGGACCAGCGAGGCGGTCAGCAAACTTCGCAGCGCGCTATCTGCGTTCCAGAGTGCGCTCGGAGGGTTGTCCTCGTCGGGCGGTATCATCAAATACCAGGGCATCCTGTCGAATCCGGCATTGGGCAGCGTCTCGATCGGCGATTCGGCCCAAGCCGGCAGTTATGCGTTCTTTGTGGAGCAGCTGGCCACCGCGCACCAGCTTGCCGTTGGCAATATCCCGGCCACGGATGTCGCTCAGGCTGGTGTGCTGATGATCGACCTCGGTGACGGATCCAGTTTCGACGTGGACCTCACCAAGGCCAAGCCGGATGCCAACGGCAACATTACGACGAGCGAGATCGCGCGCCTGGTCAACGAAGCGTCGGGCAACAAAGGCAACGTCAGCGCGTCGGTGGTGACGGTCAACGGCTCGCAGCAATTGGTGCTTACCTCGGGCAAAACCGGTACGGACGGGGCGATCACACTGGATACCAGCGGCATTGGCGATAGCAGCCTCGCTGGTTCCCTGGGTGGCGCCAGCGAGATGATCGCGGCACGGAATGCAGTGTTCTACCTCGGCGGGCAGGGTGGCACGCGCATCGAGCAGAGCTCCAATACCTTCGATGGCATTCAGGATGTCAGCATCACCTTCACCGCCGCCATGCAGGCCGGCGATCCGGCGCTGGTGCTTTCGATCAGCCGTGATAGCTCGGCGACACAAGAAAACGTGCAGTCCTTCGTCGATGCCTACAACGCGCTCAAGAGCGTGCTGGACGAGCTGTGCTACGCGGGCGACGGAACGCCGGGTAGTGCGGGTCCGATGGCCGGCGACGCTGGCGTGCGGGCCTTGCAATTGAATCTCAACGACATCCTGCGCCAGACGGTAGGAAGTGTCGGCTTGAGGGATTTCGGCATCGGCGCCGATCGCGATGGCAAACTTTCTCTCGATACGACCAAGTTCAATGCGGCACTGGCCGCCGATCCGAGCCGGCTTGAGGCGCTGTTTGGCGAGGGCGATAAGAGCCTCACCGGAAAGTTCGACAAGTACATGGCGGCATGGCTCGACACCAAGGGGCAGATCAGCAGCCGCGAGGAGTCCGTCAAGAAGATTCAGGATCTCTTGAGCAAGCGTCAGTCGACGCTGGAGGATCAATACACTCGTACCTATGAGCGCTATCTCGCGCAGTTCAACCGCCTCTATGTCGTGGATCAGCAGATGAAATACACGATGGAGATGCTCGAGGCGCTTACCCCCCGCAATGGAAAGAACTAGTCATGGATCATGTCGGCTACGGCAATTACCGCGCTGCCAGCCTCCATGCTCAGGTGGCCGGCGCCTCGCCGGTGCAGCTGGTGCTGGTGCTGATGAACGGCCTTCTCGATGAGATGGCGCGCGCCCGCGCGCACATCGAGCACCGACGCTATGAAGAGAAAGGTCATAGCATCAATAAATGCATCCATATGTTCGCGGCACTCACCAGCTCGCTCGATTACGAGCTGGGCGGCGATACGGTGAATCAGATCGGACGTCTCTACGACTATTGCACTCTGCGTCTCAATGAAGCGGGCTGCCAGCTCGATGTCGCCGTGGTCGACGAAGTGATCGGTCTGGTATCGACGCTCCGCGATGCCTGGCAACAGGTGGAGGATCGCAGCGCATGAGCCGTGCTCCACTCGCCACACGGCTGGACCACCATGTCGACCGCCTGCGCGATGTCGCCGCGTCGCGTGACTGGCTGAGTGCGGTCAAGGTGGATCGCGAGTTGCGTGCATTGGCGAGCGAATTGAGCAGCCAGGCGCAATGGCGTATCGCCGAGTACCGTGCGTTGGGTCGCGCGCGTGCGGAACTGCGAGCCACGCTGGACCTGATTGCGGTCGAGCGGCAGCGGCTGGTTTCTGAGATGAACGATTTTAACCGCCACCGCTCGGCGCGGATGGCCTATGCGATGCATGACGATGCTATGGAAATGGTGCCGCGATGAATCTGCTCCGCGTTATGCCGCCGCCGATGGCCGTGCACGCATGTGTCGGCACGCCGCTGGCTGGGCTGCCGGGGAATGTTGAAGCGTCGGCCCGGTCCGGGATGATGGTGTCATTGCCGTTCACTCCGCCAGACGGTGCTGAGCTATCGATGGAGGCCGATCTTCAAGTCATGATGCCGATCGATGCGGGCGACGAACTTCCGCGCGACGATGCTTCGGAGTTTCCGAATGAGATGACGGCGTGGCTGGCACCGGTAGCCGTGCCCGGGGTCTTCATCGAATCGAATCTTGCAATACCCCATGTGCAGACTGCGCCCGCCGAGCACCAATGGATACCGCGCGACGCATCATCCATCGCGGCGGAAGCCGCCTCGCCATCGATGGACCAGGCTATGGCCCTTCAATCGCCCAGAGGCAGACCACTGGATGCGGCGCAGATAGTGGTGCTGGCGGCTGGCCGTCCATCGTCGCTGGCTGTGGTGTCCACCGATCTAGAAAGGCAGGCGCCTCGGCAAGGCATCGCCACCGGCGCGCCGAATGCCGCGGGGGTGCAGGTCTCTCCTGGACAGCATGCCACCCCGCGTGAAGCAGGAGGCGGTGTTGTCAGCGCGTCAATCGCCGATCTGAGTATCAACGTGCTGGCTGTGTCGTCGCCCGCCAGCCCTACGCAGGTGTCGGGCAAGCTGCCAGCTACCGAGGCAGTCCATGCGCCAGAACAGCGGTTGATCAATGTACTGGGCGAGCGCATCCAGGTGCTGCACCGTCAGGGTATTCAGCAGGCGGTGATCCAGCTCGATCCTCACCTGTCGGGAAGCGTGCGTATCGAGCTTGCTCATGACGCTGGTGCGCTGCATGTTCGCATCAGCGCCAGTCACGCTGAGGTTGCTCAGCAGTTGCAAACGATCTGCGAGGCCTTGCGCCAGGATTTGCATGGCCGCCAGCCCGGCGAGGTCACCGTGCAGGTCCACCATAGCCGTTTCGGCGAGCAAGGTGGGCAGGGCGGTCAGTCGTCGCGCGACGGGCAGGATTGCGCGCGCGACGAACCGGGGCGTGCACTGGCCACGGATTCCGACGGCGACACGTTCGGCGCGTTATGGAAGCGCTTCATCGCATCGAGAGGTTACGCATCATGAAAGGCAAACTTACAGCCGCCGCGTCGGTGGCGCTGGCTCTGGTCGCCGGGGGCGCGGGCACCGCGTGGATGACTGGCGCGGGTCCGTTCGCCAAGGGGCACCATGTCTCCGCGAACAAGCACAGTGAAACACATGCGATCGTGGCCCTGCCCGATTCGCGCTTCGTTACGCTCGATCAACTCGTGGTGATGCTACGCGTTCCCGAAACGACGCGCTCACGCTATCTCGCTATGGACCTGGTGTTCCACACGGACGCGAAGAAGGAGAAGCAGGTGAAGGAGCACCTTCCCTTGTTGCGCAGTACCGCCTATCGCGCGCTGGCCGACTACTCCGCGGAAGACATTCGCGAGATGAGCGTGGATGAACTCACCGATGTCTTGCAGACGGCCTTTCGCGGCGTCTATGGCACACCATCTGCCGTCCCGTTCCACGATGTGCAGATCGGCAAGCAGATGCTCGAGTAGGCCACGGCATGGATAGCTGCATTAAATACGGCGGCGCCGAGCCGATGGCGGGTACCGCCGGTATGGCCGATTACGTGGGTGTCCAACGTACTTCGGCACCGATGAGTAAGGCGCAAGAGCAGCATTGGCTGGTTACCTATGCGCCATTGGTCAAACGTGTCGTGCGGAGCCTGGCCTCCCAGGCGGGAGCGGCACTGGACCACGAGGATATGGAACAGATCGGCCTTGTCGGCCTGCTCGAGGCATTGCGACGCTATGGCGAGCCCGATGAGGGTTTCGGCCCCTATGCATCGGTGCGTGTGCGTGGTGCGGTGCTAGACGAATTACGGCGGCAGGATTGGCGCCCGCGCAGTACCAGGCAATCCGCACACAAGCTGCGCCAGGTTGAGCGCGAGCTGCGCCGGCGGCTGGGGCGTGAGCCGCGCCGCGCCGAATTGTGCGCGGCACTGGAGATCACTCCGGAGGAGCACGGCCGTCTGGAGTTGGCGGACAACGCTCAGGCCTTCGCCAGCTTTGACGAACTGTTCGCCACGCAGAGCGGTATGGCAGGTGCGACGGCAGGTCCGGAACAGTCGGTGATCGACCAGGCCAGCCTCGCGGAGGCGCTGCGTGCGCTGGATCCTCGCGAGCAGCAGGTAATCCAGCTGTATTACGAGTACGAGTTGAGTCTGAGTCAGATCGCGGAAGTGCTCGATCTCACGGCCGCGCGTATCTGCCAGATCAACAAACGCGCGCTGGCCAAGATGGGCGCATTTCTGTCGCGCGACTGATACGCATCGAAAGGATAACAACCATGCAGCAGATCATCGGAATCTTTATTGTGCTGGGGTGCGTCTTCGGCGGCTTCCTATTGATGGGCGGAAGTTTTTCCATCCTGTGGCAGCCGGTCGAAATCATGATCATCATCGGTGCCGCGGTCGGCGCGCTGGTGGTGGGTAACCCTCGCCATGTGCTGGTGGAATTGGTCAGCCAGCTGCGCAAGGTCGTCAGCAGCGGAAAGGCGAGCGAGAAGCATCAGTTCGAGCGCCAGTTGCTGATGCTGATGTATGAACTGTTGCAGGTGGGGCGCGACCTCAAGGCGCTGGATGCGCATGTCGAGGCGCCGCACGAAAGTTCGCTGTTCAAACGCTACCCCATGGTGCTCGCATCTCCCAAGTTGCTGGCCTTTATCGTGGACAATTTCCGTCTGATGGCGATGGGCAAGATCAGCGCTCATGAGCTCGAGGGCGTGCTGGACCAGGAGCTAGAGGCCATTCATGGCGATCTGGAGCAGCCCTCGCGTTCGCTGCGCAAGATTTCCGACGCTATGCCGGGCTTCGGCATCGTGGCGGCCGTGCTCGGCGTGGTCATGGCAATGAACAGCGTCGCCGACGGCGCGACCGCGGGCATCATTGCCCACAAAGTCGGCGCCGCGATGGTGGGTACCTTCCTGGGCGTGTTCATGTGCTACGGCCTGCTCGACCCATTGAGCAACCTGATCCAGCAGGTGGTGAAGAACGAGGTCTCCGAGTTGGAGTGCGTGAAAGTGGTGCTGGTGGCCTATGCTGGTGGCAAGCCGCCGTTGCTCGCCGTTGATGCGGGCCGCCGTCTGGTGCCGCTGAGCAGCAAGCCGAGCTTTGTGCAGATGGAAGGGTGGATCAACCAGCTCGAAGGAGCGGTGGCGTGAGCGAGACGCCCGCCAAAGCCGGCCGCAAGCAACAGGAAACCATCGTAAAGAAGGTCTCCCGCCGCGGCCACCATGATGACCATGGTGGCACCTGGAAGGTGGCCTTTGCCGACTTCTGTCTGGCTTTGCTATGCCTTTTCATGGTGCTGTGGGTGCTGGGTGCGCGCGACGAGCAGGAGACCAGGATCAAGCTGGCCATCAGTGCGATCTACGACCGCAGCAGCGGTATTTTTGACGGCGATCTGCCGCATCTCGAGCGCAGCGTGGTCGACCCATTGAACTCGCAGCCGCCACCGCGCGAAGGCGAGCTGTCCGGTCCGGATCGTCTCGGCTACGAATCGGGCGAGGAACTGAAACAGTTGGCCGCAGAAGTGGAAAAGCTCGGACGTGATGCCAATCTGCAGAACAATTTGCAGGCGGTAATGACGCCGTCGGGCTTGCGTGTGATGCTGCACGACACGCATCGTCGCGGCATCTTCGAGCTGGGTAGTGCCCTTCCGGAGCGCCGTTTCGAAGAACTGATGCGTCGAATGGGCGAACTGTTCGCCAAGGTGGGCAATCCGTTGCTGGTAGTAGGGCATACCGATGCGGTGCCGTTCCGCGATCCCGGTATGCGCTCCAACTGGCATCTGTCGGCTGACCGCGCCATGGCCGCGCGCAATAGTTTGCTCAAGGGCGGTATGCCGGCTGAGCGTCTGTTGCAGGTGGTCGGTATGGCTGACAGGGCGCCATTGGACATGGCCGATCCGCGCGCCGCTTTGAATCGCCGGATCGAATTCCTGTTGCTTACCAGGCAGCGGGCGCGCCAGTTGGTGCAGATGTTCGGTACGCCCGACGAGGTCAAGCCCCTGATCGACGGCGTCGATGCTGTGCACACGACGAAGGCCATGGATGCCGGGGATGTCTAGGGTCCGCTGCGAGGCATTTAAAGAGAGCCGCCTGGCGGTCGTTTTGCACGGTCACCGAGGTCTCCTCTCTACTTCGAATGCCCGACGGGCAAGGTAAATACCATGCAGATCCATAACAACATCAATCAGACTGCTGTTCAGAACGCACCCGGCAAGGCGGCCAAACCCGTTTCGCCGCCGGCACCGCCGGCGGCTGTGGAGCAGGCCGGCTCGCGTGCGAGCGAGCAGCTGGATACGCTCCAGATTGCACAGGATGCCGTACGCCAGACGGCGCCAGAATTCGATGTAGGCCGTGTGGCTGAGATTAAGGCAGCCATGCAGCGTGGCGAGATCCGTTTCGATGCGGATCGCGTCGCGGCTTTGATCATGTCCGTGCACGGATCCGGGAGATAAGTGACTGTGATGCTGAAGCAAGCGCTTGAAGAGCTCGACGGCGAAGTCAGCGCCTACCGGCGGCTGTCGTCGATGCTTGATAAGCAGTTCCAGGTCGCCACGCGTTTGGATACCGCCTCGTTGGCCTGTGTCAGCGAGGCTATCGCCCAAGAGGTGCATTGCCTTGAGGGACGGCGCCGCCAGCGCTCGCAGTTGCTGACGGTGGCTTCCACCCTGGCCAATCGTCTTCCGGCGGCGCGTGGCACCGTAGCGCATCGCGCGGTAGAACAGCGTTGCACAGAGCTGAAGGAGTTGGCAACGATCTGCAAGGCCGCGACGCTCCGCAATGGCCAGCTATTGGCTTCCCAGTACGACGCGATGCAGCGCGTACTGCAGGGGGAGCGGCATACTTATGCGCCAGCTTGACCTCCATGCCTTTCGTGTCGGCAGCGCCGCCGACGATATCGCGCTGCCGCTGGGCCGGTCCGCCGCAGGCGGTGCCGGCTTTTCGTCCATGTATGGCGCGCTTCACGCGGAGATCCGCGACACCATCGTGAACGGCTTCGCACCGGCTTCGTCGACTACGACGCTGGCTGCTGCTGCATTGCCATCGCAGTTGAGTGCTGGCAGCCGGGCGTGGCTGGGTGCCTATCTTGCAGGCCAGTCCACGGCAATGGGAAAAGTTGATGGCATGCCCGTCGATGAAGCAACCCGTACAGCCTTCCTCGAGGACATCGCGCCTTGGGCCGAGCGGGCGGCGGCGGAGCTGGGTGTATCGCCTCATCTCGTCGTCGCGCATGCCGCACTCGAATCCAACTGGGGACGTCAGCCGGTGCGGATGCATGGACGTAATGCGTACAACGTGTTCGGCATCAAGGCGGGAAACCTGTGGAGTGGTGCTTCGGTGGCCAGTCAGACTACCGAATATGTGGAAGGTCGCGCGGTACGTCTGCCGCAACGCTTCCGGGCCTACGACGACTATTCGCACGCATTTCATGACTACACGCGTTTGCTCAAAGACAATCCCCGCTACGCCGGCGCATTGAACGCCGGGCATGATGCGCGGGCATTCGTACGCGGACTCGTGCAGGGCGGCTATGCCACTGATGTGGCTTACGAGGACAAGCTGGTAAAGGTGGCACGCCAGATCGAGAAGATGGGCCGTATCCGGCCCGGTACGTCCTGAGGCGTCTTCTATATAGGTGCCATGGCTGTTCGAGGTGCGGCAGAAAGCAGGTGATACAGCGCTTGCTTTCTGGTCGCGCCTCGCGTCGTTTTGCGATTGGAAGCTGTTTTACGCGCGACGTCATGTTGGCAATAAATGGGGCTTCGATGAAAGGCAAGAAAAATTTTAGCCATCCGATTTAATGCATGCAGATGATTGGTCGTTCTTGGTGATCGTGGCCGACAAGGTCGCATCTGATCCCTAACCGAATTCATCATCTCTTAGAGGCAAAAACGATCATGCTGAGCCTGCACACCAACGCTTCCGCCCTGAACATCCAGAAGAATCTGGCGAATACCCAGAGTAACCTCTCGACCTCGATGACCCGCCTGGGTACCGGTCACCGCATCAATTCCGCCAAGGACGACGCCGCCGGCCTGCAGATCGCCACCCGTCTGCAGGCGCAGACGAATGGCATGAAGGTCGCCATGCAGAACACGCAGAACGCCACCTCGATGCTGCAGACCGCTGAAGGTGCCTTCAGCGAAGTGACCAATATCCTGTTGCGCATGAAGGATCTGGCCACGCAGTCGGCCGACGGTTCGTCGACCGCCGCCGACCGTGACGCGCTGCAGGCCGAGTTCGACGCGCTGGGTTCGGAGCTGTACAACATCATTTCCAACACTTCGTATGGCAACGAAAAGCTGCTTGATTCCACAACCGGCAAGCTCGCTTCCTCGGTGACCTTCCAGATCGGTGCGACCAGCGCTGAAACGCTCGATTTTGACGTGAGCGCGGCTATCACGGGTCTGTCCACCGATCTCGGTAACCTGAGTTCGCAGTTTGCCGCTGCCCCCATCGCACCGGGTACGGAAATCACCACGGCCACTGGCGCGAACGCCAAGATCGACGAGATCGCCGCGCAGCTCGATGCGGTAGGCGCTGTGCGCTCCTCGCTGGGTGCGGTGCAGAACCGCCTTGAGCACACCAGCAATAACCTGGCCAACATGGTTGGCAACACGACCGACGCGACCGGTCGCATCATGGACGTGGACTACGCTTCCGAAAGCTCCAACATGGCTTCGCAGCAGATCCTCATGCAGGCCAGTACGGCCATGCTCAAGCAGGCCAGCAGCATGAACCAGATGGTGCTGTCGCTCATCCAGTAAGCCTTCGCGGATACCAACGAGGCAGATGGCCGGCCCTCCGCAGGGCCGGCCTTTTTTTGTCGTCTTTCAGATTTCATTGTGAAACTCGCGACCTGGTGGGGCCGTATGCGAAGTTGGCGGCCTCCGCTGGAAGCGAGCGAAATAGCTGATGTGATCTGTGCGTTCTGCGGCATCTTCCAACACAACATCGCTTTCGCCAGGCATATCGAAGAAGTCCTGGTGCTGTGTCAATTGCTGCCGCGGTTGCTGGCGGTGCTCTGGTAAGCATGACTCCTCGGGTGGCGTACGGGGCAATCACGCCGCCGTTCCTTCAGCCGGCCTCGCGGCCGGTTTTTTTTCTTTGGCGACAGCCGATACGGACGTTTCCAGATTGTTTTAAGAATGCTTAGTCGCGGCCTTTCCGCGGCCGAGAATGGCGATCTGCCGAACCATCGAGTCGATCCGCCGTGACCATTTCCAAGCGCCGCCATGCCGCCAGCTGCCAGCACACCCTGTTGGATCCGTGCGCCCTGGGACGTCCATTTCATCTCCTTGAAGGTTTTAACCAGCGCCTGGGGCATCAGCTCGAGCGCCATTTGGCGACGCGCTTCAATCATCGTCATGGCGCGGCGTTTGTGGTGAAGCATGTAGGTATCGGCTCTTATGTGGCTAATCACCGCGACGCCGCCTGGCGCGCTTACAGTACCCCCGGTGGCAGCCTGGCGATACGGATGGACCGTTGCCTGTTGTTGGCCATGCTTGGTTACCACTACGGCGACAAGGGCGCGATGAAAGTTGACGCCACCGTGCCGGAGACAGAAACCGAGCAGCGCTTCGGCGTAGCCACCGGGTTGGCTCTGTTGGAAGTGCTGCGCAGCTGCGCCATGACGGTGGCCGAGGGTGGGCTAACGCCGGCACCGCAGCGTACGCCCGGTACAGGCGATCGCGTGATCCGCATGGAGATCGAGGAGGGAAGGTTGGCCTTGAGCGGCATTCTCGAAATCGCGTTGGACGATGCCTCGCTCGGCCTGATCTTCGCCAGCGCTTCGCCTCGCCGGGTCACTGCCGCACCTGTCGCCAAGACCGAGACACCGCTGGCCGAACGGCTGCCTGTCGCCATGTCGGCGCGCATGCTGACCAAGGAAGTGTTTCTGGACGATGTGATGCGCCTGCAGACCGGCGACGTGATGCCGGTGCGTCTGCCCGACACCGCCGAGGTATTCGTCGGTGACACCTTGCTATTCCAGGCTGCCGTGGCGGAACACGGCGGCAGTCTCTGCCTGACCTCTTTCGAAAACGCCGAGTAAACCCCTTTATGAGCATCGAATCTGCGGAAGATATGGACCTCAGCCTGGCCGATCTGGGCTTGGAGGAGGGCATGCCCGATGTGGCATCCGGCGAGTCCCCGCGTGGGCCCTCCATGCGTTTGCTGCGCAAGATCCCCGTGCGTCTGACGCTGGAAGTCGGTGGCGCGACACTGCCGCTGGCCGACCTGGCCGGACTGGCGCACGGTTCCGTTGTCGAGTTGGATCGCCTGGCTGGAGAGCCGTTGGCGATCAAGGTCAACGGTGCGCACATCGGCCGCGCCGAAGTAGTAGTGGCAGGCGAGAACTATGGCCTGAAGATCGTCGAGCTCGACGATCTGGAGGTATTGGCCTCATGAAGCCGCTGCTGCGCAGAAGCGCCTGGCTGGGCCTCGCCGTGCTGATGGCTGGATGCCTGATGGCGCAGCCTGCATTGGCCGAACCGCTCGAGTTCACCGTAAATGCCGGTGGCGAGAAACCGTTCGCGGTTAAAACGCAGATCCTGGTCCTGATGACGCTGCTCGGACTGGTACCCGCGCTGTTGCTTACCATGACCAGTTTCCTGCGCTACACCATCGTGCTCTCCTTGCTGCGCCAGGGTCTGGGTCTGCAGCAGGGCTTGCCGCAGCGCGTGATCACAGGCGTGGCACTGGTACTGACCATGCTGACCATGCGCCCGGTGGCACAGGAAGTATGGGAAAAGGCAGTGATGCCTTACGACCAGGATCGCATCAGCATGCAAGAGGCTTTGCACACCGCGGAAGACCCCTTGTCGCGCTTCATGCTGGCGCAGACCAGCAAGACCACCCTGGCGCAGATCGCCAAGCTTGCCCATGCGCCTGAGGTGGAAGACCCGATGGAGCATTCCTTCGTGGTCAAGCTGTCCGCCTTTCTGCTCAGCGAGCTGAAGACCGCGTTCCAGATCGGCTGCATGCTGTTCATTCCGTTCCTGCTGATCGACATCATCGTCGCTTCCGTACTGATGGCGATGGGCATGATGATGCTCTCTCCTCTGGTGATATCGCTGCCGCTGAAATTGCTGCTGTTCGTGCTGGTGGACGGCTGGTCGCTCACTGTCAACACGCTGATCACCAGCGTGAAGGGAGCCTAGCCGTGACGCCGGATGTTGCCGCCGATCTGGCCGCCGATGCGTTGCGCCTGGTCACCCTGATCGTGCTAGTGCTGATCACGCCGGGGCTGTTGGTGGGTGTGTTGGTGAGTCTGTTCCAGGCCGCCACCCAGATCAACGAACAGACCCTCAGCTTCCTGCCGCGCCTGCTGGTGACTCTGCTGGCGATCGGCATGGCTGGCTATTGGGTCAGCGACAAGCTCATGCAGTACACCGTGAATATCTTCCAGCGCGCCGCCCAACTAGTGGGATGACATGGAAGACTTGATGCACCGGCTGCCGGCGCTTTTTGCCACCGTGGTGTGGCCGTTCTGCCGCTTTCTGGCGGCGTTCGCGGTGGCGCCGGTGCTGGGCGAGGCGATGGTGCCGATGCGCGTGCGCGCGCTGGCCGCACTCGCGCTGGCGGTGGTGGCGCAGCCCGGCCTGCCGCCGCTACCCGCGCTGGAACCGTTCTCCGTGGCGGGCGTCGAGGTGATGGCCGAGCAGATACTGATCGGCGGCATGCTTGGCTTTGCTTTCCATCTGGTGCTATCCGGGTTGCTGGTGCTGGGCACACTGGTGTCGGCGCAAATGGGTCTGTCCATGGCAGTGATGAACGACCCGATCAACGGTACCGCCAGCGATGCCATGTCCAGCCTGCTTTACACGCTATTCGTGCTGCTGTTCTTCGCGGTAGACGGCCATCTGGTGCTGACCCAGGTATTGGCGCGAAGTTTTCATGTCTGGCCGATCGGCGGTGTGGGCATGGCCGCCGTCTCGCTTGAACGGCTGGCTCACGGTGTGGGCTGGGTCTCTTCCGTGGCGCTGATGCTGGCGTTGCCGCTGGTGTTTGCCATCATGGTGATCCAGATGGGCATGGGCTTTCTGCAGCGCGTGGCGCCGTCGCTCAACCTGTTCTCGCTGGGCTTTTCCATCACGACCGTGTTTGGCCTGTTGTTGATGACGGCGCTGGTGCCGGCGTTGCCGGAACACTTCGGCCGGATGATGGCGCATGTACTCGAATTGCTCGACGGCATGGCTGTCGCGGGAAGCGCGACATGAGCCGGGCCGGGCAGAGCGACAAGACCGAAAAGGCCACCCCGCAGAAACTCCGCAAGGCGCGCGAGGAGGGGCAGGTCGCGCGTTCGCGCGATGTGGGTACGGCGGTGGGGCTGTACGTGGCGTTGAAGATCCTGATCGCGATGGCGCCAACCTGGCTGGGCGATTTCCGCCGCTTATTCGTCCTGGCTCTGGTGCGCTACGACGGTGCCGGGCTGGATGGGGTGCACAACGCGAGTTCGATGCTGTTCCCCAGCATTCTGTGGCTGCTGGCCAAGATGGTCACGCCATTGCTGGCGGTGCCGTTGTGCGTGGTGGCCGCTTCGGTGATCCCCGGGGGCTGGGTGTTCACGCCAAAAAGTTTCATGCCCAAGTTCAGCAAGCTCAATCCGCTGACCAATCTTAAGCGGCTGATGTCGGCCAAGCACTATGCGCAACTCGCCGCCACGCTTCTCAAAGCGACCGTCATCGGCGGCGTATTGTGGTACCTGTGCGTCGCCAACGTGAATGCCTTCGTGCGCTTGCAGGGTGCTCCTATGGCCGATGCGCTGCACGGCGGAGCCACCCTGCTTATCGACTCGGTGCTGGTGCTGTGTGGTGTGCTGATTTTCTTCTCGCTGATCGATCTGCCTGTACAGAAGTTGCTGTATCTGCGCGAGCAGCGCATGAGCAAACAGGAGATCAAGGAAGAGCACAAGAACAACGAAGGCCGCCCGGAGGTGAAAAGCCGCATCCGCCGACTGCAGCACCAGATGGCGCGCCGGAGCATCCGCAAGATGGTTCCCGATGCCGATCTGGTGGTGGTCAACCCGACCCACTACGCGGTAGCGCTCAAGTACGACGAAAGCAAGGCGCAGGCGCCTTACGTGCTGGCCAAGGGCCTGGAAGAGACGGCGTTGTTCATTCGCCAGGTGGCGAAGGACCACAAAGTAGAAGTCTTGGAGCTGCCGCCGCTGGCCCGCGCGATCTACCACAGCAGCCAGGTCAACCAACAGATTCCTGTCGTGCTGTATCGCGCGGTGGCGCAGGTGCTCACCTACGTGCTGCAGATCAAGGCTTTTCGTCACGGTCTGCGCACGGCACCGCCCGCGTTGCCTTCCGATCTGGATATTCCCGTTTCCCTTTCCGACCCACGACAGCCATGAATACGATGACTGCTCTACTCGCCGGCTTGCGCCGGCAGAAATTCGCCGCGCCGATCGCGTTGCTGGTCATGCTCGGTATGCTGATCCTGCCGCTGCCGCCGGTGCTGCTGGACGTGTTGTTTACCTTCAACATCGCGTTGGCCATCGTGGTGATCCTGGTCAGCGTGACGGTGAAGAAGCCGCTCGACTTCTCGGCCTTCCCCACGGTGATCCTCGGCGCCACGCTGATGCGCCTGATGCTCAATGTGGCTTCCACGCGCGCGGTGTTGCTCAATGGCCACAACGGAACCGACGCGGCCGGTCACGTGGTCGAGGCATTCGGCAATGTGGTGATCGGCAGCAACTTCGTGGTTGGCCTGGTGGTGTTCGTGATCCTGATGATCATCAACTTTGTGGTGGTCACCAAAGGTTCCGAACGCATCTCCGAAGTGTCGGCGCGCTTCACGCTTGATGCGCTGCCCGGCAAGCAGATGGCCATCGATGCCGACCTCAACGCTGGCCTGATCACCCAGGAGCAAGCCCAGCGGCGCCGTGCGGAGGTAACCACCGAGGCAGACTTCTACGGCGCGATGGACGGCGCATCGAAGTTTGTGCGCGGCGACGCCATCGCCGGCATCCTGGTGCTGATCATCAACCTGATCGGCGGCGTTGCGATCGGCATGAGCATGCACGATCTGAGCGCCGCCGAGGCGTTCCGTCTCTTCGGCCTGTTGACCATCGGCGATGGCCTGGTCGCTCAGGTACCGGCGCTTCTGCTGTCGGCCGCTGCGGCGATCATCGTGACGCGTATCAGTGCCGACGGGGATTTCGAGCAGCAATTGAGCCGCCAGCTGCTGGCTTCCCCCAACGTCATGTTCGGCGGCGCGGGTCTATTGTTTCTGCTGGCGTTGCTGCCGGGGATGCCCGCGCTGACTTTTCTCGCCTTCGCCGGGCTGCTCGGCTTTATCGGCTGGCGCATGGTGCGCCGACAGCCGGCTAACGAGGATCAAGGCACGCGCGACGTGCAGGAAGCGCTGCTGGCGCCAAATCAGCCGGCCTTGGATTGGAGCAGCCTGCCGTATGTAGAGCCGGTCGCGGTGTCGCTGGGATACAAGCTGGTAGGCATGATCGATGAGGCGCAGGGCGCGACGTTGACCAAGCGCTTGCGCGGCATGCGGCAGAACCTGTCCGAAACCCTGGGCTTCCTGGTACCGCCCATCGGCGCCCGCGATGATCTGGGGCAGCCGCCTTCGCAATATTCGGTCCTGATCAGCGGCACCGTGGTGGCGCAGTCGCAGATACATGCCGATCGCCTGATGGCGATTCCTTCGCCAGCGGTATATGGCGAGCTCGATGGCATTCCCGGTGTGGATCCGGCTTATGACATGAGAGTGATCTGGATCGAGCCCGCGCAGAAGGCGCACGCGCTTGGCATGGGTTACCAAGTGGTGGACGGTGCCACGGTCATCGCCACTCATGTATCGAAGATGGTCCATGACCATCTGTCGGAGCTGTTCAGCTACGACAACGTTACGGCCATGCTGGAGCGCCTGGCAGCGATCGCGCCCGCACTGAGCGAGGCGTTGGGCAAGTGCATGACGCATAGCCAGCTGCGCAAAGTGTTCCGTCTGCTGCTGATCGAGCATGTGTCGCTAAAGGACATCGAGTCGATTGCCGCCACATTGGTGGAGGCCTCGGAATTCACCAAGGATCCCATGCTTCTGGTGGCCGAGGCGCGCTGCGCATTGCGTCGGCAGATTGTCGCCGGGCTGGCTGGCGCGCAGCGCGAAGTAAAGGCCTTCAGCCTCACCACGGACCTGGAACGCATGCTGCTCGGTGACCTCGGCCGGGCGGAGCAGGCCGCTGGCCGTGCCGCGCTGGACAACTATCCGGTGGATCCCAACGTGCTGGCCCAACTGCAGATCAACATGCCGGCGGTGCGCGAGCAGATGAAGCAGCAGGGTACGGCGCCGCTGTTGCTGGTCATTCCCCGGCTGCGCCCGATCCTGGCCCGCTATGCACGGTTGTTCGCTTCGGGCCTGCACGTGCTGTCTTACAACGAAATTCCCGAGAATCGGGAAGTCAATATCGTCGGCTCGCTTGGCTGAGGGCCGTTCCTGACCTTCTCCGGAAGGGGGAATTATTAATACGATTTTTGAGGTTCTTCTTATATGGAAGGAGGACCAATCCATCTACGCTTGTCCTATGCCTGTAGGGCGCCAGACGAAGAGGCGCCTCAGAACGGACCACCTGGGGCCATGCCCTTGACCGGTCGCTCGCCATCGTAGAGGGACAAGACACCGTGCGTATCGCCATTCTTGAAGATGTCGTGAAGCAAGCCCATTCCGTCGCCGGCTGGTTGTATCGCGCCGGCTACGACAGCGTGATCCGTCACGACGGCAACAAGTTCGTCGACATGCTGGAAAACGAACCGGCGGACATGCTGCTGCTGGATTGGGATGTGCCGGGGAAGTGCGGCATCGACGTGCTGAAGTGGGCACGCGCTACCCGCTCCCATGCCAGGGTGCCGATCATCATGCTGACCCAGCACGACGACGAGCAGAGCATCGTGCAAGGGCTGGACAGTGGTGCCGACGACTATCTCGTCAAGCCTGCACGCGAGGGTGAGCTGGTGGCGCGCATCCGTGCCCAGGCGCGCAAGTATTATCCGGAAGACCACGCTGAGCGAAGGCTCAAGGTTGGGCGCTACACGCTGGACAGCGATGCCCGTACCGTCCTGGTGGACGGCGCGGATGGGCAGAAGCTGGTTACCTTGCCGGCGCGCGAGTTCAAACTGGCGATGTATCTCTTCCGCCATGTGGGCTGCGTGGTCACCAAGGACGCCCTGTGCCAGGAGATCTGGGGTGAGGCGGACCGCAAGTACGACGCCACGGTAGCCACGTATGTCAGCAAGCTGCGCGGTTCACTGCAGTTGCGTTCGAAGAACGGCATGCTGGTCACCACCGTATACAACCATGGTTATCGGCTCGAGGAGCTGCCCCAGGCAGGCCGCCGGTCGGTGCATGCGCGCGCAGGCTTTGCGAATTAGTCCGCCGCCTACACTGGTGCTCCCCGCTCGGCACTGATATTGAATCGAGGGCTTCGACGTGTTGCCGTTTCGAGAGTTCGTACGCCGACTATCTCGCACGGCCAGGGCGAGAATCCTGTTTATCGGCTGTGTGCTGGCGCTGGCTGCATTCAGTGGCCATCCGTTCGGCGCCACCATGTCCGGTGCGTTGGACAAGGTGCTGTTTGACCTATCTTCCAGGTTGTTTCGCCACCATGGCTCGCGACAGGTGGCGGTGGTGCTGATTGACGGCCGCACCCTGCGCCAATACGGCACCGACGGCGTGACCGAGCGCACGCGGAGCTTGCTGCGGTATCTGGATCGCGCGGCCAGCATTTCGCTGGACTATCCTCTCGCCCCCGATGCGCACACCGGCGCGTTGGCTGAGGCCGTGGGCGCGAACGGCCGGGTCGTATTGCCGATGGCCTGCGACGCCATGGAGCAGGGCGCGGAGGCACTTCCCCTGGCTTTACATACGCATGCCGCGGGCAGCGGGCAGCGTCATTTGTTGATGGGCCACTACGGCGTGGTGAGTGGGTTCGTTCCCTACGTACATGGAGCAGCGGGCGATTGTCCGCACATCGTGCTGGAGGCGCTGCGAGTGAGTGGCATGGAGTACGCGAGCGAGCTTTCCGACACACGTTTGCATGCGAGTGCGACGGCACGCGGCATGCGTCCGGAGGACGAGGCCGTGCTGGTCATGATGGGCAACCCGGCGCGCGTGCCGCGCTATTCCATGGCCGATGTATTGAGCGGGCGCGTACCGTCGTCGGTTTTTTCGGGCCGCATGGTGTTCGTGGGCGATGCCATGGGTGAGGATGCGGGCTATCACACGTCTGCCCTGCGCAGCGAACCGGTAGCCCGCGCGATGCTCGATGCGTTGATGGCCGACGCGGTAGCGCGCGGCAATATGGCCAGAGAGATCGGTGGCGTAGCGGCTGTTCCGATTTATGTCGCGATTGCGCTGGGCATGACATTGATCTGCCTGCTGGTTCCGGGATGGTGGATGCATGTGGCGGCTTTCACATGGGGCGGCCTGATGTTCCTGTTCCCGATTCTGTTGCTCGGGGTCACGCATCGCTGGCTGGCGCTAGGGCTGTTGCCCCTGGCCTGCCTGCTGATCTATACCCATTTCGCCTGGGAACGCCTGCGCCGTACGCAGAATCTGTTGCGCAAGGAGATTGGCAAACTGCGCGAGATCAGCGCGGCGATCGGTGTGGCCGGGGCGGGTAAGCGCATGCCGGTGACGTCTGCTCGCCATGACCCGATCGAGGATATGCGTCAAGCGATGCGCGAGATCCGCAACTGGCAAGGCACCTTCGTGAACATGCTCAACCAGTTGCCGTATCCAGTGTTCGTGGTCACCGGTGGCCGCAGCTCGGTATGGAACGCGCGCGCGGCGGACATGCTCCGTGTGTCTGAGCAAGCTGAAAGCGGAAACGCCGTTACGTTGTCTGAAGTGCAACGTCTGGTGGTCGAGCACTGCCACGATCGGGAAGGCGCCAGCGTGGAAGTCGTGGTGGGCGGTGAGGAGCGTTTGCTGCTTTATGTACCTTACACCGTGGATGACGCCACGCTGCATCCCGACGCGACGGATGAGCATGCTTCGTTTCTAGTGTGTTTGATCGACATCGCGGCCATCAAAAAAGGCGTCGCGAACGACAAGAAGGCCTTGCGTCATATCGCGCACGATCTGCGCAGCCCGCTGTCCACCATTCTCTCGTTGATCGAGGATCGGGTTGAAGGCCAACGGCGTGCAGGACCACAGGACCGGGCTTTCCTGGAAGACCTGCGGCGCCAGGCTGACTACTCGCTGCGCGTGGCCAAGGATTTTCTGCAACTTTCGCGCGCGGAACAGATCCATCACGACATGTTCCGGCCGGTCGATCTGCTGGATCTCGCTACCGAGGCGGTCGATCAGCTCTGGCCGCGTGCCATGGGCAAGTCCATCGAACTGATGGGGCCCGAGTGCGAATTGGAAACGACCCTGACGATGGCGAATGCGGACATGCTGATCCGTGCCATCGTCAATGTGATTGACAACGCTCTCAAGTACTCGCCGCCGGGGACACGTGTCACGGTGCGAATCGCCTATGCCGGGCCGGACCTATTGGGGCTTTGTGTGGCCGATCAGGGTATCGGCATTGCCGAGGACGATCTGGTGCACCTGTTCGATCCGTTCTTCCAGGTCGCCACCAGGCACGAGGAGAATATGGGCGTAGGGCTCGGTCTTCCATTCGTCAAGGCGGTGATTGAGCGGCACAGTGGCTCGATCACCGTAACAAGCCAGCCAGGGCGCGGTACCGAGGTGCGTATGGTGCTGCCTCGTGCTATCGGAATTTGAGCCGCTTACACACTCACCGCACGCACGCGCTGCTCACTCAAGCCCCGCAACGTAGCGCCGATAGTCGCGAATCGTTGGAAGTCACTGGTTTTCTCCAGCGCCTCGCCGAAGGCCGGGGCAGCGTGTTTCGCGTCTTCAGCCAATGCGGCTCTGTCATGGCGCATGTCAGAGTCAGTCTCTGCGAGTAGTCGATCCAGACTGTCGCGGGTTCGCTGCAGGCGGTCGATAGCCTGTACCACACCGCGTAGTGCGGCACGTTGCCCTGCCGTGTCATCGATCTGCCAGGACGTTGGATCGATGAACGGCGGCACTATTTCCGCAGTGGCACGGCTGGGGCGTCCGGCCGGGAACCGATGGCCTGCCCCCTGAATCATCAGATGGTCGCGCAATTCGGGCCAGCGGCTTTCCAGGGTGCTGAAGGTCGGCTCGTTGTCTTCGGCCAGCGTGGCACTGATGCCGCTAGCCGCTAGCGTGTGGTCCAGGCGACGGACCCATTCGCGCGCCGAGCGGTGGGCGCCATCGATCAACAGTGACACCGGTGGTTTGCCGGTGCCGCGCGGGTAGACCGTCAGCAACTCAGGGCGTTCGTTGTGCAGGCTCTGCAGGTCCATGGCGCGAATATGAAAATCCTGCCGGGCCGAGCCGTCTTCATGAAACGATAGATCTTGTGCCAGCGCTCCGCCGGTGGCGGCGTGCCGCGTGCTCCACTGCGCCTGTGCTCGCCCCAGGGTTTCCTGGAGCACATCACGCGCACCGTGTCTTCCGGCCACGCTCTGGCTGAGTGTGGTTTTCAGTTCGCCGAATGCGGTCAGTGCCTGTTCGAGAAAGCGGGTCGTACGCTGTGCGTGCGTGATCTGCCGGTTCAACTGCTCCTGCCGCGCGGCGAAGGCCGTACGGGACACGGGCGCCGCACCGCACTGTCCTGCCATCGACGGTTTGTCTTTGGAGACGCCATTGGCGATGGGACTGACGGCGGTGGCGCTTGCGCCTGTCGCCGCACTATGGCCGATCCCGCTGCGGGACAGTTGTACGTTCATCGGTTCAGCGCAGGATGACGTCGAAGGGGGACAGCTGCATCACCCGGCTATAGATCTGGTAGCTGCCCTGCACCGCGGTGACATAGTTGTTGAGGCGGTCATAGGCTTCGGCATAGTCGAGTTCGCCGATGACCTGCGCGGCCTGGCCGTTGGAAACCAGCATGGCGGCGTGGTTTTCGTCGAGCAGGCTGATCGTGTTCTGGGCACCGCCAAGTTTGGCGATCTTGGCGCCGAGCACGCCAACGCCGTTCAGTAGAGCGTCCTGCGAAGCCTCCAATACAGCACGCGTGGCTGGATCGTTGACGTCGACGTTTGGGTCCTTGAGGAGTTCGAGTGCACTGTCGATCTGGTTGAGGAGCGCTTCCATGTCGTCGGCCGACACGTTGGCCGCCTGGGCCACGCCTTGGCCGACCACCACCTGCTGTGTGTCGGTATTGCCGGTGAAGCGGTAGCGCGCACCAACGGCAGCATTGGGGTCGTAAGTAACGGCCGGCGTGTCGGTCTTGGTACCGGAGAACAGATAGTTGCCGTCGTTATCGGTAGCGTTGACCTGGCTCAATAGATTGTCGCGCAGCGACTCGAGCGTCCCTGCCATGGCGTTGAGGTCGGCCGAGGTGTTGGAGCCATCCGTAGCCCACGTCATCAACTCGTAGGCGGACTCCACGTCTTTCAGCATGCCATTCAGGCGGATTTCGTTCTGCTGCAGGCGGATCGAAAGCGAGTCGATATTGCTGCGGTACTGGCCGAGCATGGCCTGGTCGCGATCGATCAGCAGCAGGCGTACGGCCGCGATCGGATCGTCGGACGGGCGCTGCACGCGGTAGCCGCTGCTGATCTGGGTCATCAGATCGGCCACCTTGCCGTTGGATTTCTGCAGCGAGTGCAGCATGGTGTTGCCAAAGTAACCGTTGGTGATGCGCATAGCGTCGGGCTCCCGTCAGAGCATATTGAGAGTGGACTCGAACATTTCGTTGGCGACCGAGATCACCTTCATGTTGGCGTTGTACATGTTGAGGAACTCGGAGATCTTCACGGTCTCCTCCTCCTGGCTTATGCCGCTGACCGATAGCCAATCCAGTTCGGCTTGCTTGCGGATCTCGGTGGCGCGTCCGAGCGCATGCTGATTCTGCTGGCTGGCGGAGCCGACCTTGCCGACCAGCATGGTGTAGGCATCGCCCAGCGACACTTCGCCCACCAGCGGCAGTGTGATGCGGTCCTTGCGCAGTTCGATCAGCGCGAGCAGGTTGTCGCTATTGCCCGGATCCTGGCTGTTGCCCGAAAAGCCGAGCTCGGCCTGGGTGATGGCCGGGTTGATGGAGAGCTGCCCGGTAGCGGGGTCGTAGGCGAACAGTTCCAGGCCCTGGTTGCCGTTGCTATCGAAGCCGGCCTGTAGCTGCCGGTTGATGCGATTGGCCAGTTCGCCAGCAAGCTGTTTATTGGCTTCCAACTGCGGCTGTAGGGTTTGCTCCACGTACTCGCTCAGGCCGCCCAGCGAGCCGCCGATGGTTTGGCCATCCAGCGGATAGGTGGTGCCGAGGACGTCGAGCGCGAGCGAGAAGGTGCCGTTGGCGTTCGGTTGCACGGTGATCTTGCCGACCTGATGGCCCGCCACCAGCGGCGGACCGTTGGCGATGGAGACGTCGATGCTGCCGTCGGGCTGGCGCACCGTTTGTACGTCGATCAGGGCGGAGAGCTTATCGATGGCCTGGTCGCGCTGGTCGATCAACTCGGACGGTACGCTGCCGGTGGCCTGGGCTTTGGATATCTCCTGGTTGAGTACCGAGACGGTGCCCGACAACATGTTGATCTGCTCGGCGGTCGCCTGGCTCTGCTGGCGTGCCGTATCGATCTGTCTGGTCAATGCATGGAGCATGCTGTTGATGCTTTTGGACAGGCCGTCGGCCGCAGTGATCACCTGCTGGCGTAGCGCGACATTGGTGGGGTCGGTGCTGACTTCGTCCAGCGACCCGAAGAAGGCGTCGATACCTGCCTTGACGCTGCCTTCGCCCAGACCCATCACTTCCTCGAGCTGCTTGTAATAAGACTCCGCGGCCGCGTGCCGGCCAAGCGTCGAGTTACTTGTCCACATTTGCTGGGTCTTGTAGTTGTCGGCGAAGCGGATCAGCGCGCCGACATTCACGCCGCCACCGACGCGGGGCGTCAGCAACACACCCTGGCGGGTGTAGCCGGTGGTGAGGAGATTGGCCGTGTTGCGCGCCGCCATGCCAAGGCCGGACTGGGCGGCCAGCGCGCCGGACAGGCCGGTATAGGTGATGCTCATGAGATTCGGTCCGTTAGGGGTATCAGGTGGATGGGGAGCCGCTCTGGGCAGCGCGCATCTGCGTCACGATGCTGTCGGCGATACCGAATGCGCGTTGTGCCGCGATATCGTCCGCCACCAGGCGATAAGCATGTTCGAGGAGGGCGGTGTCCTGGCCACCCGCACCGGCTGGCCCGGCAAACTGCGTGGTGGTCTTGCGCATTTCGTTGAGAAGATGCGCGATGAACATGCCCTCGAACTTTACGGCGGCGTCTTCCAGCTTCTGTCGGTGCGCGGTATCTCCTGAACTAGCGGCGCTGAGCGCGTCCGTGCGGCGGAATGCGTTGGTCTGCAGCATCAGATCACCTCCAGCTCTGCATTGAGCGCGCCCGCTTCGGAAAGCGCCTGCAGGATGGCCATCAAGTCGTCCGGCGTGGCGCCAATAGCGTTGATCGTGTCCACGATGGCCTGCAGATTCGCTCCCTGCTTCCAGTGGAAGGCATGACCGCCTCGTTGGGCAACGTCCACCGTGGAGTGCGGCACCACGGCGGTCTGCCCACGGCTGAGCGCATTGGGCTGGCTTACCTCAAGGCTCTCGTCGATGGTGACCTTGAGCGGGCCGTGCGAAACCACGGCGGGTTTGACTGTGACGCCCTGGCTGATAACGACCGTGCCGGTGCGTGAGTTAAATACGACCTTGGGCGGTTCGGCAGCCTGATCTACCTGCAAGCGCTGCAGGCGTGCCACGAAAGCCACCCGGCTGCCCGAGCCGGGCGGCATCGCGATATCCACCGAGGTACCGTCGGCCGTGCTGGCGGTGTTGGCGCCGAACTGCCGGTTGATGGTTTCGACGATATTGGTGGCGGTCTGGAAGCTTGGCCGCTTGAGGTTCAGGCGCACCGTGGGTGCGAGATCGAAGTCGGTTTCGATCTCGCGCTCAATGGTGCCGCCGTTGGGAATGCGCCCCGCGGTGGCGGTATTGATAGCGACGCTGGAGCCGCCACGTCCGCTGGCGGTGACACCGGGTACAACCACATTCCCTTGTGCCAAGGCATAGGTTTCGCCGTCGACAGCGCGCAGGGGTGTCATCAGCAACGTGCCGCCGCGCAAGCTCTTGGCATCGCCCAGCGACGAAACCGTGATGTCGATGGTCTGGCCTTTGCGGTAGCCCGGCGGAAACGTCGCGCTTACCGTGACGGCGGCTACGTTGCGTGCGCGCAGTGAAGCATTGTCCGGCATACGCACACCGAACTGGTTGAGCATGTTCTTGATCGATTGGGCGGTGTACTTCGCCTGGCTGCCGTCACCCGTGCCGGGCAGGCCGACCACGATGCCGTAGCCGGTGAGCTGGTTGGTGCGCACGCCTTCCACATCGACCAACTGGTCCAGGGTGCGGGACCACGCGGGAGCAGCAAGGCAGAGCAAGGCGAACAGGGGCAGCAGGTACTTCATCGGCTTGATTTCCTTGGGTGACGCTCAGAGCGGCATCCATTTGCTGTTGAAGAAGCGCGTCAGCCAGCCGGGTTCGTTGGCATCGGCGAGCGAACCGCGGCCGGAGTACTGGATGCGAGCGTTGGCGATCTGTTGGGACGAGACGCGGTTGTTGGTGTCGATGTCCGCGGCGCGCACATAACCGGCAAGGCGCACGACCTCCTCGCCCTGATTGAGGACCAGGCGCTTTTCGCCGCGCACCTGTAGCAGGCCGTTGGGCAACACGCGTTGCACGATCACGCTGACCGAGCCGCGCAGTGCGTTCTGCTGCGAACTGCTGCCGCTGCCGTCGAAGTTGCGCTTCAGGCCGGCATCGGTCTCGATGGGCAATGAACCGCCAAGAATGCGGCCGGCCTTGGCTGCAAGGCTGCTGCTCTTGCCGATGCTCGTGCCGCTCTGTTTGCTGGCCTGAGTCGATTCCTGCAACACCACTGTCAGCATGTCGCCGGCGCGGAATGCGCGATTGTCGGAGACCAGCGACCATGCGGCACCCGGCACCATGACGCCGCCTGTCTGGCCCTTGGCAACCTCGAAGGCGGCCTGGGGCATGTCGTCGTGCTCGGCAGGCGGCGGAGCCGGGCGCATGGCGGCGCAGCCGCTCAGCACCAGGATGGCGAAAACCGGTGCGAGAGCGCGCAGTGATTTCATCAGCGTGCGGCCTGCGCCAGGTTCTGCATCATGCTGTCGGCGGCAGTGAGCACCTTGGTGTTCATCTCATAGGTGCGTTGGGCCGCGATCATTTCGACCATTTCCTCCACTGCCTGTACGTTGGAACCTTCCAGCGTGTTCTGGCGGATCTTGCCCAGCGACTCCGTATTCGGCTCACCTTCTGTGGGGGTGCCGCTCGCCGCGGTTTCCTGGAAAAGGTTGTCGCCCAGCGCCAACAGTCCGGCGGGATTGATGAAGTTCGCCAGCATGAGCTGGCCTACCTCGGTGCCGTTGGGTGCGTCCGCCGTGGTAACGCTGATCACGCCGTTTTCGGCGATGGTCACGCCCGTGGCTTCGGTGGGAATGCTGATCGCGGGAAGCAGTGGCAGACCCTGGGCATTGGTGAGGCGGCCCTCCTGGTCCAGCCGGAGCTGACCGGCGCGGGTATAGGCCGTTTCGCCGCTGGCCAGTTCCACCTGCAGGAAACCGGCACCCATGATGGCGACATCCAGTGCTTGTCCGGTGGTTTGCAGCGAGCCGCCGGTATGCACCTTCTGCGTGCCGACCACACGTGTGCCGGTACCGATTTGCACGCCGGCGGCGGTGGAGTTATCGCTGTTTTGCGCGCCGGGCTGTGTTTCGGTGCGATAGAAAAGATCCTCGAACACCGCGCGGTCGCGCTTGAAGCCGACCGTGTTCACGTTGGCGAGGTTGTTGGCGATGATCTGCAGGCGCGTGTCTTGCGCCTGCAGGCCAGTCTTGCTGACCCAGAGTGCGTGGTTCATGACGTGGATTCCATTTTTTTGCGTTTTGCGTTCGTGGACGAACGCATCAATTACCCGCGGACGAGCCGATTACCTTGCTCGGCCATCTCGTCGGCGGTGCGGAACAGCCGCATCTGCATTTCGAAGGAGCGGGTGAGTTGCATGGTCTGCATCATTTCCTCCACCGCTGAGACGTTGCTGCCTTCGACGTGACCGGCGGCGACCACGATGGTGTCGTCGGCCGGATAGTCCATGCCTGAGCGCGTGACCAGCAGGCCGCGCTCGTTCTTGACGAGGTCGGCGGGATCCGGTTTGGTCAGCATCAACTTGTCGACGACCTGCATCTCCGACTCGCCCTCGGCGAGTACCGACACGGTGCCGTCGTCGCCGATATGCACGGCGCTGTGCGGTGGCAGTACGATCGGGCCGCCTTCGCCGCGCACTGGGCGGCTATTGCTGAGAAGCGTGCCTTCGTTGTCGATGGTGAAGCTGCCGGCACGCGTGTAAGCGGTGCCATCGTCGGTATCCACGACGAAATAGCCTTCGCCACGAATGGCCACGTCGAGCGTGCGGCCGGTTTCGCTGAGTTGTCCCGGCGTATGCGTTACCAGGGTTCCGCTGAGGAGGGCCTGGTGCCGCGAGTCGTAGCCGTAGCCAGGTACGTCGGTGGTTTCCGCGACCGCCACGTCAGCGCGATAGCCGGCGGTCTGTGCGTTGGCCAGATTGTTGGCGCGCACGGACAGTGAGCGTTGAGCGTGATCGGCACCGCTCATCGCGGTGTAGATGAAGGCATCCATCGTTTTACAGCGCCTGCATCAGCGTGCGCATCATCTCGTTCTCGGTGGTCAACACCTTGGAGTTGGCCTGATAGTTTTGCTGGGCCGACATCAGCCCGACCAGTTCGCTGGTGATGTCCACGTTGGACTGTTCCAGTGCGCTGGTCTGCAACTTGCCGGCGAGGCCAGTGTCCGCGAGCGAATAGATCGGATCGCCTGACGTATTGGAGGCTCTCCATGCGGAACCGTCGACCGGCTCCAGGCCGAGTTCGTCCGGGAAATTGGCGATGGCCAGGATGCCTGCGGGAACCTTGATGCCGTTGCTGTACTGCACCTGGATCGAGCCGTCTTCGGCCAGTGCCACGCCGGTCACCTGGCCAGCGGCATAACCATTGGCGTGATTGGTGGTGGTGTTCATCGCGCCGGCGTACAGCGTGGTGCCGGTGTAATCGATGCTGATCGACATGGGGGAGGCGCCGGCTGGCGTGCCCAGGTCGAGGGTCACGTTGCTGACCGGCGTCTGCATCTGGCCGTGGTTGTCGAAGCGCATCTGGGTCGGCAGGCCTACGGTCTGGCCATCCATCGAGTAATAAACAGAGACTTCGTTGCCGCGCCCCTTGACGAAATATTGCGTAACCGAGTGTTCGCGGCCCAGCGAATCGAAGACTCGGGTGACCTGCATGCCGTTGTAGGAACTGGAGTCGTTCATGTCGAATGCGGGGATGGGTTGCTCCCAGTCAGCGGACATGTTGCCGATATAGTTGACCGCGTCGCTGGCCTCTGCGCCGATCGGGCCGGTCGGAACATTGAGGTCTCCGATGTTGCCGTTGCCGCTTGGGTCAAAGCCCTGCACGCGGCGGCCGAACGCATCAATGACGAAGCCCTTCTGGTCGACGTTGAACATGCCCACGCGCGAATACAGCATGGAGCCGTCATTGTCGCGACTGACGAAGAAACCGCGGCCCTGAATGGCTGCGTCCATGCCGCGCCCGGTGGACAGCACGTTGCCGCCGATGTCCATCGATTGCGTCGTTGAGCCGACATAGACGCCCTGCGGGCTGCCTGCCATGTACGAAGAGGCAAAGTTCGCTCGGCCCGACTTGAAGCCGAAGGTGCCGCTGTTGGCGATGTTGTTGCTGATTGAATTGAGCTGATTGTTGATGGCCTTGATGCCGGACAGCGCGATGTTGAGGCTCATGGTGATTCCTTAAGAGAAAAAGGTGTCGGCGGAGTTCGGCCGGCCAAGGAAGCGGGTGATATCGCCGGTGCCGACGTCGCCGACGCCGCTGACGGTCAGGATGACGCTGCCATCGGTGCCAAGGCGCACGCCCGTGAGTTCGCCCTGTAGTTCGGTGCGGGGCGTTTCGCCGCTCGCGGCATCCACACGCATGCTGTAGTTGCCGGGTGGCAGGCCAAGTGCGTCGGGATCGATTTCGAAATCCACCTTGCCTGCTTCGTGGGGACCCAGCTCGATGCGATGCTCGGTGCCGTCCGGGCCGGTCAGGATCAGCGCGGCATCGTCAGTCGGGCTGTCCAGCACGAAGCCGCCCTTCACGGGTTGGTCGCTCAGTTCCACCGAGTCGGCAGCAACCATCACGTTGGAGCCCACCTGCGAGCCCAGAGTGACCACCAGCATGCTTTCCTGCATGGCGGCGGAGGCGGAAGTCAGGCTGGCCATCTGCTGCATGGCTTCGACCTGGCTCAATTGCGCGAACTGGGTGACGAACTGACTGGCTTCCATCGGTGCCAGCGGATCCTGGTTCTGAATCTGCGCCACCAGAAGGGTGGTGAACATGTCCGAGATGGAGCCGCCACCGGGGGGCGCGACGTTGTTGTCGTTAGTGCCAGGCACGCCGGCGTCGTAGGTTGTGTTGTTGTTGATCTGCATCAGCGTTGGCCTAATTTGAGAAGTTCCTGCTGCATGCTGTTCACACGCGCAAGGACCTCCACGTTGGTGGAGAAGGCTCGCGAAGCGGCCATCATGTCGGTCATTTCCTCGACGGGACTGACGTTGGCGTAGAACACCATGCCGTTGTCGTCGGCCATCGGATGGCCCGGCTCGTGACGGGCGTCCAGCGGCTCCTGGCTGCTGATGACATCCAGTACTTGCACGCGCGCGCCAACGCCGTCGAAGACGGAAGCGAAGACCGGTTTGCGTGCCCGGTAGGCACTCTCTTCGGTGCCTGCAGTACCGGCATTGGCGAGGTTGCTGGCCACGGTGTTCAGACGCACGGTCTGCGCACTCATGGCGGAGCCCGCAATGCGGGAGACATCTCTGAAACTCATGCTCAGGTATTTCCGGTAATGGCTTCGGACAGGCCTTTGAGCTTCATGTTCAGGAAGGTCAGGCTGGTCTGGAAGTCGATAGCGTTCTGTGCGAATTCCGCCTGCTCGATACCGAGTTCGACGGTATTGCCGTCTTGTGCGGCGCGGCTGGGGACGCGGTATTGCAGACGGTCGGACTCGAACGACAAGCCTGAGGACTGGCCATGCATGGCGTCGCGCAGGCTGGCGCGGAAATCGATATCGCGGGCCTGATAGCCCGGCGTGCTGTCGTTGGCGAGATTGGAAGCGAGGATCTTGGTGCGCTCCGCGCGCAGTTTGAGTGCGTCGGGATGTACGCCCAGTGCGCGTTCGAGATGGATACCCATCGTGCGGTGTTCCGTACGTTTGAATGGGCGTGATGGTAAGGACCGTTCCTTGGGAGGCCGGGAAATCTGAAAAGACTTTGAGCACCTGGGGTGTGGTTGGCCCGGGATAATGGCGACCCTTCCGATACAACTATTCATAGGGAACGCCGATGCGATGTTCTTTTCTGCCGTCCATGTTGATCGCCGGGTTGCTCTCGGTCATGCCGTGGCGGGTCGATGCGGCGACTGACGTGGACGATGTGGTGATGGGAGCGGCACGTTCCTGGCTGGCGGACTGGGCCAGGCAGGAGCAATTGAAAAGTCCGCGCATCGACGTGATGGTATTGCCGCAGCGGCGACCGGTACCGTCGTGTGGACAGGCGTTGAAGGTCACGGCTGTCGATACCACGCAACCGTCACGGCTCCATTTCTCGGCGAGTTGTCCGGACGGGAGTGCTCAGACTTATATCGTGCGCGCTTCGGTGCGTGCTTTGGTTTGGTCGGCGCGGCAACCGATTGCGGCGGGCGTGACCATTGAGCAGGGCGATTTGAAACTCGCCGAACAGGATATGGCGCTGCGGCCGGATGCCACCGCTGAAGCCGGCCGGATCGTGGGGCGTAACAGCCAGCGACCGTTGCGGGCCGGGCAGGCGGTGCAGGTCCGCTTCCTCAAGGCGGGCGAGGGGGTGCGTAGGGCGCAGGCGGTGCGCATTGTGTCGAGCCAGCATGGATTCCGGGTCGCCGCGGCTGGCACGGCTATGCAAAAGGCGGAAGCGGGCAAGGTGGTGCGCGTGCGCAACGATGCTAGCGGCCGGACCTTTCTTGCGCGGGTCGTCGGACCGGGCGAAGTGGAGCCGGTGCTCGGTGGCATGCGCGCCGAGTGATCGGCCGCTGACGCGACGACGCGATCCACGTACCATCCGGCAGGCCCCCGCCCTCCGGAAGTCCCGTCATGACCTACTTATGGATCAAGAGCCTGCATCTGCTGTTTGTGATGGCCTGGGTCGCGTCGATTTTCTATCTGCCGCGGATCCTGGTGAATATCGCCGAGGCTGGTAGCGAACCCGCGGTCAAGGCCCGGCTGGAGCTGATGGGGCTGCGCCTGTACAAATTCGGACACAGCATGTTCGGCATGGCCTTGTTGTTCGGCGTAACCCTTTGGCAGGGCTGGCGCGTGTTTCCTGGCACGCTGCCGAATTTTGGCGAGGCCGGGTGGCTGCACGCCAAGCTGAGCCTCGTCGTGCTGTTGCTGGCCTATTACATCTGGAGCGGCCGACTGGTGAAGCGCAGCGTCAAGGGCGGTTCCCTGCCACCGGCGCGGACGCTGCGGTTGCTCAACGAGTTGCCGGTGTTTGTGCTGCTGGGCGTGATTTTTCTGGTGATCGCCAAACCGTTCTGACGGAAGCGATCAGCTGAGGCCGTGGTATTCGCGATACCACGACACGAAGCGTTTCACGCCTTCTTCGATCGACGTGCTCGGCGCGTAACCGACGTCGCGGCGCAGTGCCGAGACGTCGGCCCAGGTATCCGGCACGTCGCCAGGCTGCATCGGCAGCAGGCGCTTTTCGACGGTACGGTCCAGGTTCTGCTCCATCAGTTCGATGAAGCGCAACAACTGCACGGGCTGGTCGTTGCCGATGTTGTAGACGCGATAGGGCGCGTTTGAGCTGCCGGGATTCGGTCGCTCGGCGTCATAGGCGGGATCGGGCTGAGCCGGGTGGTCCAGCGTGCGGATCACGCCCTCGACGATGTCGTCGATATAAGTGAAATCGCGGCTGTGGTTGCCGAAGTTGAATACGTCGATGGGCTCGCCCTTGCTGATGCGATCGGCGAACAGCATGGGCGACATATCCGGACGGCCCCAGGGGCCGTACACCGTGAAGAAGCGCAGACCGGTGGTCGGCAGGCCGAACAGATGGCTATAGGTATGCGCCATCAGTTCGTTCGCCTTTTTGCTGGCGGCGTAGATGCTGACAGGATGGTCCACCGGATCGTCCACCGCGAATGGCAACTTGCGGTTGGCACCGTAGACCGAGCTGGACGAGGCATAGACCAGATGTTCGGCCTGGTGATGGCGGCAGGCTTCCAGGATGTTGGTGAAGCCGACCAGGTTGCTTTGTACGTAAGCCTGCGGGTTCTTCAGCGAATAGCGCACGCCCGCCTGGGCGGCCAGGTTCACCACGCGCTGCGGTTTGAACGTCTCGAAGGCCTGATTGACCGCCACGGCGTCCGCGAGATCGGCGCGCAGATGGGTATAGGCCGGATGCTGGTTGAAGCGGGCCAGGCGCGCTTCCTTCAGCGATGGGTCGTAGTAATCGTTGTGGTTGTCGATGCCGTAGACTTCGTCGCTGCGGGCGAGCAGGCGTTCGGTGAGGGCGGCGCCGACGAAGCCGGCCGTTCCTGTGACGAGGATGCGCATCGGGGTGTCCTGGAAGATCAGCCAGCGATTCTATCGGTTGGGGCCAAGACTTTCGAAATCCGCTGAATTGACAGCGGGCGATGGGCTAAACTAGCTTTCTGCGATCCAACCCGAGAGACAAGGTGGCCCGCGTCCAAGCGCCGGCCGAGTGTGCGACATGGCAACTACCACCTTCCAACGCTGATCTCGCCACGCCTTGTGCTTCCACAAAAGGGCGCGCGGCGCCTTTATTTTTGCCTTTCATCCAGACGGGCAAAGCAAAACCGGCCATCCATGGCCGGATTCTTCAGAAAAGGCACCCCTTACCAGGGTGCGCATCAGGTACCGACATGATTGAAATCACGCTACCCGACGGCAGCAAGCGCCCGTTCGACCATCCCGTTACCGTGCAGGACGTGGCCGCCTCCATTGGCGCCGGTCTGGCCAAGGCCACGCTGGCCGGGAAGGTGGATGGCAAGCTGGTGGATGCGAGCTTCCCCATCGACCACAACGCCAGCCTCGAGATCGTCACCGAAAAGAGCCCGGAGGCGCTGGAAATCCTGCGTCACTCCACCGCGCATCTGCTGGCGCAGGCCGTGCAGCGCCTGTACCCCGGCGCGCAGGTCACCATTGGTCCGGTGATCGACAACGGCTTTTATTACGACTTCGCCTACGAGCGCCCCTTCACGCCGGACGATCTGGTGAAGATCGAGGCGGAGATGGAGAAGATCGTGAAGGAACAGCTGCCGGTGACGCGCAGCGTGAAATCGCGCGATGACGCAGTGAATTTCTTCCGCGGCATCGGCGAGGAATACAAGGCAGAGATCATCGAGAGCATTCCCTCGAACGAAGAGCTGTCGCTATACACGCAGGGCGAGTTCACCGATCTGTGCCGTGGCCCGCACGTGCCGAACACCGGCAAGCTGCGCGCGTTCAAACTGATGAAGGTGGCCGGCGCTTATTGGCGCGGCGACTCCAAGAACGCGATGTTGACGCGCGTGTACGGCACCGCGTGGCTCAACGATAAGGATCTCAAGGCCTACCTGCACCAGCTGGAAGAGGCCGAGAAGCGCGATCACCGCAAGATCGGCAAGGCGCTGGACCTGTTCCACCAGCAGGAAGAAGCGCCCGGCATGGTGTTCTGGCATCCGAACGGCTGGGCCATCTGGCAGGCCGTGGAGCAGTACGTCCGCGGTGTGTATCGCAGCAGCGGCTACCAGGAAGTGCGCGGCCCGCAGATCATGGACGTGAGCCTGTGGAAGAAGTCGGGCCACTGGGACAACTACCAGGAAAACATGTTCTTCACCGAGTCGGAGAAGCGCACCTATGCGCTGAAGCCGATGAACTGCCCGGGCCACGTGCAGATCTACAACACCAACCTGCACAGCTACCGCGACCTACCGGTGCGCTATGGCGAGTTCGGTGGCTGTCATCGCAACGAGCCTTCGGGCGCGCTGCACGGCATCATGCGCGTGCGTGCCTTCACGCAGGACGATGGCCACATCTTCTGTACCGAAGCGCAGATCGAGCCCGAGGTGACGGCGTTCCATCAGCAGGCCATGAAGGTCTACGGCGATTTCGGTTTTGAAGACATCGCGCTGAAGATCGCGCTGCGTCCCGATAAGCGCATCGGTAGCGATGAGGTATGGGATCGTGCCGAGGACGCGCTGCGTGCCGCATTGCGTTCGGCGGGTGTCGAGTGGGAAGAGCTGCCGGGCGAGGGCGCCTTCTACGGCCCCAAGATCGAGTACCACATGAAGGACTCCATCGGCCGTGCCTGGCAGGTGGGCACCATGCAGGTGGATTTCATGATGCCCGAGCGCCTGGGCGCCGAGTACGTGGACGAGCACAGCCAGCGCAAGCACCCGGTGATGCTGCACCGGGCCATCGTGGGGTCCATGGAGCGCTTTATCGGCATCCTGATTGAGCACCACGCCGGTAATCTGCCGGCCTGGCTGGCCCCGGTGCAAGCCTCCGTGTTCAGCATTACCGACGCCCAGTCCGACTATGTCCGCCAGGTCACGCAAACCCTTGTCGATAAAGGCTTCCGGGTGCAGGCCGATTTGCGCAATGAGAAGGTCGGCTATAAAATCCGCGAGCATACGTTGCAGAAGGTCCCGTACCTGCTCGTGGTCGGTGACCGCGAGAAGGAAGCAGGGGCTGTTTCCGTTCGTACCCGTTCCGGTGAAGACTTGGGCAGCATGCCGCTGACCGCCTTCATCGAGCGCCTGGAGACCGAGGCGCGGCGCTGATCGCCGGCCTGGTCGTCTTCGTTCAATCTTCTGGAGGATAGTGGTATCGCTACCACCGACAACAAGGGCAATCGCCGCAACCATGAGATCCGCGTACCGCGTGTGCGTGTGATCGGGCCGGATATGGAGCAGTTGGGCATTCTTACCCGTGACGAGGCGCTGCGTGCGGCCGAGGAAGCGGGGCTCGATCTGGTCGAGATCCAGCCGAACGGCGACCCACCGGTCTGCCGTATCATGGATTACGGCAAGTTCAAGTTCGAAGCTCAGAAGAAGGCCCAGGCGGCCAAGAAGAAGCAAAAGCAGGTCGAGATCAAGGAAGTGAAGTTCCGTCCGGTCACGGACGTGGGCGACTACCAGATCAAGCTGCGCAACATGCTTCGCTTCCTGGAAGAGGGCGACAAGGTCAAGGTCACCATCCGCTTCCGTGGTCGTGAGATGTCCCATCAGGATCTGGGCCAGAATCTGGCCAAGAAGATCCAGGAGGACGTGGGCGAGAATGGCCAGGTCGAGTCCTTCCCGCGTCTGGAAGGCCGCCAGATGGTCATGATGATCGGACCCAAGAAAAAGCAGTAACGGATAAACGGCGGCCCTGGGTCGCCGTTTTTTCTTGCGGGCGCTGGTTTGTGCGCCCTATTAAGCCCGGGAGCGTGTTTCTCCGTTCCGGCCAAGTCCCTCCAAGACTGGCATTGCGGCCAGTCCCTCCGTATAATCGCCGGTTCGACCCGCCAGGAAGGGTCGTGAACCGATCATGGCAGGACGGAAAGCGTGGCTTCGGGCCACCGCCAGATCAGTCAGAAACCGAGATACGGAGCATTTCCATGCCCAAGATCAAGACCAACCGGGCGGCCGCGAAGCGTTTTCGCAAGACCGCGTCGGGCAAGTTCAAGGCCGGTCACGCCTTCAAGTCGCACATCCTGACCAAGAAGTCGACCAAGCGTAAGCGCAATCTTCGCGCTACCAACCACGTCAAGGCATGCGACACCAAGGGTGTGGCACGCATGTTGCCGTACTTGTAAGGCGAGGAGATAAACCATGGCTCGTGTAAAGCGTGGCGTTACCGCCCGTCGTCGTCACAAGAAAATCATCGGCCGCGCGAAGGGTTACTACAACGCCCGTCGCAAAGTCTTCCGCGTTGCCAACCAGGCCGTCATCAAGGCTGGTCAGTACGCCTATATCGGCCGCAAGCAGAAGAAGCGCCAGTTCCGCGCCCTGTGGATCGTGCGTATCAATGCTGCCGCCCGTCAGTTCGGCCTGTCGTACAGCCGCCTGATCAATGGCCTGACCAAGGCCGGCATCGCTGTCGACCGCAAGGTGCTGGCAGACATCGCCGTGCACGACATCAAGGCTTTTGGCGCGATCGCAGAAAAGGCGAAGGCCAGTCTGGCCGCTTGATCGTCCGGCGCACCGCGCACTGACGATATGATGTGAATCAAGCGGGGAGGAGGCCAAACGCCTCCTCCCCGTTTTCGTTTCTGTGGACTTCCAAACCGGAATCGCATCGATGGACGACTTGGAAAGCCGGGCCGCACAGGCACAGGCTGAAATCGACAAGGCCGATACGCTCGAAGCGCTCGATGCGCTGCGCGTCAGCCTGCTGGGGAAAAGCGGCATCGTTACCGCGGCGCTGAAGGCGTTGGGTGCGCTGGCGCCGGACGAGCGCAAAGCGCGCGGCGCAGAGGTCAACCGCGTAAAAGATCGTCTCGCCGAGATCCTGACCACGCGCAAGCAGGTGCTTGAACAGGCCGAGCTGGATCGCCGCCTTGCATCCGAAAAACTCGATATCACGCTGCCTGGCCGCGATGGCGAGCGTGGTGGCATCCATCCGATCACTCGGGCGCTTGAGCGCATCAGCGCGATCTTCGCGCGCCTCGGCTATCAGCGTGCCGATGGCCCCGAGATCGAGGACGACTGGCACAACTTCGAGGCGCTGAATTTTCCGCCGCACCATCCGGCGCGCGCCATGCATGACACCTTCTATTTTGGTGACGGGCGTCTGTTGCGCACGCATACCTCACCGGTGCAGATCCGCTCGATGCAGGGTCGGCAGCCACCGATCCGCATCATTGCGCCGGGCAAGGTCTACCGCAGCGATTCGGATCAGACCCACTCGCCGATGTTCCATCAGATCGAAGGCCTGCTGGTCGACGAAACCTCGAGCTTCGCCGATCTGAAAGGCACGCTGGCCGAGTTCATCCGCGCGTTCTTCGAGCGCGATTTCGAAATGCGCTTCCGCCCGAGCTATTTCCCCTTCACCGAGCCTTCGGCGGAGGTGGATATTCGCTGGGATGCCGAAGACGGCTCCGCGCGCTGGCTGGAAGTGCTCGGCTGCGGCATGGTGCACCCGAATGTGCTGAAGAACTGCGGCATCGATCCTGAGCGCTATACCGGCTTCGCTTTCGGTCTTGGCGTGGAGCGCTTTGCCATGTTGCGTTATGGCGTGTCCGACCTGCGCGCGTTCTTCGAGAACGACCTGCGCTTCCTCAAGCAGTTCGCCTGATCGCACCCAGGAATCGACAAGCATGAAATTCTCTGAGAACTGGCTGCGCGAACTGGTCGAGATCAAGGCTGACCGGGCAGCACTGGCCCATGCGCTGACCATGGCCGGGCTGGAAGTGGAAGAACTCACGCCGCTGGGCGAAGGCCTGGCAGGCGTGGTGGTGGCTGAGATTGTCGGCGCCGAAAAACATCCGGAAGCCGATCGCCTGCAGGTATGCAAGGTGAGCGTGGGGCAGGGTGAGCCGCTGCAGATCGTCTGCGGTGCGCCGAACGCGCGCGTGGGCATCAAGGTGCCGCTGGCGACGGTGGGCGCCAACCTGCCGGGTGGCATCGCCATCAAGGCGGCCAAGCTGCGCGGCGTGGAGTCGTTCGGTATGTTGTGCTCGGCCAAGGAGCTGGGCATCGATGCCGACGCATCCGGCCTGCTGGAGTTGCCGCTGGATGCGCCGGTCGGCAAGCCGCTGGCCGATTACCTCGGCCTGCCCGATGCCAGTATCGAACTGAAGCTCACGCCGAATCGCCCGGACTGCCTGGGCCTGGTCGGTCTCGCGCATGACGTGGCCGCTCTGTTCGGCAGCGCGGTGAAAGTGCCAGCGCAGGGCGGCGCGCCCGTCACTGGCGAAGCGCGTCGTGGCATCCGCCTTGAAGCGGGCTCTGATGCGCCGCGTTATCTGGGGCGCATCATCGAAGGCATCGATCCGCAGGCGCGTACGCCGCTGTGGCTGGCTGAGCGTCTGCGCCGCGCCGGTCTGCGCCCTATCAGCGCTGTGGTCGACATCACCAACTACGTGATGCTGGAACTGGGTCAGCCGCTGCACGCCTTCGACAACGACAAGCTCGAAGGCGACATCGTGGTCCGCCATGCGCGCGAAGGCGAAACCCTCAAGCTGCTCGATGCTTCGGAAGCCAAGCTCGACAGCAGCTTTGTGCTGATCGCCGACGAGCAGAAAGCACTGGCGGTAGCGGGCGTGATGGGCGGCTTCGATTCGCGCGTCACCGACGCTACCCACAACATCTTCCTCGAGGCCGCACATTTCGCGCCGGCTGCAATCATGGGCCGCGCACGCAAGCTGGGCATGCATACGGATGCCTCGCATCGCTTCGAGCGCGGCGTCGATCCGGAGCTGCCGCGCCGTGCGCTGGAGCGTGCCACCGAACTGCTGCTGTCCATCGCCGGCGGCAAGGCTGGTCCGGTGCTGGTCGCGGAAAATCCGGCCGATCTGCCGAAGCCGGCAACGGTGACCTTGCGTCGTGCGCGCCTCAAACGCGTGCTTGGCGTGGACGTCGCCGACGCTGAGGTCGCGCGCATCTTCACCGCGCTCGGTATGCGCACCGAGTCCATTGCGGACGGCTGGAGCATCACCGCGCCCAGCAGCCGCTTTGATATCGAGCGCGAAGAAGATCTTGTCGAAGAGGTGGCACGCATCTTTGGCTACGACAACATTCCCACGCACACGCCGGCTGGTGCGCTGACCCTGGCCGTCGAGCCGGAAGCACGCATCAACGAACTCGCCCTGCGCGAGCAGCTGGCCGCGCGTGGTTACTACGAAGCCGTCAACCTGTCGTTCCTGGCGGCCGAGTTGTTGACCCGCTGGGGTTTCACCGAGCGCCTGGTGCCGCTGGCCAATCCGCTCTCTGCCGATCTGGCGGTCATGCGTCCCTCGTTGTTGCCGGGTCTGGTTGAGGCGCTTCGCCACAACCGTGCCCGCCAGCAGGAGCGCGTCCGCCTGTTTGAAGTGGCGCGTGTTTTCGCCGCCGGCGACCCGCCGCTGGAAACCCCGAGCCTGGCCATCGTCGCCAGCGGTTCGGCGCAGGCCGAGCAATGGGGTGAGGCCGCGCGCCCGCTCGACTTCTACGATCTCAAGGGCGACCTGGATGCCGTAATCGCGTGGGGCGGCGAGCCGCAGCGCTGGTCGATGCATGCCGATGGCCTGCCGGGCTGGCTGCATCCTGGACGCGGCGCCCGCATCGCGCGGGACGGCCAGACGGTGGGCTACCTCGGTGCCCTGCATCCGCAGCTGGCCAAGGCGCTGGACCTGGGGCCGGACGTGCATGTGGTGGAACTGGCCTTGGAGCCGCTGCTGGCCCGCCTCCTGCCCAAGGCTCAGCCGGTCCCGCGCTTCCCTTCGGTGCGCCGCGACATCGCCGTGGACCTGCCGGAAGAGGTGCAGTGGTCACAGATTGAACAATCGGTCCGTGGGGCCCTGGGAGACCAGCTCAAGGAGCTGCGCCTGTTCGACCGCTACAGCGGCAAAGGGGTCGAGACAGGCCGAAAGAGTCTCGCTATGGGCTTGATTTTGCAGGACGCTTCACGCACGCTTACTGACGACGACGCGGATCGCTGCGTACGTGAAGCAGTAGCTGCGTTGGAGACAGCATGCAAGGCAAGATTGCGAGGATGACATGGCGCTGACCAAGGCGGAGATGGCCGAGCGCCTCTTTCTCGAGGTGGGCCTCAACAAGCGAGAGGCTAAGGAATTCGTGGACGCCTATTTCGAGGTCGTCCGCGAGGCATTGGAAAAGGGCGAGCAGGTGAAGCTGTCGGGTTTCGGCAACTTCGACCTGCGTCAGAAGAACCAGCGCCCGGGACGCAACCCGAAAACCGGTGAAGAGATCCCGATCTCGGCTCGCCGCGTGGTGACGTTCCGTCCGGGGCAGAAACTCAAGGTGAGAGTCGAGAGCTATGCTGGACCAAGGGAATAACACCGAACTCCCGGCCATTCCGGCCAAGCGTTACTTCACCATCGGTGAGGTCAGCGACCTGTGTGGCGTGAAGCCGCACGTGCTGCGCTATTGGGAGCAGGAGTTTCCCGCCCTCAATCCCGTCAAGCGCCGTGGCAACCGCCGCTACTACCAGCGCCATGACGTGCTGATGATCCGCCAGATCCGCGGCCTGCTGTATGACGAGGGCTTTACCATCACCGGCGCGCGCGCCCGCCTGGAAGGTCCGCAGGCTCGCATGGAGGCCAGCATGTCCCACCAGATCGTGCGCCAGGTGCGCATGGAACTGGAAGAAGTGCTGAGCCTGCTGCGTCGCTGAAGCGTCCCAAATAACTTTCATCAAGGTCTGGCGAACTGCTAGACTTGCCCACTTGCCGTATCGTCGGGGCGTAGCGCAGCCTGGTAGCGCATTTGCCTGGGGGGCAAAGGGTCGTCGGTTCGAATCCGGCCGCCCCGACCAATGCGGTGACTCATTGAAAACGGCGCCTCCATGGCGCCGTTTTTTTGTGCCCGATTTTCGCTACGGCACAAAACGCGGAATCGGTCCCGGATGCGGCGTCTTGCGATCGGTCAGATCGAAGAACAACTCATCGACATAGCACCACCCCCAACCTTCCGGTGGATCGTAGCCTTCGATGATGGGGTGACTGGTCGCGTGGTAATGCTTGGTGGCATGTTTGTTGGGCGAGCTGTCGCAGCAACCCACGTGGCCGCAGGTGCGGCAAATGCGCAGATGAACCCAGGGGCTGCCGGTCTTGAGGCATTCCTCACAGCCGGCGGCGCTCGGGGTGACGTCGCGGATCCCGTCCAGATGGGTGCATGAGGTGTTCAAGGCATCGCCTCCGCTAGCTGACTTCCAGCACGATCTTACCCACATGCTCGCCGGTCTCCATCAAGCGATGGGCCTCTGCCGCCTGTGCGAGCGGAAACACGCGATAGATCATAGGTAGGCAGCGTCCCGCTTCAAGCACCGGCCACACATGACGGTAAAGGTCTCTCGCGATCTCGGCTTTCTCGGCCGGTGTGCGTGCCCGCATGGTGGAGCCGGTGACGGTCGCGCGCTTGAGCGCCAGCATTTGCAGATCGACCTGCTCGGCCACTGTGCCGCCCAGAAATCCGATCACCACCAGCTTGCCGTCGCGTGCCAGCGCCGCCAGATTCCGTTCGAAATAAGCACCACCCATGATGTCGAGAATCACATCGACGCCGTGGCCGTCGGTTTTGTTGAGCACGGCGAGGGCGAAGTGTTCTTCGCGGTAGTTGATGGCTTCCGCGCCCAGCTCACGGATCGCCGCGCACTTGCGCTCGTTGCCGGCCGTGGCGAATGCGTGGATGCCAAATTCGCGACACAGCATCAGCGCCGTGGTGCCGATGCCGCTGGTGCCGCCATGAATGAGCGCGTGCTGTCCCTTGGCGGCCTGCCCGATGCGGAACAGGTTGGCCCACACGGTGAAGAAGGTTTCCGGTATCGCGGCAGCCTGCACCGACGTCAGTCCGCGCGGCCGTGGCAGGGTCTGGCCCGCGGGGAGCGCGCAATACTCGGCGTAGCCGCCGCCATTGGTGAGGCCGCACACCATGTCGCCCAGCGCAAAGCCGGTAACGCCTTCGCCGATGGCGACGACTTCGCCAGCTATCTCCAGCCCGGGTGTGGGATGCGCGCCGGGCGGCATGGGGTAGTTACCCAATCGCTGAATGACATCGGGCCGATTCACGCCGGCCGCCTCGACGCGTACCAGGCAATTCGCCTTGCCCAGGCGAGGGCGTGGGCACGGTACGCGGCTGGAGCACGTCGGGACCACCCGGTACGGTGATCTCGATCTCCGTCATCCGTTCCGGTAACGCCACTGTGCCCATGATGCGACTGCTGTCGATGCCGGCGACGTCGCCGACGGGAACATCACGTTACGCCGCCTGCCAGTGAAGGACGCGTGTGTGCCCGCCAGCCGGTGCGCCGTCAGTACAGCACGCGACTGCGCAACGTGCCCGGAATGGCAGCGAGCTTGTCCTTGAGGATGGCCGCCTGCGCTTCATCCGCGGAGACATCGATCACCACGTAACCCACCTGCGGATCGGTCTGCAGGAACTGAGCGTCAATGTTGATATTGCCCGCCGAGAACAGCTCGTTGATGCGCGACAGCACACCCGGCACGTTGCGATGGATATGCAGCAGTCGGCGGCTGTTCGGATGCTCGGGCAAGGTCACTTCGGGGAAGTTCACCGCTGACAGGGTGGAGCCGTTGTCGCTGTAGCGCACCAGCTTGCTCGCCACTTCGATACCGATGTTGTCCTGCGCCTCCAGTGTGCTGCCGCCGATATGCGGGGTAAGGATGACGTTGTCCATGCCGACCAGCGGCGACACGAAGGCATCGTCATTGCCCTTGGGCTCCACCGGAAACACGTCCACCGCCGCGCCGGCCAGATGCTCGCTGCGCAGGGCCGCGGCGAGTGCATCGATATCCACCACCGTGCCGCGCGAAGCGTTGATCAGCAACGAACCTTTGCGCATCTTGGCCAGCTCGGTCGCGCCGATCATCAGCTTGGTCGCGGGCGTTTCCGGCACATGCAGGGTCACCACATCGGCGCGTTCCAGCAGATCGTCCAGGCTGCTGGCGGCGCGGGCATTGCCCAGCGACAGCTTGGTCTCCACGTCATGGAAAATCACCCGCATGCCCAGCGCCTCGGCCAGCACGCCGATCTGCGTGCCGATATGACCGTAGCCGACGATGCCCAGCACCTTGTCGCGTGTCTCAAAGCTGCCCGCAGCCGACTTGGTCCAACCGCCGCGATGGCATAGCGCGTTCTTCTGCGGAATGCCGCGCAACAGCATGATCGCCTCGGCGATCACCAGCTCGGCCACGCTGCGGGTGTTGGAGTAGGGCGCGTTGAACACAGGAACGCCAAGCGCGCGTGCCGCTTCCAGATCCACCTGATTGGTGCCGATGCAAAAGCAGCCCACCGCGATCAGGCGGCGCGCGTTTTCCAAAATGTCCTTGGTGAGGTGGCTGCGCGAGCGGATACCCACGATATGGGCCTCGGCGATGCGCGCCTTGAGTTCCGCTTCCGGCAGCGACTTCTCGTGAAATTCGATCTGGCTGTAGCCAGCGCGGCGGAAGCTTTCCACTGCACTCTGGCTGACGCCTTCCAACAGCAGGACCTTGATGTCTTCTTTCGGATACGAGGTTTTCATGAGTGCCGGGCAGAGTTCGCAAAGCGGCACTATGCGGCACCGCAGCACTGGACCGCAACGCCTGCGGCTGGCAGGCTGGGCGGACGTCCCTGGAGCCGCTATGACCGCTACATCCCTGGCCCATCCCGTCCTGGCCGATCTCGCCGGCCGCCTGCCGGCGCTGCGCCTGCTTACCGAGCCTTCCGACCTGGAGCACTACGGCCGCGACTGGACCCGGCGCTGGATGCCGGCACCACTGGCCGTGGCGTTGCCGGCCAGCGTGGAGGAGGTGCAGGCCATCGTGTGTTGGGCCAATGAGCACCGGATCTACGTGGTGCCTTCGGGCGGGCGCACCGGTCTGTCGGGCGGTGCCGTGGCAGCCAATGGGGAGCTGGTGCTGAGTCTGGAGCGGATGAACCGCGTGCTCGGCTTCGACGCGGTCGATCGCACACTCACCGTGCAAGCCGGCATCAGCCTGCAGGCGGTGCATGACGCGGCGCGTGCGCACGGGCTGATCTATCCGGTCGACTTCGCCGCGCGCGGCTCCTGTTCCATCGGCGGCAATATCGCCACCAATGCCGGTGGCATTCGTGTGATCCGCTACGGTAATACGCGCGAGTGGATCGCCGGCTTGACGGTGGTTGCTGGCAACGGCGAACGGCTGGACCTCAACCGCGGCTTGATCAAGAACTCCAGCGGTTACGACCTGCGCCAATTGATGATCGGTTCCGAAGGCACGCTCGGTGTGGTGGTGGAAGCCACCCTGAAGCTGACCGAGCCGCCGCCGGCTTCGCAGGTGATGCTCCTCGCATTGCCGGATATGGCCGCGCTGATGCAGGTGTTTGCGCTGTTCCGCGTCAAGTTGAATCTGCAGGCGTTCGAGTTCTTCACCGATGTTGCACTCAAGCATGTGCTGGCGCACGGTGCGCAGCGGGCCATCGACGGTGAGCATTCCTACTACGTCGTTACCGAATTCGATGCCGACGAGGATGCCGCGCTGGCCGTATTCGAGCATGGCGCGGAACAAGGCTGGATCAGCGATGGCGTGATCGCCCAGAGCGAAGCACAGGCTGCCGCACTGTGGCGCCTGCGCGAAGGCATCACCGAAAGCCTGGCGCCGCATCGCCCTTACAAGAACGACATCTCGCTGCGCATCAGCGCGCTGCCAGTATTCCTCCAGGAGATTCAGGCGCTGCTGGGCCGCGAATACCCGCAGGCCGAGGTGGTGTGGTTCGGCCATATCGGCGACGGCAACCTGCACATCAATGTGCTGAAGCCAGAGGGATTGAGCGACGCCGATTTCATCGCGCAATGCGAGCACGTCACGAAGTTGTTGGCCGACACGTTGCAGCGCCACGGCGGCAGCATCTCGGCGGAGCATGGCATTGGTCTGGTGAAGAAGGCTTACCTCGGCAGCACGCGCAGCGAGGCGGAAATCGCGCTGATGCGCGGGGTGAAGCAGGTGTTCGATCCCAAGGGGCTGTTGAATCCCGGCAAGGTGTTCTGATGGCTTCCCGCTAAAGGGCGACAGGGGCAAGTGGCGCCGTCGGCATGCTAGCCTTTTCAGCTCTGATCGCTGCTTGAGGAGCCGCCCCATGGCCCAGGACCGCCGCACGCTTTACCCCGAGATCGAGCCGTTCGACAGCGGCATGCTCAAGGTCTCCGACCTGCATACGCTGTACTACGAACAGAGCGGCAATCCCCACGGCAAGCCGGTGGTGTTCCTGCATGGCGGTCCCGGCGGCGGCACCAATCCGAAGTATCGCCGCTTCTTCGATCCGAAGGTGTACCGCATCGTGCTGTTCGACCAGCGTGGCTGCGGCAGGTCCACGCCGCATGCGGAACTGACCGACAACACCACCTGGCATCTGGTCAGCGACATCGAGCGCTTGCGTGAGCACCTGGGTATCGACCGCTGGCAGGTATTTGGCGGTTCGTGGGGTTCGACGCTGGCGCTGGCCTATGCGCAGACGCATCCGGACAAGGTCACCGAGCTGGTGCTGCGCGGCATCTTCATGCTGCGGCGCTGGGAGCTCGAATGGTTCTATCAGAAGGGCTGTGACGCGCTGTACCCGGATGCGTGGGAAACCTATCTCAGCGTGATCCCCGAGGTCGAGCGCGGCGATCTGATGAGCGCCTACTACCGCCGCCTGACCAGTAGCGATGCCAGGGTGCGCGTGGAAGCAGCGCGTGCATGGTCGGTGTGGGAAGGCGCCACCAGTTATCTGTATCCGGACCCGGATCACATCGCTTCCAGTGGTGAGGACGAGTTTGCCCTGGCCTTTGCGCGCATCGAATGCCACTACTTCGTGCATGGCGGCTTCTTCGAGCACGACGATCAGTTGCTGCGTAACGTGGAGCGCATCCGCAAGATTCCCGCGGTGATCGTGCAGGGCCGCTACGACGTGGTGTGCCCGATGCGCAGCGCATGGGACCTGCATCGCGCCTGGCCGGAGGCCGACCTGCGCATCGTGCCGGACGCCGGCCACTCGGCACTGGAACCCGGCATCACCGCCGAACTGGTGGAAGCGACGGATCGCTTCCGCGGTTGACTGAGGTTGCTGGCGCGGTCAGACCGGCTGCGCCAGCGATGCCACCGAGCGCGAGAACACATGCAAGCCCACGTTGGCGCGCTTGGCATGGCGTTTCGCACGGGCCGCCAACGTAGCGATGGATTCGGCGCGTTGCGGCAGCGGCGGCAGCACCTGGACGGCGCCGATCACCACGGTGGTGAACGGAAAGAACTGCGGCTCGCCGCGGCGATCCTTGCCGCGCAGTCCGCCACGTGCACGGTCGATCGGATCGAACAACGCTCCCGCGCGCGCGTTGAAGCTCTCAATGATGCGCTGGCAGCGCGCCACCCAGTCCTCGCTCTGGAACAGCACGACGAAGTCGTCGCCGCCGATATGGCCGATAAAGTCCAGCGCCGGGTCGACATGCTCGCTCAGCACGCCGGATAGCAGGCGGATCATTTCGTCGCCGCGGAAATAGCCGTAGCGGTCGTTGAAGGGCTTGAAGTCGGTGAGATCGACATGCGCGACCGCAAATGCTTCGCTACCGCCCAGCAGGCGTGCGAGGTGTTCGGTGGTGGGAATGTTTCCCGGCAGGAAGGTAAGCGGGTTGGCGTGACGCGCCGCGTCGATGCGCAGCTCGCTGACCCGGCGCACCAGGGACTCGCCGGTACCCAGCCCGCGATAGCGGCCACCGCTGGTAACGATGAAGCCGTCGCTCAGATAGCGTTGGTCTTCACCGCGCAGCACATCGGCGAGACTCTCAAGACTGCGCTGCTCGTCGCATACCAGCGGCGCGTGATTCATCAGCGCCGTGCAGGATTTGCGCGCCAGCAGTTCGCGTGCGAAAGGTTGCGCCATGCGTTCGTTGACCAGGCGCCGGTTGATCAGGCCGATCGGGCGTCCGTCCTGCACTACCGCCACCGCATGCAGTTCGGGATAGTCGACGAACAGAGCCATCACTTCATCGTTGCTCTGCCGCGGGTCGACTGAGGGTGCGTCCATCGCCAGATGCCCGACCTGGGTAGGCCGCTGCGTCACCGGGCCACGCGGGCGCGGATGCACCGGGACAGAAGGCGTCAGCAGCGCCTGGCGCGCTTCGTCGCGCGGTTCCGCCACCGGTGCGTTCGCCGGATAGCCGATCAGGAAACCCTGTGCGTAGGGGATACCTAGCTCGCGGATCAGGCGCAGGTCTGCTGGATCTTCCACGCCTTCGCCGACCAGGTCGGTACCCAGCGTCTCCGCGACCTGACACAGGGCGCGCACGATCGCCAGGCGTTCGGCGCTGCGCGAGAGGCCGTTGATGAGGTAGCGGTCGATCTTGACGATATCCGGGTGGATCTCGTTCCACATCTCGAAGTTGGAATGGCCGTTGCCGAAATCATCCAGAGCGATGCGCATGCCATGCGCGCGCAGGTAACCGAGCGCGTCGGCAAGCAGCACCGGGTTCGCCACCACATCGCGTTCGGTGACTTCGATGGTGACGCGGGCCGGATCGAGGCCGCCAGCGACCAGCGCGGCCAGCACATCGTCCGGGCGTATCAGGTCCTGCAGGATGGCGCGCGCGCTCAGATTCACCAGCAGGCGGCCGCTGGCCGCCGATGCGGTGAATGCGGTACTGATGGTGCGTGCGGCGTGCAACTCCAGATCGGCCAGACGTCCTTCGGCGCGGGCGATATCGAGCAGGTCGAGCATGCTGACCGTGTCCGGCGCGAAGGCGCAGCGGCTCAGGCCCTCATGGGCCACCACTTCAAGCGTGTCCAGCCGCATCAGCGGCTGGAACACCGGCAACAGATTCCCAGGCACCAGCGCGCGCTCCAGCACGTCGTGACGTGAATCCTTGCGCGGCGGCACAGGCATAAGGACAGGACGGCTCGTGCGGGTACGGCCCGGGTGGAGGGGACCATGACGAAGTCGGCCCATCGCACTTACTCAATTGGGGTGAACACTGAAACAGCGAGGTGGCCATCCATAGCCGGCAGCGCCGGTACAGGCGTGCAGTGCAGCAAGATCGCACCCGAATGTGTCGGGTGGATGACTCCGGCCAGGACCGGAAACGAAAACCCCCGCCTGGCGACAGGCGGGGGTTACTAGGCCGAGATGCTGAAGCCTCAGTGGCCGTGCTGTTCCTTGCCATGCCCGTTGTCGCGATCGTCATGGCCGTGGCCATGATCGTGATCGCCATGCGGGTCGAACATTGCCGGCGCGAACAGGTCGACTACCAGACCATCATGGTCGGAAGCACCGATGGCCTTGGTCCCGTCCGGCGCATTGGCGGCATCCATCTCGGTCTGCACCGGGGCATCGATATCCGCGCGGCCGTACTGCATCTGGATGAAGCGGCGCGCGGCGGCGCGGTTCAGCAGCGCATGATCGAGCACCTGCACTGTCGGCACTTCGCGGCCGGAGTTGCCGGTGCCGGCCTTGGTGTAGCCCTGAATCTCGCCAAACTTCTCAGTGAACAGGAACGAATAGCGATCGTTCTCCGGCACCGACTCCACCGCATTCCACAGTGCGGGCTGCACGATATTGCGGCCAAGCTTGAGCAGGTTCTCGCTGTCCTTGTACTTGCCCGAGATCATGCCGACCACGTCGACCCAGCCATCGCTGAACTGATAGGCGTTGAAATCGCCGACCACCAGCAGCGGCTGCGATGGGAAGCGGGTCTGCAGGCTCTGCACCTGGCGCGCCAGCGACGTGGACTGCTCGAAGCGCTTCTGGCGGTCGCGCGTGGCGCTGGCGTCGTTCTTGTCGACATTGGTGCGTGCTTTCGGATGCACCGAGATCACCTGGAAGCGCATGCCGCGCACTTCGGCCGTCAGCAGCAGCGGCGGATGATCGTGGATGAAGGCAGTGTTGCCGTTGTCATTCCAGGTTTCGTCCGCGGCAAGTTGCTGCACCGACAACACACGCACACGGTCACTGCGCACCAGGAAACCCACGTTGATGCCGCTCGGATCGTGGCCCGGTACCAGGTAGGCCTCGTACTTCGCCGGGTAGTCGTCGCCGAGCTGCTTGGCCAGACCCTGCAGCACGGTGAGGCTCTTCACTTCTTCCACCGACAGCACGTCCGGCAGCTTCAGCACGCCGCCGATGTAGGCGGACAGGCGCTGCGTCTTCAGCGCCACTTCGGCCGGCGTCGGCTCCTTGCTGTTGCCGCTGCAGGTGAAGGTGGTGTTGAACTCGCTATCGCAGAAACGCTCGGTATTGAACGCGCCGATACGCAGCGCGCGCTCCGGCGTCGGCGTGACCGCGCGCGGCATCGGCGCGGCGTGCTTCACCGTGATCGAGGTGGGGATGAAGGTGTACGCACCGAAGTCATAGGAGATCACGCCTTCCGCGCGGAAGGTGGTGCCAGCGACGTACGGGGTATTCACCGGCACTGCACCGAAATCGGCGGTGTTCATCTTGAACACTTCCGGGTTGCCGCTCCAGTTGGGCAGATCGACGCCGTCCGGCACCGCCACGCCGTAGCGTACGCCAGGCTGGCGCAGCGAGCGTTTGCCGTTGGCGGTGATGCTCACTTCGGCGAACGGCTGCGTGCTGAAGCGCTTGTTGCCGGTGTTGATCATGCCGTGCTCGATCACCACGCGCATGCCCACGAAGCACTGGAAGTTGGTGGCGCCGCAGGAGAGCTTGTCGGGATCGGAAGAGGGCGTCTTGCGGTCGAACACCACCGGCGCCGGCAGTGCAGTGCCGTGCGAAGTGACATTGACCTTGGCGTTCTTCAGCTCGGTCAGGTGGTAGTAGTTGTCGACCGTGGCATCCACGTCCACCACATCGCCGATAGCCACGGTCGGTTTGCTGGCGGTGAACACGTAGATGCCGTTGGAGGTGAGCGGGTCGGCGTCGGCACGGGTGTCCGGCGTCTGCATGGTGAAGCCGGCAGGGCCCACCGCGGTCACGATATTGCCGCTGGTCTTCACCGACTTGCCGACAAGCGGCGAGGTCTGTTCGCGGCCCTGGATTTCCCAGATCTCCGCGGCGACCGGAATGTCGTACAGGATCGCGCCGATCGCACTGTCACGGGCCAGCGAAACACCGCCGCTGGGCTGGCTCAGCTTGACCAGGAAAGCCTTGTCAGGCGCACCGGTGGTGCGGCCATGCACGACCACATTGAAGCTTGCCTGGGTCTGTCCTTCGGCAATGGTCAGCGTGGTGTCGACGGCGTCGTAGTCGCCGTTGGCGACGGTGGCGCTGTCGTCCTGCGTAGCCACGTGCACGCTGACGCCGCCCGCGGGCGCGGGCTGGTTGAGCGTGACGGCGAACGGCATGGTCAGGTTGCCGGCGCCATGCACGGTCACGCTGGTATCGGCGATCGACAGGGCCAGGTTCATCACCGCGCAGCGGCTGCTGGCGTTATGCGGTGCGGTGGGCGTCACCACCACGAAGTCCGCCTGGTTGTCGCCGGTGTTCTGCGGCAGGCCGGCGCCATTGGTCTGGCGGCCGTAGCTCTTGTCCGCATTGGTGGAGCCCAGCGAAGTCAGCGGCGTGCCGGCCTTGTAAGCCGAGCCGGCAGAGAGACCGACCTGGTCCACCAACTGGCCGCTGGTGTCGAGGATGGCGAGGCCGCCGTCATCGGTCACGCCCGTGCTGTACTTGAGATCGCCGGCGACGCTGCCGGAGTAGCCGCCGCTCGCGCCGTTAGTCAGCAGCAGATGGCAACCCGGGGCGATCGAGGTGCCCGCCGGAAACGTCAGGCGGGTGCCGGTGGTGCCGCTGTTGTTGGAGGCATTGAACTTGAAGCCGGAGACGTCGAGCGCGGCGCTGCCGCCGTTGAACAGTTCGACGAACTCATCGTTGCCGCCCGCCGGGCCGCGCACGCGGAACTGGCTGATGCTGAGGTCGGCGGCCTGCGCCGACGTGATCGAAACGACACCTAGCAGCGCCGCCCATAGGGCGCGCCGTGCAAACGTTGCTTCCATCTTTCCCACTCCCTCATGGGATCCGGACGGATCCTCCAGCGGGCGAGGCTAGCAAGATTTTACGACAGTTCTGAGAAAGGATTCTCAGCCTGGAGGGTAGGAGCGCACTCTGTGCGCGAAAGGTGTTGCGAGGATGTCAGCCTCCCGGTCGCCCACAGGGTGGGCTCCTACAGGGGAGCTAGTCAGCCTGCTGGTAGTTGCTTGGTGCCGAAGATCTTGTCGCCGGCGTCGCCCAGGCCCGGGAGGATGTAGCCGTGCTCGTTGAGGCGCTGGTCGATGGCGGCGGTGTAGATCTCGACATCCGGGTGCGCCGCCTCGATCCGCTTCAGGCCCTCCGGTGCGGCGACCAGGAACAGCCCCTTGATGCGCTTGCAGCCCGCCGCCTTGAGCATGTCCACGGTGGCGACCAGGGTGCCTGCCGTCGCCAGCATCGGGTCGACGATCAGCGCGATGCGCTCGTCCATGCGGCCGGTGAGCTTCTCGTAGTAGGCGATCGGCTGGAGCGTTTCCTCGTCGCGCTGCAGGCCGACCACGCTGACCTTGGCGGCGGGAATCAGATCCAGCACGCCGGGCAGCATGCCCAGGCCCGCGCGCAGGATCGGCACGATGGTGATCTTCTTGCCCTTGATCTGATGCACCGTCAGCGGACCGGCCCAGCCGTCGATGTGCTGCTCCACCGTTTCCAGATCCTTGGTGGCCTCATAGGTGAGCAGCGCGGCGACTTCGGAAGCGAGTTCGCGGAATTCCTTGGTGCTGATGCCGGCGCGGCGCATCAGGCCGAGCTTGTGCTGGATCAGGGGGTGGCGGACTTCGACGATCTTCATGGGGGTTCCTGCGGGGCTGGATTTTCCGATTGTGGCGCAGGAGGGGGTGGGGATGCTCGCGACGCTGCTTCTCTTTCGTCATCCCTTGGGAAGTGGATCCGATCTCGCGACGCACTCTCCTACATCGTCATTTCGGCGAAGGCCGGAGGCGCTTCACAACAGCGAAGCTGGTCATCCAGTAGTGAAGCGCTTCGATTGTCGCGCTGTCGCGACCGGGCTCGCCTGCCGCGGGCTTCCGAACCGCTGCCGCGGTCCGGGTCACTTTCTCTTTGCTGGCCCACGCACCCGCAGGAGCGGGTGCGAACAGCGCAGCTGGCCCGAAGGGCGGAGGGCATGGATGCCCGGAGTCAAGAGAAAGTAACCAAAGAGAAATGGCCTGAGAGCAGGCGGCGTGCTTTGTAGCTGCGCCTTTTCCAGTGTCAGGCGTTGGGAGGACGTTTTTCTGCGTCGTAGTGCTTTCGCTTTTGCTCCTGCCCAAAACGCGCGAGGCGTCGTTCCTGGGAACGACGCCTCGCGGCAGCTCGTAGCTGATAGAGCGATTACGGATGGTTGCTGAGGCAGTCCTTCATGAAGGACTTGCGGGCGTCGCCCTTCAAGGCCTTGGCCTTGGCGTCGACGTTACAGCTCTTCATCTTTTCCTGCTGCGTCTGCTTGGCCGTCGGTGCGGCGGCGGGTTCGCCCTTCATGCAGGCGCTGACGGCGGACTTGAACTCGTCACCCTTCTTGCCCTTGGCCTGCTTGCTGCAGTCGGACATGTGCTGCTGCGACGAGCTGAGTTCCTTCTTGGCCGGAGCGGCGGCCGTGGTGCTGGCAGCCTGCGGCGAAGCGAACGCGGACGTTGCGGCAAAGGCCAGTACGGCGCTGGCGGCGATCAAGCTGAAACGCAAAGACATGGCGGAGACCCTCCTGGATGACCGGCGAGCGCCGGCGTCGCAAGTCTATGCCGGTGCGCGGCTTTGGCTAGAGGGGGAGGGCAGGTTTCGTGCACTTTCGATTCATGCTGCGACGGGCTGGCGTTCAGCGCCGCCGCAGCATGAGGGAAGCCGCCGGCCTCAGGCCGCCTCGGCGCTGACCTTGCGCGGACCCTGCAGCAGTGCCTGGCGCACCGCGGCGACCACCAGGTCGACCTCGGCGCTGGTGACGTTGAAGTGGGGGGTGAAGCGCAGCGAATTGACGCCGCCATGGATCACGCCCACGCCGCGTTCACGCATGTATTCCTCGGTGGAGCCGGCGCCGTAGCACTTGAAGTCGGGCGACAGCTCGCAGGAGAACAGCAGGCCGGTGCCCTGCACCTTGGTGATCAGGCCGCCCAGTTCGTTCTTCAGCAGGTTGAGCTTGTCGACGAATTCCTTGCCGCGCTCACGGATGTTGCCGCGCACCGCATCGGTGAGCTGGTCCAGCGTAGCCAGCGCGACGTCGAGTGCGCGCGGGTTGGCGGTCATGGTGTTGCCGTAGATGCCCTTGCGGTACAGACCGGCGGTGCGCTCGCTGACCGCCAGCACCGACAGCGGATACTGGCCGGCGTTGAGCGCCTTGGAGAAGGTTTCCATGTCCGGTGCCGGCAGCTGCTCGAAGCCGGGATAGTCGGTGATCGAAAGCACGCCATGCGCGCGCAGGCCGGCCTGGATCGAATCGACCAGCAGCAGCGAACCGTGCGACTCGGTGAGCGCACGCGCGGACTTGTAGAACTCCGGCGTCAACGCGCGGCCGGGGTCGCCTTCGCCCATCACCGGCTCGAGGAACATGGCTTCGATAAACCAGCCGTGCTTGTCGGCGTCGGCGAAGGCGGCTTCGAGCTGCGCGACGTCGTACGGCGATACCGTGATCAGCGTGTCTTCGTGGCGATAGCTGGCGAGATGCTGCTGGTAGGTCTTGCGCGTGGAATCCGAATACAGCGCCGGTTTCTCGGTGCGGCCATGGAACGCGCCTTTCACCGCGAGACGCTTGATGGTGCGGTTGGCGTAGCGCGCGCCGGCTTCGGTCATCAGCTTGGCATTGACGTCGGCGATGCGGCAGGCCAGCGACACCGATTCCGAACCCGAGTTGAGGCACAGATAGCGCGCATAGGGATTGCCGCCGCGGTTGCGGCCGAGTTCGCGATCCAGCGCCTTGGCGAGGCGCATCTGCGACAGGTTCGGCGTCATCACATTGGCCATCACTTGCGGACGGCTCATCGCTTCGCGGATCGCTTCGTCGTTGTGGCCGAAGCCGAGCATGCCGTAGCCGCCGTTGTCGTGAATCACCGCGCCCTTGAGCGTGACGATCCACGGACCGCGCGCGGCGGCCGGCAGGTACGGATTGATACCGTCGTCGGGATAGAAATTCACAAAGCCGGCTTGCGCCTGCTTCAACTGTTCGGCTTCGTCGAGCTTGAGGAAATCACCGAACTCCGCGCGCAGCGCGCGATGTTGTGCCACCGCTTCGTTGACGGCCTGTGCCAACTGGGGGTGACTCGCGGCGAAGCGCTCGATGATGGCGTCGTCCAGGCCGGTGGTCTGCGGCGCGCCGCCGAATTCGCGCAGTTCGCGCAGCTGATCGATCACACCCATGATGGCTCCTCCTCAAAGTACGCAGGCGTGCCATGGGGAAATGGCGCGGCCTGCCAACACCGAAATGAATGCTCGGGAGAACACATCAACGAACCGTGTTCTCCATGCCTGTCTGGTCCATCCAGTCAGGTGCGTCGCATAAAAAACCGTAGCGACGATTCGTCGAGGATAACGTGCCTTTGTCAGCGCCGTAACCCCCGGCATGACGCCTGTCACCTGCGCTGGCTGACGTCGGCGACTGCCTGCCAGGCCTTGTGCTGCCTAGCATTCCATCCACGGAGGGAGAGCTATGAATACCACTGCGATACCGGTTGCACGTCTGGCATCTGTCGTAAAACGTTACGGTGCGCTCACGGCCGTCGATGGACTCGATTTGATGTTGCATCGCGGCGAATTGCTCGCGCTGCTGGGTCCGAACGGTGCGGGCAAAAGCACTGCCATAAGCTTGCTGCTTGGCTTGGTGCGTGCGGATGCGGGGCAGGTCGAATTGTTCGGCCAGGATCCGCAACAGATCGTGGCGCGCCGCCGCATCGGCGTGATGTTGCAGTCGGCCACGCTGCCGCCCACGCTGCGCGTCGGTGAGCTGATCCGCCTGACCGCGAGCTACTACCCGGCACCGCGCAGCGTGCAGGAAAGCGCCGCGCTGGCCGGTGTTACCGATCTGCTGCGGCGACCCTACGCCAAGCTTTCCGGTGGACAGCAGCGCCGCGTGCAATTCGCGCTGGCGCTCTGCGGTCGGCCGGAACTGCTGTTTCTCGACGAGCCCACCGTGGGTATGGATATCGAGGCGCGGCAGAAGCTGTGGGCGGCGATCCGCCATCTGATCGCCGAAGGATGCAGCGTGGTGCTGACCACGCACTACCTGGAAGAAGCCGAGGTACTCGCCGATCGCGTCTGCGTGATGGCGCGCGGCAAGATCATCAGCGAAGGCACGGTTGATCAGTTGCGCGCACGCGTGGCCTTGAAGCGTGTGCGTTGCATCACTCGGCTCGACCCCGCTGCGGTTTCCGCCTGGCCGGAAGTAGCGGAGGCGCGTCGCGAAGGCGAGCGTCTGTGGCTGTCCACCGATAGCGCGGAAGCGCTGGTGCGGCGCCTGCTGGATGCCGACGCGCAACTCAGCGAACTGGAAGTGCAGCGCGCCGGTCTGGCCGAAGCCTTCACTGAACTCACCCGTGAGGCCGATGCATCGGCCGATCCACAACGCGAGGCCGCCTGATGAACGCCGTGATCTCGACCCTGCCCACCACGCATGCCGACGCCAGCATGCCGTTACGCCGCGTGATCGGCGCCTATCTGGAAGAAGCGCGCGCCGAATGCCTCCGCTATCTGCGCAGCCCGGGCTTCCTGATACCGACAGTGATGCTGCCCACGGTGTTCTACCTGATGTTCGGTATCGTGCTTGGTCGCGCCAACGGCGCCGATGCACCGCGTTATCTGCTGGCCGCGTACGGCACCTTTGGTGTGATGGCGCCGGGCTTGTTCGGTTTCGGCCTGGCGCTGTCGATGGAGCGCGACAACGGTCTGATGATGCTCAAGCGTGCGTTGCCAATGCCGCCGGGGGCCTATCTGCTCGGCAAGATGTCCATGGCGATGCTGGTGGCTGCGACGGTTTCGGTGTTGCTGCTGTTGATGGCAACCCTGCTGGCGCATGTGCCGCTCACGTTGACGCAAATGCTCTCGCTGTTTGTTACTGACCTGTTCGGCGTACTGCCGTTCTGTGCGATGGGTCTGCTGCTGGGCACCCTCATCAAAGGGCAAGGCGCGCCTAGCGTGGTCAACCTGATCTATCTGCCGATGGCGTTTCTTTCCGGCCTCTGGTTCCCCTTGAGCATGATGCCGAAGCTGGTCCAGCAACTGGCGCCGGTATGGCCGAGTTATCACCTCAATCAGCTGGCACTGTCCGCGGTGGGGCTGGAGCAGGGCGCGTTCTGGCCGCATGTGGTGACCCTGCTGGTCTACACCGTGGGCTTCGTGATGCTGGCGGCGCGCCGCCTGCGCCGGTTCGGTTGAAGTAGCATGCGAACGGGTTCTTAGGGGATGGTGATGGCGATGCTCGGCTGGCTTCACGCATGGCTCGTTCCAGCGCCGGATTCGCGCGTTGCCGCGATCCGGCGGCAGGGTAAGTCGCCTTGGGCAGAGGCGGTGCATCTGCTGTGGTCGGCATGGGTATTCATCACGCCGGCGTTTGGTGACGGTTTCACCTTGCGCTGGCTGTTGATCACCCTGGCGTCCTACCCGCTATTCCTACTGCTGTTCGCCAAGGTGATGCTGGCGCCGCGCCGTACGGCGCCACGTTATGCGCTTGGCCTGGCGGGTCTGAGCATTGCGCTGTTGCCGTGGTACCCGAGTGGGGTCACCTATTTCATCTACGGCTGCGTTTCCTGCAGCCTGTCCAATTCGCGTCGCGTCTCGCTGTTGTTGCTATGGCTGATGGGACTCAATGCGCTATTCGTGCTGGTGGCTTCGGCGGTGGGGTATCCCTGGCAGGTGTTGTTGGCGGTGCCATGCATGACGCTGATCATCGGCACCGTCAGCCACGTCGAACGCATCGAGCACGAAAAGGATGCGGCGCTCAAGCTGTCGCAGGAAGAAGTACGCCGCCTAGCTGCCACGGCAGAGCGCGAACGTATCGGCCGCGATCTGCACGACTTGCTGGGGCACACGCTGTCGCTGATCACGCTCAAGCTGGAGCTTTCACGCAAGCTGTTCGATCGCGATGCCGAAGCCGCGCGGCGTGAAGTGGCGGAAGCGGAAAAAGTGGCGCGTCACGCTCTTGCGGAAGTGCGCTCGGCGGTGACCGGCATCCGCGCTACCGATCTCGCCGCCGAACTGGCCTCGGCGCGCCTGCTGCTGGAGTCGTCGGCTGTTCACCTGGATTACGCCGCGCCGCCACGGGGCATGCCGCTGGATATCGAGCGCTGCCTGTCACTGGTGTTGCGCGAGGCGGCCACCAATATCGCGCGGCACGCGCAGGCCAGCCGTGCGCGCATCGAGTTCCAGCGCGATGGGCACGTGCTGCAGCTGCGCATCACCGACGATGGCCGCGGCGGGATCGTGCAGGACGGCAACGGCCTGTGCGGCATGCGCGAGCGCGTGCGCGCCATCGGGGGCAACCTCAGTATCGATTCGGCCCGTGGCAAGGGTACGACCTTGCTGGTGACGGTGCCCTTGCCGCATGCCATGCCGCAGGCGGCGCGTGCGGAACCACGCAACGGCGAAACGCAGGACGCGATCGCCGCCATCGACACGCCCCACGCCGTCTGATGTACGCCTGGCTTACCCCGCGTCCCGACTCACTCATCGGCCAGTTGCGTTCGCCGATGTTCCTGCTGCGCTCCGCCTTCGGCCAGGCGCTGTGGGTGGTGATGCTGATCGCGGTGCCGCTGGGTGCGCAGGGTTTTGCCTGGTCGTGGTTTCTGCCGACCGTGCTCACCATGCCGGTGTACCTGTATCTGCAGGCGCAGGTCTATATCGGCCCGATGCGCCGGTTGCCCTGGTACATCGGCGGCATGGCGTTGCTTGGCTTTGCCTTGTGGCCGGTCAACAGCGTTGCGTTCGGTTACTTGATATGCGCCGGAGCGGCGCTGTCGGTGACATCGTCGATGCGCGTATGGATCGTCGGCGTCTTTGCCCTGGCGTTGTTGTCACTGCCTGTGGTGCTGTGGCTGCACGCACCGCTGTGGATCATGCTGGTGGTGCTGTTCGCCGGCATTCTCGGCGGCTCGAGCAATTTCCTGTACATCCGCAACCTGCGCAAGGATGCGGAGCTGCGCCTGTCGCAGGGCGAAGTGCGCCGCCTTGCCACCCTGGCCGAGCGCGAGCGCATCGGTCGCGACTTGCATGACCTGCTCGGACACACGCTGTCGTTGGTAGCGATCAAGTCCGAACTGGCGCGCCGCCTTGCACTGGAAGATCCGGCACGTGCGCAGCGCGAAATGGATGAAGTGGAAAAGGTTGCGCGGCACGCGCTGGCTGAAGTGCGCGCGGCGGTCACCGGCATGCGGCGCAGCGATCTGGCTGCTGAACTGATTTCCGCGCGGCTGATGCTGGAAGCGTCCGGCATGATCTTCGAGGGGGAGCTGCCGGCTGAGGTCAGTCTGCCGCCGGTCATCGAGGCGCAGCTTGCCCTGGTCCTGCGCGAAGCCGTCACCAATATCCACCGCCACGCTCATGCCACGTCAGCGAGCGTGCGTTTTCTTGTAGAGCCAGACAGGTTTGATATGCAGATCAGCGACAACGGTTGCGGCGGTCTCGCCGCGCATGGCAATGGTGTCAGCGGCATGCGTGAGCGCGTGCGCGCGCTGGGTGGTGTGCTGGAGATCGATTCGCCAGCCAGGCACGGCACGCGGCTGCAGGTTCGGGTGCCTTTGTCGCAGGCTGCTGCCGCCACCGCTGTGGAACCACCAAGGAGCGTCGCATGATCCGTGTATTGCTGGCCGAAGATCAGGCGATGGTGCGCGGCGCGCTATCCGCGCTGCTCAACCTTGAATCGGACATCGAAGTGCTCGGCACCGCCGCGGACGGCGAGGCGGCATGGCGCGAATTGCAGCGGCTCAAACCGGACGTACTGGTGACCGATATCGAGATGCCTGGCCTCACCGGTCTGGAATTGGCGCAACGCATTCAGCGCCACGAATTGCCGATGAAGGTGATCATCGTGACGACTTTTGCGCGCCCTGGTTTTCTGCGCCGCGCGCTGGATGCCGGTGTGTCGGGCTATTTGCTCAAGGATGCCCCTGCAGAAAATCTTGCCGAAGCGCTGCGCATGGTTCATCGCGGCGGCCGCGCGATCGATCCGCAGCTCGCTCTCGAGGCATGGTCGGAAGCGGATCCTTTGAACGATCGCGAACGTCAGGTGCTGCGCCTGGCCGGCGAGGGCCAGTCGGCGAGCGATATCGCCACGCAATTGAATCTCTCGCATGGCACGGTGCGTAATTATCTTTCCGAGGCGATCGGTAAATTAGGTGCGGCCAATCGCATCGAGGCTTATCGACTTGCGCGACAAAAAGGTTGGTTGTAGGAATTATTCGTAGTCGTTAAAAAATCGCTTGCTTCGATAATCGCCATCACGTAATGTTCGCGGCCTTCGCCATTGCCGGCGATTTCACTATGGAAAAGATCATGTCGCACGTTCTCCACAATGCAGCCTTGCTGTCGCGCATTAGTCGCGATGCATTGCCGCGCCTGTGCGACGAACGGTGCATGCACGGCAAAGGTTTTCTTCTGATCGACTGATCCCGCCTGCGGAGATCGGTCACCCCGATCTCCCGAGGCAACGCGAATGCCCTCGGGTCGCCACACCCGGGGGCATTTTGTTTCTGGCGTTCGCAAGGGATGACCATGCATCGAAACACGATGCTGAGTTCGACGATCGGAAGTTCTCTTCCGCCCTGAAGCATCCGGCTACATGGAGTGGCTGAGGCAGGGGCGTGCTGCAACCGGCGCATGAGCAGGCTCCTAATGCTTCGGCGCGGGCGGTGCGGATCAACGTACTCATCACGCATTCGGGCGTTTGCGCCCACACGCATTGCCGGTTGGCGACAGCCGGCAATACGCAGCATCCAACGACGGATTTCAGCGGTGCGGGTTCCAAAGCCCGTCCGGTGCGCGCGGCGCTGCCGCAGCGTATGCCGAGGTTCGTACGAGGGTGTTGCGCGACGACGTTAGCTCAGCCTGGAAGAGCGCCGGCTTCATCGCCGGAGGTCGCCGGTTCGAATCCGGTACGTCGTACATTGGATAGCTCAGTCGGGTAGAGCATCGGTGCTGGATACCGAGTGTCGCGGGTTCGATTCCCGCTCCAAACCATGACCTGTCAACGTCATGACCCGGGAACGAAAGTTCCCTCCCAGGAAGCGCCCTGTGCGGCGTCCGATATGTTCGTCATGGAAGGCGGCAGTTGGACAAAGCAGCGGGTGCGGCGCTGGACCCTTGTCCCGAGTCGGGGCAGGTGGCGATCGGATGGCATTGGAGGCGGCTTGCCGCAGCGATGCCGGTGGATGGTCATCTCCCTCGGCGAGGCGCTTGGGTTTCGCGACGCAGACGTAAAGGGGCGCTTCCGCCTTACTCGATCTTTTCGATAGGAAAGCGATTTCCGATTCGATTATCCCGCGGGGGAGAGGGCAGTGCGCTCTCGATTATCTCAACATTTTTTTGCGCGGCTCCGGTCCGCTCGCGCAAATGGATTATCTGAAGCGGATCGAATCTAGGGATGAAAGGAGTATTCCCATGTTCTGGATCAAGCAAATCGTGATCGGCGACGGTGAGCGCGGTTTGCTGTACCGCAACCGTCAACTGCAGGGCGTCCTGTCCGCGGGCGTGTATCGCTACTTCGACCCGCTCGGCCGCATCGCGGTCGTCGTGCACAACGTGTCGCGCGCCGAATATGCCGGTGCCGACGCCGAGGTGCTGATGGCGCAGATGGGCGCCTGGCTGGCGATGCACTTTCTGGTGGCCGACGTCGGCACGGGCCAGGTCGGCCTGGTGCTGAAGAACGGCAAGCTGGAGGATGTGCTGGCGCCGGGCACGCGCAAGCTGTACTGGAAGGATTTGGTGCAGGTTGAGCTGCGCCTGGTGTCGCTGGCCGACACGCTGGAGCTGGAGGCGGATGTCGCTAGCCGTCTGCGTCAGCTTTGCGCGCTCGGCAAAGTGGCGGTGACCGTGGAGGTGCCGGTGGAGTCGGCGGGTCTGTTGTTCGTCGACGGCAAGCTGGTGCGCACGCTGGCACCGGGTGCCTACGCCTTCTGGAACTTCCAGAGGAACGTGGTGGCCGAGGTGATCGACCAGCGCGTGCAGTCGCTGGAGGTATCAGGTCAGGAGCTGTTGACCCGCGACAAGGTGAGTCTGCGCGTGAACCTGGCCGCCAGCCTGCGCGTGACCGACCCGGTCGCCGCGCGCACCAAGGTGACCAAGTACAGCGATTACCTGTACCGCGAACTGCAGTACGGCCTGCGCAAGGCGGTTTCCGCCAAGACGCTGGACGAGCTGCTCGGCGACAAGGCGTCGCTGGACGCGGACATCTTTGCCTACGTGTATGGCCGTGTCGGTGAGCTGGGTCTGGAGGTGCTTGGCGTGGGCGTGAAGGACGTGATCCTGCCGGGTGAGATGAAGGACATCCTCAACAGCGTGGTGCAGGCGGAGAAGGCGGCCCAGGCCAATGTGATCCGCCGTCGCGAGGAGGCGAACGCCACGCGTTCCCTGCTCAACACGGCACGCCTGATCGAGGAGAGCCCGGTGCTGATGCGCCTGAAGGAGCTGGAGGCGCTGGAGAAGGTCACCGAGAAGATCGACAAGCTGACCGTGTTCGGCGGCCTGGATGGCGTGCTGAAGCAACTGGTCACGCTGAAGGAGTAAAACAGCGGTGTGGCGAACGGAATCGCCGCATCGCCCAATCAAGGAATGTTGGATATGGAAACGAACTCGCAATACGAATTCCTGCACGTGGGAAGCAAGAGCACCCCGATCAAGGGCTGGGTACAAGGCGTGCCGCTGGAAGAACAGGCGCGTCAGCAGTTGCAGAACATCGCCGCGCTGCCGTTTGTCGGTCCCTGGGTCGCGGTGATGCCTGACGTGCATTTGGGCAAGGGCGCCACGGTGGGCTCGGTGGTGCCGACGCGCGGGGCGATCATTCCCGCCGCGGTCGGTGTGGACATTGGCTGCGGCATGGCGGCGGTCAGGACCACGCTGCGTGCCAGCGATCTGCCGGACAACCTGGCGCAACTGCGTTCGAGCATCGAGCGTGGCGTGCCGGTCGGCAATGGCCGCGGCGGTGAGCATCGCCGGATGCCGGACGGTATCGAGACGCGCATGACGCAGTCGGGGTTGTTCCAGCGACTGGAGGCTATCAAGACCAAGCACCGCAAGATCCGCACCGATAAAGTCGAGCATCAGCTGGGCACGCTCGGTGGCGGCAACCACTTCATCGAAATCTGTCTCGACGAGGCGGATGTGGTGTGGGTGATGCTGCACTCGGGTTCGCGTGGTACGGGCAACCTGATCGGTAGCTACTTCATCGAGCGGGCGCGCGAGGAACTGGCGCATCGTGTGCTCGGCTTCCATCTGCCGGATAAGGATCTGGCCTTCTTTCTGGAAGGCGAGCCGCTGTTCGACGATTACGTGGAGGCGGTGTCCTGGGCACAGGACTACGCGCGCCATAACCGTGAAGCGATGATGGCGCGGGTGCTTAACGAGATGCGCCACCGTCTGCCGAAGTTCCAGTTGGAGAAGATGGCAGTCAACTGCCACCACAACTATGTGCAGCGCGAAACGCACTTTGGTGAATCGCTGCTGGTGACCCGTAAGGGCGCCGTCAGCGCTCGCGAGGGTGAGCTCGGCATCATCCCGGGCAGCATGGGCACGAAGAGCTACATCGTGCGCGGCAAGGGTAACGCGGACAGCTTCCACAGCTGCAGCCACGGCGCCGGTCGCGTGATGAGCCGTAGCGCGGCAAAGCAGAGCATCACGCTCAGCCAGCACCGCGAGGCAACGGCTCATGTCGAGTGCCGCAAGGATGCGGGTGTGATCGATGAATCGCCCGCCGCCTACAAGTCGATCGACGCGGTGATGGCCGCACAGACCGACCTCGTGGAAGTGGTTCACACCTTGCGCCAGGTGCTGTGCGTGAAGGGTTGATGCCGGACTCTGCACTTACCAAGCGACGCCGTCCTTCGGGGCGGCGTTTTTTTATGGATCGAGCGCATGGCTAGAATGCCCAGCCATTGGAAGCTTTGAGCGAGGATGCATGGTGCGCAGGAATGGGGTTCGCTGGGTTTGGGCGCTTTTGAGCGCATGTCTGGCTGCTTGCCATTCGGCCTCCGCACCGCTCGGGCAGGACGCTTATGTGTGGCAGCGCCAATGGAACTCGTCCGTCGTGACGGCGCTCGGTCAGTCAGCCGATCTCGTGCGCGATTGGCGGGTGCTGGCGGCGCAGACCGATGCGCGTGGGCAACTGCGGCCGGTGGCGACGGATCGGGCGGCACTCGCCGCTACCCATCGGCCGGTGATCCTGGTCTTCCGCATTGAAGGGCAGTTGGTGCAGTGGGACGAGGATGCATTGCTCGCGCAGATCCAGGCGTTGCGGGATAGCTGGCGTGGCTATCCGTTGGCCGGCATCGAGATCGATCACGACTGTGGGACGGCACGGTTGCCCGCATACGCCCATTTCCTTGGCCGGTTACGGCAAGCATTGGGCGGACTCCAGCTTTCGATCACCGCGTTGCCTGCGTGGCTGTCGTCGGGTGATCTGGACAAGGTGATCGCGCAAGCCGACGAAGTGATCTTGCAGGTGCATGCCGTGCAGTCGCCGCGCGCCGGTTTGTTCGACGATGCCTTGGCGCGAGTTTGGATTGACCGCTTCGCCGCCCGCAGCAGCAAACCCTTTCGCGTGGCCTTGCCCAACTACGGGACACGGGTGGCATGGGATAGCGATGGCCGTGTCGTGGCAGTGCAGAGCGAGTCCCCCGTATTGGTAGGCGGCATGGAAGCGAGCGAGCTGGCGGCGTCGCCCGCGAAGGTGGCGACTTTGCTGAGCGCGTTGCGCAGCGACCGGCCGAAGGGTTTGTCGGGCATTGTGTGGTTTCGCCTGCCCACGCCGCAGGACGAGCGCGCCTGGAGCCTGCCGACCTGGCGTGCGGTGATGACGGGGTTGCCACTGACGAATCGCCTGGCGGCGTTGTTTCAGGATGGGGCAGTGCCGGGCATGGTTGACGTGATCCTGCGCAACGACGGGGACGTGGATATCGGATTGCCGCATGGCATCCAGTTGCCGGTGGGATGCACGGTGGCGGATGGCGTCAATGGTTATGCGCTGAGCTCTCGCAACGGCCAACTCTTTCTTCAGCGCTCACAGGACGGGTGGTTGCGGGCGCATCGCCAGCGCGCGGTAGGCTGGGCTCGCTGCGGTACGGGCAAAGCACTCCCGGTGATTGCGCCCTGAGCTATTCCGCTGCGCTGCCTTTCCCCTCATCATTCGCTGTATTGCTGTCGCTAAGGGGAAGGAGTTCCATGATCAAGCGCAAATGGATAGTGGCCGGTGTACTGGCTGGCATGACCGGGGCTGTGGTCTGGGCCTGCGGTCCGGATTTCCCGAGCCAGCTGCTCGATCACCGCGAAGCCACGTTGAGGGCGACTCCGCAGAACAGTTTCGCTTTCGAGGTGAGCCATCTGCTGCCTCCGACGGATTCGTTGCAGGCGGATGAGTCGAATGCGTCGCCGAGTCAGGATGATCAGGCAGCCATGGCCAAGGCGCAGGGGTTGTCGCCGGAGCAATGGGCCACAGTGGTCAAGCTGCGTGAGGCCGACACCGGCAGCAAGGCTTATGAGGATGGCAAGGATCTGCCTGCGGATCTGCGTGCGTACACCGCGGGCGCCGTGGACTATGCCGCCGCCGAGATGTCTTGCGAAGGCAGTGACGAAGCCGCCGACAAAGCGCAAGGCGATGTGTGCGAGCCGGCCACCGATGAGGCCATGGATCACGCCATCGCCAGTTTCGAGCAGGTGCTTGCGCTGCCACCGGAGCAGGCGAAGCTGCGTTCAGTGTGGGCCGCTTACATGCTCGGCCGGATTCATGCGGCGCGAGCCCATGCGCACGCAAGCGAGGCGGAGGTATTCAAGCGCGAGCGCGACGCGGCAGCAAAAGCTTTCGAGCTGGCGCGCACACGGGCCGTGGATGGTGCCGCCGACACCCAGGGATTGGCGGTATCCAGTTTCGGTGAAGAAGCACGTCTCTATCTGTACAGCGAGGGACGCTTGTGCGGTTGGAGCGAGCTATGGAGCGATAAGGAGACCTGCGGCCAAGCACTGGCTCCCGCGGATCTGAAGCGCGCCATCACGCTGTATGCCGCGCAGGCGGGCCACGGCTCCAACAGCGCAGTACAGTCGCTGGCGGCTATCGCAGCCAATGCGCTGGCGGATGACGAGCTCGCAGTTGCCTTGATCGATGCGCCTGTTCCGCAGCGGCTGCTGGTCTCCTACGCCTTGGCGCGAGAAGGCGATGAGGTGACGGAATCATCGGCGGGTGCGGCGCAGGCGGCGAAGCCCAATCCTCGCCTGCTGGCGTTGGTGTCGGCGATTGAGCAGCGTGGGCTCGATCAGGTGGCCGGTGCCGATCGCCTGGCCGCCTTGGCCTATCGCCTCGGCCGTTACGATCTGGCCGCCAAGCTGGCGGACAAAGCTTCCGGTCCGTTGGCAAGTTGGGTACGCGCCAAGCTCGCCTTGCAGAAGGGTGATCTGCTGGCTGCGGCGGCGGCTTATGCGGAGGCTGCGAAGGCCTTCCCCAAGGCTGATGATCCGAAAGCCAGCATCGATGTCGGCAATACCAAGCTCCTGGTCGGCGAACAGGGTGTGCTTGCCTTGGCGCGCGGCGAATACGTGGAAGCGATGGGGCACCTGTACGACGCGGCGAATGCGACAGGCGGCAACGGTAATGTTTACGACGAGGATGAGGGAAGCGGCGTCGGCTATGGTAATGACGCTTCTTATGTCGCCGAGCGGGTCCTCAACGTCGATGAGTTGAAAACCTTCGTCGATGCACATGCCCCGGCGTCGCCCGCGCCGGCACCTGCGCACGCCACGTCGGCAGCACCGGAGCCTTACTACGGCAGTCCGCCGCTGGCCGACAACCTGCGCTGGTTGCTGGCGCGGCGTTTGATGCGTGCCGGACGTTATGACGAAGCGCTGGGCTATTTCCCGGTCAGCGGCGATCGCCGCTTCGGCGAAGTGGACATGCGCACGAAGGCACGTGAATTTGTCGGCGCCGTGCGCGACAGCGAGCATGCCTGGACGGACGTCGGCAAGGCCGAGGCGCGTTACGCCGCGGCGAAGATCGAGCGCGAGCAGGGCATGGAGCTGTTCGGTTATGAGCAGGGGCCCGACTACACCGACATCGGTGGGAGTTTCCAAGGCGGCAGCGGTCATTCCGCCGATGATCTGAAGCAGTCGTTCGTCACCGATGGCGAGCGCCAGCGCTTTGCCGGAAGCGGCGCCAAGCCCGATCTGCGCTTCCATTACCGCTATCTGGCCGCCGACCGAGCGACCAGCGCCGCCGATCTGCTACCTCGGCGCTCGCAGGCCTTTGCTGCCGTGTTGTGCCAGGCCACCGGCTGGATGCTGGAGGGGCCGCCCGATTACAGCGACCACTATCAGGGCTATGGCGAGCCGGTGCCGACGGAGCCATCGGAGCGGGAGCGCAAGGCCGGGGCGCTGTATCAGCGTTATGTGAAGCAAGGCCCCTATGTGGATTGGGCGGCGAACTTCGGGCGCGACTGCGAAGAGCCCGATTTCGACAAGGCCCGGGCCATGCAGCGACACCATTATGTTGTGCAGGCCAAGCACATGGTCCGCCGTTACTGGCCGCTGGAGCTGGGTGGGTTGGTGCTGGTGGCTGGGGGTTTGGTATGGGGCATACGCCGGCGCAAGAACCGCAAACTGCCCGGTTGAGGTGCCTGGGCGGCCGGGGTGCGGGATAATGGCCCGTTTCCCGCCGCCCACTGGCCGACCGTTGAAGAAGTCTGATTTTGATTTTGACCTGCCGCCCGAGCTGATCGCGCAGGCGCCTCTGGCCGAACGCACGGCCAGCCGCCTGTTGCTGCTCGACGTGGACGCGCAGTCCTTGCAGGACCGCATGTTCCGCGAGTTGCCCCAGTTGTTGCGCAAGGGCGATCTGATGGTCTTCAACGACACTCGCGTGTTGCCGGCCCGTCTCTATGGGCGCAAGGAGAGCGGTGGCGCGGTAGAAATCCTGATCGAGCGCGTGACCGGTGCGCACGAAGCCACTGTGCAACTCGGTGTGAGCAAGAAGCCGAAGGAGGGCGGTCGTATCGAGCTGGCTGATGGCAGTCATGCTGTGGTGCTTGGGCGCGACGGTGCGTTTTTCCGGCTGCGCTTCGAGTCGCCCGATCCGCTGGAGCGCCTGCTGCTGCGGCTTGGCGAAATGCCGTTGCCGCCGTATATCGAACGCCACGCCGATGCGAGCGATCTCGAGCGTTACCAGACCGTGTTCGCCCGCGAACCCGGTGCCGTCGCCGCGCCCACCGCCGGCCTGCATTTTGATGAGGGGATGCTGGCGACGCTGCGCGAGTTGGGGGTGGAGTTCGGCTATGTGACCCTGCATGTCGGTGCCGGCACTTTCCAGCCGGTGCGCACCGACGATATCAAGGATCACCAGATGCACCGCGAGTGGCTGAATGTCGGCGCGAGTCTGGTGGAGCAGATCCGTCGCACACGCGCCCGCGGTGGGCGCGTGGTTGCGGTGGGCACGACCGTGGTGCGCGCGCTGGAAAGCGCCAGTCGCGAAGGCGAGCTGCAGCCATTCGCGGGGGAGACGCAGATTTTCATCTTCCCTGGCTACCGATTCAGCAGCATCGACGGCCTGATCACCAACTTCCATCTGCCGCAGTCGACCCTGCTGATGCTGGTGTCGGCGCTGGCTGGGCGGGACTTTGTGTTGCAGGCCTATCGACACGCCGTCGAACAGCGCTACCGCTTCTTCTCCTATGGCGACGCCATGATGATTCTGCCGCGCGGCGACTGACCGCAGCCGGCCGTCCAGCGGCCCGCCTCCGAAACACGCGATAATCCCCTTATGACTTCCCTGCAATTTGACATTTCCGCCACCGACGGCGCCGCCCGGCGTGGCCGTCTGACCTTTGCCCGCGGCACCGTGGAAACCCCGGCGTTCATGCCGGTGGGCACCTATGGCTCGGTCAAGGCCATGACGCCGCGCGACATCAAGGACGTTGGCGCGGAGATCATCCTCGGCAACACCTTTCATCTATTCCTGCGGCCAGGGCTGGAGATCGTCGAGCAGTTCGGTGGACTGCATAAGTTCATCGGTTGGGACAAGCCGATCCTGACCGACTCGGGCGGCTTTCAGGTGTTCTCGCTGGCGCACAAGCGCAAGATCACCGAGGAGGGCGTGACCTTCGCTTCGCCGGTGGACGGCTCGAAGGTGTTTCTGTCGCCGGAAGAGTCGATGCGAATCCAGAAGACGCTGGACTCCGATGTGGTGATGATCTTCGACGAGTGCACGCCCTATCCGGCGACGGAGAAGGTGGCTTCCACGTCGATGGAGTTGAGCTTGCGCTGGGCCGAGCGATCGCGCCGGGCGTTCGACGATTTGCACAACCCCAATTCGCTGTTCGGCATCGTGCAGGGCAGTGTTTACGAGAACCTGCGTCGCCGTTCCGCCGAAGGGCTGGTGAATATCGGCTTCGACGGCTACGCGGTCGGCGGTCTCGCAGTGGGCGAGCCGGAAGCGGAGCGTAATCACACGCTGGATTTCACCGTGCCACTGCTGCCGCAGGACAAGCCGCGTTATCTGATGGGCGTGGGACGGCCGGAGGACATTGTCGAAGCGGTGCGCCGCGGCATCGACATGTTCGATTGCGTGATGCCCACCCGCAATGCGCGCAACGGCTTCCTGTTCACCGACGAAGGCACCTTGCGCATCCGCAATGCCAAGTACGCGATGGATACGCGGGTGATCGAGGAAGGTTGTGACTGCTATGCCTGCAGCCGCGGTTTCAGCCGTGCCTACCTGCGCCATCTGGATCGCTGCAACGAAATCCTCGGCAGCCAGCTCGCCACCATGCATAACCTGCGGCATTACCAGCGCCTGATGGCCGGCTTGCGAGGCGCGATTGTCGCCGGGCAGTTGGACGATTTCGTGGCCGAGTTCTACGCCAAGCGGAAACGCCCCGAGGCCTAAGTTCTCTGTAGGAGCCCACCCTGTGGGCGACTGGGGACGGTACTTCGTCTGGTTTTCGCGCACAGGGTGCGCTCCTACATAAGAGCGGTGGCGAACGAAATTGCGGCCTCACGGTCCCAGGCCCGGGTAGGGGGGTGATGGCGAGGCGTAGTTCTCAATGTGGCGCAGGGTGCTTGCAAATGGCACCCGAAGCACCCCATAAGCTAGCGCTGGTGCGCCCTGCCGCCGGATAGGCCGCCGTGCGTGCCACCCGGGGGGCGTGGCATAATCCACGATCTTTTTCAGGCATCTGGCGGAAATTCCTGCCGGTGCCGCAACTTACGAGACAAGAAGATGAATTTTCCGACCACTTTCGTGATCGCCCAGGCTGCTCCAGCGGCGGCTGGCGCCCAGGCGCCGAACCCGCTGATGACCTTCCTGCCTCTGATCCTGCTGTTCGTGGTGTTCTACTTCCTGATGATCCGCCCGCAGATGAAGCGGCAGAAGGAGCACCGCACGATGGTTTCGGCCCTGTCCAAGGGCGACGAAGTGGTGACCAACGGCGGCATCGCTGGTCGCGTGGACGAGGTCGGCGAGTCCTTCCTTACCGTCGAGATCGCGCCGAACGTGAAGATCAAGGTGCAGAAGGGCGCCGTGTCTCAGGTGCTGCCCAAGGGCACGCTGAAGTCGTCCTGATCCGGCCCGCTCTCTCTTCTGATGAGAGCGGTGATTAGGCACGGGGCGGACGCCCTGCGCTTTCCACGCGAATGATGCTACCGCCGCGGCCCTGTGCCGCGGCTTTGACGGATGCAAGGCATGAGTGATTTTCCACGCTGGAAATATTTCCTGGTCGCCATCGTATTGGTGCTGGGCATCGTCTACGCGTTGCCGAACGTGTTCATGCCGGTGCCCGCCGTGCAGATCACGGCCAACCGCAATGGCCTGATCGACCAGGCGCTCGAGCAGAAGGTAGGTGCTGCGCTCAAGCAGCAGAACATCGCCTACCAGGACCTCGCCCTCACCGGTGATCACCTGCTGGCGAGTTTCGCTAACGGCGACGTGCAGAAGAGCGCGGCCGACGCGATCAAGGCGGCGTTGGGCGACGACTACACGGTGGCGTTCAACCTCCGTTCCACCGTGCCGCACTGGCTGACCGCCATTGGCGCGCGTTCCATGCCGCTGGGCCTCGACCTGCAGGGCGGTGTGCACTTCCTGATGGAGGTCGATCAGAACGATGTGATCGACAAGCAGGAAACGCGTTACGCGGACGACATCCGTACCTCGCTGCGCGACAAGCACATCCAATACGACTCGGTCAGTCGCAACGCCACTCGTGGCCAGGGCGTGGCCGTGGTGCTGCGCTCGGCAGCGGACCGCACGGCGGCGGCCAACGCCATCGCGGCGGACTATCCTGATCTTGCTACCCAGGATGGCGCGGTCACCGGCGACCGCTTCGTGCTCAATGCCGCATTGCGTCCCGAGAAGCTGCGCGAGTTCTCGCTCAACGCCATCCGCCAGAACCTGGGTACGCTGCGCAACCGCATCAATGCGCTGGGTGTGTCCGAGCCGATCATCCAGCAGCAGGGCGATAGCCGCATCATCGTCGAGCTGGCCGGCGTGCAGGACACTGCCGAAGCGAAGAAGCTGATCGGCGCCACCGCCACGCTAGAATACCGCGGCGGTTATGGCACGCCTCAGCAGGCCATTGACGCTGCGCGCACCGGCAACGTGCCGCCCGATGCGCGTCTGTACAAGGGTCAGGACGGCCGCCCCTACCTGCTGAGCAAGAAGATCATCGCTCGCGGCGATCAGCTGGTGGATGCCTCCTCCGGCTTCGACCAGCAGTCCGGTACGCCCATGGTCTCGGTGACACTCAATGCAGCGGCCGCCAAGAGCATGCTGGACTACACCACTGCCAATGTCGGCAAGCCGATGGGCGTGGTGTACATCGAGCGCGTGGTGGACACCAAGATCGTCGACGGCAAGGAAGTGCGTACGCCGAAGGTCACCGAGGAGGTGATCAACTACGCCACCGTCAACGGCGTGTTCGGCAAGAACTTCCAGACCACCGGCCTGCGCAGCCCGAAGGAAGCTTCGGAACTGGCGCTGCTGCTCAAGGGCGGTTCGCTGGCGGCCCCTATCGACATTGTCGAAGAGCGCGTGATCGGTCCCAGCCTGGGTCAGGACAACATCGCCAAGGGCCTGAAGGCCGTGCTGATCGGCCTGGGCCTGGTACTGCTGGCCGCGGCCATCTACTACAAGCTGTTCGGTCTGGTGGCCGATGTGGCTCTGTTCTTCAACCTGGTGCTGCTGGTTGCCGTGATGTCGATGATCGGCGTCACCCTGACCATGCCGGGCATCGCCGGTATCGTGCTGACGCTAGGTATGGCGATCGACGCCAACGTGCTGATCTGCGAACGCGTGCGAGAGGAGCTACGCAACGGTTCCACGCCGCTGGCCGCGATCCGCGCGGGTTACGAGAAAGCGTGGGCCACCATTCTGGATGCCAACGTCACCCACCTGATCGCCGCGCTGGCGCTCACCACCATGGGCTCCGGCCCGATCAAGGGCTTCGGTGTCACGCTGCTGATCGGCATCCTGACCTCGATGTTCACCTCGGTCACCGTGACCCACGCGATCACCGCGTTGATCCATGGCGGCCGCAAGCTCAAGACGCTGTCGGTCTGAAGAGGAACAGACACACATGGAAATCTTCAACCACAACAGCAACGTCAACTTCCTCGGCATGAGGAAGATCAGCATCGGCATCGCCATCCTGCTGATGCTGGCTTCGATCGCCCTGCTGATCACCCGTGGGCTGGACTACGGCCTGGACTTCACCGGCGGTATCTCCGCCGAGGTGAGCTACCAGCAACCGGTGGCTGTCGCCGACGTGCGCGAGTCGCTGGCCAAGGCAGGCATGGACCACGCCGTGGTGCAGAGCCTCGGCGGCACCAAGGAAGTCTCGATCCGCATGCAGCCCACCGACGCCATGAAGGACGAGGGCGGCAAGGTGAACCTGGACAAGGTCTCTGACGTCGTCAGCAAGGCTCTGCAGGCGACGCGCCCGGACGCCACGCTCAAGAGCCGCTCCTCGGTGAGCTCGCAGGTAGGTGACGAGCTGCGCAGCGACGGCATGGTCGCCGCGATCTTCGTGATCATCGGCATCGGCCTGTACCTGTGGGTCCGCTTCGAGCGCCGCTTCGCCATCGCCGCACTGGCGACGGAGGTGCACGACGTGCTGATCACGCTCGGCATCCTGGCTCTGATGCGCCGCGAGTTCGATCTGACCGTGCTGGCCTCGGTGCTGGCGGTGATCGGTTACTCCATCAACGACAAGGTGGTGGTGTTCGACCGTATCCGCGAACTGTTCCGCCTCGCCCGCAAGGCCGAGCCGGAGGAAGTGCTGAACCGCTCGATCAACAGCACCCTGTCGCGAACCATCATCACCTCGCTGTTCACCGGCATCACCATGGCGGCGCTGTACTTCATCGGTGGTCCGGTAGTGCACGGCTTCGCTATCACCATGCTGATCGGCATCGTGGTTGGCACCCTCTCGTCCATCTTTGTCGCCAGCCCGATCCTGCTGTGGCTGGGCGTATCGAAGAAGGACCTGATGCCGCAGACGAAGGAGAATCCGGAGCTGGCGCGGCGGCCTTGATGCGCTTTTGTTTATTGCCTTGTGAAAAAAGCCCGGGATTATCCCGGGCTTTTTTTATGGCGATTGTTTGTGAAGTTCCGATTCGAAATTTCTTACGAAATGACGTAGGAAATTAATCTGTCATCCAATGGCATGCACTCAAGTGATTACGACTCTCCAATGCCGTATAGATGGCATAACGGCGCCGTTCATTAACTAATTGTTGACTTATTGTGAGAGCCAAAGTTATGTTCGAGTTATTCCATGCGACAGTTCTGCGACAGCTTGCGTTTGCGTGATGCATTCCGCAAGAAATCGTGATCTGACGAGGGATACGGAGCGCGGCGGTTCGAGGGGGATGCCTACGGATCGCGCCTCAGTAATTGGTTGGCTGCCACCCGATATATCGGATGGTTTTGCTCAATTTCGCCCACTTCCCACGTGGGCTTTTTCGGGGAGATCCACAATGAGTTTTCGTTCGTTGAATCGCGGTTATCTGCGCCATTCGGCGTTGGCGGCTGCGTTGATGATGGGTATGGCCGGCACGGCCTTCGCTCAGTCGACCACCGGTAACATCTTCGGCCAGGCCGAGCCTGGCGATACCGTGACTGTCACCAGCGCCACCGGTCTGACCCGTCAGGTCCAGGTCGATGCCAGCGGCCGTTACAGCGCCAATAACCTGTCGGTCGGTTCCTACACCGTGACCCTGCAGAAGGGTGGCGCCACTGTCGATACGCGCAAGGACGTCACCATCAAGGTGGGTTCGGGTACCGAGGTGTCGTTTGCCGCGGCCTCCAACGCTTCTTCGCTGTCCGCCGTGACGGTGACGGCGAACGCGCTGCCGGCCATCGACGTTTCCGGCGTCGACTCCCGTACCGTGATCACCTCCGAGCAGTTGGCCCGCCTGCCGCTGGCCCGCAGTGCCGAGGCAATCGCCTTGCTGGCACCGGGCGTGGTGCAGGGCAGTGGCTACTTCTCCGGCAATCTCGGCGGTCCGCTGGTGTCGTTTGGCGGTTCGTCAGTGACCGAGAACGCGTACTACATCAACGGCTTCAATACGACCGACCCGCTCAGCGGCTTCGGTGGTCTGACCTTGCCGTACGGTGCGATCGATCAGCAGGAAATCCTTAGCGGCGGTTACGGTGCGGCCTATGGTCGTTCCGACGGCGGCGTGATCAGCCAGGTCGGCAAGCGCGGCACGAACGAATGGCACTTCGGTGGTCAGATTCTGTGGACGCCTACCGATCTGATGGCTGACCCGAAGAACTACCACCTGGTCAACAAGGACGGGTCGCAGGGCCGGTTGCGTCAGTACCGTCAGGACAACAAGTCCTGGAATACGACCGTTTCGGCCTATGTCGGCGGTCCGCTTATCAAGGATAAGTTGTTCTTCTTCGCAGCTGTTGAAGGCGAGCGCAATCAAGGTACCAACAGCTCCCTCAATACCACTGCTGGCGTCGGCCCATATACTGCGCCGTTTGAGAATCACGGCAAGATTGACAGCCCGAAGTGGTACACCAAGCTGGACTGGAACATCACCGACAGCAACGTGTTGGAGATCACCGGTGCTTCCAGCAAGTCTTCGTACGAAGGTCGCCTGAACAACTTTGACTACACCACCTTGAAGGAAGGTGCGTTCAGTCACTACGACACCTCCATCAAGAACGGTGCCGACCTGTATTCGGGCAAGTTCACCAGTTACATCACCGACGATCTGACCCTGTCGATCATGTACGGCAAGATGAAGGGTACCTACTACAGCAACACCCCGGGTTTCGATCCGACCTACCCGCACCTGTTCACTCCGGACCAGCAGAACCCGGATTTGAATGGCGGTACGCCGATCACCAACAACCAGACGATCTCCACGATCAATCTGCCGGGCCATAAGTCGACCAACACCAATCTGCGCGTCGACCTTACCTACAAGTTGGGCAGCCACACTCTGACGGCCGGTATCGACAACCAGGACGTGAAGAACACCAACGCGGGCACCATCTTCCCGTCTAACGGCTTGGGCTATGCGTGGGAGTACAACGCTCCTGCCGCCGATCCGGGCACCTACATCATTGGTGGTCCGGGTACGGCTCAGCCGGGCGCTGATTGGCACAATTCGCCGTGGGTAGATGCCACTGCCAATTATCCGGGCGGTGGGACGGGTTACTACGTCGCCAAGTACCAGTACCACGACAACGCTTCGGTGCGCGTAGCGCAGCGTGCGCAGTACATCCAGGACGACTGGCAGATTACCGACCGCTGGTTGGTCAAGCTGGGCCTGCGCAATGACCAGTTCACCAACTACAACGCCGCAGGCGCGCCGTACCTGCGTTTGACCACGCCGCAGTGGGCGCCTCGCGTGGGCTTCAGCTGGGACGTGAACGGCGACTCCAGCTTCAAGGTCTACGGTAATGCCGGTCGCTACTACCTTGCGATGCCGACTAGCGTGGCTCTGCGTTCCGCCGGCTCGTCGCTGTACACCCGCGTCTACTACACCTATACCGGTATCGATGCCAACGGCATCCCGACCGGCCTGACCCCGATCGACACCAGCCTGGGTGCGGGCACTCCGTTCTCTGCCAACGGCGAATACGGTCAGCCGCGTGATCCGAAGGTGGGTACGGCTCAGAACCTCAAGTCGGAGTACCAGGATGAATACATCCTCGGTTTCGACAAGAAGCTGGGCGACTCGTGGGTCTACGGTGCCAAGGCGACCTATCGCAACCTGCGCAATGCTATCGACGATATCGGTGACAACGTCTCGATCATCGCCAAGATGAACGCGATGGGTATTGATCCGAACAGCTACGATGCCACGCAGGTTCCTGGCAGCATTCTGATTAACCCGGGCAAGAATGCCGTCTTCAACGTTCCGAAGCTGGCCGGTGGTTACTATCAGGTTCCGATGGATTGGAAGAAGGACTTTGGCTTCAACACCACCATGAAGCGCAAGTACTACGGCTTGAATCTGTACCTGGAGCATCCGTTCGACGGCAAGTGGTACGGCAAGATCGACTACTTGTGGTCGCGCAGCTATGGCAATTCGGAAGGTCAGGTGCGCAGCGATATCGGCCAGACCGACGTTTCGGCGACAGTGGACTGGGATTACGCCCAAGCCATGGATTACGCCAACGGTTATCTGGCGAACGATCGTAAGCATCAGATCAAGGCGTATGGCTCGTACCAGATCGCTCCGGAGTGGATGGTGTCTGGCAATTTGCAGATCCTGTCGGGTACTCCGCAGAGCTGCCTTGGCCTCTACGGCGCGGATGAGACCAACCCGGGCCTCGGTTACGGTTCGGTCTATCACTTCTGCAACGGAAAGCCGTTCCGTCCGGGCGACAAGCGCAATCCGTGGACCTACCTGCTTAGCCTGAGCGCAGAATATCGTCCTGAATGGGCGGATAAGAAGCTCGGTCTGAACGTGATGGTCTTCAACGTGCTCAATAAGCAGACCACGACGCAGGTATATGCAACCTCGACCAACTCGAGCTACCTGCGCCCGATCAGCTCGCAGACCCCGCGCTATGTCCGCTTCGGTGTGACGTACGACTTCTGATAGCTAAAAGCCGATCAGACACGGGGCCTCGGCCCCGTGGAAGAAAAGCAAAAGCCGCCGGGATTTCCCGGCGGCTTTTTTTCTTGATCTAACCTTGGTGGCTGCACCGGTCTAGTGGTGAGCATGCCCAGGGTATTGCCAGTCGAGCGCATCACGCTCCCGAACTGAGCAACGTTGCTATACGTCGGGTGCCGAGGCTTTGCGAGAGATGGAGTAACGGTAGATGGGCTTCGCTTGACGTGGCTCAGACCGCTGATGCTTCCTGACTGGCAACGCCTTGAGGCACATTCTCGCGGGGGGCGGGATGATGTCCGACCATCCCATGCCCATCCCACTGCTCCACCGGAATCGGCTCGTAATCCGGCCCGAACGCCACCTCGCCGAGCTTCCACCCCGCAGGCCGGCGCACTGCACCCCAGAAGCGCTTGAAAGCCGCCCAGTGCAAGCCAATCAGACCGTGATCGTTGTCCGCGTCGACGGTGGGATCGCCCACGCCGGTCGGCCGCGGAGCCATGCCGTAAAGCGAGGTGCCGAACACTACATCCCACACTGACAGCACCTGCCCAAAGTTGCAGTTGTGCAGGCCGGGGCGCTCCGGGTCGACCAGCATGTGATGCAGGCGATGGAATTTGGGATCGACGAACACGCGGCTGAACACGGGGCCGAAGCCGATGCGCACATTCGCGTGCGAGAAGTTCTGCACCAGCTCGCCCAGCAGCACCAGCCAGGCGAACTGGTCGGGTTCTACGCCCATCACGATGCCGACTGTGGCCAGCACCATCGATTGCAGGAAGCCGTCGATCAGGCTGCCACGGTCGTTGGTCCAGCAGCTCATCTGGCGTGTGCTGTGGTGCATGCTGTGCAGCGCCCACCACCAGGGCAGGGCGTGCTGCAGGCGGTGCATCCAGTAGTACACGAAGTCGTAGATCACGTAGTAGCAAAAGAACAGCAGCCATGGGTGTTGCTTGAGCGCGGGCAACCAGTGCGTGATCGCCAGCGGCGACACACTGGCGTCGCTGGGGCCGGTGTCGGGGCCGCCGAAGTAGTTGGCGATCGGCGTGAGCACTAGGAAGCTGAAAACCGGGAAGATGCCCACCAGCATCATCAGCGTGTACTGGAAGTCGACGCGGGTGAGCTTGCGGTCAGACCATTTTTCCGCCGGTACCAGGCTTTCCAGCGGACGGAAGATGAGCCCGATGATGCATAGCTGCAGGGCGGCGATCAGCAGCGATTCGGCGATGTCTTTCGGGTTGCCGGCCAGCCCTTCGAGATGCAGGAACTGCAGAACGGGGAGCACGCCGTGGCTGGAGAACCAGCTGACCAAATGGGACCACAGTTCGGACATCTTCTACACCTTGCAAGGGGACTGGTGCGGCCTGCAGGCGAAAGTGTGGGGAACGACCGTCAGGCGCGCTCTACAGAACCGAGGAGTTTAGGATACCGCTCGCCATGGGCGCGGTCCAAGCCGGCAGGATTTTGCGCCGGTCTGTCTTTCGCTCAGCTGCCGCGCAGGTGTGCGTTAAGTTCGTCCAGGCGCTGCGGCGTACCTACATCGGTCCACGCGCCTTGGTGAAGATGGCCGCTGATGGCATTGCGCTGCATGCCGGCGGTCAAAAGCGGACGTAGCTTGAAGCGTGGCCTGGGTCCCATGTCGGTGGCGTCGATGACGACTTTGCGCCAATCCTCGAGCAGCTCCCGCCGGAACACACCGAGGCCGCTGAACGTCAGTCGCGGCTCGCCTTGTTCGTGAAGTACGCCTTCGCTGTCGAGATGGAAGTCGCCAGTCGGGTGATGTGCGGGGTTATCGACCATCATCAGGTGAGCGACGCCCGTCGGCTCGGCTGGTAGCGCGCTGAAATCGGCGTCAGTCCAGACGTCGCCGCTCACGGCGATGAAGGGTTCCGGCCCCAGCAGCGGCAGGGCATTGAGCATGCCGCCACCGGTTTCCAGCGGTGTCGGTCCCTCATAGGCATAACGGATGCGCAAGCCCCAGCGCGAACCATCCCCCAGCACTTCGGGAAATTGTTCAGCGAGATGGGATGTGTTGATCACCACGTAATGCACGCCGATGGCAGCCAGCTTTTCCAGATGCCACGCGATCAGGGGCTTGCCGCCCGCTTCCAGCAGCGGCTTGGGTGTGTGGTTGGTCAGTGGGCGCATGCGTTCGCCCAGCCCTGCGGCGAAGATCAGGGCGTGCCTCATGCCGCGGTCACCCGGGTCAGATCGCGGCCTCGCGCATGGCGTTCAAGCAGGGCGATGAAATCAGTCAGCTCGGGATAACTGCGCGCCACCGACACGACGTATTCGTAAATGCGCGGTACGTCGGCCAGATAGCCGGGTTTGCCGTCGCGATACCACAGCCGGTAGAACTGCCCCAGTACCCGGGTGTGGCGGTGCAGGCCAGTCAGGTCAAACCAGCGCAGGAAACGCGCTCGATCCACGTTAGCGCCGATCAGGCCGGCGTCGAGCAGGCGCAGCCGATAAGACTCGGCCCAGGCCTCTACTTTCTCGCGTGGCCAGGCGATATAGCCGTCGCGCAACAGCGAGGCGAGGTCATAGCTGATCGGCCCGGACAGCGCGCCCTGGAAATCGATCACGCCCGGGTTGTTGTCCGCCACGACCAGCAGATTGCGACTGTGGAAATCGCGGTGCACGAAACAGCGCGGCTGCTCCAGCGCGTTCTGGATGATCAGCTCGAAAGCCGCGGCCAGCACGGCTTGTTCATCGCGATCAGGTGCATGGCCCAGGTGACGTCCGAGGAACCATTCCGGCATCACCTCCAGGCCACGGCTGAGCACGCCGCGGTCGAACGGCGGCAACTCGCTGTGATCCATATGCAACTGCATGCGCAGCAGCGCATCCATCGCATCACCATAAAGCACGTCGACGTTGTCGATATGCAGCTCGGATAGGTACAACCGCGTACCCAGGTCCTCGATCAGCAGAAAACCCTGCGCCAGATCCGCAGCGCGCACAGCGGGCACATGCAGGCCGGCAGCTGCCAGACGTTCGCCGATGGCCAGCCACGGCTTTGGATCCTCCAGCGCTGGCGGCGAGTCCATCACGATCCAGCTGGTGCCGTTGTGTTGCGTGCGCCAGTAGCTGCGAAAGCTGGCATCGGCCGAAGCCGGTTCCAGGGTGAGGTCGGGGGCGGCGAGAACGGAGCGTGCCCAGGCGAGGCGGGCGTCGGCGCGGTCGGTGCTGTGAGTCATGGCTGGCGAAGGTTGATGATGCGGTCAGCTTAGCCGGAACCGGGGTGTGATGCGCTGCCGGGAGCTGACCGCCTCCTGTAATCTGCACCGCTTGTTACGGCGGGCGGGGGTTATGAGCGAATTCATGGAAAGCACGGCAACACGCATCGGCATCATTGGCCTGGGCTATGTCGGCCTGCCGCTCGCGGTGGAGTTCGGCAAGCATTTCGATACGATCGGCTTCGATATCAATGCGGCGCGCGTGGCCGAGCTGGAAGGCGGCAGTGACCACACGCTGGAGACCTCGGCCGAACAGCTGCGTGCCGCGACGCGGCTGCGTTATGCGCACCAGCTCGATGGCCTGCGCGATTGCAACGTCTACATCGTCACTGTGCCGACGCCGATCGACGAGGCGCAGCGGCCGGATCTCAAGCCGTTGCAGTCCGCCTGCCGCATGCTGGCAGACCTGCTCAAGCGCGGCGATGTGGTGGTGTTCGAATCCACTGTGTATCCAGGTACCACCGAAGAGGTTTGTGTGCCACTGCTGGAGCAGGGTTCCGGGCTGGTCTTCAATGCCGATTTCTTCTGTGGCTACAGTCCCGAGCGCATCAATCCCGGCGACCACGCGCGCCGCGTCACCGACATCACCAAACTCACCTCCGGCTCCACGCCGGAAGTAGCGGAGCGAGTGGATGCGCTGTACCGCACCACTATTCGTGCGGGCACCCACAAGACGTCATCGATCCGCGTGGCGGAGTCCGCGAAGGTGATCGAGAACGTGCAGCGCGACGTCAACATTGCGCTGGTCAACGAACTCGCGCTGATCTTCCACCGGCTCGGCATCGATACCGAGGAAGTGCTGGCTGCTGCTGGTACCAAGTGGAACTTCTTGCCGTTCCGCCCCGGTCTGGTGGGTGGTCATTGCATCAGCGTGGATCCGTACTACCTGACGCACAAGGCCGAAGTCACCGGCTACCACCCCGAGCTGATTCTCACGGCGCGCCGTATCAACAGCCGCATGGGTAGTTACGTGGCGGATCGCGTGATCCGCCTGATGAGCGAGCGGCGTTTGCATATCGTCGATGCACGCGTGCTGGTACTTGGTTTTGCGTTCAAGGAGAACTGTCCGGATCTGCGCAATACGCGAGTGGTCGACATCGTGCGCGAGCTGGAGTTGTCGCATGCGCAGGTGGATGTGTTTGATCCGTGGATCGATGCGCAGGAGGCGCGGGTGGAGTACCGGGTGGGTACGGTGGCGGAGCTTGCCGACGGGGCTTATGACGCCATTATTTTGGCCGTGGCGCATCGGGAGTTTCGGGAGTGGGGGGCGGAGCGGATTCGCGCGCTTGGTAAGCCGGGGGCGGTGATTTTTGATGTGAAGGCGGTGTTGCCGGTGGGGGCGGTGGATGGGCGGCTGTAGCCGTTCTTCCTCTCCTCATGGGGGCTGAAGGTTTGGCCCTTGCGATATCGTTTCTGCTTCGTCATTCCGGCGAAGGCCGGAATCCAGTAGTGGTGCGCTTCGATTGTCGCGTCTGCGTGCTCTGGCTCGCCTGCCGCGGGCTTCCGAACCGCTGCCGCGGTCCGGGTCACTTTCTCTTTGCTGGCCCAAAGAGAAAGTAACCAAAGAGAAATGGCCTGAAGAGCAGGCGGCGTGCTCTGTAGCTACGCCTTTTCCAGTGTCAGGCGTCGGGACATTTTTCCGGGCCTGATCGTCCAGCCCTTATCACCGCACGAACTCGCTTTCGCGCACATGGCTCCAATGTGGACACTCGATAAGCAAATGAAATTGTCTAACAGCGGGCTCGTCGCCTAGAGTGTTCCGCATGTTTCCCCATCGGCCCCTATTGACTCGCCTTCGCCGCCGCTTGTCTGGTGCGGCTTGGATGTTTGCGTTGCTAATGGTGTTGAAGCTGGCGGTGGGCACGGCTTGTCTTGCTGCTGATAGTGGGCAGGTTGATGCTGCGGATGGGGCACGGACGGTGCTTGTCGAGTCCGGGAAAGCGGTTGCTCAGGATGATGGGGCCGCATCGTGTTGGCATGACGGTGCGGGTGGCTGTCATTGCAATTGCACTCACGCGACGCCTTTGGCGAGCGACGCGTTGATGATTTGGCCGGCGCTGCAGCCGGCGCACGCTTTTGTCGCCATGCAATCGTGGGTGCGGTCGCCACCTGCGCAGAGTCCTTTGAGGCCTCCGATCGCCTGATCCATCCGTGAAGGTCGTGCGCGCTTTCTGCGTGCGCGTGGATGGAATTCAGGAGTTTCTGTCATGCGTTTTCTGTTGCGGGCACCTTGGGGTGTCCTGTGTGCGTTTGCGTGCGCCAGCTTTGGGGTTGGGCCTGTGTTGGCGCAATCTGCGGCTGCTGTTGTGGCACCCGTGGATCAATCCGCGCCGGAGGAGATCAGGCGCGCCATTCGCGAGCTGTGGACGCTGAGTCCCGAGGTGCGCGTGGCTCGCGCGGAGCTGGAGGCGGCAAGCGCGCGTGCGCGCGCCGCGGGGCAGCCGCTTTATAACCCCGAGCTGGCGTTGTCCGCGGAAAATGCGGATGTGGATCGGCGCACCGTGGGTCTGAGTCTTGCGCTCGATCTTTCGGGCAAGCGTGAGGCGCGCCGCGCGGTGGGTGAGGCGGGTGTGGTTGCCGCACGTGCCGGTTATGACCAGGCGCGTCGTGATATCGCGGTGCGCTGGCTGAAGGCCTGGTTCGCTGCGGGGTTGGCCGTGCGTGAGACCGAACTTGGCAGGCGGCGCGTCGAGTTGATGCAGCGCTTCGCGGAGCTGGCGGAACGCCGTTTGAAGGTCGGCGATATCAGCATCACCGAGCGCGATCTGGCGGCGCTTGCGTTGAGCGAGGCGCAGGCGCAGCAGGCGGCGTTGCTCGGTCGTGCCGCGGGTGTGCAGGCAGCGCTGGTTGCTCTGGGTGGTCCGACGGATACGCCTGGCTCGCTCGTGTTGCGCAGCTTGCCGGCGATAGTCAATGGACCACCCATGCCATCGGAACCACTACCTGAGATGCGCCAGGCGCAGGCGCGTGTCGAGAGTGCCGACGCGGGTATCCGCGTGGCTCAGCGACAGCGTGTGCCCGATCCGGTGATTGCGCTGACGGGCGGCCGCGTGCGTACCGGTCCCGGCGCGGGAATGAGCCAGAACGTAGTCGGCTTGAACCTGACCGTGCCATTGCCGGTGCGCAACAGCTATCGCGCGGAGGTCGACTCGGCTCGTGCCGAAGCAGACGCAGCCCTGGCTGGACTCGACGCGCAGCGGTTGGCTTCGCGGGCGCGACAGCGCGAAAGCGAACAGCGTTATGCCGCATTGCGCGACGCCAGCGTGGCTTTCAGCGGCAGCCGCGCGGCCGCTTTCGACGAGCGCGCCGCCTTGCTGGAGCGTCTGTGGCAGGCCGGCGAGATCGGCACCTCCGATTACCTCGTGCAACTCAAGCAGAGCCTCGATACCGCGCTCTCCGGCATCGCACTGGAGAACGAAACCTGGCAAGCCTGGATTGATCACCTCAGTGCGGCAGGCCGGCTGATCGCCTGGACCGGCGCCGACGACAAGGATTCTTCTCGATGAACAAGATGATTTTCAGCGCTACATCGCTGTGGCTGGTCCTCGCCACCCTATCCGGATCGGCCATGGCTGACACGTCGGACTCGGGTAGCGCGCTCACGCTCGACACCGCGGCGATCAAGGCGGAGGGCATTGTGACCGCGCCGGCAGCGGTGCGCCGCTTGCAGGGCGAGATCAAGGCGCCGGGCGAAGTGAAGGCGAACGGCTACGCTACCGTGCTGGTATCGCCACGCGTGCCCGCACAAGTGGTGAAGCGCCAGGCGCGGCTGGGCGATAGCGTGAAGGCCGGTGCGCCGTTAGTGACGCTCTCCAGTGTGGAGGTGGCTGAGGCGCAAGGTGCATTGATCGTTGGCGAGCGCGAATGGCAGCGCGTGAGTTCGCTGGGGGCGCAGGCTGTTTCCGAGCGGCGCTACACCGAAGTGAAAGTACAGCGCGATCAGGCGAGGGCGCGCTTGCGCGCCTATGGGTTGAGCGACGGTCAGATCACTGCCTTGCTGCGTGGCGGCTCGTCGCGCGCGGATGGAACCTTCGAGCTGTTGGCGCCTGCCGATGGCCGCATCACCACCGATGAATTCATGCTCGGCGAACGTATCGAGCCTGGCCGCACACTATTCACGCTGGTCGACGAAGACAGCGTGTGGATACAGGCGCAGCTGGCACCGGCGGAGGCTGGGCGGGTGCAGCGCGGCAGTACCGCGCGGATCGAGGCGCATGGCCAGACCATCAGCGGCAAGGTCGTGCAGTTGCCGCACCAAGCCAGCGAGCAGACGCGCACCGTGCCGGTGCGCATCGAAGCAAGCAACCGCGATGACCTGCTGCATAACGGCGAGTTTGTCGACACGTTCATTGCCGCGGGTGAAGGGCGCGATGCGCTTGCCGTACCGGATGAGGCGATCTTGCTGATGCAGAACCAGCCCACCGTGTTCGTTGCCGCAGGCCAGGGACGTTTCGAGCCGGTACCCGTGGCCCCCGGCGACAGCCAGGGCGGCTGGACAGTGATACGCGATGGACTGAAGCCAGGCGCGCCCGTGGTGGTCAAGGGAGCTTTCGCGTTGAAGGCGCGATTACTGAAGTCGCAGATCGGTGGGGATGGGCACTGACATGCTGACTCGACTCGTCGAACTCTCGTTGCGCTACAAATTGCTGGTCATCATCCTGTTCGTGGTGATCGGCTTCCTCGGCTGGCGCGCGATGCGCCAGGTACCCATCGATGCCTTTCCCGATGTCACGCCGGTACAGGTCAACGTCTACACGGAATCGGCCGGACTCGCCGCGGAAGATGTGGAGCAATTGCTGACCACGCCGGTGGAGTCGGCGCTGGCCGGCCTGCCCAAGGTGCAGGAAATACGTTCGGTCAGCCTGTTCGGTCTTTCCTATGTGTCAGTCTATTTCGACGACGATATGGACATCTATTTCGCGCGCCAGTTGGTGAACGAGCGCTTGCAACAGGTCGGCGACCGTCTGCCGGCCGGCTATGGCAAGCCGGAGATGGGGCCGAACACGTCCGGTCTTGGTCAGGTGTTCTGGTACACGGTGGAGCGGGCCGACAAGGCCATGCAGAACACCAGCGATATGGATCTGCGCACGCTGCAGGACTGGACGGTGCGCCTGATCCTGCGCACTGCGCCGGGTGTGGACGATGTGGTGTCCTGGGGCGGTGGCGAACGGCAGTATCAAGTGCGCATTGATCCGAGCCGCCTGATCGCACACGGCCTGGGTTTCCGCGAGGTGATGGCAGCGCTGGAGGCGAATAACGCACAGGTTGGCGGCAACTACGTCGACGTGGGGCGCGAGCAATACCTGGTGCGTGGACTGGGGCTGGTCCGCAATGCCGAGGACATCGGCAACATCGTGCTGAAGAGTACGGACGGTACGCCGGTCTACGTGCGCGATGTCGCGATGGTGACTCAGGCGCCCGCGCCGCGCTTTGGTGCGGTGACCCGTGATGGCAAGGAAGTGGTGATGGGGCAGGCGCTCGCGCGCATCGGCGAAAACGCGAAGAGCGTGGTCGATGCCGTCAACGCGCGTCTCGACACCGTGCGGCAGGCCCTGCCGGCCGGTGTCGAGGTCAAGCCGGTATACGAACGCACCGAGCTGGTAAACAAGGCGGTGGGTACGGCGGTGCGTGCGCTGGTGGAGGGCTCGCTGCTGGTGGCGCTGGTGCTGTTCCTTTTCCTGGGCGAGTTCCGCAGCGCGGTAGTGGTGATCGTGGCGTTGCCGCTGGCGATGCTGATGGCCTTCATCGGCATGGAGAAGGCCGGGCTTTCCGCCAATCTGATGTCGCTGGCCGGTCTGGCGATCGGCATCGGCATGATGGTGGACGGCGCGGTGGTGATGGTGGAGAACGCATTCCGCATCATGGCCGAGCAGCGCGCACAGGGCGGCGAAGTGGATCGCACCGCGGCCGTGTTGATGGCGGCGCGCGAGGTGGCCAATCCGATCACCTTCGCCATCGCCATCATCGTGGTGGTATTCCTGCCGCTCTTCAGTCTGCAAGGGCTCGAAGGCAAGATGTTCAAGCCGATGGCGTTCAACATCAGCTTCGCCATGGTGGGTTCGCTGCTGCTGGCGCTGACCCTGATTCCGGTGCTGGCAGCCTTGCTGCTGAAACCCAAGGAAGAGAAGGACACCTGGCTGGTCGCATGGCTCAAGCGGACTTATGTGCCGCTGCTGGGTTGGGCCCTGAACCATCGCCGCGGTGTACTGGCTGGCGCATGCGTCGCCTTGCTCGGCAGCCTCGCCTTGTTCCCGCTGCTTGGCAAGGAATTCATGCCCAACTTACGCGAGGGCGCCATCATGTGGCGCGTCACATCGATTCCCTCGGCGTCGCTGGATGAGTCCATCGCCATCTCGAACAAAATCGCGGCTCTGTTCAAGCGCGATTTCCCCGAGGTCGAAACCACGCTGTCGATGATAGGCCGTGCGGAGAAAGGCGAAACGGCCGATGTGAATTACATGGAGATCTATACGCCACTCAAAGCGAAGGAAACCTGGCGCAAAGGCGTGAGCCTGGAAAGCCTGGAGCGCGATATGCAGGAGGCGCTGGAAAAAGAGTTGCCCACCGCTGTGGTCGGCTTCACCCAGCCGATCCAGATGCGCATTGAGGAACTGGTCTCCGGTGTGCGTGCCACGCTGGCGCTCAAGCTTTACGGCGACGATCTGGGACAGTTGGACCGGCTCAGTGCGAAGGTCAAGGGCATTCTTGCCAACGTACCGGGTGTGGCCGATCTGGCGTTGGAAGCCAATCTTGGCAAGCCGCAGATCCGGATTGGTGTGGATCGCGAGGCCTTGGCTCGTTATGGCTTGAATGCGGAGGATGTGCTGACCGTGGTGAAGAACGGCATCGGTGGTGAAGCGTTGAGCAGCCTGATCGACGGCGTGCGCCGCTTCGATATCACCGCGCGGCTCGACGATGCGTCGAGAGCGTCCATCGCTTCGATCCGGCAGATCCCGCTGCGCTCCGCCAACGGCAGCATCGTGCCGCTTGAGAAGGTGGCCGAGGTCAGCACGGCGGAAGGCTATTCCTTTGTGCGTCGCGAGCAGTTGCAGCGTTATGCGGTGATCCAGATGGATGTGCGCGGACGCGATATCGACGGTTTCGTGAAGGAAGCCAATGCGGCTATCGCGCAGCAGGTGAAGCTGCCGGCGGGCTATTGGACGGAGTGGGGCGGTGCGTTCGAGAACCAGCAGCGCGCGCTGGGGCGGCTGGCGCTGATCGTGCCGGCGACGATCTTCTTTATCTTCATCCTGCTCTATACCGCGTTCAACTCGATGCGGTATGCCGCGCTTATCCTGGCCAATGTGCCGTTCGCGACGATAGGCGGACTGGTGGCGCTGGCGATCACGGGACAGTACTTGTCGGTGCCGTCGGCGATCGGGTTTATCGCGGTGTTTGGTGTGGCGATGCTCAATGGCATTGTGCTGGTGAGCTTCCTCAACGAACTGCGCGACAAGGGGCTGGATGTGCGCGAGGCGGTGGTGCGTGGGACGGCGTTGCGATTGCGGCCGGTATTGATGACGGCGAGCGTGGCGATTCTTGGCCTGGTGCCGATGTTGTTATCGAGCGGGGTGGGCGCGGAGACGCAGCGGCCGCTGGCGACGGTGGTGGTGGGCGGGTTGTTGACGTCTACGTTGCTGACGTTGGTGTTGTTGCCGGTGCTTTATGACTGGATCGAGGGGAGGGGTGGGAGCCGTATGCGGCTCGACGCTTCGGTGTAGTCCTTTGGTTCCCTCTCCCCCTAGGGGGCTGGGAGGAGTGAGTGCTCGGCTCACCGTGTCTACTTCGTCATCCCTGCGTAGGCAGGGATCCAGTAGTGAAGCGCTTCGATTTTAGAGATCTGTTGCCGGCTCGCTTGTGCATGCAAGAAAAAAAGGCCCGCAAGCATCGCTTGCGGGCCTTTTTTCTTGCCGCGTTTTAGTGCTTACGAGAGGTTGTAAGCCTTCTCTTCGTGCAGGGAGATATCCAGTCCGACCATTTCCTGTTCGTCATCGACGCGCAGGCCGATGGTCCAGTCGATCAGCTTGAGCAAGACAAAGCTCAGTACAGCGCTCCACGCGATGGTGAAGCCGACGCCTTTGGCCTGGATCCACAGTTGTCCCCATAGCGAGGTGACGGTGCCGAAGCCGCCGAGTGCGGGGGCGGCGAGTGGGCCGGTGAGGAGGCCGCCGATGATGCCGGCGATGGCGTGGACGCCGAAGACGTCGAGGGAGTCGTCGTAGCCGAGTTTGTGTTTGAGTTTGGTGGCGCTGAAGAAGCAGACCACGCCGGCGATGAAGCCGAGTACGAGTGAACCGCCCGGGCCGGCGGTGCCTGCCGCGGGTGTGACGGCGACGAGGCCGGCGACGGCGCCGGAGACGATGCCGAGGACGCTGGGGCGGCCATGGGTGATCCATTCGGCGACGAGCCAGCCGAGCGCGGCGGCGGCGGTAGCGATCTGGGTGACCAGCATGGCCATGCCGGCGCTGCCGTTGGCGGCGACGGCGGAGCCGGCGTTGAAGCCGAACCAGCCGAGCCACAACAGGCTGGCGCCGACGACGGTGTAGCCGAGGTTGTGCGGCGGCATCGGCGTATGCGGATAGCCGCGGCGTTTGCCGATCACCAGACATGCGATGAGGCCGGCGATACCGGCGTTGATATGCACGACGGTGCCGCCAGCGAAATCGAGCACGCCGAGATCGCCGAGCAGGGAGCCAGGGCCGCTCCACACCATGTGTGCGACGGGCAGGTAAACCACGGTGAGCCACAGGCCGCTGAACCACAGCATCGCGCTGAACTTCATGCGCTCGGCGTAGGCGCCGACGATCAGCGCTGGCGTGATGATCGCGAAAGTCATCTGGAACATCACGAATACTGCTTCCGGCACGGTCTGGTAGCGCGAGTCGGGCTTGAGTCCGGCGAGCAGTGCACGATCGAGTCCGCCGATGATGGAGTGCAGGTTGAATACGCCGGCCTGCATCCCCTCGCTGCTGAAGGCGAGCGAGTAACCGTAGACGATCCACAGCACAGTGACCATCGCAGTGATGGCGAAGCACTGCATCAGGACGGAAAGCAAGTTCTTCGCGCGCACCATGCCGCCGTAGAACAGTGCCAGGCCGGGGATGGTCATCAGCAGCACCAGCATGGTGGCCGTGAGCATCCACGCGGTGTCGCCGCTATCGATATGGGTTGGGGCCGGGGTGGATTGTGCCCAGGCTGGTGTGGCCATCAGCGCTCCGATGGCAAGTAGTGCCAGCAGGCTGCCGAGTCGGTGTCCGGTATTCCGCTTCTCAGAGCGCATCGGTGTCGGCCTCCATGGTGCGGATACGAATGGCCTGTTCCAGTTCGCTGACGAAGATCTTGCCGTCGCCGATCTTCCCCGTGCGCGCGGAGCCGCTGATGGCTTCGATGGCGTGTTCGAGCTGTTCGTCGGCGACGGCCACTTCCACTTTCAGCTTGGGCAGGAAATCCACTACGTATTCGGCGCCGCGATAGAGCTCGGTATGTCCGTGCTGGCGGCCGAAGCCTTTCACCTCAGTAACGGTCATGCCGGTGATGCCGGCCTCGGATAGTGCTTGTCGCACGTCATCCAGCGTGAAAGGTTTGATGATTGCGGTAATCCATTTCATCCGGCACTCCCCGAGCGGTTGATATGTCGCAACGCAGCACATTGCGTGCCAGCGAAAGCACCTGCGGCAGGTTTAATAAAATCAGTGAGTTGACTCGGATCTTGGATGCAAGAGGCGCCAATGTGGTGCCATGGCAGCAAGGATTGGGTGTTCTTGGTGCAATGCGGCGCATTGACCAAAGGCGGCTTAATCAGTACCATTTTGGTCCCGATTAAAGCCGGTCGATCCCGCTCCCACCCCATGCTCCGAGTCAGCCGCCTAACCGACTACGCCACGGTGGTGATGACCTGCATCGCCGCCCATCCGCACGACGTACTCAGCACGGCGCAGATCGCCGACGAGGCGCGCCTGGAGTTGCCGACGGTCAGCAAGCTGCTCAAGTCGCTGGGCCATGCCGGCCTGGTCGAGTCGTTCCGCGGCGTCAACGGCGGCTATCGCCTGGCGCGTCCTGCGGAAGCGATCTCGCTGGCGCAGATCGTCGAGGCGATGGAAGGACCGATCGGCATGACCGAATGCGGCCTTGTCGAAGGGCAGTGCGATCGCGAATCGCAATGCACCGTGCGCGGCAGCTGGCAGTTGGTGAGTCATGTGGTGGACAACGCGCTGCGCGCGGTGAGTCTGGCCGACATGCTCAAGCCGCCGTCGCGCCCACCGGTTGCGACCGTGGCACTCAGTGAATTGAAAGGCAGGACCCACGCATGACCGCCGAACGCAGCGATAACACTGCCACCACGCTACGCGACAACGCTGAAGTCGCGGAAGCGCTCGGCCGCCGTTACGAAGCCGGTTTCGTCACCGACATCGAAACCACCAGCCTGCCGCCGGGCCTGAGCGAGGACATCATTCGCCAGCTCTCCGCGATCAAGCAGGAGCCGGAGTGGATGACCGAGTGGCGCCTGAAGGCCTACCGCCACTGGCTGACCATGCCGACGCCGGACTGGGCCAAGCTCAAGCTCGCGCCGATCGACTACAACGCCATCAGCTACTACGCCGCGCCGAAGGAAGGCCCGAAGTCGCTGGATGAGGTCGACCCCAAGCTGCTGGAAACCTACGACAAGCTCGGTGTACCGCTGCATGAGCGCGCGAAGCTGGCCGGCGTGGCGGTGGACGCGGTGTTCGACTCGGTGTCCGTGGGCACCACCTTCCGCAAGGAGCTGGCCGAAGCCGGCGTGATCTTCTGCTCGATGAGCGAAGCGATCCGCGAGCACGGCGACCTGGTGCAGAAGTACCTGGGCAGCGTGGTGCCGACCGGCGACAACTTCTTCGCCGCGCTGAATTCGGCGGTGTTCTCCGACGGCTCGTTCGTGTTCGTGCCCAAGGGCGTGCGCTGCCCGATGGAGCTGTCCACATATTTCCGCATCAACGCGATGAACACCGGACAGTTCGAGCGCACCTTGATCGTGTGCGAGGACGATGCCTACGTCTCCTACCTCGAAGGCTGTACCGCGCCGATGCGCGACGAGAACCAGCTGCATGCCGCCGTGGTGGAACTGGTCACGCTGGAGCGTGCGCAGATCAAGTACTCCACGGTGCAGAACTGGTATCCCGGCGACGAGAACGGCGTCGGCGGCATCTACAACTTCGTGACCAAGCGCGGCGACTGCCGCGGCAACGATTCCAAGATTTCCTGGACGCAGGTGGAGACCGGTTCGGCCATCACCTGGAAGTACCCGAGTTGCGTGTTGCGCGGCGATCGTTCGGTGGGCGAGTTCTACTCGGTGGCATTGACCCACCATCGCCAGCAGGCCGACACCGGCACCAAGATGATCCACATCGGCAAGGGCACCAAGTCCAAGATCGTCTCCAAGGGCATCAGCGCCGGCCGCAGCTCCAATGCGTATCGCGGCCTGGTGAAGGTGGAGAAGGGGGCCGAGGGTGCGCGCAACTACACGCAGTGCGACTCGCTGCTGATCGGCAAGCGCTGCGGCGCGCATACCTTTCCGTATATGGAAGTGAAGAATCCGAGCGCCATCGTCGAGCACGAGGCGACCACCTCCAAGATTTCCGACGACCAGCTGTTCTATTGCCGCAGCCGCGGCATCAGCGAAGAAGACGCCGTGTCGATGATCGTCGACGGCTTCTGCAAGCAGGTGTTCCGCGAGCTGCCGATGGAGTTCGCGGTGGAAGCGAAGAAACTTCTCGAAGTCTCTCTGGAAGGAGTCGTGGGATGAAGCGCATCGCGTTGTTTGCTCTGATGTTCGCCGTGCCGTTCGCCGCCTTTGCCGCTGGTCCGCAGGCCGCCTGCGACCAAGCCGGTTCGCAAGCCGCATTGAATGCCTGTTCGGCCGGCGATTTCACCAAGGCGGACCAGGAGCTCAACCGGGTCTGGAAAGCCATCCAGACCAAGTACAAGGATCAACCGGTGTTTCTGGAGAAGCTCAAGGCTTCCCAAAAGCTGTGGCTGCAGTTCCGTGATGCGGAAGTGGACGCCCTCTATCCGGTAGGCAAGAACGAAAATGCCGGCGCGCAGTACGGCTCGTCCTATCCCATGTGCGTGGGGCAGGCCAAGGCGCGTCTTACCCAGCAGCGCACCGAGCAATTGAAAGCCTGGCTCGACGGCGCGCAGGAAGGCGATGTCTGCGCCGGCTCCATCAAGCATTCCGCGGAACTGAAGTGACCATGCTCAAGATCGAAAACCTGCACGCCCGCGTCGAGGGCAAGGACATCCTCAAGGGCCTTTCGCTCATCGTGAACGCGGGTGAAGTGCACGCCATCATGGGGCCGAATGGCGCCGGCAAGTCGACGCTGGGCAACGTACTGTCCGGCCGCGATGGTTATGAAGTCACCGAAGGCTCGGTGATCTTCGAAGGGCGCGATCTGCTGGCGCTGGAGCCGGAAGAGCGTGCCGCCGCCGGCGTGTTCCTCGCCTTGCAGTACCCGGTGGAAATCCCCGGTGTGAACAACACCTACTTCCTGCGTGCCGCGCTTAACGCACAGCGCAAGCAGCGCGGCGAGAAGGAACTGGATTCCATGCAGTTCCTCAAGCTGGTGCGCGAGAAGCTGAAGATCATGCAGATCTCCGACGAGCTGCTGCATCGTGCCGTGAACGAAGGTTTCTCGGGCGGCGAGAAGAAGCGCAACGAGATCTTCCAGATGGCCGTGCTGGAACCGAAGCTGGCGATTCTGGACGAGACCGATTCCGGCCTCGACATCGACGCGCTGAAGCAGGTGGCGCAGGGTGTCAACGCGCTGCGTTCGCCGGAGCGCGCATTCCTGATGATTACCCATTACCAGCGCCTGCTCGACTACATCGAGCCGGATTTCGTGCACGTGCTGGCCGATGGTCGCATTGTCGAAAGCGGTGACAAGACGCTGGCGCTGAAGCTCGAAGAGCACGGTTATGCCTGGGTTGGCGAGCGCAGCCCGGTGGCTGGAGCGCAGGCATGAGTCAGCCGGTGCGCACGCCGTTCGTCGAGTCGCTGCTCGCATCGGCGGCGCTGGAGCGGCTACCGGGCAGCGATATCGCGTGGCTGAATGCGGCACGGCGCGAGAATCTCGCGGCGTTTGAAGCCGAAGGTCTGCCCGATACACGGGTAGAGGCCTGGAAGTACACCGCGCTGCGCGCCTTGGGCCAGCGCAGCTTTGCGCATGGCGACGAGCAGGCCGCCACGCGTGCGGTGGATCTCGCTGCATTCTTGCTGCCCGGCATCGATGGGCCGCGACTGGTCTTCGTCAATGGCGTGTTTCGTGCCGATCTCTCATCGCTGTCTGACCTGCCGGCCGGCCTGACGCTGTTGCCGCTGTCGCAGGCGTTGCGCAGCGACGCCGAATCGCTGCGCTTCGCACTGACGCGTCACTACCGCGAAGCCGGCGACGCGTTCGCGCGCCTCAATGCCGCGCTTGCCGGTGATGGCGTGGTCCTGCGGGTCGCCGCGGGCATGAAGATCGCGCAGCCGTTGCACTTGCTGTTCATTGGCGCAACCGCCGAAGCGGATTACGGCTGGCATCTGCGTCACGTGATCGAGCTCGGCGAAGGTGCCGAGCTGAGCATGGTCGAACACCACGCCTCCGTCGGCGAACAGGGACACATGGCCACCCTAGTGGGCGACATCGTGTTGCGCGACGGTGCGAGCTTAAAGCACACCTTGCTGCAGGACGCCGCCGAAGGCGGCAGCCTGATCCGGCGCAGCAGCCTGCATCTCGGCGCGAAAGCGCAGGTCATGCTGCATGTGCTGGAACTGGGCGGCGCACTGGTGCGCCACGATCTGCACGCCGAGCTGGTGGGTGACGGGGCGCGCTTCGATTCGCGCGGTGTGTTTGCGCTGCACGGTCGCCAGCACGTGGATACGCAACTGGCCATTCGTCATCAGGCTTTGAATACGGCCTCGGAATCCGTCTGGCGCGGCGTGGCCAACCAGCGTTCGCGCGGTGTATTCCGCGGCGCCATCGTGGTGGCCGAGGGCGCCGATGGCAGCGATGCCTCGCTGAGCAGCAAGAACCTGTTGTTGTCTGGCCAGGCCGAGATCGACACCAAGCCGGAGCTGGAAATCTACGCCGACGAAGTGAAGGCGGCGCATGGCGCTACCGTCGGTCAGCTGGATGAGCGCGCACTGTTCTATCTGCGTTCGCGCGGTATTCCGCAGGCGGAGGCTCGCGCCCTGCTGACGGCGGCGTTCTGTCGCGCCGTGCTGGAGTCGATGCCGAACGATGCATTGCGGGAACACGTGTCCGGCCTGCTGCTGGCGCACCTGCCGAACGAATAAGCCCGACACCTGGGCGTCCGGGATTCATGGAATACAGCGATGAATGCACAAGCACAGCTACCGACCGTTTTCGATGTGCAGCGCGTCCGCGCGGATTTCCCGCTGCTTGCGCGTACCGTGCATGACAAGCCGCTGATCTATTTCGACAACGCCAATACCAGCCAGAAGCCGCTGAGCGTGATCGAGGCGGTGGACGATCACTACCGCCTGCACAATGCCAATGTGTCGCGCGCTGTGCATCAGCTTGGCGAGGAAGCCACGGCCGCCTACGAAGGCGCGCGCGACAAGCTGGCTCGTTTCATCAACGCCACCTCGCGCAACGAGCTGGTCCTGACCTCGGGTACGACGCAAGCCGCTAATCTGGTGGCTTACAGCTACGCCTTGCCGAAGCTGCAGCCGGGCGACGCTATCGTCACCACGGTGATGGAGCATCACGCCAATATCGTGCCCTGGCAGATCATCGCCCAGCGCAGTGGCGCCACGGTGAAGGCGGCGCCGATCGATCAGCGCGGCGAGTTGATCGTGGAGGAATTCGTCAAGCTGCTGACGCCGGAAGTGAAGCTCGCCTGCGTCACCCATGTCTCCAATGTGCTGGGCACGGTGAATCCAGTTCGCGAGCTGGCGCGCGAATGCCGCAAGCGTGGCATTCCGTTGCTGGTCGATGGTTCGCAGGCGGTGCCGCATCGCCCGGTGGACGTACAGGCGCTGGGCTGCGATTTCTACATGCTGACCGGCCACAAGATGCTGGCGCCCACAGGCACCGGCGCGCTGTGGGCGCGCAAGGAACTGCTGCAGGCCATGCCACCGTTTTTCGGTGGCGGCGAGATGATCCGCGAGGTGAGTTTCGACGGCACTACCTTCGCCGAGCCGCCGCATCGCTTCGAGGCGGGCACGCCGAACATCGCCGGTTTTGCCGGCCTGTCGGCAGCGATCGACTACTACGACTCCATCGGCTTCGAGGCGATTCACGCCTGGGAGCAACAGTTGCTGGCCTATGCCACCGATCGCCTGCGCGAAGTCCCGGGTCTGCGCCTGTTCGGCGAAGCGAAGGAGAAGGAGCCGGTCATCTCGTTCCTGATCGAAGGTGCACAGGCCACCGATCTGGCGACCCTGCTCGATCTGCAGGGTGTGGCGGTGCGTTCCGGCCATCACTGCGCGCATCCGCTGATGAAGTTCTACGGCGTGCCCGCCACGCTGCGGGCTTCGCTGGCGTTCTACAACACGCGCGAAGAGGTGGATGCCTTCGTGACGGCGTTGCTCAAGGTGCGTACGTTGCTGATGTGACCGGTTGGGGGCTTTGTAACGGCCGTCACCACCATCCGCTCCGAAAAGAAAAAAGCCATGGGCTCGCACCCATGGCTTTTTTCATGCGTCATGGACAGCCCGCGCTTACCAGATCTTCACTTGTTTATCGCCTGAGCGGACCATCTTCGCGTCCGCCTTGCACTGGAATGCCTGTGCAAAGGCCTGCATGTTCGACGGGGCACCAATGGCGCGGAACTGCGCCGGCGCGTGCGGATCGGTATTGAGCAGGGTCAGCTGCGCTTCGGGGCGGATATTGCCGCGCCACACGCGGGCCCAGTTGAGGAAGAAGCGCTGGTCCGGGGTGTAGCCGTCGATCTTCTTGTTCGCCTCGGCAGGGTTCTTCGCCAGTGCCATCTGCAGCGCATCGTAAGCGGCGTTGAGGCCGCCGAGATCGCCGATGTTCTCGCCCATGGTCAGCTTGCCGTTGACGAATTTGCCCGGCAGCGCTTCATAGCCGTTGAACTGTTCGGCCAGCTTGTCGGTGCGTGCCTCAAATGCCTTGCGGTCGCCGTCGGTCCACCAGTTGACGTTGTTGCCCTGGGCATCGAACTTGCTGCCCTGGTCGTCATAGCCGTGGCCCATCTCATGGCCGATCACCGCGCCGATGCCGCCGTAGTTGAGCGCGTCGTCCGCCTTGGCATCGAAGAACGGCGACTGCAGGATGGCCGCCGGGAACACGATCTCGTTCTTCTGCGCGTTGTAGTAGGCATTCACGGTCTGCGGCGTCATGCCCCATTCGGTACGGTCCACCGGCTTGCCGATCTTGGCGATGCGGTAGTCATAGTTGAACTTGGCGGCCGACATCACGTTGCCGTAATAGTCGCCTTGCTTCACCTGCAGGCCGCTCCAGTCGCGCCATTTGTCGGGGTAGCCGATCTTGGGCGTGAAGCTGGCCCACTTTTCCAGCGCCTTCTGCTTGGTCGCGTCGCTCATCCATTCGAGCTTTTCGATGCGCGACTTGTAGGCCACGCGCAGATTGTCGACCAGCGCCTGGGCACGCTGCTTGGAATCGGGCGAGAACGTCTTGGCGACATAAAGCTCACCCAGCGCCATGCCCATGCCTTCGTTGACGGTATCCAACGTGCGCTTCCAGCGCGCCTTCATTTCCTTCTGGCCATTGAGCGTCTTGGCGTTGAACTCGAAGTCTTCCTGCTGGAATGCCTTGGAGAGATACGGTGTGGCGCCGTCGATGGCATGGAAGCGCAGATAGGCCTGCCAGTCGGCGACGGGGACGTCGGCCAGCATCTTGTCGAACTCGGTGAAGAACTTGGGATGCGACAGTGAGAAGCCGTCCCTCACATCCGCGCCCTGCGCCTTGAAGAAGGCGGCCCATTCAAAGTGCGGCGTTACCTTGTCGGCATCGGCGATGCTCACGTAGTGATAGCGGTTCTCCGGCTGGCGCAGTTCGGTCGGCACTAGCGAGGCAGCGGCCAGGCGCGTCTCGAAAGCCATTACTGCCTTTGCCTGCGACTGCGCGTCGGCTGCGCTCACGCCGGTGAGTTCGAGCGTGCGCGCGATATGCGCCACATACGCGTCGCGGATTTTCGCGAAGTCAGGTTTGCTGTAGTAGTCGGCGGTGGGCAGGCCCAGGCCACCCTGGCTGGCGTAGGCAATCTGCTTGTTGGAGTCCTTGAAGTCGGCATTGCCGAAAAAGCCGAACACCACGCCATCACCCTTGGCATAGCTGTCGGTGATGTAGGCCACGATGTCTTTGTTGCTCTTCAGCGCATCGATGCGTGCGAGCTGCGGCTTGAGCGGATCGAAGCCGGCCTTCTCGATGGCCGCTTCATCCATGCCGGAGGCATAGAGGTAGCCGATCTTCTGTTCGATGGAACCCGGCTTGGCCTTGGCGGCGCTGCTGGCGGCGGTTTCGACGATGCCGCGCTGCACGTTGAGGCTGTCTTCGCGCAGGGCGTCGAAGGAGCCCCAGCGTGTGCGGTCGGCCGGAATCGGATGGGCGGCCACCCACTTCGCATTGACGAAGCCGTTGAAATCGGCGCAGGCGTCGATGTTCTTGTCCAGCTCCTTCACGTCGAAGTTGCCGGAAGGGCCGGCGATAGCGCCGGTGCACAAGGCCAGGCCAACGGCCCATGCCATGGATTTGGCTACGGGTTTGGCCAACGGTTTGACGATGCGGTTTTTCATGAGTTCTCCCTGGGTGCGGTCTACGGGCGGCCAAGCGCAGCGCGCTATCCGCCGATCTTGCAGGCTAGGGAGGGGTAGGGGAAGGTGGCAGTGTCGAAGGTCACTCTCGACAATCAGTCCTGCAGCCGTACCGGGGTTGCCACCGGTCGGCGCGGGCTGATGCGATAGACGCAGCGCCGCGCGCCGGCCAGCAGGTGCTGCTCGCGGACCACCTGCGCATCGTTGCCCAGCACGTCGCGGAACAGTTCCAGTTCGGCACGGCAGAAACCCTGGCAGGTCTGCGCGGCGGCACAGATGGGGCAGTGGTCTTCGATCAGCAGCCAGTCGCGGCCATCGCGTTCGGCTCGCGCCATATAGCCCTCGTGTTCGCGGATCGCGGCCAGCCGCCGCACACGCTCGCCGAGGTTGCGGGCGTTGCCGATGCTTTCGAGATAGGCGCGGCGATTGTCGTCGCGACGGGCGTCGACCAGGCGATCCACGCCGGCATCGCCAAACAATGCGCGCACCGAGGCAATCAGGTCGACCGCCAGTTGCGCATGCGCATCGGGGAAGCGCGCGTGGCCGGCCGCGGTCAACGACCACAGCTGGCGTGGCCGGCCGGCAGCGGCGGCGCGCTCCTGCTGGCCGGCGATAAGGCCATCGTCGAGCAGCTTCTGCACTTGCTGGCGCACCGCCTCCGCGGTGATGTCCAACGTCTCGGCGAGCGCCGTGGTGCCCTGCGGCCCCTGCGTTTTCAGCTGACGCAGGATGCGTTCGGCAGGCGGATCGATTTTATTATCCAAGTTCATACTTGTTTAATTCCGGGGCTTCGGCTTAATATGCAAGTCGTTGCTTGGATATTAGGCGCGCATGATGCGCATTGTCGAGGTCGTATGTCCGTTACTGCCGAATCCGCCTCCTGGGCGGATCTCCTCTCGGGACGCAATGGCGTCCGCTCGCTTGCCCTCGCCGGTGGCACCGCCTTGCACGCGATCAACGTCTATGTGGTGACCACCATCATGCCGTCGATCGTGGCGGACATCGGTGGCCTCGCTTACTACGCATGGAACACCACGCTGTTCGTAATCGCCTCGATCATCGGCGCCACCCTGGCGGCAACGCTGGCCGCGCGGCGCGGCGGCAAAGGGGCGTATCTGCTGGCGCTGGGTGTGTTCACCGTGGGCACGCTGGTCTGCGCCAGTGCCACGTCCATGTTGTGGATGCTGGTGGGGCGCAGCCTGCAAGGATTGGGCGGCGGTGTGCTGGTGTCGCTGGCCTATGTGCTGATCCGCCAGGTATTCGAGCCTTCGTTGTGGTCACGCGCGATGGGGTTGGTGTCGGCGATGTGGGGTATTGCTACGTTGTCCGGGCCGGCTATCGGTGGCGTGTTCGCGCAGCTCGGCGATTGGCGCGCGGCGTTCTGGTGTCTGCTGCCCGCCGTGCTGGTGCTGGCGGTGATCGTGTCGGTGTGGCTGCCGGCGGGCGCATCGGCGGGTAGTCAGACGCGTGTGCCCGGTGGTCGGCTGGCCTTGCTGGCGCTGTCGGTGCTCGCCGTGTCGCTGGCGAGTCTCAGTGCGTCGCGCGGTATGCAGACGGTGGGCGTGGTCGCCGGCCTGGCGCTCGCTGTATGGATCGTGCGGCTGGACCGTCGCGCTGACGCGAAGCTGCTGCCGACCGGCGCTTATGCGCCATCGCGGCTGCGGGCGATCTACGGGGTGCTCAGCCTGCTGGTCATCGGCAGTACGGCGGAGATCTTCGTGCCGTATTTCCTGCAGGTGATTCACGGCCATGAACCGCTGGTGGCGGGTTATCTGACGGCGGTGATGGCGGGCGGTTGGAGTTTCGGCTCGATGCTCAGCGCAGGGCGCAGCGGTGCTTTCGCCACAACCAGCATTCGCATCGGGCCACTGTTGATGGCGCTGTCGCTGGCCTTGCTGGCGTGGATGCTGCAGCAGCCGAGCGGTTTCGAACAGGGCGCGGGCTTCGTCTTGCTATGCCTGGTGCTGGCCGGTGTCGGTCTCGGCATCGGGCTGGCGTGGCCGCATCTGCTCACCGCGCTGTTGGCGTCGGCGCCGGCGGACGAGGGCGCATTGGCCTCGTCATCGATCTCGACGGTGCAGCTCTATGCGATGTCGCTGGGCGCTGCATTGGCTGGACTGATCGCCAACGCCGCCGGCCTCGGCGATCCGGGCGGTGTAGCCGGCGCACGCTCGGCGGCGCTGTGGGTGTTCGGTGTGTTTGCCGTGCTGGTGGCGTGTGCCTTGCCCATCGCTCGGCGGGCCGCACCGCGCGCTTCGTAATGTTTTCCCCCCAATGAAAGGACCCCGACGATGGCTGTCGAACTGCTTCCCTTGCCCTATGAGCGCAATGGCCTGGTGCCGCATATCTCCGCTGAAACACTGGAATACCACTACGGCAAACATCATCAGAGCTACGTCACCAACCTCAACAGCCTGATCAAGGGCACCGAGTTTGAGTCGATGAGTCTGGAGGACATCATCCGCCGCTCCTCCGGCGCCATCTTCAACAACGCTGCGCAGATCTGGAACCACAGCTTCTACTGGAACTCGATGAGTCCGCGCGGCGGTGGCGAGCCCAGCGGCAAGCTGGCTGATGCCATTGCGCACGCATTCGGTTCGTTCGCGCAGTTCAAGGAAGACTTTGCCAAATCCGCCGCCGGTAATTTCGGTTCGGGTTGGACCTGGCTGGTGCAGCGCCCGGATGGCGCGCTGGCGATCGTCAACACCGGCAACGCGGCGACGCCGTTGACCGGCGAGGATCGTCCGCTGCTGGTGGTGGATGTGTGGGAGCACGCGTACTACATCGACTACCGCAACGCCCGTCCGAAATATCTGGAGGCGTTCTGGCAGCTCGTGCACTGGGAATTCGCCAGCGACAATCTGGCCTGAGCGCGTCTGCTACACCGCGGGAAAGCCGAGCTCCACTGTGAGCCCGGGCTGGGCATCGCCGAGTGTCAGGCGGATGCCATGCAGATCGGCAACGGCGGCGACCAGGGCCAGGCCAAGTCCGCTACCGGGTGTACTGCGACTGCGGTCCAGCCGTACGAAGCGACGTAGTACGTGTTCGCGTGCTTCGGTGGGAATGCCGGGGCCGCTGTCGATCACGCGACCGATGACGTGTTCGGACGTGCCGCTCAGACTCAGCTCGATATGCGATCCGAGTGGCGTGTGGCGCAATGCATTCTCGATCAGGTTGGCCAGCATCTGGGTCAGCAGGATGCGGTCGCCGTGCAGGCGGCGGCCGCTTTCTATGCGTGCGGACCAATGTTGTCCGAGATCTTCGGCCACCGGCCGATAGGTTTCCGCAAGCGTGTCGAAGACGGCCGACAGATCCAGGTCTTCAAAGCCGGAGCGCCGCTGCCGCGATTCGACGCTGGCGATGCGCAGCAGCGCGCGGAAGGTCGCCAGCAGGCTGTCCACTTCCTCTAGCGCGCGCTGCGCGCCATCGCGCAGCCCCTGTTCGTCGACGCGCGGATCGAGGCTGGATTCCAGCCCTTGGCGCATGCGTGTGAGCGGCGTGCGCAAGTCGTGCGCGATATCGTTTGAAACCTGTCGCATGCCGTCCATCAGCACATGCATGCGGCTCAGCATGCGGTTGAGGCGGTTGGCCAGGCGATCGAATTCATCGCCTTTGCCCGAAGGGGCGATCACCAGTTCGGTGTCGCCTTCGAGTGCGCGCTCGGCCAGCTCGCCCAGTGCATCGATGCGGCGCAGGTAGAGCCAGCCGCCGATGCCGCCGATCAGCAGCACGAGAAGGATGGCCGGCACGCCGATTTCCAGAAAGCGCTGGCTGAGCAATTCGCTCAGCTCGACAACGCTGCGGTTGTCGCTGCCGGCAGCCAGCCAGCGGCCGTCGGCCAGCCGCACCACATAGAGATGCACGATGTCGGCGTCGCTATTGTCTTCGCCCAGTGCGCCCTGCAGGGGCACGGTATGCCATCCCACCTTGGCCGGACGATAGGCGAGGTTGCCCGCGAGGCGGTGCCCCGTGGCGTCGGCAAGCAGGTAGTAGTCTGGTCCTACCGGCATGACTGCGACGCGTTGGCGGATCTGCTGAGTCAGTGTGCCGTCGGCAGCGGCCTGAAGCAGGCTGGCGATATCGGTCTTCACGTCGGCGCGCAGTTGCGCTTCCGCGTAGTCGCTGACACTCCACCACGCAATGCCGAGCAGCGCCGCGACCAGCGCCGCGAACAGCGCGGCCTGGATCATGGCCATGCGGAACGCGGCCGTGCGGAGCAGGCTAGTCCGCAGCACGCAGGCAATACCCGGCACCGCGCACGGTGTGCAGCAGTTCCTGCTCGAAGCCGCGGTCGATCTTGTTGCGCAGGCGGCTGATGTGCGTTTCGATCACGCTGGTCTGTGGATCGAAATGAAATTCCCACACGTGTTCAAGCAGCATGCTGCGCGTCACTACGCGTCCCTGATGTGTCATCAGGTATTCCAGCAGGCGGAATTCGCGCGGCTGGAGTTCGACAGCGCGATCCGCACGGCGCACTTCGCGCGTGATCCGGTCCAATACCAGGTCGGCGACGCGCAATAACGTAGGGTGCTCGGCCATGTGCGGGCGACGCGACAGCGCGGCGAGGCGCGCGCGCAGCTCGATCATCGCAAAAGGTTTCGCCAGGTAGTCGTCGGCACCGGCTTCCAGGCCCTCGACCCGCGCGTCGACTTCGCCCAGGGCGGAGACCATCAATACCGGCGTCTCGCGGCCCGCGTGGCGCAGTTCGCGCACCATCGACAGGCCGTCCAGCTGCGGCAGCATGCGGTCGACCACCAGCAGGTCGTAATGCTCGCGTGCCGCCATGGTCAGGCCCGTGTAGCCGTCGCGCGCATTGTCGATATGCGACGCGCTCGATTGCAGGCCTGCGGCGATATGCGCGGCGGTGTCGCGATCGTCTTCGACGATCAGGATTTTCATGGGCGGCGTTCCGTGGTGGGTGGTGTGAGGCTCGTCGCGAAAGTCGTCCATGACCGGGCTTCCTTACGGATCGGTAAGCCCTCTGCATCCCCATGGTCATAGCACCTCCCTAGTTTCGGTTGGATGACAGCGCAGACCGGCTGTGCTCATTCAACGAAGGTTTTTTTCCATGGCTCGTAAACATGCAGGCAGTTTTCTCGTGGGCGTCGCCGCCCTGACTGGAGCGACGCTGGCTCATGCGGCGGGTTCGGCGGCGCTCAAGGGCGTCGTCGAGAGCGATCACCGTCCGTTGGCGGGGGCCAAGGTGGTGTTGAGCGAATCGGGGCGCACTGTGGTCACCGGGCCGGACGGCCAATTTGAACTGGACGGTGTGGACCCGGGCAACTACACCATGATGGTCAGCGCGTCCGGTCAGGCGCCGTTGCAACGGCAGGTGATTCTGCATGCCGGCCAGACCATCGAGCAGGATGTGGAATTCGGTGGCACCGCCAAAACCTTGCAGGGTCTGCGGGTCACTGCGCAGACCACGCCGCTGGAACTGGCGCGCAGCATCCAGCAGGACGCGCCGAATCTGGTCAACGTGCAGCCGGCGACGGAGATCCGCAAACTGCCCGACGTCAACGCGGGCGAGGCGGTGCGCCGCATTCCGGGCATCTCGCTGGAAAGCGATACCGGCGAAGGCCGCTTCGTAAATATTCGCGGTCTCGATGCCGATCTCAACGGTGCCACCTTCGGCGGCGTGCGCTTGCCGCCCACCAACGTCGCCTCACCGATGGGCGGTGGACGCGCGGTGGCGTTCGACTCGATCCCCACCGGCCTGATCGGTGCGATCACCGTGACCAAGACCAATACGCCCGACCAGGACGCCGAAGCGCTGGGCGGCACGATCGAGATCACGCCCAAGCAGGTGCCGCCCGGCCGGGACAAGTTTCTGGAGGTGGAGCTGGGCACCGGCTACGAAAGCCTGCGCAGCACGGGGATCAAGGATTATCAGCTCAGCGGTGGCGGCCGTTTCGGTCCGGGCAATGCCTTCAGCTTCATCGGCACCGTGGCCTATTACGAAGACAAGCGCGGCGTCGACGATATCGAAGGCTCGTATGCGGACGACCAGGCCAACGGCACGCCCGACAAGGTGATGAACGATTTCGAGCAGCGTTACTACCGCTACCACCGCCGCCGTCTCGGCTACGGTGGCGAGCTCAACTACCAGCCGGATGACGATAACCGCTGGTATGCGCGCTACTTCGACGCGGGCTATACCGAGTCGGTGAACCGCCAGCGCCTGACCTACAACATGTTTGGCGGCGGTACGGGCTCGGTCACCGCCGATCCGGCGAATGCGCATGGCTTCATCGATCCCAATGTCACCTTCGACAAGACCTTGCGCGACGAGAAGGAAACCATCGATACGCGCGTAGCGACCATCGGCGGCGAGAACCACTTCCAGAGTTTCAAGATCGACTACCTGCTGGCCGCGACCTTCGGTTCGTACAACAAGCCGTTCGATCACAACAGCACGTTCTCCAATCCGAACGCGGCGGCGGTGGCTTACGACAACATCAGTGACCCGCGCTATCCGCGCTTCGGCTATCTCAATGCGAACCCGCTGGACCCTTCGGGCTATACGTTCGGCAATTTCCAGAACAGCACCGAGCACGATCACGATCAGGAATACACGGGCGCGTTCAACGTCACCATCCCGACCAGCTATTTCGAAGGCAGTGACGAGAACATCAAATTCGGTATCAGCGCGCGCAAGCGTTCCCGCCACGGTGAGATCACGCGCTTCAGTGGAACCCCGCCGGCGCTGTCGCTGAGCCAGTTCGCTTCTGGGCAGCCGATCAGCTACTACAAGGATCACTACCAGAACGGTCCCAATATCAATGCCGAGGCGCTACGCAATCTGTATGTGACCCACCCGGAGCTGTTTACGGAGAACGACCCGTTGGCGGATGCGCAGAGCGAAGCGCAGGGTGCGTCGAACGGCAAGGAAGACGTCTACGCCATCTATGGCCAGTATCAGTTCAAGCCGATCGACAAGCTGGGTGTGCTGGCCGGTGTGCGCTGGGAGCGGACCATGGCCACCTACGGTGGCAATCAGGTCCTGGTCGATCCGAACACGGGCGAGTTCGGCGGCGCTGTGCCGATTGCGGTGAATCATAGCTACAACCATTTCTTCCCCACGGTGCAGCTGCGCTATGAACTGAGCGAGGGCCTGGTGGCGCGCGCGGTCTATTCGAAGACGATTGCGCGGCCGGGCTTCAATCAGGTGACCACATCGACCTTGATCGATCCCGCCGCGGACAACGTGACCCAGGGCAATCCGAACCTCAAGGCGACCACCAGCAACAATTTCGATCTGTCGCTGGAGTACTACCTGGATAACGGCGGCATCGCTTCGGTGGGCGTGTTCGACAAGGAGTTGAGCAACTACATCATCAACAAGGAAGAGGTCGGCGTGACCTTCCCGAACAATGGACTGTTCGCCGGATTCACTGGCGCCGCCAAGGTCTTCACCTTCGCCAACCTCAGCAGCGCGCATGCGCGTGGCGTGGAGCTGAACTACCAGCAGCGGTTCGCCACGCTGCCGGGCTGGCTGGCCGGCTTCGGTATGGCGGCCAACTACACCTTCGTCGATTCAAGCGGCGAGATCCGCCCTGGCGAGCATCTGCAGTTGCCTTCGACGTCGCGCAACACCGGCAACTTCGCGCTGTTCTATGACCTGGGCGGACTCAATGTGAATCTTGGCGCCTACTACGTCAGTAAGAACATCTTCGGCGTGGGCAGCTCGGCGGCGACGGATATCTGTTCGCAGCCCCGGTTCTCGCTGGATTTCGGTGCGAGCTATGCGATCGACGAACAGTGGTCGGTGTTCCTCAATGCCAAGAACCTGACCGATACGCGCCTGAAGTTCACTGAGGGTCCGGGCAGCGGCCGTCCGATCCAGCGCGAGTTCTACGGACAGACCTACACCGCCGGCGTGCGTCTGAAACTTTGATCATCTCTCTTCTAACCAGGGCCCCTTACATGAAGAAGTCGTCTTTCCTTGCGTTGTCGATCGCGCTATTGCTCGGCGCAGTTGTGGTGGCGCCGTCGACGGCGGGCACGTCCGCCGAGCAGCCCTATGCGGTCACCAAGCACTATGCACTAGGCGGTGCCGGCGGCTGGGACTACCTCAGCCTGGATGCGGCGAACCATCGCCTGTTCATCGCTCGCGACGACCGCGTCATGGTTGTAGATACCGCTTCCGGCAAGTTGCTCACTGAGATTCCGGGGATGCAGCACGCGCATGGTGTGGCGCTGTTGCCGTCCGGGCATCAGGCGTTCGTGAGCAACGGTCACGGCGATAACGTGACGGTGATCGATACCGATGCGCTGAAGGTCACGGGCCACATCGCGATCAGCGGCAAGGATCCGGATGCGATCGTGTTCGACGGGGCTTCCGGCCATCTGCTCACCATGAACGGGCATAGCAGCAACATCAGCATCATCGATGCGCAGGCGGGCAAGGAACTGGCGACCATTGCGGTGCCGGGGCGCCCGGAGTTCGCTGTCGCCGATGGCAAGGGTCAGTTGTTCCTCAATCTGGAAGACAAGAACCAGCTCGTGCGCGTGGATCTCGCGACGAAGAAGGTGCTGAACGTGTGGTCGCTGGAACCGTGCGATGGCCCCACCGGACTGGCGCTGGATGCCGAGCACCAGCGACTGTTCTCGGTGTGCGCCAACGGCTGGATGGTGGTGACCGATGCCCGTGACGGGCACCAGGTGGCCAAGCTGCCGATCAGCAAGGACCCTGACGCGGTAGTGTTCGATGCGCAGCGCCATGTTGTGCTCAGCTCCGGCGGCGAAGGTGCGCTCAGCGTGGTGGCGCAGGACGGTGTCGATCAGTACCGCCTGTTGGGCAATCTGCCGACGCAGAAGAGTGCGCGCACGCTGGCGCTCGATCCGCAGAGCCATACGGTGTATCTCGCGGCCGCTAGTGCATCCAGCAAGGGCAAACCAGTGGAAGGCTTTGGCGTGCTGGTAGTGGCGCCGCGCTGAGTCCCGGATACACGACGGTACACCGTGGGTGTACCGTCGTTGGGTGGTGGCTTATCATCGCTAGATGTCCGAAACCTCTGTTCCCGTTTTTCGGGCGGCCGGGACCGCCGATATCGAAGCTGTAGTCGCCCTGGTGGAGTCCGCCTATCGTGGGGATTCCGGTCGGCGCGGCTGGACTACTGAATCCGATCTACTCGATGGGCAGCGCACGGACGCCGCGGGTGTCTCTGCGTTGCTCGGCCAGCCGGACAGCCTGGTGCTGCTGGCGGAACGCGACGGCGTATTGCTTGCCTGCTGCCATATCGAGCGGCAGGGCGATGCCGGTTATTTCGGCATGTTCGCGGTGAACCCGGATTTGCAGATGGCCGGCGTCGGCAAGGCCTTGCTCGCCGAGGCCGAGCGCGTTGCGCACGACGAGTGGAGTTGTGTGGCGATGCGCATGTCGGTGATCGAGCAGCGCGTCGAATTGATCGCGTGGTACGAGCGCCGCGGTTATCAGCGTACTGGCGAGTTCCGGCCGTTCCCTTATGGCGATGCGCGTTTCGGCATTCCGCGCCGCGACGACCTGCGCTTCGAATGGATGGTGAAGCCGCTCGCCGGGGCGGTGGCGTGAGCGATGACGATCTGAAGGACTGGATCTTCGTCGGCACGCGCAGCGAATTGCTGCCGGGCGAGTTCAAGGTGATCTACGACGGCGACACGCCGATCGCGGTCTACAACATCGACGGCGACCTGTATGCGGTCGAGGATGTGTGTACGCACGACGGCGGGGATCTTGCCGGTGGTGAGGTGCATGGTTTCGAGGTGGAGTGCCCGCGTCACGGCGCGCGCTTCGACCTGCGCACGGGGGCGGTCACTTGTCCGCCGGCCTACGAGCCGATCGCCAGCTTTCCGGTGCGCGAGGCGCACGGTGGCATCTGGACGCGCGACAACCGCTGAGCCGGCGTGAGTATCAGCGCGCGCGTATCAAAAACGATAGACCAGCGCGAACGAGCCGGTGAACTGGTTGGGTGAGCCGTAGTAGCGCACCAGTGGACTGTCGGCTGCGTCGCCGAGCAGGCGCGCGAAGTTCAGCGAGAACACCGCGGCGAGCGAGTCGCCGATGGGAATCATGGCGTCGTATTCCAGCGCCATCTGTTGCGCACCCGCGCCGGGACTCCACGCGCTCACGCCAAGCTGTGCGGCCTGTGCCGGTGTGAGTCCGAAGAAGCGGCGCATGGCCGGGCCGTTCATCGATTGCAGCTGCAGTTGCAGGCTGTGCTCGTAGCGGCCAAGCGGCGGCAGTCCGGTTACCGCGTACATATTGAGATAGACGCCGGCACCCAGCGTGTCGTGCGACAGCGTGACGCCCACGTTCTGCGCCTTGTTGAAGTCGTACTCCACGTAGCCGCCGGCATTGAGGCGCGGCGACAGGCTGCTGACGATACCGTCCAGATGCGGGCCGAGGTCTTCGCGGCTGCGGCCCCATTGGTAGTTGCCGAAGAGGCCGCCGTGGAGATGATCGGCGTGAATGAGGTCGAGCGTCGCACCGTCATCGGTGGACAATGTGATGCGGTCGTCCAGCTCGACTTCGACATATGGAGCAAGCTGGTCGCGATGCGAGCGTGCGCCTTGCCAGCGAGGCAGGTGAATGACGCCGACGCCCAACATATTGGGCGGACCGTCGCCGGTGTCCTGGACGTCGTCGGCGTAACTCGGTGCGCCTGCCAGCAAGCCGCTGCCCAGCAAGGTGGTGAGTAGAAGGCGCGCGACGCGGCCGGGAGTGCGCACGGTCAGACTCACTGAGCGGCGGCGGCCTTGGTGTCGGTGCTGGCCGGCGGGAAGCGCACCAACACGCGTTGGCCGATGCGCACCGAAGCCGGTGGCGGCTGATCGAAGCTGAGCACGCATTCCACCGTGCGCGTGTTGGCGCGCACCAGCGGATCGTCTTCCAGCGTGCTGGCGCCGAACACGGTGCCGATGCGCAGCACATGCGCGGTGAGGTTGGGCATGCCGCTGCCGCTATCGTCTGCGACCTCCGCTTGCATACCCGGGCTGACCGCACGCACGAACGATTCGTTGAGTTCGGCGCGCACGATGCGCGGCTGATCGGGCAGCAGCACGAAAGCGGGACCGCTTTGCGGCGAAGCCAGCGTGCCGGGCTGGATCAGCCGCTGCACCACTTGGCCGTCGACCGGCGCGAGCAGGCTGCGCTGCGACAGCTCGTACTTCGCACCGGCGAGCTTCTGCGCGGCCATCGCAGCGGAAGCCTTCGCGTTGTCCAGTTCGCCTTGCAGCTGCTGCGCATTCTCGCGGGCATCGTCGGCGCTCTGGCTGTCGCCGGCACCAGCGGCCGCGGCGGCGGCGAGACGCTCGGCGCGCTGTGTGGCGGCCTTGATGCGCGACTCGAGCAATCTGGCCTGCGCTTCCGCCTGTTTCTGCTCGGCTTCGGCCGAGGTGACGGCGAGGCGTGCGGGTTCGGTGTCCAGTGCGGCCAGCAGCTGGCCTTTGCGCACGTGGTCGCCTTCATGAACCTTGATGTCGGCCACCACGCCATCGCGCGCCATGCTCAGCTTGAGCAGGCCGCCTTCGATGTCGATGCGTCCGCGCGCCACCGCCACGAACTGAGCCGTTGCCGCCTGTGCGGCGGCTTTGTGGCTGGCGGTGTCGTCGCGCGAACAGCCGGCCAGCGCGAAGGAGGCGGCGGCCAGGGCGATCAGCGGACGGAACAGACGCGAACTCATGCAGAGGATTCCTTGAGGCCGGGGACGGCGGTCGTGGTGGACGGCGGGCTGCGATCGCTCAGGATACGACCGTCTTCCATGGCAAGAACGCGGTCGGCATGGCCGACCAGGCGCGGATCGTGGCTCACGCACAGCACCGTGGTGCCGTGGGTGCGCGCGATGCGGTGCAGGATATCGATGATGATCTGGCCGTTGGCGGCGTCAAGCGCGCTGGTCGGCTCGTCGGCGAACAGCAGCTCGGGCTCTTTGGCCAGCGCGCGGGCGATCGCCACGCGCTGCTTTTCGCCGCCGGAGAGTTCGGAGGGGCGCAGTTGCATGCGCGACCCCAGGCCGACTTCTTCCAGCGAGGCCACCGCGCGGCGGCGTGCCTCGGAGGGAGACAGGCCAAGGTAGCTCAGCGGTAGCTCCACCTGTTCCACCGCATTCAAAGCGGGGAATAGATTGAAGCCCTGGAACACGAAGCCGGTGTGCAGCAGACGGAAACGTTCGAGTGCGCGGATGTCGAGCAGGCCCAGATCCTGGCCCAGCGCGATCACCTGGCCGGCATCGGGCCGCTGCAAGCCGCTGAGGATCGCCAGCAGGGTGCTCTTGCCGCAACCGGACGGACCGGAGATCAAGGTGAGTTCGCTGGCGCGCATGTCCAGCGTCAGATCGTGCAGCACGGTGCTGCGCACCCGGCCGGATTCGAACGACTTGCTGACGCCGCGCGCCTGCAGAGAGATGGATGCCGATGGCATGGGTTGGCTCGCCATGGCTTACCTCAACAGCGTCGCGGGATCGGCGCGGCGCAGACTGCGCATCGCGGCGAGGCCGGAGACGATCGCAAGGCCCATGCCGAGCAGGAGGCAGCCGATCGTGGCGATCGGGTTGAGCTCCACCGGCACGCTGCGGCTGCGCGCGAAGAAGAAGAACAGGGCGCCCAGCACGGCGCTGCCGATCAGGCCGAGGGCGCCTACCCAGAAGGCCTGCTCCATCACGACCTTGCGCAAGGCGCCGACGCCGACGCCGAGCGCGTTGAGCGTGGCGTACTCGCGGATCGAGCCGATCACGGCGGCGACCAGGGTCTGGCTGGTGATCACCGCGCCCACCAGGAACACGATGCCGGCGAGGAACAACACGCCCGCGCCCGCGCCGGTGTCGAACATCCAGTAGAACTGCGAACGGCGCGCGAAGTCGTGCGCGGTCCACACATCGTAGTTGCCGAAGGTGTTGGAGCCGCGCAGGCGCTGTGCGATCTCGTCGGCCTTGTCGGGGTCGTTCACCTTGGCAACGAAATACGTCATGCGATTGGCGTTGGTCGGATCGGTATCCAGTTCGCGCGCGGTGGCGAGCGAGGCCACCACGTTCACACCGCCGAGTGCACGCAGGCCGCTGCTCACGCCGACCACGCGTACGCGGTGGCCGTTGATGACCGCGGTATCGCCAACGCTCACGCCGAGGCTGCCGAGGTCGGCGCGATCGACGATCACCGCGTCCGGCTCGTTCAGGCGTGCGCGCAGTGTGGCCGGCAGCGCGTGGGCGAACATCATGCTGTCGGGCCTTGCATCGATGCCGGAGACGAACACGGACACGCCGCCCGTATCGTTCGGGCCGCGCCAGTCGGCATCGACCCAATGGAACGGTTCCACCTTGGTCACGGCCGGGTCCATCAGCAGCCGCATCTCGACGCCCGTATCGATCGGGCGGCCAAGATTCACGCTCTGGGTGCCGGGGTAACCGGCCCACAAATCCGCGGAGGAGCCGGTGATGTAGACGCTGGCGCTACCAAAGATGCCGAGCACCAGCGCAGCCTGCAGCAACTGCAGCAGGCCGGCGAAACCTACGGCGACGATGGCTGGTAGAAAACGGCGCCATTCATAGATCAAGGTCTTGCGGGCGAGGGCGACCATCAGTCGGTTCCCTTCGGCATCGGTTGCGCCGGCATCGGCGCACCGCCCAGGGCTTTGTAGAGCGACACATAGGCGAGGTCGCGTGCGGCGATGGCGCTGACCAGCTCCAGCTCGGCGCGCTGGCCTTCGACCAGGCTGTCCTGGATATCCAGATGACTGCCTAGCCCAAGCTCGGCCCGCTTGCGCATGGCCGCAGCGCCGGTCTGCAATACCTCGGCGGCCTGTTGCGAGGCCTGCTCCCGTCCGCGCAGCTGTTCCAGATCGCCCATGGCGATCTCTGCTTCCGCCACACCTTGCAGTACCGCCTGGCGATAGGCATACACCGCGGCCTTGAGTTCGTGTCCCTTGGCATGCGCGGCGGCGACGCGCTGGCCCCAGTCGAACAGCGGGATGTCGATCACCGGGCCGATCGAGAAAATCCCTTCGTGGTTGCGCGCACGGTGATTGCTGGCGATGTTGATGGACCACTGCATTGAGGCGCCGATACCGATGTGCGGATACATATCGGCGCGGCTCATGCCCAGTTCGCCGGCCGCGCGCAGCACTTCGGCCTCGGCGTTGGCGACCTCGGGGCGGGTGCGCAGCAGGTCGGCCGGTGCCGAGGACAATTGCCAGCTGCCCAGCCGTGGTTGCGGCCCGGTTTCCAGCCATTGTGGATCGGGCTCGTTCTGGCCGAGCAGCACGGCCAGCTGTTGCGCGCTGGCGTTGATCGCCTGTTGCGGTTCGGCCAGTGCAGCCTCAGCGCGCAGCAATTCGGCTTGCGAGCGGGCGGCCTCGGCGGGCGGGGCCAGCTTCAGGTTCACGCGGGTCTGCACCAGACGCAGCTTTTCTTGCTGCGCATCGCGGATGCCGGTGAGCAGGCGGGCCTGCTGCTGCGCGGAGCGCAGCTCGATCCAGCGACGGGTGACTTCGGCGACCAGCGATACCTGGACCCCGCGCAGACCGACCTGTGCGCTGTTCAGCTGGGCCTGTGACACGCGGCTGGCGCTCTGCCAGGCGCCGAACAGCGGAAATTCCCAGGCGGTGTCGAAGCCGACCATGAAATAGGAGGCGCTGGTGTCGGGATTGACCACGTCATTCGTGCGCGCATGCAGGTTGGGCAAATAGCTGTCATGGGCATGCGGATTCAGCGAACGGGCCGCGCGCAGGCGCTCAGCCGCCTGTGCGACATCCAGGTTGTGCTCCAGTGCGCGATCCACCAGCGCGTCCAGCGCCGGATCGCCCAGTGCCTGCCACCAGCCCTTGAGATCAGCCTTGGGCGGGGCGACGCCATGGGGGGCGTTGCGCCAGGTTTCCGGAACCGGCGGCTTGAGCTCGGGCAGCGGCGCCACCGAGCAGCCGGCCAGCAAGGTCAGGCCCGCGGCCAGACACAGCGAGGCCAGGGAGCGATGGGCAATCCGCCGTTGCGCCGTCCTGGCGACCGTCATCGACGGAATGGTGGGGAACAGGGACACGGAACTCCCGCGGGTAACTGAAGGGGACTGCGCCTCCGACGGCCGGGCCGCCGGAAGGCGTTTCACGGCGGCAGGCGACGATTAGGGGGCAAAGCATACCTTGCCAGCCTTTGGCTTGGCTTCGGCACGACACACAACGACACAAAACGGCAAGCAAGAGTCAAAGACGGCTCACCTTTCTGTTTTTGAAATGTGCCGATGGGGAGGGCGACCTGTGCCGGAAGGCATGGTCCATAGAGAAAGGAGGCCGAAAGGGGGTAGCGCCTAAGGTTCGCCCATCCTGAAACTCGAGTGGCACCCGTGACTGCATGGAACATCCTCTGCGACTTCGACGGCACCATTTCCGTTGAGGACGTGATCGACTCGCTGCTTGACCGCTTCGGCCGCCCGGGCTGGGAGGCGCTTGAGCAGGATTGGCGCGCCGGTCGCATCGGCTCGCGCGAGTGCATGACCGGCCAGGTCGACCTGCTCGACATGAGCCGCGACCAGCTCGATAAGCATCTCGGCGGCCTGTGGATCGACCACGCCTTCCCGGCTTTCGTGGCCAAGACGCGTGAGCTGAACACGCCGATCCGCGTGGTCAGCGACGGTCTCGATTACGCCATTCACAAGATCCTGGGTCGTTATGGCCTGGACGATCTGCCGCTCGCCGCCAACCATTTTGCCCCGGCCCAGCCGCCGCGCCAGTGGCAGCTGACCTCGCCGTTCCAGGCTGAAGGTTGCCGCAGCGGCACCTGCAAATGCGCCTGTGTGGCGCAGGCTCGCCAGAGTGGCGCCAAGACCCTGCTGATCGGCGACGGCGCCTCTGACTTCTGCGCGGCCGACCGCGTCGATTTCGTGTTCGCCAAGCATCGCTTGATCGAGCATTGCCGTGCGGCTGGCATTCCTTATGTGCCGATCACCGGTTTCGAGGACGCGCTGGAACTGCTGCCCAAGCTGCTCGATGGCAGCCTGCTGGAAGAGCACGCCCAGCCCGAGCGCATCGTCGCGATCGCCCGCTGATCCGCTTTACCGACTAACCCCCATACCCCATCCGGATTTGCCTGATGAATGCTTACGACCCGAACGCCGCTACTGGCGTGATTCCTGATGCGCAGCTGCTGGCCGACGAGGCTGAGTACAGCTCCTTCGGCGACACCGTCCATTACGTCGACCCGCCGAAGATCTTCCGCCATGGCGAAGGTAGCTGGATGTACGACACCGCCGGCGTGCCGTTCCTCGATCTGCAGATGTGGTACTCGGCGGTCAACTTCGGTTATGGCAACAAGCGCCTCAACGACACGCTGAAGCGCCAGATCGACGTGCTGCCGCAGGTCGCCAGCCAGTACCTGCACCAGACCCGTATCGAGCTGGCCAAGACGATCGCGGTCGACGCGCAGCAGAAGTTCGGCCTGAAGGGCCGCGTGCATTTCAACGTGGGTGGCGCGCAGGCGGTCGAGGATTCGCTCAAGCTGGTGCGCAACTTCAAGAACGGCAAGAGCCTGATGTTCGCCTTCGAGGGCGGCTATCACGGCCGTACGCTGGGCGCATCGTCCATCACTTCGAGCTATCGCTACCGTCGTCGCTTCGGCCACTTCGGCGAGCGCGCGATGTTCATCCCGTTCCCGTATCCGTTCCGTCGCCCGAAGGGTATGACGCCGGAAGAGTATTCGGATGCCTGCGTGCGTCAGTTCGAGCGCCTGTTCGAGACTGAGTACAACGGCGTGTGGGACCCCAAGGTTAACCAGGCTGAATACGCTGCCTTCTACGTCGAGCCGATCCAGGGCACCGGCGGCTACGTCATTCCGCCGATGAACTTCTTCAAGGACCTCAAGAAGGTGCTGGACAAGTACGGCATCCTGATGGTGGTCGACGAAATCCAGATGGGCTTCTGGCGTACCGGCAAGCTGTGGTCGATCGAGCACTTCGGCGTGACGCCGGACGTGATCGTGTTCGGCAAGGCGCTGACCAACGGCCTGAACCCGCTTTCCGGCCTGTGGGCGCGCGAAGAGATGATCAACCCGACCATCTTCCCGCCGGGCTCTACGCACTCCACCTTCAACTCCAACCCGCTCGGCACCTCGCTCGGCCTCGAAGTCATCAAGATGGGCTACGAGCTGAACTACGAGAAGACCGTGGCGGAGAAGGGCGCCCACTTCCTCGACGCGCTGAAGGATCTGCAGATGCGCCACAAGGAAATCGGCGACGTCGACGGCCTGGGCCTCGCGCTGCGCGCCGAAATCTGCACCGACGACGGCTTCACGCCGAACAAGGCGTTGCTCGACAAGATGGTCGACATCGGTCTCGCCGGCGACCTCACGCACAACGGCAAGAAGATCGGCCTCGTGCTCGACGTGGGTGGCTGGTACAAGAACGTGATCACCTTCGCCCCGTCGCTCGACATCACGCATGAAGAGATCGATCTGGCCGTCGCGCTGCTCGACCAGCTGCTGACCAAGGCCAAGAAGGCGATGTAAGCATGATGGCCGCCGCGCATGGCGCGGCGGCCGCGGGTTTTTATTGCGTCACTACATTCCCATGCAGGGGATTCTGACCGCGGCGGCGCTTATGCGTCGCCGTCTTTTTTTGTAGTCCGTGCAGGCGGGAACAGAATCTCCACGCGCAAGCCGCCTTCACTGCCGGCCACATAGCGCACGCGGGCATGATGCCGTTCGGCGATGCGCTGCACGATGGCCAGACCCAGGCCAGTGCCTTCTTCATTGCTTCCAGGTACGCGGAAGAAACGCTCGCCCAGCCGCGCGAGAAAGGCCGCCGGCACGCCGGGGCCGTTGTCTTCCACGCTGAGCATGGCGCCCTTGGCATCGCTGGACACACCCACCGTCACTTCACTGCGCCGGCCCGCATAGCGCAGGCTGTTGTCGATCAGGTTGTCGAGCAATTCCTGCAGGGTGGTGCGGTCGCCATCGATCCACACCGGTTGTGGCGGACCTTCGTAACCCAGGTCGACACCGGCTGCCAAAGCTTCGTGTACGCGCAGGGTCAGCAGGTCGGGAACCAGTCGTGCGAGATCGATCAATGCGTGCGCGCCGTCGTCGTGATCCGGCGATTGCGCGCGAGTGAGCGCGAGTAGCTGGCCCGAGGTGCGCGTAGCGCGCTGGGTCAGGCGCAGGATGTGCTGCAGCGCGTCCTTGACGGTTTCCGGTGTGGGATCGCTTTGCGCGCGCTCGACATGCACGCGCAATCCGGCCAGCGGTGTACGCAATTGATGCGCTGCGTCGGCGATAAAACGTTCCTGCAGGGCCAGCATGCCGCGCAGGCGCGCGAACAGGCCATCGATGGTGCGGGTAAGCGGCAGGATTTCCACCGGCACGTCGGCATCGCCGATGGGCGCAAGGTCGTGTTCGCGCCTGGCCAGCCTCGCCGTAAGCGGGTCGAGCTGGCGCAGGCCGATGCGTACGCCGAACCACACCAATACGAACACCGCGGCGATCAGCAGCGCTTGCGCGGGAATGCTGAGCAGCAGGATTTCTTTGGCGCGCTGGCGCCGGTCACGCAGGGTTTCGGCGACAGTGATGGTGAGCTGGTCGCCTTCTTCGTGGATGCTGTCGATGATCATGCCAGCGGCACGCAAGCGGCGACGGTCGAGCATGATGTCGAACAGCTTCGGCTCACCGTTGATGCTGAGCCCGAGCCCGGAAGGCGGTGTCAGCTTGTCGCTGCCGGCGAGCAGGCCGTGGCGCTGACTGACGATGCTGAAGTAGTTGATGTTGTTGTGACCCTCCGGGTCGTACTGCAGCAGGAAGCGCGCCTGCTCGGAGATCGGGCCGTCCAGGCCTTCCTTCTGCATCATTTGCGCGACGGTCTCCGCGCTACCTGCCAGATCGCGGTCATGCACGCTGTTCGAATACACCAGCGCGCCGGTGTAGGTGATCAGGCTTTCGATAAACAGCATCGCCATCAGCGGTACCAGCAGGAACGCCAGCAGCCGCCGCCGCAGACTTTGCCGCCCATCGGGTTCCAGCATCCGGTACAGCCAGGGCTGCGAGGGTTTGCTCATCGCCTTCTCATGGCCCGCATTGATTGACTGTGGATGGGCCGTGGCACCGGTTCGCTCATGCAGCGCCTTCCTTCACTTCCTCAAGTAGATAACCGAGGCCGCGGATGGTGCGCACCTGGGTGCCGGAATCAGCCAGCTTGCGGCGCAGGCGGTAGATGGCGATGTCCAGACCATTGTCGGTGAGTTCCTCGTCCCAGTTGCACAGCGCCTCGACGAGTTGGGCGCGGCTGGTGACGCGGTCCGGGCGCGCGGCGAGTGCTTCGAGCAGGCCGAATTCGCGCGCTGTGAGTTCCAGTGGTGTCTCGTCGACCCAGGCGCGGTGGCCAGGCAGGTCCAGGCGCAGGCGGCCCAGTATCAGTTCCGGTGCGCCTTGCGCGGTGTAGCGGCGCAGCAGCGCGCGTACGCGGGCATCGAATTCGGCCAGGGCGAACGGCTTCACGAGGTAATCGTCGGCGCCGAGGTCGAGCACGCGCACGCGCTCGCGCAGGCCTTCGCGCGCGGTGATCACGAGCACCGGCAGGCTGGCGCCGCGTTTGCGCAGGCGTTGCAGCACGTCGCTGCCATCCAGGGCGGGTAGACCGAGATCGAGGATCAGCAGGTCATAGGGCGTGTCGCGCAACGCCGCGTCGGCGCGCGCGCCGTCGTTCACGTGGTCGACGGCGTGCCCGCTCTGGCGCAGCGAGGAGCAGACGCCAGCAGCAATGGCGGGATCATCCTCGGCGATCAGGATGCGCATGAGTAACTCCGATCAATAAAGGGCAAGGCAAGGGATATGGGGGCGCAGAGCATTCGAATTGAGAGTGATTATCATTTGTGGCAAGATCTTGCGCCCGGCCGCGGTGGCGGCCCACGTCCGCCAGCTTAGCGCCCGGGCGGATCACTGGGACAGATCGCAAGCGGCGCAGTTGCACGGCCGGCCCGCGATGAACGCACAACTGACGGGCAGGGTGGATGGCGAAGCAACAGGCAATGCGGATGCAGGGCAGACAGGGGCAGCCGGAGCATGCGTTCTGGCTGAAGCAACTGCATCGCTGGCACTGGATCAGCTCGGCCCTGTGCCTGATCGGTATGCTGTTGTTCGCCGCTACCGGCATCACGCTCAACCACGCGGCGCAGATCGAGGCGAAGCCGCAGACCGTGCATCGCGAAGCGCAACTGCCCGCACCGCTGCTGCGTGTGCTGTCCGGTGAGGAAGAACACAAGGGCGTCGCGTTGCCGGCCGCCGTCGCCGACTGGATCGGCCATGCCATGCAGTTGGACGTAAGCGGTCGCAAGGGCGACTGGTCGGCCGACGACATCTATCTCTCCATGCCGCGCCCCGGCGGCGACGCCTGGCTCAGCATCGACCGCGTCACCGGCAAGCTCGAATACGAACGCACGGCGCGCGGCTGGATTTCCTATCTCAACGACCTGCACAAGGGCCGCAATGCGGGTCCGGTGTGGGGTTGGTTTATCGACGTGTTCGCACTGGCCTGCGTGGTGTTCTCGGTCACCGGCCTGCTGCTGCTCAAAATGCATGCCGCCCAGCGTGGCGCCACCTGGCCGCTGGTGGCGTTGGGCCTGGTGCTACCGCTGGTACTCGCCCTGATCTTCATTCACTAGAAAGGAACGCCGATGCGTCGCCTGCTGTTTTCCATGCCTGCCTTGTTGCTGGCCGCGCCTGTCGCCGCCGCCGATCTCGATGTGACGGTGCAGATTCCCCAGCTCGATGTGGCGGAGTACCACCGGCCCTACACCGCGGTGTGGATCGAGCGCGAAGACCACAGCGTCGCTGCGCAGTTGGCCGTGTGGTACGCGCAGAAAGAAACCAAGGAAGGTGCCGGCACCAAGTGGCTGCCGGAGCTGCGCCAATGGTGGCGTCGGGGCGGCCGCGAATTGCAGATGCCGGTGGACGGCGTCTCCGGCGCGACGCGGCCAGCGGGTCAGCAGCAGTTGAAGTTCAAGGACGGCAAGGCGCCGCTGGGCCAGCTCGCGGCGGGCAAGTACGAACTGGTGGTGGAGGCCGCGCGCGAAGTCGGTGGCCGCGAAGTGGTGCGCGTGCCGTTCACCTGGCCGGCAGCTTCATCGCAACACCTCGACGCCAAGGGCGGCACGGAGCTGGGTGTGGTGAAGCTCGACATCACGCCCTGATTCTTCAATCACTTTTAGCGGAGTCCGACATGCTCAAGCGTTCCCTGCCTTTGGCTGTTCTCGCCCTGGTGCTGCCGCTCGCAGCGCAGGCGCACAAGATGTGGCTGCTGCCTTCGGCCACTAATGTTTCTGGTGCCGATCCGTGGGTGACGGTGGATGCCGCGGTGTCCAACGATCTTTTCTACCCGGACCATGTGCCGGGCGATCTCTCGCGTCTGGTGATCACCTCGCCGGACGGCCAGACTGCTAAACCGGACAATACGATCACCGGCAAGTATCGCAGCGTGTTCGATCTGCACCTGACCCAGCAAGGCACCTACAAATTGGCGCTGGTCAACACGGGCGTGTTCGCCAGCTACGAGCAGGGCGGCCAGAAGAAGCGCTGGCGCGGCGACGCGGCGAATCTGTCCAAGGAACTGCCCGCCGATGCCAAGCAGGTCGAGGTGAGTGAAGCAGTCAATCGCGTGGAAACCTTCGTCAGCAACGGCAAGCCGAACGACGCGGCGCTCAAGCCCAGCGGCAAGGGGTTGGAGCTGGTGCCGGTCAGCCACGTTACCGATCTGGTGGCAGGTGAGGGCGCGACCTTTCAACTGCTGCTGGACGGCAAGCCGGCCAGCGACATCAAGGTCAGCGCCATCGCTGGCGCCACGCGCTATCGCAATGCGCAGGATGCGTTCGATGCCACGACCGGCAAGGATGGCAAGTTCACGCTGACCTGGCCGCACGCAGGCATGTACTGGATCAATGCCAGCACGCAAGACGACAAGACCAGCGTGAAGCAAGCCAAGCAGCGTCGCCTGTCGTACACGGCGACGCTGGAAGTGTTGCCGCAGTAAGCGTCGCCATGGTCATGCCGGCGCAGCGTCACGCGAGACGCATCGTGCACAGCCTGCACGGTGAAACCATGGGCACGACCTGGTCGGCGCGCGTGGTGGCACCGGCCGACATGCCACTGCATCACCTGCAGAGCGGCATCCAGCAGTGTCTCGATCGGGTCGACGACCAGATGAGTACGTACAAGCCGCATTCGGCGCTGTCGCGTTTCAACACCGCGCCAGCCGGCACCTGGCATGCGCTGCCGCAAGCGTGCTTCACCGTGCTGACGCATGCGTTGCGGCTCGCCAGCGACACGGGCGGTGCTTACGATCCCACGGTGGGGCCGCTGGTGAATCTGTGGGGCTTCGGCCCCGCGGCACGGCCAGACGGTACGCCGTCCGATAGCGCGATTGCCGAGGCGTTGGAACGCGTTGGCTGGTGGAAGGTGAAGCTCGATGCGGCGAACGAGATGGCCTATCAGCCAGGCGGCAGCTACGTCGATCTTTCCTCGGTGGCCAAAGGCTATGCGGTCGACCTGGCAGGCACATGGCTGGACGGCGCCGATATCCCTTCCTGGCTGATCGAAGTCGGCGGCGAGCTGAAGGGCAAGGGGATGAAGCCTGACGGCTCGCCATGGCTTATAGCCATCGAGCATCCGGATGCGAGCGGGCAGCACGGGCGCGTGGTGTCGCTCAGCGGTCGCGCCATTGCGACATCGGGCGATTACCGGCGTAGCTACCGCAGTGGTGAGCAGACCTGTTCGCACCATATCGATCCGCGAAGCGGCAAGCCGGTGCGGCATGCTGTAGCCTCGGTCAGTATTCTCGCCGCGCAGGCGATGATTGCTGATCCGCTGGGCACCTCTATGACAGTGATGGGGCCAGAGCATGGACTGGCCTACGCGCGCGAGCGCGATCTCGCTGTGCTGTTCCTGCTGCATGGCGAGCATGGATTCGAAGAGCGCATGTCGCCGGCCTTCGCCGAGGCTATGCGCGCGTGAAGCATCTCGCCGCCATCGACAAGGAGCGGTTGGGCAATCTCGCGGTGATAGTTGCGCTGGCTGTCGTGGCGGTATGGCTGCTCGATCTGCATGCCGAAGCGATGCAGTGGCGTGATCCTGGTCTTGGCCGATGGCTGGCTGCGGGATTGAGCATGTCAGTCTGGATGGTTTTTGTGATGCTGCTGCGTCGACGGCGGGTGTGCGCGACCACGATGCATTTGCCGATCGCTGAGGCGGCTGATGCCGGTGCGATCCTAGTGGCGTATGCCAGCCAAACCGGCTACGCGGAACAACTCGCGCATCAGACGGCGCAAAGCCTGCTGGCCGCCAGGCTGCGCGTGCGGCTGGCTGAACTGGGTGGACTCGATGTACCTGTCTTGCGTGCCGCTGGCCGTGTGCTGTTCGTGGTCAGCACCACTGGCGAAGGCGATGCGCCCGACAGCGCGGCGGCCTTCGAACAGTGTTGCCTGCGGCAGGTCGGCAAGCTGGACGGGCTGCGCTATGGCCTGCTCGCACTGGGCGATCGCGACTACGAGAACTTCTGTGGCTTCGGTCATCGCCTGCATCACTGGCTGGCGCAGAGCGGCGCGCAGCCGTTGTTTGACCCGGTGCAGGTAGACAACCGCGACGATGGCGCCTTGCGTCACTGGCAGCATCATCTTGGTCTGCTGAGTGGCGCGAATGAGCTGCCCGACTGGCAGCCTCCGCAGTACCAGCGCTGGCAACTGGTCGAGTGTCGCTTGCTCAATCCGGGCAGCGCTGGCGGTGCATGCTTCCATCTGGCGCTGCGCCCGCTGGATGGTGAGCTGGCGTGGCAGGCTGGAGACCTGGTGGAGATCGAACCGCGCCATGCCATGTCCGACATCAGCCGTTGGCTGGATGCGGCGGGTTTCGACGGCTCGTTTCCATTGAGCGATAGCGAACGGCGCGAATCACTGGCGGCCTGTCTCTCGCGCAGCCACCTGCCACAGCCCGCCGACGTCGCCGGTTACACCATGGAACAGCTCGTCACCTGTTTGCGGTCGCTGCCGCATCGCGAGTACTCCATCGCCTCCATGCCTGCTGACGGCGCGCTGCATCTGTTGGTGCGCCGCATGCAACGCGACGACGGTACGCCGGGCATCGGTTCCGGCTGGCTGACGCAAGGGGCTGCAGAAGGAGGCGAGGTCGCGTTGCGCATCCGCGCCAACCCGGGCTTCCACATGCCGGCGCAGGATGTGCCGCTGATCCTTATTGGCAATGGCACCGGCCTGGCCGGGCTGCGTGCGCTGTTGAAAGCGCGTGTGGCGGCCGGGCATCGGCGGCATTGGCTGTTGTTCGGCGAACGGCACGCGGCACACGATTTTTTCCATCGCGATGAGATCGAGCGATGGCAGTCGTCCGGTCATATCGAGCGTCTCGATCTGGCGTGGTCGCGCGAAGCGGCGACACCTGTCTACGTGCAGCAGCGTCTGGCCGAAGCAGCAGACGAGTTGCGCCGGTGGGTGGAGCAGGGCGCCGCGATCTACGTCTGCGGCAGCCTGGCTGGTATGGCACCCGGCGTGGATGCGGTGCTGCGCGAAACGCTGGGCAGCGAGCAGGTAGAGCAATTGCGCATGAGCGGGCGCTATCGCCGCGACGTCTACTGAGTACGGCGTGAAAGTTTGCGCCGTGACCTTTGGCCTATGCCTCGATCCGCGTTCATAGCGCACCCTGCATCAGGTTTTGGGGAGACATCACGATGCAGAAGCGATGGGGCTTGGCGGGCAGCCTTGGGTTGGCAATGGCGTTGATCGCCGTTTCCTGGCATGGCGTGGCACAGGACGCAGCGGCGCCGCCACCTGCGACAAAGGCAGTGGATACCAAGCCTGCGGTCGCAGCACCTGCCACTGAAACGCCGGCGGCGGACGTCGTCGAAATCCCCCTCGTCCACGGCAGTGCGGCCGGCATAAGAACACCCAGCGCACCGAACGCGTGGGGCGGCGAGCGCAGCGGCAGCGAGCCGACCCTATCCGACCGGGTGGTGAGCTATCGCATCGATGCGGAACTGGACGCAGCCAAGCACACAGTGACCGGCAAGCAGCAGATGGCCTGGCGCAACCGCAGCGATCGCGCGGTGCGCAGCGTCTACCTGCATCTTTATCTCAACGCCTTCAAGAACGAAGGCAGCACCTTCTTCACCGAACGCCGCGTGCTTACCGCGCATGGCCGCTCGCGTGGCGCGGCAGTGCTGAAGAAAGGGCAGTGGGGCTGGATCGACCTTGAGCGCGTGCAACAGGGCGGCGCCTCGCTGAAATGGAGTTTCGTGCAGCCGGACGATGGCCCGAAGAGCGACGAGACCGTCGTGCGCGTCGATCTCGCCCAGCCGGTACCCGCGGGCGAGACGCTGACCCTGGATATCGATTTTCTCAGCCAGCTGCCACGCGTGGTCGAGCGCACGGGCTGGTGGGGCGACTTCAATCTGGTCGCGCAATGGTTTCCCAAGATTGCTGTGCTGGAATTGCCAGGCGAGCGCGGCGCTACCGAAGTGCAGTGGAACGCACACGAGTTCCACTTCAACAGTGAGTTCTATGCCGACTTCGGCAGTTACGACGTACGCCTGACCGTCCCCTCCGACTACACCGTCGGCGCAGTGGGCGAGCAGCAGGGCGAGCCGTTGCAGGCCAACGGCAAGACGACGTACCACTTTATACAAGGCGACGTGCACGATTTCGCTTGGGTCGCCGCCAAGGGCTTCAAGACACTGGACGGTAGTTACACAGGACCGGGCAGCCCGAAGGTGGCGGTGCGCGTGATCTATCCGCCCGAGTACGCAGCCAGCGCACAGCCGGTGCTGAAGGCCACGATCGATTCGCTGGGCTATTTCTCGAACACGCTGGGCGCGTATCCCTATCGCACGGTGACGGCGGTGGTGCCGCCGTACAACGCGGCGGAAGCGGGCGGCATGGAATACCCGACCTTCTTTACGGCGGAGGGCTACGCCACCATCGATGAGCGTACGTCGGACCAGTGGGAGATCGACTTCGTTACCATCCATGAGTTCGGCCATGGCTATTTCTACGGTCTGCTCGCCTCGAACGAATTCGAGGAGCCGATGCTGGACGAAGGCCTCAACGAGTACTGGGACGAGCGCATGCTGCGTGAGCGCAACCAGCGCATCCTGGTGCCGAGTTCATGGGCGGCACGTATCGGCGTGAGGCCATCGATGGATGTGTTCGTGCAGGAGCGCATGGGCGCGGGTCTGAAGTCACCGTACGATCCGCTCAGCGAGAATGCCTGGAACCGCTTCTCCAGCAGCAGCTATGGCACGGTGTATTCGCGCACCGCCACCGCCATGCACGATCTGGAAGAGCGCCTGGGCAAGCCAGTGATGGAGCGCGCCTTCCGCGAGTACTACAAGCGCTGGCATTTCAGGCATCCCTCCGTGGCCGATCTGCGCGCCACGTTGATCGATGTGTCCGGCGACGCCAAGAACGTCAACGAGATCTTCGACCAGTACGTCTATGGCACCGCCTTCATCGATGACCGTGTGGCGTCTATCGATAACGAAGAAGTGTTGCCGCAGTCCGGCGTGACGGACAAAGACGGCAAGCGCAATGAAGTGGTTGCCGTCGAGCTGGAAAAACAGATCGACAAGCAGCGCGATGCCTGGGATAAGTCGCACCCGAAGGCCAAGCCCGGCGAAGGACCGTTCCCCTGGCGTGGCACCGTCACCGTAGTGCGGCAGGGCGCGCCGGTGGCGCAGCTCTTGCGCGTGAAGTTCGCCGACGGCAGCAGTGAGGACGTGCACTGGAACGATCAGCGGCGCTGGGCGCGCTTCGTATTCGACAAGCCGTCCAAGGTGGTGTCCGCCGAACTGGATCCCGAGCAGAAGATCCTGCTCGACGCCAACAAGCTCAACGACAGCCGCACGGCCAAGGGCAATGCGGCGGCGTCGCGACGCTGGACTGCCGATGTCACGGCCCTGCTGCAGGCCTTCTACTCCTTCCTGGTGACGCTGTGATGGCCTACAAAAACTCCCGTCGTATTGCCTTCGGTGCCTTGCTGAGCGCTCCGTTCGCCGCGCTGCAATGGCGTCTGCTGCTGCTATGGGTGCTGCTGATGCTGTTGCCGGCAGTTGCGGTTGGTCTGCCGTTGCTGCAGGCGTTGGGTGGCTTGCTGGATCACTCGGTGCATGCTGAGGCATGGGCGCGCCAGTTCGACGCCATGATGTTCGGCGATACCGTGCGTGAGCTCAGCAGCAATAGCGGGGCGTTGACCGGCGCCTTCTTCGCTGCACTGGTCATCACGTTGCTGCTGACGCCACTGCTCAACGGCATGATCGTAGGCAGTGGTCGTGCCGGGCGTCCGTTGGGTTTTGGCCATCTGCTGCAGAGTGGCGTTGTGGAATACGGCCGTATGTTCCGATTGATGCTGTGGTCGTTGGTGCCCTATGCGGCGGCGGGGTTCCTGGTAAAGACCGGCATGAATCTGCTGGACGACAAGGTTGATGTCGCGATGCTGGAATCACAGGCGGACTCCGCCAAGCACCTTACGGTGTGGTTGCTCGGCCTGGTGGTGGTGCTGGCGCAGGTGATTGCGGAGTCCGGCCGTGCCGCCTTCATCGCCGACACCGGCCTGCGTTCGGCGACGGTGGCGATCGGGCGCGGCGTCATGCAGTTGCTGCGGCGCCCGTTCAGTAGCCTGCTGGGTTACGCACTGATCACGGCGATCGGTTTCGGTATCGCCTTTGGCCTCGGCGTGGTGCGTGCGCACACCACGGCAGTGGGTGGGCTGGGGTTACTGCTGGCTTTCCTGCTCAGCCAGCTGGTGGTGGCGGCGATCGGCTGGACGCGCATTGCCCGGTTATTCGCGCTGGCGGAAGTGGCGCGTTCGCTGGGTGGCGGTCGGCGAGCGGGGTTTTGAGCCGACGCAGAGAGAGGGTTTGACCCTAGGTGGCCAGTGGATGGCCACGCTGTAGGAGCGCACCCTGTGCGCGAAAGCCCTTCGATTGCAGGGCCGCTTGTAGAGCGCGGCCCTATCGGGCCGTTTCGCGCACAGGGTGCGCTCCTACAGAAGTTGTCATTCTTCGGCGGGATGGACGTCCAAACGAACCAGTACGATTTCGCCGCCGCCATCCACGCGCAGGCGTTCGCCTGTATGGGCATCGATCCAAAGCGACTCACCTTGGGCAACGGCCGTTGTTTCGGGGCCCGCATGTATCTGAGCCTGTCCCGCCAACATATGCACGAACCAGTGTGACGCGGAAGAAGCCGGCAGCAACATCGCGCCCGTCAGTGGGCGAACCACCAGTTCGCCTTCGATGCCGTCGCGAAGCATCAGGTTGAACGCACGCGTGGGACCTTCGGCCAGCTCGGCGCGTGGGGCTGCGCCACCGTCAAAACGGGCGACACCGAGACGTAGCAGTTGCCGATCCGTGCCATCCGGAAAACGTAACGTCAATGGCGCATCCAGCGTGGCGAACTGTCGACGCACGCCAGGCAGGATGGAGAAATCGGCATCACGATCGATCTGCGCGATGCTCAGCCGCCATTGCCAATCGGAAGCGTCGGGGCCGCTGTCCAATACAGTGGTAGTGCCACCGCCGTTGGCCCATGGTTCCGCGCGCAACGCATCGGCGGGCACACGGCGGAACCGCGTCATGCGTAGGCCCGGCGGCTCTCGCGATAAGGCGGGTAGTAGGCGAACACGTGGTTGTAGCTGCCGCAGAAATCCATGTCTTCGATGTGCTCGCCGCCGAGGCGCTCGGCCAGGCGGTCGGAGGCTTCATTGCCGATGCGCACCAAGCTGATTACGCGCTGCGCGTGCAACTGGTTCCACGCGTAGTCGAGGACTGCAGTGCAGGCTTCGGTGGCGTAGCCGTGGTGGCGCGACTCCGACTTGAGCATCCAGCCGAGTTCGATGCCTGGCCAGCCTTCCGGATTCATCAGACCGACGCGGCCCACGAATTCACCGGTGTCCTTCAACTCCAGTGCCCACATGCCGTAGCCGCGCAATTGCCAATGGCCGAGCAGCATCGCGAGGGAGCGCCAGGCATGTCCGCGATCGAGCGGTTCGCCATCGCCCACCCAGCGGGTGCTGGTGGGATCGGCGAGCATCGCGGCGTAGTCGTCGAAGTGGCGGGCGGAGAGCGCGGTAAGGCGCAGGCGTGCGGTTTCGAGGGTCGGAATATCGAACATCACGGCATCAAAGGGCGGGCAAACCACCCAACAGACTGGATAGGGCGCGGGTACTCAGGGCGAGGCTCTCTGCCCACGGCAAGCCGATGATTTTCTCACCAGTGGCCGTGTCGATAAAGTCCTCTTCCTGGCCGGGCGGCAGCAGGTGGCGGTAATCCACGGTGATTTCGGTGCCAGCCGGCAGTTCGCGCAGGGCGAATACGAAGCCCAGGTGCCACAGGCCGGTGGGGTCGAAGCTATGGTTGATAAAGCACTCGTCGGGCCAGTCGGGGGACACGGTGTAGCGGTCCTCGAACCAGCGGGCGCTGGCGTAGAGCTGGGAACTCAGCTCCGGCGAGCCGGTGAGCTCTGCGTAGCGCCAGGTGCGGTCGATGGCGTCCGGCGCGGTAATGATGCGCCCGGCGGCCACGTTTTCCTCCAAAAACAACCCCTTGCCAGCGCCGCCGATGGTCGAGGCGGCAATGCGATAACGCGGAAGGATCATTACGGCTGGGGCCAGGGGCAAGGAATATGGCGGGCGAGTGTAGCGCAACCGATAAGAGCCATCCCCCACCGCCTGGCGGCCACAGCGACTCAACCCTTCGGGCCGGGTCTGTTTGCCCGCAATCCTTCGTCATCACTCGGTTGTGTATCGACATACACGCCCTCGTTCTTCCTCGTCTTGCGGGCAAACAGCTCCCGGCGCGGGCCATGTGGACGGTGAGGGATGGCTCTTAGCCCGCCAGGGCCGTGCCGGTTGCGGGGCCATAGCGGCCCGTTGGGAGCTTATTCCTCGGTTTCGGAGGACTTTTTCTTGGCTTTAGCGGCCTTTTTGCCCTTGGCGGGAGCGTCATCGGCCTTAGCCTCGCCACCGGTAAGCAGGATGGCGGCGCGGTTGCGCTCGAGGATGGAGGCGCCGATGCCCTTGATCTGGCCGACCTCGTCCGCGCTTTTGAACGGCCCGTGCTCGTCGCGCCAGGCCACGATGGCGGCAGCCTTGGCTGGGCCGATGCCGTCCAGTGACTTGGCTATGGTGGCTGCGTCCGCGGTGTTGACGTTGACCGGCGTGGCTGCCTGCAAGGGAAGAGTGAAGGCCAGGGCGAGGGCGAGAGCAGCGAGTTTGCGAAGCATGGTGGTCTCCTGATGTTGGAAGGGCGGCGCAGGTGCGCCGCCGCATCACCTTGCCCGTTGGATCGACCGGTGAAAGCCGGCGCGGCTGCGGCCTTCGAGTGCGTCGCGTGCTCGCGTATCTGTGCGTTGGCCCCTACGCAACTGTCGGCCTGAGCCGGGGGCCATCAGTCGCGCTGATACAATCGACGCTTTCCCCGATCTACATAGGAGTCGCCCATGGATACCGCCCGTCTTTCCAAATTTGTCAGCGGCCTGTGGGATGACGAGATCGTGCCTCAGCTGGTGGAGTACATCCGGATCCCCAACAAGTCGCCGATGTTCGACCCGAAGTGGGTGGAACACGGCTACATGGATGCTGCGGTAAAGCTGATGGAAACGTGGGCGCGTTCCAAGCTTTCCTCGCTGCCCGGCGCGACCCTGGAAGTGGTGCGCCTCGAAGGCCGCACCCCGCTCATCTACATTGAAGTGCCCGGTCAGAACGACGACACCGTGGTGCTCTACGGACATCTCGACAAGCAGCCGGAAATGACCGGCTGGGCCGAGGGCCTGGGACCGTGGACGCCGGTGCTGAAGGGCGACAAGCTCTATGGCCGTGGTGGCGCCGACGACGGCTACGCCATCTTCGGTTCGCTCGCCGCTTTGTTGGCGCTGCACGAGCAGGGCATTCCGCACGCGCGCTGCGTGGTGCTGATCGAAGCCTGCGAAGAGTCAGGCAGCTACGATCTGCCGTACTACGTCGATCACCTCGCTGACCGTATCGGCAATCCTTCGCTGGTGGTGTGCCTGGATTCCGGCTGCGGCAACTACGACCAGCTGTGGCTCACCACGTCGTTGCGCGGCATGACCGGCGGCGAGCTGAGCGTGCAGGTGCTGGAAGAGGGCGTGCATTCGGGTGACGCCTCCGGCGTCGTGCCTTCGAGTTTCCGCATCCTGCGCGATCTGTTGTCGCGCCTGGAGGATCCGGAAACCGGCACGATCAAGCCGAAGGAGCTGTACGTCGACATCCCGCAGCAGCGCGTCGAACAGGCCAAGAAGTCGGCCGAGGTGCTCGGCACGGCGGTATACGACAAGTTCCCGTTCGTCGACGGCATGAAGCCGGTGACGACCGACCTCACCGAACTGGTGCTCAACCGCACCTGGCGTCCGCAGCTCGCGGTAACTGGCGCCGACGGCCTGCCGCCGCTGGAAAGCGCCGGCAATGTGCTGCGCCCGAAGACCGCGTTGAAACTCAGCCTGCGCGTGCCGCCGACCCTGAGCGGCGCCAAGGCCGGCCAGTTCGTCAAGCAGTTGTTGGAAAAGGATCCGCCGTACGGCGCCAAGGTCACCTTCAAGCTGGAGAAGGACGGCAGCGGCTGGAATGCGCCGCAGCTCTCGCCGTGGCTGGAGCAGGTGGTGGCTGAGGCCTCGCAGAATTATTTCGGCGCGCCGGCGGCGTACATGGGCGAGGGCGGCAGCATTCCCTTCATGGGCATGCTGGGCGAGAAATTCCCCAAGGCGCAGTTCCTGATCACCGGCGTGCTGGGTCCGCACTCCAACGCGCATGGTCCAAACGAATTCCTGCACATCCCCACCGGCAAGAAGGTGAGCATGGTGGTGGCGGAAGTGGTGGCACGGCATTTCGAACAAGCCGGCAAGAACTGATCCGCTTTGCTCCTCCCCCTGCAAGCAGGGGGAGGCTGGGAGGGGGTAAACCCTTGCGAAGACGTTGCACGACTTAAGGGGTTTGACCCTCACCCCGGCCTTCCTCTGCTGCACGCATGGGAGGGGGAATTCCTCGTATTCGGTAGGTTCTCGCCTCATGACGCTATCCTCCAGCGATCACACCTACCTCGCCGCCAATTGGTCCGAGGTGCGCCGCCGCGTCGACGATGCCTGTCGCGCCGCTGGTCGCGATCCCTCCGAAGTCGTCATCCTTCCCGTCAGCAAGACCTTCGGTGCCGACGTCATTCGTGACGCGGTGGCGCTTGGCCTGCATCGCTTTGGCGAGAACAAAGTGCAGGAGATTCGCGACAAGGCCGGTCCGCTGGCCGATTGCGGCATCGAATGGGTGGTGATCGGTCACTTGCAGACCAACAAGGCCAAGGATGTGGCGCGGCTGGCCAGCGAGGTGCAATCGCTGGACCGGCTGGAGCTGGCTGAAGCGCTGGATCACCGGTTGCAGGCCGAGGGGCGGATGATCGATGTGCTGGTGCAGGTGAAGACCTCCAGCGAAGAGAGCAAGACCGGTCTGGCGCCTGAGCAGCTGCCGGCTTTTCTGGAACAGCTGCGCCGCTTCGCCACCTTGCGCGTTCGCGGCCTGATGACCCTTGCCGTCCAATCCGAGGATCCCGCACAGGTGCGCGCCTGCTTCTGCCGCCTGCGCGAGCTGCGCGACGAGGCCGTGGGCCGCGGGCATGATCTGCCGCGTCTTTCCATGGGTATGAGCGGCGATTTCCCGCTCGCCATCGCCGAGGGGGCGACCGAAGTGCGCATCGGCACGGCCATTTTTGGCCGGCGCGGGTAGGACGGATGCCTAGCGTTAACGTTAGGAAGCGTCCGGAATTTCTGTGAGATGATGCTGGTTTTTTCGTTAGTTTCCTTTTAAATCAATCAGATACGGTTCGTCAAAATTTTTAGAACGATGGGGTTCAGTTAACCTCAATCGAACATACGATCTACATCGCTTTGCTAAGTTCACCTCTTCGTCACGGTCGTCAGCAGTGCAGACGGCCAATCCTGTGAACAGCAAGGGGATTCCTCCCGCATGCCAATCAAGCGATTGACCGCCCTCTCCGTGCTGGCTGCCGCCGCTCTCGTTTCCGGCCCGCTGTTCGCCAGCCCCACCACGGAATCGACGCAAGCTTCCCCGGCCGTCGCCACGATTACCCCTCCGCTGTTGAACCAACTGTCGATCTTCGCGCCCGCCCAGGTGCTGTCGCAGTCGGCCATGCCGGCCCATCTGGCGGCCACCGGCGGCAAGTCCGGCGCAGCCGACGATGCCGACGCCGATGACAACGGCGATCTTCGCAGCAACCTGATCAGCCTGGCCATGAAGTTGCGCAACATCCGCTATGTGCGCGGCGGCCACGATCCTTCCACCGGTTTCGATTGCAGCGGTTTCGTCCGCTACGTGTTCGCCCACGCCGTGGGTCTCGAGCTGCCCACCAATTCCGCTTCGCAGTTCCTGGCCGGCCTCAAGGTCAGCCGTTCGGATATGCAGCCGGGCGATCTGGTGTTCTTCCGCACGGCCGGTGGTCGCAAGGGCGGCGGTCGCATTTCGCATGTTGGCATCTACATCGCCAACGGCCAGTTCATCCATTCGCCTTCGCACGGCAAGACCGTGCGCGTGGACAGCCTGCAGGAGGCCTACTGGGCCAAGCGTTTCGCTGGCGCCAAGCGCCCCGAGGCGATCGCGCAGAACGGCTGAGCCTTTCTTCGTTTTTCCGCAGTCCAAGGCCGCCTCAGGGCGGCCTTTTTTATGCGCGTTGACGGATAAAGCGCATCAGCGATTCGGCGCATTCCCAAGCTGGCGCAGCTCGTCCGACTCGACGATGCGCACGCCTTCGCCCGGCGTGCTGGCGAGCCGCCACAGCGCGCGGGCGACCGTTTCCGCCTGGATGCCGCGCCAGCGACCGGGCAGCAGCGTGGCGAATGGGGCGGCCAGTCGTTCGGCCAGCCGGAATTCCTGGCGCGGTCCCAGCAACAAGGAAGGACGCACAATGGTCAGTTGTGGCCAGCCTTGCTTGCCTAGCGACAGCTCCAGCTCGCCCTTGACCCGGTTGTAGAAGGCCCGCGATGACGCGTTCGCGCCGAGCGAGCTGATCACCAGGTAGTGCCGCGCGCCGAGTTTGCGCGCCTTCTGGCCCAGCTCCAGCGGCAGATCGTAATCGGCCATGCGGAACGCCTCGCGCGAACCGGCGTGGCGGATCGTGGTGCCCAGGCAACAGATCGCCACGTCTATCGGCGCCTGTAGCTGCGAGATCAAGCGATGCAGCATGCCCACCGGATTCTCCAGCCGCGGATGCGCAGGCAAAGGGCGGCGCGTCGGCGCGAGAATGCGCGCGACCGCGGGGTCGGCGAGCAATTCGCCCAACACGAAGCCGCCGGTTAGGCCAGTGGCTCCGACGAGCAGGACGTTACGCGGCGTGTCGGTCATGAAGGTCGGCAGCGAGGAAGGCGCAATATCAGCCTGCCACGCTGCGCCTTGGGTGCGCGTGACGGCTTGCTCAGCACAAAATTAAAGGCGGCACGGTTAGCGCATGCTCGCCGGTCGCTGGAAGTTCGCCTGCGGTTTCCACTGCGGATAGCTGGTTTCCATCGACAGCTTGCCGCCGACCATAAACAGCGCGCGCAGGTCTTCCGCCACGCCGCGCAAATCCCACTGGGGATCGCTGGCAGGCGCCGGCGGGTTGTCGCTAAGGCCGAGGTATTCGCCAAAACGCTTGCGGCCCAACGCAAGGCCACCGGTCACCAGGTTCATGCCCGAGCGTGCATACAACACCGGCACGCCATGGCTGGCGAAGCTGAGCTGGTCGGAGCGGTAGAGCAGGCCCTGGATCTCGGCATCGTCCGGCGTCACGCTGCGGTGCTGCGCGCGCACCGCGTCGGCGAGGTAGTCGTCCAGCTGCGATTGCCCGTAGCCCACCACGGCGACATCGTGGCTGGGTCCGAGCTCCGGCAGGGCATCCATATTGATGTCGGCGACGGTGCGATCCAGCGGCACCACGGGATGTTCGACGTAGTAGTGCGAGCCGAGCAGGCCCGACTCCTCCATGGTCAGCGCCAGGAACAGCACACTGCGATGAGGCTTGGGCGCGCGGTGCGCGAATGCTTCCGCCATTTCGAGCAGGCCTGCTAGGCCGGTGGCGCTGTCGACCATGCTGTGCACGGCCTGGGGGTCCTGTTCCTCAGGCTGATCCCAGTGCGTGGAATAGATCACCGCTTCGTCGTCGTGTTTGCTTCCCGGGATCTTGGCGATCACGTTCTGCGACTGGCCGTGCACCACGCTGCTGTCGATGGCGACGCTGGCGGTGGCGTCGAGCGCCACCGGTTTGAAGCCGCGCTGATAGGCCGCTTTTGCCAAGGCATCGAAATCCGCACCAGCATTAGCGAACAGCTTGCGTGCGGCCTCCGTCGTAAGCCAGCCGGCGATGGGAAGGTTAGGCGATTGCCCGGCCCGGCCCGGTGGGTTGTACCAGGCCCCGCCCCAGCGGTTTTTTACTTTGTGCCACGCGTAGCCCGAAGCTGCCGCGTCATGCACCACGAAGGCCGCCGCGGCGCCATGCAGCGCGGCCTGTTCGATCTTGTAGGTCCAGCGGCCGTAGTTGGTCGGTGTGCGACCCTTGAACAGTTGCGGATCCTGGCTGCCCCAGCCGGGATCGTTGGACAGCACCACCACCGTCTTGCCCTTGAGATCGACGCCGGCGTAATCGTTCCACTGCTGCTCCGGTGCGTCGACGCCGTAGCCGACGAAGACCATGGGCGAATCATGGATGGCGGCGTGTTCCTGATTGGCGGGCGAGTTCACCACCATGTCGTCGCCGAACCCGAACTCGAGCGGCGCCTTGCCACCGGCGATGGCGAGCTTCACTTGCTCCGGGTGCAGCACCGTACTGGCGATATATGGCACCTGCTGGACCCAGTTGCCGTCGTTGCCCGGCTGCAGGCCGATGCGCTGGAACTGCTCGATCAGGTACGTCACCGTTTGCCGTTCGCCCTCGCTGCCGGGCGAGCGGTCGCGATAGCCGGGCGAAGTCAGCACTTTGATATGCGCGGCCAGATCGGCCGGCATGATCCCAGGCGAGAAATGAGCGGATGCGGTGCTGTCGTCGCGCGAATTGGCCTGATGGTGCTGGCACGCTGCCAGCACGACACTCATGACGATGATCGACAAAAACCGGCGCATTCCGCGTTCCCGTTACTGCTGGGCTGGAGGCGGAATGTAACCGTGTCTTCGCCGGCTGAAAACGCGCAAGTTTCTGCGGCTCCATCCGGCGAAGACATGCGCTTGCGTACGGGTGGGGACCCTATCGCGCGCCGAAGTGATAGCTCGCTTCGATCCACCATTGGCGCCCATACGGGTCGTAGTTGCCGACCGGATAGAACGGCCAGCCACTGCCGGTGCGGTCGCGCGGTGGGGCCTTGTCCAGCAGGTTGTTGACGATCAGCGACACACTGGCGCGGTCGTTGATGCGCCACGCCACGCTGGCGTTGTAGCGGAAGTAGGGCGCGATGCGTCCGCTCTGATCGGCATTCATCAGGCTGCCGTAGCGGATGCCGTACAGCGTGGTGGTGACGTCGCGGTAATGCCAGCTAAGGCTGCCGTTGATCTTGCTGCGCCATTCGAAGGTGCTGCCCGAATCACTCTGGCCGGCACCATCGCGCAGGTTCAGTACCACGCCGCCGGGGAACTGCTGGTACTCGTGAGTAAGCACCAGGGTGTAATTCATGCGCAGTGCGAAATCGCCGGCCCGCTGCATGCCCCAGCGCAGGTTGCCGCTGGCATCGATGCCGCTGGTGCGTTCGCTCGCCGCGTTGATCGGGTTGACGTAGATGCGCGTGGCAGTAAGCGGATCGACCGCGTTCGCCGCATTGCGCTGCACGCGCGCGAGCGTGGTCTGGCATTGCGGTGAAGTGATGTCCACCGCTTGCCCCGCCTGGGTCTGTCCAAGGCGGCAATCGGCTTCGTCGCGTAGCACGCCGTCCGCGCTGAGGTTGGTGACCTCGTTGTCGATGCGCACGTTGTAGTAATCCACCGAGACATCCATCTGCTGGCTCGGCGACCACACCAGGCCGTAACTGTAGGAGCGGCCGTTTTCCGCCTTCAGTTTGTTACTGCCATAGCTGGTGTAGTTGATGCTCTGGTTGGCAAAGTCGCAGTTGCCGAAGGCCTGTCCCGCCACGCGGCAGCGGTAGTAGTCGGTCAGTCCCGGGATATAGCCGTTGGTGGCGCTGGCGAAGATGTAGTTCATATCCGGCGCACGGAAGCTGGTCGCATAGTTGCCGCGCAGCAGCAGCGAGTCGATCGGGCGATATTCCAGGCCCGTGCTCCAGGTGGTCTTGTGGTCGCGGCGCCCTGCGTAGCTGTAGCTGTCGTAACGGCCCGCCAGCGTCGCAATCAACTTGTCCTGCAAGGGCAGGCTCAGTTCGGCGCCGATGGCATAGCGATCGCGCTTGCCGCTGGAAGGCAGGCTGCCGCTGTTGTTCCAGAACACGCCTTGCGCCAGGCGTGCATCGGGCGTGTTGCGATAGCCCTGGCTGCCGGCTTCGATCACACCGGCAAAGCCCGCCGAGCCGCCGGGCAATGCAAACAGATCACCATGATTCGCGCTCAGGCTCAGTGTCTGCACCCATGCGCTGTTATGGCTGGCGTAGGTATCCGTGAGCCGGTCCCAGCTGGCCGGATCGAGCGGCTGGTAGAGGCGGGCCGGATCGGGCGTATAGACGGCCACGCCATCGGCGGTGCCGGTGCGCTGGCCGAGGAAGTATTCGTCCAGGCCGCTGAGGAAGGCGCGTCGGGTGGTGGTGTTGTCGTATTCGGAGCGGTTGTAGGCGGCCTCGTACCGCCAGCCATCGCCGATCTTGCCGCGCGCGCCGACCGTGGCATTCCAGGAACGCTCGAAGAAGCGCGTGCCGGCCTGCGTGCGGCCGCCGATTTCTTCTGGCGAAAAGCGCCGATACCAGCGCTCCGGGTTGCCAGTGTTGCCGTTGATGAAATAGCTGTTGCTGGCCGCGAGCGAAGTCCAGCTCGGCGCGCGCGTGGTGTTGCTGATCTTGTCCACACCCAGCATGAAGTCGCCGAACAGTTCGGTGTCGTCGCTGAGCTGGTAGTGCAGGCCGGTATAGGCATTAACGTTGCGCTGCTGCGTCTGCACCGTCCAGAAGGTTGGCGCCGCGCGGTCGCTGCCGCAGTAATAGCCGAGGCGCGGGTTATAGGCGCGGCGTACGGTGCCGCCATAAAGGCTGCTCAATCCTTCGCAGGTCGATGCGCTCGGATCGATGTACTTGCCGGTTTGCATGTCGCGCCGATAAAACACCGCTGTGGGCTGGGTAGGCTTGCCGTTGAGGCTGGGATCGCGCGTGAGCGAATCCATGAAGCTCCGGTCCGTGCCCCAGATCGGCGAGCGATGCGTGAGCTCCACGCCGAACACCGCATCCAGCTTGCCCCAGCTATGGCCGCCGCCAATCTGCAGACGCTGGTTGGCGCCGCCACCGCCCTGCGTGCCGCCGACGCGCAAATCCACGTCGACGCCTTTGGCCTTCTTCTTGAGAATCACATTGACCACGCCGGCGATGGCGTCCGAGCCATACACCGCAGACGCGCCGCCGGTCAGCACTTCGATGCGATCGATCATCACGGCGGGGATATTCGCCAGATTCACGAAATTCACCGAGCCGTCGTAAGCGACCGGATAATCCGCGACGCGGCGACCATTGACCAGCACCAGCGTGTGGTTGGGGCCGAGCCCACGCAGATTGATGGTGTTGGCCGCTGGGGTGAAGGTATTGCCGAAATCCTCGCCCTGGGTCATGCCGGTGTTCTGCGTGAGCGCATTAAGCGCGTCATACACACTGCGAAAACCGCGCGCCTCGATATCCGATGCGCTGATGGTGATGACCGGGGTCGGACCTTCGACGTCGACGCGCGGAATGCGCGAGCCGGTGACGGTGACTTGTTCCAGCGTCTTGCTGTCCTTGGTGTCGGCGGCATCAGTGGCGTGGGTGCCGAAAGCGGCGAACAGGCCGAGCCAGAGTGAAGTGCGCAGAAGGGCGCCGCTGCGCGAGGCGGATCGATGTTCCATGGATGATGGGTTCCAGTCTGGGGTAGAGCGCGGGCCTCATGGCCCGCGCCGATGGATCAGAAGGTGTAGTTCACGCCGACATAGGCGTAGCGGCCGCGGGGATCGGCCTGGGTGATGTCGTAATAGGTGTGTGACGGATCCCACGGCGGACGTCGGTTCTGCAGGTTCTGTATCGCCAGCGTCAGCGTGGTGTGCGCGATGCCGGTGTAGGCCACCGACAGATCGAAGGTGCTCCAGTTCTTCACACTCTCCGGATATGCCGCGCTCAATCGGTTCTCAGGGTTCTGCTTGTAGCCGCCTACGTAGTACCAGGTCAGCGTGCTGGCGAAGTCGCCCAGGCTCCAGGTCAGGCCGGTGGTGCCGCGCCATTTCGGCAGCGAGCCGAAGATGTTGGTGCCGGCACCGTTGATCGGCGCGTCGCCGGCCACCAGCGGCTGGCTGTACTTGAGCAAGCGCGTCAAGTTGCCGTTGAGGATGAAATCGCCGTAGCGAGAGGTATGCAGCGCCTGATGGAAATCGATGTCGACGCCGTCGGTGGTCAGGCTCTGCTGGTTTTTGTACTGGTTGGTGATGATGGTGATGCGGCCCTGCGCATCGCGCTGCACGCGCGGATCCTTGCGCAGCACCAGGGTGGCATCGTCATCCGGCCCGATGATGCCGTGCTGCACGATGTGGTAGTAGTCGATACCCACACTGGTGTCGACGCCGGGCGAGATCACGAAGCCAGCGTTGTAGTTCTCTGAGCGCTCTGGCCGCAGCTTGGGATTGGCGGCGAACACGTCGGTATAGCCGCGGCGCTGCCCAGGCGTGATCGGGTCATAAGGATCGACCACCGTGCTGTAGCTCACCGCCGTGCTATGGGTAATTTCCGGCAGCGACGGCGCACGGAAGCCGCGCGAATACGAACCGCGCAGCAACAGCCAGTCCAGCGGCTGGTAGCGCAAGCTGAATTTCGGCGCGAAGGCGTTGCCGAAATCGCTGTAGTGATCCAGCCGCCCCGCGATGCCGACTTCCAGAGTGCTGAGAATCGGTACGTTGAACTCGGCATAGCCCGCGTGCACATCGCGCGAGCCGCGGATGATGTCGATCGCGGGGCGCAGCTCGCTGCCGGACAGCACCGCTTCGGAGGTGCGTGAGTTGATCGATTCGTTGCGGAACTCATAGCCCGCTGCGAAACCTACCGTGCCGGCCGGCAGATCGAACAGCTGCGTGCTGGCGGTGGCGTTCACCGCCGTCAGTCGCGATACCGCCGGGCGTGTGGTGGCGAGACGCAGGGCATCGGTGGCTGCCGCAGGGTTGCCGTTCGCTGCGAAGTCATAGCCACCGCTGGCGAGCAGCGACTGGAATGCGTAGCGATTGCCGAAGTTGGTGACGTATTCCTTCAGGCTGCTTTCCGAATGCTCGGCCGAGACATCCCAGTCCCAGCCGCCGATGTGTCCTTTCACGCCGCCAAGGAAGCGGGTGAAGATGGTGCGGTCGCGCTTGTTGCGCTGGCCTACATCCCACAGGTTGGTGTTCACCGGCGTGGGTACACCGTAAGGGTTGGCTGGATTGCCCGCGGGCAGCGCGGTGTCGATGTTGACCAGCTTCTGGTTAGCGTTGTCCCACGCGCGCAGACCGCTGCCGATGGCCAGCGGCGCACTGAAAACGAAGGCAGCATGGCTGCGGCTGTAGATGGCTTCGCCGTAGGCGTCGATGGTGTCGGTGAGCTTCACTGTGGCGCGCAGCACGGCGTGGTAGCGCTCCACGCCAGGAATCAGTGAGGTGTATGGCGCCGGGTTGTAGGCCCAGGTGTCACCGGACTTGCCGGGCGTGATCGCGCCATACGGCACTCTGCGTACCGGGCCGACGGCGTTGGCGAAACCCTGGTTGGGATCGTTGTTGTAGTAGTTGGTCGGCACCCAGTTCAGACGGCCGCCCGGCTTGTCGCGGAAATCGTTGTTGCGCAGCCAGCTCACATCGTCCTGGTTCAACTGACTGCCGCGCGTGCCGTCGAGTGCGAAGAACACGTTGTAGCCGTCCTTCTTCACGTCACCGTGGCCAAGCAGCAGGTGGAAGTTGTTGGAGGTCTGGCCCGTACCTTCCGTGCTGCCGCCGATGCTCACGCCGGCTTCGGCGCCCTGGTAGTTCTGCTTGAGAATGATGTTGACCACGCCGGCAATGGCATCGGAGCCGTATACCGCAGAAGCGCCGTCCTTCAGCACTTCGACGCGCTCTACCGCGGCGAGCGGCAGCGCATTGAGATCGACGAAGGTGTCCTGCAGTTCGTAGGCGGTGGCGTAGTTCGCTACGCGCTTGCCGTCCACCAGCACCAGCGTGTTCTTCTGGCCCAGGCCGCGCAGCGAGATACCCGCGGTGCCGGCGGAAAAGCTGCCGGTGAGCTGTTCGTTGACGCTGTTGCCGGTGTTGGCGGAGATCGAGCGCAGCACATCGGGCAGGGTGGTCTTGCCGCTGACCTTGATCTGGTCAGCGCTGATCACCTGCACTGGGCTGGGACCTTCGGTGTCGGTGGTCTTGATGTTGGAGCCGGTGACGGTGACCGCTTCGAGCTGGGTCGGTTTCTTGTCGGCGTCTTCGGCGTGAAGTGCGGAGGCCGCCAGCACGGCGGTGATGGCGAGCGGGAGCAGGCTTGGCTTGAACATGACGATGGGCATTCCGGTAAACGCGCCCCTTCCGGCAAAACGCCAGTGAGGGAAAGCGCAGGGGATGCAGCGGGGGAGCTGCCTGGGAAAACGCCGTGGGGACGGCGTCAGGGACGGCGCGGGGTTACGCCAGGGGGTGTGACGCTTGGGGCTGCGGGATCAGCCGATGCGACACATTCGACAGCGACAACAACATCCCGCGCCGTAGACGGCGTGGAGGTGGCGGCCATGCGAATGGAAGGAAAGCAGGGAGAGCATCGTGATATCCGGTGTGCGCGGGCCCGTGAGAAAGGGCCTGGCTTGTCGATCGCGAACCAGGGCGGTCCGCACGGGTTTCTCAGGCGACGGTCAACAACAGCAACAACACATCGCCTTGTAGCGATGCATGTTGCTCATGACAGTGCTGAAACCCTGGATGATCACGATGTGGTGCGTTTCTTATGTAGACCAGTACTGCGTGGACAGATACCGCGCAAATGGATTGGCGGTATGGACGTCCATTTGTTCCATTCGCGGCGAATGATGTCAACCATTTGTTATGCGGTTCGTTGCGGCTGGGCATGGGCGCGGCAGGGCGGATCGCATGCTGGCGGGCTTTGCGAAGGTTCCTGCGGCATCATGCGTCGTATTGTCGCAGGGGTGCCCCGGGCCGGTCCGGGCGCGCATGGCGGCCCGGGTCGGCAGCAGATACCCTTGGCCGGCTTGCCTGGAATCCGCCATGCCCTACGACCTGCCTCCGGTTACTCGTAACCTGTTGATTGCCAACGTTGCCGTCTTCCTGCTCCAGATGGTGATGCCTTCGCTGGAGCCGCTGTTTGCGCTATGGCCGCTGGGCAGCGGCTACTTTGAGCCGTGGCAGATAGTCACCAACGGCTTCATGCATGGGGGCTGGACGCACATCCTCTTCAATATGTTCGCCCTGTACATGTTCGGCGGACAGATCGAGCGCCTGTTCGGCGCGCGCAACTTCACGATCTACTACTTCGTCTGCCTGATCACCGCCTCGGTGCTGCAGCTGGTTGTGCTGCGCTACTTCCTGATGGATTTCGAGACGCCGACGGTGGGCGCCTCCGGTGCGATCTTCGGCCTGCTGCTGGCCTTCGGCATGATGTACCCGCGCGAGAAGCTGATCGTCTTCCCCATTCCGATGGCGATCCCGGCCTGGCTGTTCGTCACCGGCTATGCACTGCTGGAGCTCACCTCCGGCGTCACCGGCTGGATGCCTGGCATCGCCCACTTCGCGCACCTCGGCGGCATGCTGGGCGGCTTCGTGCTGATCCAGTACTGGCGCGGCAAATTTCCCATCAAGCCGCAGCGCCGTCTGTTGCGCTGATCACTTTCCTCTAAGCGGTTCCTTGCATGTCCCAGCACCTTCAGCGCCGGCTTACGCCGCGCCATATCACCTTCATGGCACTGGGCATGGCGATCGGCGCCGGCCTGTTTCTCGGCTCGGCCAATGCCATCAACATGGCGGGGCCGTCGGTGCTGTTTGCCTACCTGTTCGGCGGCGTGATGATCTTCATCATCATGCGCGCGCTGGGCGAGATGGCGGTGCATGACCCGGTGGCTGGTTCGTTCAGCACCTACGCGCATCGTTACCTTGGTCCCTTCGCTGGTTATCTCACTGGCTGGAACTACTGGATCCTGATGGTCGGTGTCGGCATGGCCGAGAGCACGGCTGTGGGCATCTATATGAAGCAGTGGTTTCCGGACCTGCCGCAGTGGATCTGGGTGTTCGGCAGCGTCGCGATGATCGGCGCGTTGAACCTGATGGCGGTGAAGGTCTACGGCGAGATGGAATTCTGGTTCACCATGATCAAGGTGGTGACCGTGGTGCTGATGATCATCGGCGGCGCCGGCATGATCTGGCTAGGCTGGGGCAACAGCGGCCACCCGGTGGGGCTGGGCAACCTGTGGCAGCACGGCGGCTGGTTTCCCAACGGCGTGACCGGCATGGTGCTGGCGCTGCCAGTGGTGGTGTTCGCCTTCGGCGGTATCGAAACCATCGGCATGGCGGCGGGCGAAGCCTCGCAGCCGGAGCGCACCATTCCGCGCGCGGTGAACTCGGTGTTGTGGCGCATCCTGATTTTCTACGTCGGCGCGCTGTTCGTGATCATGGCGATCTATCCGTGGAACCAGCTGGGTACGCAGGGCAGCCCGTTCGTGAGTACCTTTGCCAAGCTGGGCATTTCGCAGGCGGCGGGCATCATCAACTTTGTGGTGATCACCGCCGCGTTGTCCGGCTTCAACAGCACGACGTTCAGTGGCAGTCGCATGCTGTACAGCCTTTCCACCAAGGGGCAGGCGCCGGCGATGCTGAGCAAGGTGAGTACGAACGGCGTACCGGTGCGTGGCGTGCTGGTGACGCTGGTCTGCCTGATCTTTGGCGTGCTGCTGAATTACCTGGTGCCCGAGCGCATCTTCGCGATGATGATGTCGATCCTCGCGTTCAACACGGTGTGGACGTGGGCGATGGTGTTGATCGCGCATTACAGCTTCCGGCGGAAGCATGCGGCGACGGCGTTTCCGTTGCGTGTGTGGCCGTTGAGCAGTGTGGCGTGTCTGCTGTTTCTTGGGTTTGTGGTGTTTATGTTGGGGTATGGGGCGGATACGCGTGTTGCGTTGTATGTGGGTGGGATGTGGGTGGTGGTGTTGAGTTTGGGGTATCAGGTGTTTGGGGTGGGGAAGCGGATGAGTCTGGTGGGCGCGGACGCCGCGCCGGTGTGAGTTCTTTCTCCCTTCTCTTTCGGGAGATGGCTGGGATGACGTGTTCAGTTCTTGCGACGCGCTTCCTACTTCGTCATCCCTGCGTAGGCAGGGATCCAGTGGCGTAGTCGCTCGATTTTAGCGTTTGCGTGTTCTGGCTCGCCTGCGGCGGGCTTCCGCCTCGCTGCCGCGAGTCGGGTCACTTTTCTTTGCTTGCCCACGCACCCGCAGGAGCGGGTGCGAACAGCGCAGCTGGCCCGAAGGGCGAAGGGCATGGATGCCCTGAGTCAAGAAAAGTAACCAAAAGAAAAGGCACCCCTCTTGCGCGCTCTCCGGGCTTCGCCCTTCGAGTCCGTGAGGGTTGGCCGGGCTTTTCGACACGACATCCCTGTCGTGTCGAAAAGGCGCAGGCATCCGTGCCTGCGCCCCCTTCGGGGCCTGATCGTCCAACCCTCACCGCTCCACAGGGGACCCGGTTACGGGCTCGCTTCGCATCGCCTTTCAAAGAAAAAGAAGAACAGCTCCCTCTCCCCTCCGGGGAGAGGGTTGGGGTGAGGGGTGGGTGCTTGAGATAACGCCGCTACGCAGCGGCGTTTTTTTGTCTTTATCTCAGCGCGAGGAAATCCGCGCTCACCACGAATCGCACTGCATCCAGACGCAGCCGTGACTGCGGCAGCGCGGCAAGTAGCGCGGTGCGTTCGTCGGTTACGGCGGTGATCTCCGCGTCGCTGATGGACGGGTTCACTGCGCGTAGGGCGAGCAGGCGCGAGAGGTCGGCGTCGAGGGTGTCTGTGGCCTGGGCGATGGCGTCGGCGATGTGGGTCTGGGCGCGCAGTGCGGCGGCGGCTTCGGCTTTCTCGAGCATCGGCGGCACCAGCTTGGCGAGGAATTTTCGGTAGCGCGCGACTTCGATGTTGCGGTCGGCGGCTTTGCGCAGAGCGATGTCGCTGGGCTGGAAGTCGGCGCGTTCGGCGAGTTTGGTGTCGATGGTGACGACGATGGGCAGGGAGGGCAGGAAGCGTTCCGCGTCGAGTTTGCGGTCGGCTACGCATTCCAGCAGATAGACCGATTGCAGCAGGGCGGTGCGTGGCGGCAGGGCGTCGTCGACCATGAAGGCGGCGTTGCCTTGTTCGCCTGACAGGGCAAGGTCGAGTGCGCCGGCGATCATGGGGTGATCCAGGCGCAGCAGGGGCAGGTCTTCGCGGGCGAGGGCGACGTCGCGTGCGAAGGTCACGGAGACGGGGCCTTCGGCGAAGCCGGGCAGAGCGTCGGTGGAGAGGTATTGCGGGTCGAGCAGCAGTACCCGGCTGCCGAGTTCTTCGGCGTGAATACCGAACTGCTCCAGCAGGTGCTGCACGAACGTATCGCGGCCAGGGTCGCTCTCTTCGCGCGCGAAGGCTTGCTGCAATTCGTCGGCATGCAGGTCGCGGCTGGCGGCGAGTTCGAGCAGATGGTCGCGGCCGGCGCGGATCAACTCGGCCATCTCCTCGTGGCTGCCGCGGGTCTCGGCCAGCAGTACGTCGAGTTCCTGGTCGCGGTTGTCGTCACCACGCGCATGCTGATCGGCGAGGCGCGCCAGCGGGTCGCCATAGCGGCGCAGCAGTTCGCGGCCGTCGGCAGGGCTGAGGCGGAAGGCGTCGACACCTTCGTCGTACCAGCGTGCGAGCACATGCTGCGCGCTATCGGCAACGGCCAGGATATGGATGCTGATGTCGTGCTTCTGCCCAATGCGGTCCAGGCGGCCGATACGCTGTTCGAGCAGGTCCGGATCCAGCGGCAGATCCCACAGCACCAGGCGATGAGCGAACTGGAAGTTGCGGCCTTCGGAGCCAATCTCGGAACACAGCAGCAGACGCGCGCCATCGGGCTGCGCGAAATAGGCGGCGTTACGGTCGCGCTGCACGATGCCGAGGCCTTCGTGGAAACGCGCCACGCCGACACCGCTCTTGGTACGCAGCGCTTCTTCCAGTGCGAGCACCTTGGCCTGGCTGCGGCAGATCAGGAGAAATTTGTCCTGCGGATGCGCGTCGAGCAAGGTCACCAATGCATCGAGACGCGGGTCGGCGCTGTAGTCGAGTTCCAGCGCCGGCGCGGGCTGCTGGATATCAGCGTGGAACTCGGCAAGCAGCGCCTGCCGGCCATCGTCGCTTAGCACGCCCGCATCCAGTACATGCCACACTGGTACACGCTGCGGAAAGCCGCCAATGCCGGCGCGGCGGTTGCGGAACATCGCGCGGCCGGTGCCGTGGCGATCAATCAACGCGGCGATCAGCTCGCGCGCGTTGTCGGGCTTGGTGGTGTCGGCCAAACGCGCCTGCAGCGATTCGTCGCCGGCAAAAGCGACGTGCAAGGTGGCGAGCTGGCTTTCCTCCAGCGGTTTGCCGTCGAGCAGGCGGTCGGCGATCTTCGACAGATTCTGGAAGGTCTCCGACTCCGCCAGATAGGAGTTGAGGTCGTGGTAGCGCTGCGGATCGAGCAAGCGCAGGCGGGCGAAGTGGCCGCTGCGGCCCAGCTGCTCTGGTGTCGCGGTGAGCAGGATCACGCCGGGAGTTACGGCGGCGAGCCCTTCGACCAGCGTGTAGCGTGGGCTGGCCGCTTCCGGCGTCCAGGCCAGGTGATGCGCTTCGTCTACCACCAGTAAATCCCACGGCGCCTGCAGAAGTTGCTCGGCGCGCTTGGGGTGTTGTTCGAGGAAGCCGAAGTCGGCAATCACCAGCTGCTCGTCTTCGAACGGATTGCGCCCGTCGCCGGATTGCTCCACTGCCTCGCAGCGCTCCTCGTCGTAGATGGCGAAACTGAGGTTGAAGCGACGCAGCAACTCCACGAACCACTGATACATCAGTGTGTCCGGCAGCAGCACCAATGCGCGCTGCGCCCGGCCGGTGGCGAGCTGGCGGGCAAGGATCATGCCGGCTTCGATGGTCTTGCCCAAACCCACCTCATCCGCCAGTAATACGCGCGGTGGGCGGCGAGTGGAGGCGATACCCGCCACGCGCAGCTGGTGCGGCACCAGCCCGATGCGGGCGGCACCCAGGCCCCAGGCTGGCGAACGGCGCGCCTCAGCGCGTCGCTGCAGGCCTTCGATGCGCAGATCGAACTGGGCCACCGGATCGGTGCGCCCGCCGACCAGGCGGTCATCGGCCTGGCTGACGCTCTGCTCATCGTCCAGCTGCCCTTCGTGCAGCTCGCGGCCTTCGCCGCGGTAGATCAGCAGGTCGTCTTTGATCTCCACTCGCTCAACCAGGAAGGCAAGCCCCTTGCCCGCCACCCGCTGGCCCGCGCGGAACTCAGCGCGCACCAGCGGCGCCGAATCCATCGCATAAGGGCGCAGCACACCGGCCTTGGCGAACAGTACCTGCACCCCGCGACCCTCCACCCGCAGCACGGTGCCGAGGCCCAGTTCGGGTTCGGCGGTGGAGATCCATCGTTGGCCTGGTACGAACATCGCGCTGTTGCTTCTTCTGTAAATCGGGCCTGCGATTATCCGCTCAGCAGCGAGCCATGCCTAGCAAAGGATGGTGGCGGACCACCCATGAGCGGTACCGGCCGCAAGTGATGACCGTCACGATCCCTGCCGCGTTGACTGCCGCTCGTCGGACAAATCCTTCCATTGGTCGGCAAAGACTGGCGGCGGCTTCAGGCCGGCGAGAGAGTTCGTGCCAAGGGTTACAGGGGATGGATATGTCCGTGCGGGGCAGCTTGAGAGAAGGCTGGGCGGCGCTGCGACCGGCCTCCGCCGGTAGGGACGCACGCTTGGGGCGGCGCGTCGGCGGCTTCACCATGGTAGAGCTCATGGTGACACTGGGAGTGGTCGCTATCTTGGTAGTAGTGGCCGTCCCCAGCTTCAAGAACATGATCATCTCCAACAAGCTCACCACGGCCGCCAACGATGTCGTGACGGCACTGAACGTGGCGCGCATGGAAGCGATCAAGCGCAACGGAAGCACGGGTTTCTGCAGCGACTCCGCCACTAACAACACCAGCGATACGCTGGGTAGCGCTTGCACACAGAACGGTGTGGTTCAGACCGGTGCGGTTTACGTGCTGACATCCGGCACCAATACCAATCCAGTACGGGGGATGGTTGTTGGCATCACATCGCCCCTGAAATTGAACAGCAGCATGATCGCCCTACGTTACAACGGTACTGGGCTGGCACGGAAGGCGGGCGACACATCGGTGTATGACGGCCAGATAGCAGATATCTGCACCAGCGCCATCAGTAGCTACAACCACCGCACCATCAAGATGGCGGCTGGCTCGATTCTTGTGACCGATGCCAGCTCAGGAGCGTGTCCATGAGTAGTCACGCTGTTTCGTTCTTAGCGTGCGCCGCATCCGGCCAGCCGCGCATACTGCCCGCCAAGAAAGGGCAGGTCGGCGTCGGTCTGATCGAAGTGTTGGTGGCGGTGCTGGTGCTTTCTATTGGTTTCTTGGGCATAGCCGCCATGCAGGCCAAGTCGCTTTCCACCAACAACAGTGCCATGGCGCGCAGCATGGCCACGATCGCGAGTTATTCGATTCTCGATGCCATGCGCGCGGACCTGCCCAATGCCGTGAGCGGCAACTACAACGGCACCTACAAGGCGAATGCCTGCACGGCGCCATCGGCGGGGGCGAGCCTATCCAGCAACCAGACCTATCAGTGGTGCCAGCAGTTAGGCGCCACCCTCGGCGCCACCGCCAACACCAGCGGCAAGATTGCCTGCTCCGCGGCATCGGGTACTAGCACGACCAACTGCACCATCACGATCCAGTTCGATGACAGCCGCGCCGGCGTTGGCGGCAAGGCTGCACAGCAAGTCATTACCCAGGCCATCCTATGAGTGACTACGTCCGACGTTACGCCAAGCCGTTTCGGCATTCTTCCGGGTTTACGCTGATCGAGCTGATGGTGGCCATGCTGCTGGGCCTGATCGTCGTGGGCGGGGTGGCCAGCGTTTTTTTGGCAGGCCAGCAGACCTATCGCGCTAATGACGCGCTGAGTGACGTCGAGAACGGTTCGCGCGCGGCATTCGAGATGCTGGCGCACGATATCCGCAATGCCGGACTTACTGGTTGCGACAACAGCAATGGCCGCGTCGCCAATGTCATCAACCCGCCGTTCCCGTGGTACGCCGACTGGGCCAATGCGTTGCATGGCTACGACGATGCCACCAAGGACCCGGCGTTGGTCCCTCCTGCTGTCCCTACGACTGGTGAAATGTCACCCGTGGCCAATACTAGCTCGGTGCATGTGATCAGCACGGGTAATCTGGACGTCACCGTCTCCAGTGTCCCCTCGAGCAACGCGGCGAACATCAAGATCAACGCGGACACCAGTCAGTTAAATACTGGCGATATGATCATGCTCTGCGATTTCGATCATGCGGCCATTGTCCAGATCGACGTGTACGCCGGCAGCGGCATGGTGGTCGTCCACAATACGGGCAACAAGGTTTCTCCAGGAAACTGTTCCAAAGGCTTGGGTTATCCGACCATCTGCAGTGGCAGCGCCACGGGTAATGGCTATTCGTTTCCGCCTAATTCGCGCATTGCCAAACTCACGGCGTCGGTCTGGTACATCGGCAACAACTCGGCCAATGGCAGATCGCTGTATCGACTGAATGCGACCTCCAGCAGCTCTGGTATATCTGCGGTGCCCCAGGAGATGGTGCGCAATGTCACCGGCATGACGATCAAGTACATGCAGCCGTCTGGCGCTGATTTCGTTACCGCCGCAAGCGTGACCAACTGGGCCACGGCCAATGCCGCGCAGATCAAGCTCACCTTGCAGAGCACCAACCCGAGAGCGACCGTCAACGGCGCCGCACCGCTGGTGCGCCCGTTTACTAGTACCACCACAGTGCGCAACCGAGTGCAATGACATGAAAACGGCCCACGTTTCACATGCACCTCGCGGCCGCCGGACTGAGCGCCGCTTGCCGTTGGCATACGCCCAGCGTGGTATCGCGCTGGTGGTGGCCTTGATCCTGCTGATCTTGATCACTCTGGTAGGGCTTGCGGCTATGCGCGGCACCATCATGCAGCAGCGCATGACCGCCAATCAGTACGACCGCCAGATTGCTTTCCAGAGTGCCGAGGCGGCTATTCGCGAGGCGGCCGCGCTGATTCCCAGCCAGCCTACGCTGATCTGGCACAACTGCCAGAGCGGCGGTGTGACGTGCTTGCCCAACCCGTTCAACGATACGAATCTACCATCCACGGCCATCCACCCCGTGGCCACAGGCACGGCGACGGGCAGCTTTACCGCTAGCCCAGCTGCCACCGGCCAGCCACAGTACGTGGTGGAAAGCATGGGCAGCTGGGTTGACCAGACCACCAATACCGGTGCCGGGCAGACTGCAAACTGCCGCAATTACGGTGTGCAGGGTTGCTCGAGCCAGTTGCTGTACTACCGCATCACGGCGCGCAGCGGCGACCCCGCCAAGGTGGGTGACCGCGCGGTGGTCACTTTGCAAGCCGTCATTAAGCAGGGCTGAGCGTGATGATTTCCACGCCAGCGTCTCGCCTGGTTCCTGCACTGGGTAAAAACATCACACTTCAGGGTGAAGCCACCATGCATGCCCCGTCGCAACTGGGCCGCCGTTTCGGGCAAGCCCTTCGCAAGCTGTTCGGCACCGCACTGGCCATCTGGTTGCTGGGCGCTGTCTACATGCCGGCCGTGGCGGCCACTGCGACCCGGGTCGCCGTTGACCAGCAGCCGCTGACCTTGCAGCCGCCGATTCCGCCGAACATCGTATTGATGCTCGACGACTCCGGCTCCATGGCCTGGGACTACATGCCGGATGCGTGCTACTTGAACGGCGTGACATGCACGGGGACTGGCAGCGGCACGACGTCCAGCGGCAATGGCACCGATAGGGTGTCGGCGGTCGTCAATGACGCCATGATCGACTCGAACAATAACGGGGTCTATTACAACCCCACTGTCACTTATACGCCGCCGGTCAAGGCGGACGGCTCTTCATATCCCAATATGACCGACATCACGTCGGTGCCGGTGAACGGGTTCAGTACCAGCAGTTCCACGGTGGATATCACTGGCTATTCGAACACCGATATCCGAGGCGAGAATCAGGGAAGCAACTTCAGTACCCTCTATTATTCGACCACCAGTAGCAACCTTGCCACCTACAGTAACAAGGCTGCGTCACAGAGTGACTGCGATAATGCTTACTGGAACCAGTCCAACGACGGTAATGGCGATCAGTGGAGCAGCAAGACCGGGATATGTACGTTTAAATACTATCCGACCTATTTCCAGTACTCGCAGGACTCGAATGGAGGCGCGGGCCCTTATACGGATTACTACGTGGCTGCGTCGAGTTGCGCGTCGGGCGACAGCAACTGTGTCGTAGCGTCCGACACGTCCGGTACCGCCGCGCCTAAAGGGACTGCGGCGGGCCAGAATATCGCGAACTGGTTTGCCTACTATCACACCCGAATTCTGATGGCCAAGAGTGGTCTGATGAATGCGTTTTCCGGACTCAACAAGACGTTCCGCGTCGGTTTCGGCTCAATCGATGGCAACAACACGAGTGGCCTGCCATCCTCCAAGTACACCTATAACGATACGTACAACAACAAGACCAACGCGATCGCAAACGTGACGCCGTTTGGTGACGGTTCCTCCTCTACCGATCAAAAGACCGCTTTCTGGAGCTGGATCGTTGGTGAAAAGGCCAGTAACGGCACGCCCCTTCGTCAGGCACTGGATCAGGTCGGTCAGTACTACCAGACAACCCAGCCCTGGTCGACGATGTCTACCGATCCGTCTTCGGTATCCGCCACCACCGAAATCGCCTGTCGCCAGTCGTACACCATCCTCACGACCGACGGTTTCTGGAACGATGACTTCAGCGGTCCCGGCAATGCCGACGGTACCGCCGGCACCACGGTGAAGGGGCCGAACAATCAGAGCTATACCTACCAGCCCAAAGACCCTTTCCAGGACAACAACAGCGACACGCTCGCCGACGTCGCGATGAACTACTGGGAAACGGATCTGCGGCCGAGCACGGCCAATTCAGTGCCGACCAGCACGGCGGATCCGGCGTTCTGGCAGCACATGACCACCTTCACGATGGGGCTGGGGTTTACGCCAACCGGCATCCAGCCCGTGGGCACCACGATCAAGCAGATCTTCGATTGGGCCACGGGCGCTGGCTCGAGCATCGGTAGTTTCAGCTGGCCCACGCCTGCGTCCAATTCGATCAACAACATTGCCGACCTCGCTCACGCGGCAGTGAACGGTCATGGCGGGTTCTATTCCGCCACCAGCCCCGCAGCATTTGCCAGCGGCCTGAGCGATGCATTGAAGCGTGCCGCCGAGCGCGTGGGTACGGGCGCCAGCTTGGCGGCGAACTCGACCCAGCTGACCACTGGCACGGTGGCTTATCAGGCGAACTACTACACGGCCAAGTGGAAGGGCGACCTGAAATCAATGGCGATCAATGCAGGCAATGGCGCAATTTCCACCACGCCAACATGGCAAGCCTCGACCCAGTTGACGACGAGTGCCACTGCCAACGGCACGGTGCTGACTTTCCCGAGTCGCACGATCTATACCTACAATCCCAGTGCGACCACCGGCTCGCCATTCGTGGCGTTCAAGAATTCGACCAGTACGAGTTCGACCAGCACTCCCCCCGCCTTGTCCTCCACACAGTTGGCCGCCTTGGGCACCGATGCCGCGACCCAGATGAATGTGGTCAATTACCTGCGCGGCGACAACACGCTGGAGATGAAAAACAACGGCACCTACCGCAACCGGGATACGCCACTGGGCGATATCGTGGATTCCCAGCCGGTATACGTCGGTCCGCCGAACCCGAACGAGTTCGTCAACCAGACGTTCTCAGGCATCAACCCTTCCAGCTCCACCAGTACCGATGACTTCCAGTGGTGGGCGGTGGGTACGACAGATAGCAGCGGCAATCCAGTCGCCAGCGCCGCATCGAAGCGCACGCCACTGGTGTTTGTCGCCGCCAACGACGGCATGTTGCACGCGTTCAATGCCAGCACTGGCTCAGAGGTCTATGCGTATTTGCCGGGCGCGGTGATTACTTCGGGAGTGGCGAACTTGGCCAGTTCAGGCTACGGCGGAGACAGCGTCCCGCACCAGTACTACAACGACGGTGAGCTGACTGTCGCGGACGTCTATCTACCCTCGCTTACGAAGATCAACAACTCTGCGTGGCATACGATCCTGGTGGGCACTACCGGCCGCGGTACGGCGGAAGCCGTCTATGCATTGGACATCACCGATCCCGGCAATATCACGCCACTGTGGGAACGCTCGGCTGGCGATGGCCAGACCAATAGCAATTACATCGGCCAGATGACAGGCAAGCCGGTGATTGCGCAGGTAGCGGACGGTAACTGGGAGGTGCTGATCGGCAATGGCTACAACAGCGCTAGTGGCAAGGCGGCGTTGCTGGAGTTCGAACTGGATAACGGCACGCTAAGTATCCATACGACTGATACAACCCCGAACAATGGTCTGGCGGCCCCCGTGGCATGGATGGACGACCCTACCAATGGCGTCAGCATGGAGGCCTATGCGGGCGACCTGGCGGGGCGTGTGTGGACGTTCCCGCTAGCCAAATTCGTGACCACGGGGAATGGCAGCAATGCCGTCACGACACTCAATGCCGATCTGAGTACCGCTGGCACCAAAGTGTTCACCGCGACCGATCCTGGTGGCACAGCTCAGCCGATCACGGCGGGCATGTCGGCGGGCAGAGATCCTATAACCGGCAATGTCTGGGTGTTTTTTGGGACAGGCCAGTACCTCAGTTCGTCAGACCTGGCAGGCAAGCAGGTGCAGAGCTGGTATGGCGTGATCGTTCAGTCAGGACAGAACCCGTCCAGCCTGCCGAGCTTGCCTACGACACGCAGCAACCTGGTATCGCGTTCCATTATTTTCGAGCAAAGCGGCAATCCAAGCGCTACGCCGCCGACAGTGGGTTTGCGCGCCGTGTCCGCAGGGACCGCTGGTGACATGACTAGCAAGGGCGGCTGGTATATGGATTTGGTGCAGCCGGTGACCGATAGCGCCGGCAACATTACCAGTACCAACGCGCAGGGCGAGCGGATGGTCACCCCCAGCCAGTTCCAGGGCAATTTGTTGTTGGGCACAACGCGTATTCCGGTGGTTACGGATATTTGCAATCCGTCCGGCAGTGGTTGGGTCATGGCGATCAATCCTTTTACAGGTACCAACCCATCGGCTGGCTTCTTCATGGCCAATGGCGGTTCTGGCCTGGTCACTTTGCCGAACGGCACGAAAGTCGCCGCAGCAGGCGTCGGCTTCAGTTCGCTGCCCAATAACCCGATCTTTGTCGGCGGCGACATGCTGGAGAGTTTTGACAATGGCAGCACATCCAGCCTGATGACGTCGGGTTCGACTGGCGGTCTGACACGCGTGTCCTGGCAGGAACTGATTAATCCATGAGGAGCGGGGCGATGAATCGATACCCGGTGGGTAAACGCGAAAGGACGCCCACGTCGTGGGCCGGAGTGGCCGTCCGGGAGGCGATGTCGAGCCAAGCGGGTGTCACGCTGATCGAAGTCATGATCGTGGTGGTGATCATCGCGATCCTGGCGGCGATCGCATACCCCTCCTATACCAAGCACGTGACCAAGACTCGTCGCGTGGCTGCCGAGGCTTGTCTGGCCAACTACGCCAACTACATGGAGCGCTACTACACCACCAATCTGCGCTACGACCAGGACTCGAGCAGCACGGCCAATCCATACACCCAGCAAGATTGCGCCACCGCGGCGCAGACCGGTAACTACTACAACTACCCCGCGCCTTCGACCAGTGCGGCCACTTACGTCATCCAGGCGGTACCGCAGAACAAACAGGCGACCAACGACGCCCAGTGCGGCACACTCAGCATGGATCAGACGGGGACGCGTTCGGTGAGCGGCACGGCGGGTGTAGCGGGGTGCTGGTAGCACCTTGTCATGGCGAAATCGTCAGCCCGGCGTCTCAGAGGTTCCGGGCGACACCGACAGATTTTTGGCAAGCGCACGCAACGGCGGATAGGGCGATGCGCGCAAGGAGACCAGTAGCGCTTCGCGGTAGTGCGGCGGCGCGAGTGGAAACGCGCGTGCCAGCAGCGCGACGGCCTCCGTCACGTGCCCGGTCTGCGTGAGCACCGAGGCCCAGCTGCACATGCCACGGTAGTCACCGCCTTCCGCCGAGTGGCGGTATAGCGCGAAGGCTTGTGCCCGGTCGGGAGCTACCTCCCAACCGTATTCATAGAACTGACCGAGAAAGTGCATCGCGCGCGCATGGCCCATGGTGGCGGCGCGGGTGAAGAGACGAAAGGCTTCAGTGCGGTCCTGCCGCACGCCTCGGCCCTGGGCATGCATCTGCGCCAGGTTGTAGATCGCCCAGTCCAGACCGTGATCGGCGGAGCGGCGGTACCACACCGCAGCCAGTGCATGATCAATCTCACAGCCCCAACCGTTCTCGTGGCAACGGCCGAGCATGTTCATCGCCATCGGCATGTCGGCATGGGCGGCACGCTGGAACCAATACAGTGCTTCGCTCGGGTCGAGCGATACACCTAGCCCATTCAGATACAACTGGCCCAACCAGGTTTGTGCGTCACCTCGGCCTGCGCGGGCTGCTTCATGCAGCAGAGTGGCGGCCTCCTCAGGCGCATGGGGCAATAGATGATTTACGGCCTCCAGATCGAGTGGAATGCCGACCGGTTCGCTCACGGCTCGCTCCATTGCCTGAGCAGGTTGTGATAAACACCTGTAAGCGAAAGCAGGGCGACTTGGTCGTTGGTTTGCTTCTGCTGCAGCGCCTGGATGGCCACATCCAAGTCGAACAGAATGCGTCGCTGCGCGTCGTCGCGCACGAGACTCTGGATCCAGAAGAACGATGCCACACGCGCACCGCGTGTTACCGGCTGCACTCGATGCAGGCTGCTGGCGGGGTAGAGCACGAGATCGCCTGCCGGCAGTTTGATGCTGTGGGTGCCGAAGTTGTCTTCGATGACTAGTTCGCCGCCGTCGTACTCTTCGGGTGCGGCGAGGAACAGCGTCGCGGAGAGGTCGGTGCGGATCGGCAGCGCGGGTTCACGCGCGCGGTCGTAGCGGATCGCGTTGTCGACGTGGAAGCCGAATTGTTGGCCACCACTGTAGCGGTTGAACAGCGGCGGGTAGATGTGCCGCGGCAGGGCGCCGGCGAAGAAGGTGGGATGGCGCAGTACAGCGTCGGTGACGATGGCGCTGAGCTCGCGCGCGATGGGGTGTTGTTCGTCGAGCTGCGCGTTGTCCTTGGCCTGGGCCGATTGATAGCCGGCGGTGATGCGGCCGTCCGTCCACGGTGCGTCGGCGAGTTTCTCGCGAAACATCTGCAGTTGCGCGGGTGTCAGGACGTCAGGGATGTGCAGCAGCATGGCGGCGGTTCCGTGGCATAAGCAGGTACTTCGATAACGAGCGCATTGATAAACAGAACGCCGCCCGGGTGATCGGGCGGCGTGGTTCCATCCGTGCCATCGCCTGGGCGGGTGAGCGCGCCGGGGCGATGGCCCTCCTTCAGAACTTGAAGTTCGCGCTCAGGATGGCGGAGCGACCCGGCGCCACCGTGGCGTAGTGGGAGGCGTATGCCTTGTCGAAGTAGTACTTGTTGGTGAGGTTCTGGATGTTGAGCTGCAGTGTGAGGTTGTGGTTGATCTCGTACGATGCCATCGCATCGAAGCGCGTGTACGACGGCACCCACTTGGTGTTGGCGGTGTTGCCGTAGACCTTGTCCATGTAATACGCGCCGCCGCCGATGGTGAGCGCGGGGGTGATGGCGTAGGTGGTCCATAGGGTCGCGCTGTTTTTCGGCGTGTTCGGGAACTGGTTGCCCTGGTCGCCCGGTGCGGCCGGCGAGGCTTTCACCAGTTCGCTGTCGAGATAGGTGTAGCCGGCGAACACCTGCCACTGCGCGGTGATATTGCCACTGATGCCGAGCTCGATGCCGTCCACGCGCTGCTCGCCGACGTTGGCCATCGGGCCGCCGCGCACGCCGGTGAGGGCGACACGGGCGTTGGTTTTTTCGCTGCGGAACACGGCGGCGGTGAGCGACACGCGGTTGTCGAGCACGTCCCACTTGGTGCCCAGTTCCAGGTTGCGGCTGGTTTCCGGCTTGAGGTCGGCGTTGCTCAGCGCGATGGCATCCGAACCGTCGCCTGCGTCCACACCCGGCGGATTGGAGGAGGTGCCGTACGAGAGGTAGATGCTGCCATTGCTCACCGGCTTGTAGATCACGCCGGCCTGGTAGTTCCAGAAGTTGGAGTCGTTCTTCAGTGTCGCGACCGCATTGGTGGCGGTAGTGACACTGGTGGAGCGCGTGCGGAAGTTGTCGAAGCGCACGCCCAGGTTGAGCAGCCACTGCTCGCTCAGCGTGGCGGTATCGAAGGCCCAGGCCGAGCGCGTATCGGTGGTGACACGTACCGGGTTGAGGCCGCCGGAGATCAGGCCGCTCCACGGATCGTTCGGATTCGGGTTCAGTACGCTGGTGCACCAGTAGTTGGAGGCCGCGCCGATGCCGTATTTGCGGGTACAGGCGCCGTTGACGATCGAGCCGGTGTTGTGGGTGTCGGCCGCATTGACTGCCGGGTCCACGCTGTAGCTGCTGCGATGTGTCTTCTCGTTGCCGATCTCGATACCGGTGGCGATGCTGTGCTTGATCGCGCCGGTCTCGAACTCGCCGGTGAGGTCGGTCTGATTGGTCAGCGCGGTGACGGCACTGATGCGGTTGTTATTGCGGCGCCAGATGCCGCCGTTGACCAGGAAGTTGCCCTGACTGTCGTCCGGTTGCGTCCAGATGTAGTCGTTGGTGACGCGCGAGTACACCGTGGTGTTGCGCAGCAGCCAGCCGCCGCCGAAGTCGTGTTGCAGGCGGATGCTGCCGACATCGGTCTTCTGTTTCTGGAAGTCGCGCTTGAGCAGGCCGTAGTAGGTGTCGTGCGGCACCTTGATCGGCTCGCCGTTGCCGTTGAGCCCGGCGTTCGGGCTGGTCGCCGCGAAAGGGTTGTTGTACGGCAGGCCGCTGTCCGGCGTGTCATCGCTTTGCAGGTGGTAGTAGCTCAGCGTGACGCTGGTCGCGGATTTCATGCCGAAGGTGACCGAGGGTGCGATGCCCCAGCGACTGAAGTCGGGACCGTTGCGGTCGGGAATGTCGTTCTCGTGCGCCATCGCGTTGAGGCGGAAGGCCACGTCGTCGTTCACCGCCTGATTCCAGTCGACGGTACCGCGGCGATAGTTGTCGGTGCCTACGCCGACACTGCCAGTGACGAAGTTCTGCGCCTTGGGCGCCTTGGTCACCAGGTTCACGCTGCCGCCAGCGGAGCCGCGGCCGGTATACGCGGAGCTGGGGCCCTTGGTCACTTCGATCTGCTCAATGTCGAACACTTCGCGCGATTGCGAGCCGGAGCTGCGCACGCCATCGATGAACAGCGAGCTTTGCGAATCGAATCCACGGATAAAGGGACGGTCACCGTTCGGGTTGCCGCCTTCGCCGGCACCGAAGGTAATGCCCGGCACCGTGCGCAGCGCATCGAGCAGGGAGACCGCGCCGGTCTCCTGCATGATCGCCTGCGGGATCACGGTAACCGCGCGTGGCGTATCCAGCAGTGGCGCGGTGAATTTGGGCGAGGTGGAGTTGACCGTGGTGGCGTCGACTTTCACGCCCTCCAGCTTCTTGGCCTGGTCTTCCTTCGGTGCGTCGGCGTCAGCAGCGTGCGCCGCGATGGGCAGTAAGGCCAGGCCGAGGGCGGAGGCTAGCAGGCGCTTGGGCGAAGAGGCTTGTGAGGAGATAAAAGCTTGCGGGGAGGGCATCGCGCTTCCTTGAAACAGGTAAAGGGCATGCATGGCGCGCCGCGGACGTCGACACCGATGCGTCTGGAATGTCTTGAATAAAGAAGAGGGCTGGCCTGGCGTCCGGGCCGGCGGCGCGCTCCTTCATGCGGTCCGCGCGAAGGTTGCGTTGGCCAGGCTGACTGCCTCGCTGAGCGTCGAGACAGTAAAACAATTGATAATGATTCGCAATAAATATCGTGAAAAGTTGCGATACAGCAGGGTGCACCGGTGCTGCCTGTACGCTGTGGGGCTGAATTGAGTCAGGAGTCAGGGCATGCGGATTCTGGTGGTGGGCGCGGGCGCTACGGGCGGTTACTTCGGCGGGCGGCTGCTGGAAAGCGGGCAAGACGTGACCTTTCTGGTGCGCGCCGGTCGTGCCGAATCACTGGCACGGAATGGCCTGGTCATCCGTAGTGCGAAGGGCGATGTCACCTTGTCATCGCCACCGGTGGTGCTGGCCGGGCAGTTGACTGCGCCGTTCGATCTGATCCTGCTGAGCTGCAAGGCCTATCACCTGGCGCAGGTGATCGAGGACATCGCCCCTGCGGTAGGCCCGCAGACCATGATCTTGCCGCTGCTCAACGGCATGCGCCATTTGGACCTGCTGGATGCGCGCTTTGGCGCGCAGCATGTGCTGGGAGGGCAATGCGTGATCGCGGCGACACTGAATGCCGACGGCGTCGTGCAGCATCTCAATCAATCGCACAGCCTCACCTTCGGCGAACGCGACGGCACGCGCTCGGAGCGCATCGAACGTGTCGCGCAGAGCATGGCGAAAGCCAACTTCGAGCCGCGCCTCAGTACCACCATCCTGCAGGACATGTGGGATAAGTGGGTGTTCCTTGCTTCGCTCGCTGGCATCACGTGTCTGATGCGCGCACCCGTGGGCGACATCGTTGCGGCTCCTGGCGGTTCGAAGGCGATCCTAGGCTTGTTGGACGATTGCCGGCGTGTGGCGAGCGACAATGGACATGCGCCCGCCGATACCGTTCTTGATCGCGCGCGCTCAGTGCTTACCGAAGCCGGTTCCACACTCAGCGCGTCGATGATGCGCGACCTGGAGCAGGGCGGCGCCATCGAGGCCGATCATGTGGTGGGCGATTTGCTGGCGCGCGCCAAAACGGCTGACGCCGAGCTGCCCATGCTGCGCGTCGCGTATGCGCATCTGAAAGCTTATGAGGCGAGGCGCTCGAGAGCAGTTGCTTCTTGATGCATCGTGGACAGAGTCGCTTGTAAATAAAAAAGCGCCGCACAGATGTGCGGCGCTTTTTTCATTGCTGCGGCAGACGCCGCGGCGATACAGGGCTTACCAGATCTTCACCTGCTTGTCGGCCGCGCGCACCATCGCATCGCCCGTCTTGCACTGGAACGCGGTAGCGAACGCTTCCATGTTGGAAGGTGCGCCGATAGCGCGCAGCGAAGCCGGTGCGTGCGGATCGGTGTTGAGCGAGAGCAGCGCCTGCTTCTCGCGCACGTGGCCGCGCCACACGCGGGCCCAGTTGAGGAAGAAGCGCTGGTCGGGCGTATAGCCGTCCACCTTCTGCTCGGTCGAGCCCGGGGTCTTCGACAGTGCGGTCTGCAGTGCGTCGTAGGCAACGTTGAGGCCGCCCAGGTCGGCGATGTTCTCGCCCAGGGTCAGCTTGCCGTTGACGTGCGCATCCGGCTTGTCCTTGATCGGCGCGTAGTCGTTGAACTGCTGCACCAGCTTGTCGGTGCGGCCGTCGAACTTGGTGCGGTCGTCCTTGGTCCACCAGTTTTCCTGGTTGCCGGCGCCGTCGAACTGGCTGCCTTCGTCGTCGAAGCCGTGGCTGGCCTCGTGACCGATCACGGCACCGATGCCGCCGTAGTTGATGGCGTCGTCGGCCGCGGCGTCGAAGAACGGCGACTGCAGGATCGCTGCCGGGAAGTTGATGGTGTTGTCGGTCGGGTTGTAATACGCGTTGACCGTCTGCGGGGTCATGCCCCATTCCTTGCGGTCGGTCGGCTTGCCGATCTTGGCGATGTCGTAGTCGTAGTTGAACTTGGCGGCGGCCTTGACGTTGGCGTAGTAGTTGTCGCCGCTGATGTTCAGGCCGGACCAGTCACGCCACTTGTCGGGGTAGCCGATCTTGGGCAGGAAGGTATTCCACTTGGCGATGGCCTTTTCCTTGGTGGCGTCGCTCATCCAGTCCAGCTTCTCGATGCGGGCCTTCAGCGCGTTGCGCACGTTGTCGACCAGCTGCTCGGCACGCTCCTTGGCTTCCGGCTTGAACACCTTGGCCACGTAGAGCTGACCCAGTGCTTCGCCCATGCCGCCGTTGACGGCACCGAGCACGCGCTTCCAGCGCGGCTTCTGCTGCGGCTGGCCGGCGAGGGTCTTGCCGTAGAAGTCGAACTTGTTGTCCTGGAACGCCTTGCTCAGGTACGGCGACGCGTCGTCGACGGTGTGGAAGCGCAGGTAGGCCTGCCACTGTGCGGTCGGCGCGGTGGCCAGCAGCTTGTCGAAGCCGGCGAAGAACTTCGGCTGCGACAGCGAGAAACCCTTGTCGATGGTCACGCCCTGGGCGGCGAAGAACTTCTCCCAGTTGAAGTGCGGGGTGACCTTGTCAGCGTCTTTCACGCTGACGAAGTGGTACTGGTTCTTCGGGTCGCGCTCTTCCACCGGGGACAGCGAGGCGGCGGCGAGCGTGGTCTCGAACTTCAGCACGTCGTCGGCCTGGGTCTTGGCGTCGGCCTCGGACACGCCAGCGAGCTGCAGCGCCTGGGCGATGTGCGTCACATAGGCGTCGCGGATGTCCTTGTACTTGGCATCCGAGTAGTAGTCCTTGGTGGGCAGGCCCAGGCCGCTCTGATTGGCGTAGGCGATCTGCATGTCGGCGTGCTTGAAGTCGGCGCCCGAACCGAACTGGAACACCTGGCCGTCGCCTTCGGCGTAGGCCTTGGTGATGTAGTCGGCCACGTCGGCGCCGCTCTTCAGCGCGGCGATGGCATCGAGCTTGGCCTTGATCGGCTCGGCGCCGGCTTTCTCGATGGCGTCTTCATTCATGCCCGACTGGTACAGCAGGCCGATCTTCTGCTCGATCGAACCGGCCTGCGCCTGGGCGGCGCCCTTGGCGGCGGCATCGACGATGTCGTGCTGGGTGTTGAGGCTGCTTTCGGCCAGCTGGTCGAAAGCGCCCCAGCGGGTGCGGTCTTCCGGGATCGGGTTGGCGGCCACCCACTTGGAGTTGACGAAGCCGTTGAAGTCTTGGCAGGCGTTGATGCCGGTATCCAGCTCGCTGACGTCGAACGGGCTCTTCTTGACGGCAGGCGCGGCGGCCGTGGTGCTGGCGGCGGCCGGGGCGCTGCTGCTCTTAGCCGGGGCGGCCTGCTCGGCGGATTCCTGCTTGCCGCAGGCGGTCAGGGTCAGGGCGAGGCTCACCGCAAGGGCGAGCGGCTTCAGGTACGGCTTGGTCATGGATTTCCCTCTCATGAAATAGAGCCCGATAGGGCGGGTTAGCGGCTGATGGCCGATCGCGCGCGGAGCCGCCCGGATCGTAGTCATGACTTTTGACGCTAGGTCATTGGTCATGGTCAGGCACAGTGTCAAAGGTCAGGGGCGCGTTCTGCAACAGGCGTGCGGCTGAAAAGCTGGCCTGACACCAGTAGGAGCGCACCCTGTGCGCGACAAGGCGGCACTACGTAGGAGATCGCGCACAGGGTGCGCTCCTACGAGGGATTTATCGCGCAGTCTTTTCGAGGGCGGCGGCATCCAGGCGCAGCACGGGATAGGCACCGACATCCTGCGCGCTGTACCAAGGCGAGCGCTCGAAGAAGAACTCCAGCCGCGCACCGGGACTGGCGGCGAAGGCGGGATCGTCGCGCAGCTTCTTGTCGAATTCCGTTTTCAGCGCCGGGTTCTTCGCGAGCAGGTCGCGCGCGAGCTTCTCCACTACGCGTGGCTCGCCGTACTCCTTCGGCTCGAAGATGGCGTTGAGGTAGCCCCAGCGCAGCAGCGAGTCGGGCGCCTGCGGTTCGAGCAGGTTGATGGCGACGTTGGCGGTGCGCTGGTTCATCGGCACGATGACCGAACCTGCCGGCAGTTCGACTTCGCGTGTGACATTGCTCTGGCTGAAGTCGCGCAGCATCAGGTGGCCTTCGAACGGCTTGCTGCTCCACTGTGGGTTGTCCAACTGATAGGCGCCCGCTTTGATCTTCAGTGGGTGCGACAGTCGGCGGTAGGCGATGCCGTGGATGTCGAGCTTCTCGATGATTTGCGTCCACTGCGCCGGAATGGCGTAGGCAGCGGGTGGATTGATGGACGTATCGGGCAGCAGGCCATTCCAGTTCTCGATGGCGTAGGTCTGCGGTTTGCTCGGGTCGTACTGGATCCAGTCGCTGTTGGAGATATCGCTGTGGGTGATGCTGAAAGCGAAACTCTTGAACTCGAATGGCGTGGACTTGGAATCCGGCTTGTAGGTCAGTGCCACCTGCGCTTTCGGATCAGCGGCGCGTGCCGCGACGGCCTGGTCGGCTTTGCGATTGATAGCGATCAGTGTGGTTGCGTCGTTGCCGATGTTCTCCAGCATCAGCTCCACAAGATCATAGGTGCCGCGCACGCGGTTCTCGTACGACTTGAGCATGTGCGTTTCGACCAGCAGCGCGGGGCGATTCTGTAGCGCGACATAGCCGGTGGAGAAGCGTGGACCCGAACCGAAGTTGGCAAGGCCCTTGCGCGGGTCGCGGCCATCTTTGAAGTCCAGATAGATCGCCCCGAGATGGCCACGCTTTTCATAGGCGGGCATCACGCGGCTGGTCATCAGCGCCTGCTGCCATGCGCTCACATCGGGGTCCAGTTTGTGCGGGTCTTCGGTATACCAGGTGAGGTCGTACTGATAGTCCGCGCCGTCGGTGGTGTGGATGTCCATGAACAGGTCGGGCAGCCAGTGCTGCCACAGCTTCAGCCAGTCGCGGATTTCCGGCGTATCGGCTTTCACGTAGTCGCGGTTGAGGTTGAGGTACTGCGCCTGGCCGCGAAAGCCCATGCTGTCCGGGCCGTTCTGGTTGATGCGGTGGAAGGGGCTGGAATTCTCATGTCCATCCACGCTGAACACCGGGATGTAGACCAGTACGACCTTGTCGAGCAGATGCGGCAGCTTGCCGGCGACGGCATAGTCGCGCAGCAGCATCAGGCCGGCGTCCTTGCCCTCGATCTCGCCGGGATGGATGCCGGCCTGCAACAGCACGATCGGCTTGCCGGCCTTGCGCGCCGCTTCCGGAGTGAAGGTGCCATCGCCACTGGCGATCACCATCGTCAGCGGACGCCCCTGTGGCGAGGTGCCGAAACTTTCCACCTTCAACTTGCCGGGTGCGGCAGCGGCCAGCTTCTGCAGGTAAGCCAATGTGTCGGCGTAACTCGGTGTGGTGCGGAAATGCGCCGCCTCAGCAGGCGTGGTCCAGTCGGCAGCTTGTGCGGTCATGGCCGCGGCTCCCAGCAGGGCGGACAGAAGAAGGTGGCGCGGGGTTATGCCTGATCCTGTCATACGTGATCCTTGGCGTTGTCGTCCGTCAGCGGCGTAACCGAGGCGGGCAAGGTATCGGGAGCAACAGCACCGCCGGAAATGATGAAGGCCATGGCCTGATCCATGGTCCAGTCGGTGGGCGTCAATTCGTCCACCGGTACCACCTCGAGGTAGCCGCCGGTGGGATTGGGCGTGGTCGGGATATAGACGGCGGCCATTTCGCGGCCGGTGCCTTCCTCAATCATCACGCGGGTGACGAAGCCGACCACCTTCATGCCGCGGCGCGGAAAGTCGATCAGCACCACACGCTGCACGCCCGTCGGCTTCTGTTGCAGCACGGCCATCAGTTTCTTGGTGCCGCCGTAGATGGTCTGCACCAGCGGGATGCGCGCGAGCAGCGCATCGAAGCCATCGAGCAGGCGCTGGCCGATCACGCGATTGGCCAGCCAGCCCAGCACATACAGGGCGCCCAGGGTCAGCACCAGGGCCAGGATAAAGAGCAGCCAGCCACGGTTGAGCGATTCGCCCAGGCCGGGCCAGGCCCGCGAGATGGCACCGACAAAGGCCCCCACCAGCGGCGCGCCGATGCCGGCCAGCATGCCCAGCACGAACTTGAAGACCAGCCAGGTCACCCACAGCGGGATAAAGGTGAGCAGGCCGGTGATCAGATAGCGTTTGATGCGCAATCGCCGCATGGGAGGGGTCATCGGTAGCGGGAAGACCGGCATTGTAGGGGGCGGCTGGTGCCATCAGGGGGTGACGTTCGGCCCTTTCGCTGCCGTGTGTGATTTTTTTTCGGCGCCGTGCGAACTGCTGATGTGGCTTGTTATCCGCGTCTTGAAGCGGATGAGGTTGGCGCGCTCGATGGCAAGCCATGCGGCTGGGCGTAGCGTCCAGCGCGTAGAGAAACTTCTGGCGGATATGCTGAGTTTCGAGCGCGAATAGACGAACGGCTAGCGCGCCCTCGGCTTCAGTCGTACGTAGATCTGCTTGCGCACTCGCGCCACGACTTCGCCGCTGGCCGTTTTGATTTCGGTTTCGAACCAGCGCAATACCTTCTCGCCGTTCGCGGCGGCGGCGCGCAGTTCGTCGACCACCGATGGCTCCAGCTTGAAATGCGCGTAGACGTCCTCGCGGCCCGGAGCGACGAAATCGATCGCGCCAGCCTTGTCCCACACGTAGTACTCGCTACCGAGCTGGTGCATTACCAGCAGCATCCATAGTGGATCGGTCATGGCGAACAGGTTGCCGCCGAATTGGCTTTTGACGTAGTTGCGGTTCCACGGGCGCAGGCGCAGTACTACGGTGGCTTCGCTCCAGTCGTCGCTCAGCGATTGCACGCGAATGCTGTTGCACAGGAACGGCGGCCACAGGTTCATCAGTCGCCGGAAGGTGGAAGGACTCATGCGATCAGAACAGCAACGAAGCCATGCGCCGGCGATAGCGGCCGACCAGTTCCGCATCGTCCAGCGTGGCGAAGGCGGCGAGCAGGCGCTTTTTGGCGGCGCCTTCGTTCCAGTCGCGGGCGCGCTCGAGGATGGCGAGGAACTGTTCCAGGCCGGCGGCGGCATCGTCTTCCAGCAGCAGGCGTACGCCGAGCAGGTCGCGGGCCTGCCAGTCGGCAGCGTCGGCTTGCACGCGCTGTTGCAGCTCGGTCAACGTGGGCGCGTCCTTCAGTGCGCGGGCCAGGTCGAGCTGGCTGCGCAGGCGCACCGCACGGCCATCGGTGGCGAGGTTAGCGGGCAGGGCGGCGAGCTCGGCTTCGGCGGCGTCGGCCTGGCCGGCGCGCATCAGGGCCAGGGCGAGATCGAGTTTCAGGTCGGCCTTGTCGGGCTCGGCGGCCATGGCTTGCTGGAGTCGGTTGATCGCCTGCTCGGGCGTCTCGACTTCGGCCGGTGCCGGTTCTTCCGCCGTACCACCTTCGGCGGGTTGCAGATGACGCATCAGGAACTCACGCAACTGGCCTTCCGGCAGTGCGCCGGCGAAGCCGTCCAGGATCTGACCGTCCTTGACCAGCACCACGGTGGGAATGCTGCGCACGCCGAACATGCCGGCCAGCTGCTGGTTCTTGTCCACGTCCACCTTGGCCAGGCGGAAGGCACCGTTGAATTCAGCGGCCAGCTTTTCCAGCATCGGGCCCAGGGTTTTGCAGGGACCGCACCAGGTCGCCCAGAAGTCCACCAGGATCGGGGTGGTCAGCGAGGCTTGAAGGACGTCGGCCTCGAAATTGTCCTGGTCCACATCGAAGACATGGGTGGCGGCAGTGCTGGCGGTCACAGGGGGAACTCCGGGTAACGAATCGGTTTCAGATCAGGGCGCGGCGAAGCATATCAAGGGTCGGCGCATCCTCAGATGACGGCCCCCTTTCTGATTAAAGTGCGTTTAAAGCGCCGCGACGACAGATTTGCGAGAATCCGCTGGATGACGAGCCCGGATCCAGGCACGACCCCCATGGCTGCGACGCCGCCGCTGCTGATCTGCGAGCACTGCGACACCGTGTATCGCCGGCGCGAACTGTGCTGCGGGGAGGTTGCCCGCTGCCTGCGTTGCGACGCCGTGCTGGAGCGCTATCACCGCTTGAGCGCGAGCGGAATGTTGGCCTTGGTGCTGACCGCGCTGGTGGTGTTCGTACAGGCCAATATCTGGCCGATCGTGACGCTCGGGTTCAACGGCACGCTGATCAGCACCACGCTGTGGGGCGCCATCGTAATGATGTGGCGCGAGCATTCGCAGGTGGTGTCGCTGCTGGCGGCGGGCACGCTGTTTTTCTTCCCGCTGTGCAAGATGCTGCTGCTGGGCTGGGTGTTGCTGTACGCGCGCCGCGGACAGCGCGCGCCGGGATTCCGCCTGGCGATGGTGGCGTTGTATCGGGTGGGGCCGTGGACGATGAGCGAGGTGTTCGTGCTGGGCGCCATGGTCGCCATCGTCAAGGCGCATGTGTATTTCGACGTGATCCTCAATCCCGGCATTTTTGCTTACGCTGCCTTGACCTTGCTGATCACCATCTTCGCGGGCATCGACATTAGGCGGCTGTGGGATATGACCTCGGAGCGCGCGTCGTGAGTGCATTGCCGCGCGCCAGCGAACTGGGCTTGATCGGTTGCCATGTATGCGGCCTGGTGTGCCGCGATACGGGTGTGGAGGGTGTGCACTGTCCGCGCTGCCATTCCCCGCTGCATCGTCGCAAGAAGGCGAGCTACAGCCGCACCTGGGCACTGCTGATCGCCGCTTTCATTCTGTACATTCCCGCCAACCTGTTGCCGATCATGCGCACGGTGAGCGTGGGTGATGTAGACGACAACACCATCCTCAGCGGCGTGATCGAACTGTGGGTGAAGGGTTCGCCGGATCTCGCGATTATCGTGTTCACTGCCAGCATCGTGGTGCCGATGCTCAAGTTCCTGGCGCTAGTGACGTTGTTGTGGAGTTCGCATCGCAACAGCGGCTGGGCGCGCCGGCAACGTGCCAAGCTTTACCGGCTGGTGGAGCTGATCGGCTATTGGTCGATGCTGGATGTCTTTGTGGTAGCGCTACTGACGGCGCTGGTGCAGTTTGGTTTGCTGAGCCTGGTGGAACCGCTGCCAGGGGTGGTGTTCTTCGGCCTCACGGTGGTGCTCACTATGTTCGCTTCAATGAGTTTTGACCCCAGGCTGATCTGGGATGGCAGGGATTCCGATGACTGACGACTTGAAACCCGGCAACGCCGACCTGCCCGAGCCGGTAGTTCACCGTCCGCGGATCAATGCGTCGTTTGTCTGGCTGATTCCGGTATTGGCCGCGCTGGTCGGCCTGTCGCTGGTAATCAACGCCTGGATGCAGGCAGGCCCCACCATCAACATCAGCTTCCAGAGTGCGGAAGGCCTGGATCCGGGCAAGACGCCGGTGAAATACAAGAACGTGGTCATCGGCCGGGTCACTTCGGTGCGCCTCAGCAAGGACCGCAGCCACGTTACCGCCAAGGTGTCGCTGGAAAAGAGCGCCGAAGGTTTCGCCACGGCGGATACGCGCTTCTGGGTGGTGCGTCCGCGCATCGGTCTCGGCGGCGTGTCGGGTATCGATACCTTGTTGTCCGGCGCCTTCATCGGCGCTGACGTGGGTGAGTCGAAAGAGTCGGAGGACGAGTTCACCGGCCTGGAGTCTCCGCCAGCGGTGACGCACGGCGCGCCGGGCAAGACCTTTACATTGCGCACCGACGATCTGGGTTCCCTCGATATCGGTTCGCCGGTGTATTACCGGCGCATCCAGGTGGGGCGCGTGGTGACCTATCAGTTGGATAAGGATGGCAAGGGTGTGTCGTTGCAGATTTTCATCGACGGCCCGAACGACCAGTTTGTCACTCAGTCCAGCCGTTTCTGGAACGCCAGCGGTGTGGATGTCTCAGTAGGCGCCGACGGCGTCAAGCTCAATACGCAGTCGCTGGCTACCGTGCTGGCGGGTGGCGTGGCGTTTCAGGCGCCGATGGGGCCGCATGACGAGACGCCGGCGACGGAGGATGCCGAGTTCCGTCTGTTCAAGGACGAATCCACCGCGATGGCGCCGCCGGATGGCGAGCCGAAATACATCCGCATGCGCTTCGATCAATCCCTGCGCGGTTTGAAGGTGGATGCGCCGGTCGAATTCCTGGGCATTCCGTTTGGTCGTGTGGTGTCGGTGAACCTGGACTTCGATGAGAAGACCCAGAAATTCCCGGTGACTGTGGGCGCGGTGGTGTATCCGCAGCGCCTCGGTCGCGCCCACGACAAGTTGGTGGCGCTGGCCAAGGCGCGCGGCGATGACGCTCAGCTCTCGCAGATGATGCGGAGTCTGGTCGAGCACGGCCTGCGCGCCCAGGCGCGCAGCGGCAATCTGCTCACCGGACAGCTCTATATCGCGCTGGACTTCGATCCCAAGGCGCCGAAGGTGGCGTTCGATCCGACCGCCAAGCCGATGGAGATTCCGACTGTGCCGGGCAGCTTCGACAAGCTGCAGGAGCAGATGGCGGAGATCGTGGGCAAGATCCAGAAGATCCCGTTCGACAGTATCGGCCGCAATCTCGACCAGACGCTGGGCGAATTGAATCGCACGCTCAAGCAGGTCAACGGCGACGTGCTGCCGGAGTTCAAGAACACCTTGCAGAGCACGCAGCAGACCATGGGTACCGCCAACAGTGCGCTGTCGCCGGATTCGCCGCTGCAACAGAACCTGGGCGGCACGCTGCAGGAATTGCAGCGCTCGGCGCGCTCGCTGCGAGTGCTCACCGATTACCTGGGCAGTCATCCGGACTCGCTGCTGCGCGGACGCAAGGCCGATCCCGCGCCGGCCAAAACGCCGCCAGCCGCCACGCAACAAGGGAGCAAGCCATGATCCGCAAGGGCACCATTTACAAGGGATGGCCCATCCTGGCCGCGGCCGCCGCATTGACGCTGGCCGCCTGTGGCGGTGGTTCGGCACCCGTGCGCTATTACACGCTGGTGCCGCCGGCCGATACCTATGTGCCAACGGCGACGCAGTCGGCTATCACCGCGCCGCCGGCCTCGTTCCAGTTCGAACTGCTGCCGGTCGGCGTGCCGGCGCAGGTCGATCAGCCGCAGCTGGTGGTACGCCAGGGCGGGCAGGGCGTGGCCATGCTTGATGGCCAGCGCTGGATCGCGCCGCTGGGCGATGAAATCCGTAGCGCCCTGTCGGCCGATCTCGCGCGGCAGCTGAAAACGCAGGATGTCAGCGGGTTGCCCGCAGGCAGCAAGCCGGTCCTGCGGATCAAGGTCGATCTGCGCCGCTTCGATTCGGTACCGGGCAGCTATGCGCTGATCGATGCCGCGTGGAGCCTTCGTTCGCTCAAGGGCAACACGTCGCTGTCCTGTACCAGTCGGGTGCAGGAATCGGTGGGCGAGGGGTACGAGGCGCTGGTGCAGGGACATCAGCGCGCCATCGACCGTCTCGCGGCGCAAATCGCCGCCGCCGCAGGGCCGCTGGCGGCTGGCCAAAGTACGGTCTGCCCGCCCGGCTGAGGCCCCAATCTGCTAGTCTGCCCCGTTCACCCGCAGCCACCGGTGGACGCCGGTTTTGGCTGCCAGAACAAGCTATGGCGCCGGACACATGCAGGACATCCAAGAACAGGGCACGAACGATCAGGCCACCGAACAGGCCTACCAGCCGCAGGCGGTGGAAACCGCCGCGCAGCAGTACTGGCGCGACCACCGCGCCTATGAGGTGAAGGAGGACGCCTCCCGCCCGAAGTTCTACTGCCTTTCCATGCTGCCGTACCCGTCGGGTGCGCTGCATATGGGCCATGTGCGCAACTACACCATCGGCGACGTGATCAGCCGCTACCAGCGCATGAACGGCAAGAACGTGCTGCAGCCGATGGGCTGGGACGCGTTCGGCCTGCCGGCCGAGAACGCCGCGATCAAGAACAACACCGCGCCGGCCAAGTGGACCTACAAGAACATCGAGCACATGCGCAGCCAGTTGCAGCGCATGGGCTTTGCGTATGACTGGACCCGCGAGTTCGCCACCTGCCGTCCGGAGTACTACCGCTGGGAACAGTTGATGTTCACCCGGCTGATGAAGAAGGGCATGGCCTACCGCAAGAACGCGGTGGTGAACTGGGATCCGGTGGATCACACCGTGCTCGCCAACGAGCAGGTGATCGACGGCCGCGGCTGGCGCTCCGGCGCGCTGGTGGAAAAGCGCGAGATCCCGCAGTGGTTCCTCAAGATCACCGATTACGCGCAGGAACTGCTCGACGGCCTGGATACGCTGCCCGGCTGGCCGGATGCGGTGAAAACCATGCAGCGCAACTGGATCGGCCGCAGCGAAGGCCTGGAAATCCATTTCGCGGTGGAAGGCGAGAGCGAACAGCTGACCGTGTTCACCACGCGCCCCGATACGCTGATGGGTGTCACCTTCGTTTCCATCGCCGGCGAGCATCCGCTGGCGCTGAAGGCGGCCAAGGACAATGCCAAGCTTGCTGCTTTCCTCGATGAGCTGAAGCACGGCGGCGTGTCGGAAGCCGAACTCGAGACGCAGGAAAAGCGCGGCATGGCTACCGGCCTGTTCGCCATCCACCCGGTCAGCGGCGAGAAGGTGCCGGTATGGGTCGCCAACTTCGTGCTGATGGGTTACGGCACTGGCGCCGTCATGGCCGTGCCTGGCCACGACGAGCGCGATTTCGAGTTCGCCCACAAGTACGGTCTGCCGATCAAGCAGGTGATCGCCGCGGGCGATGAAGCCTACGATCCGGCGCACTGGAAGGATTGGTATTCGGACAAGACGCGCGCCGATATGCGCGTGGTTCATTCCGGCGATCTGGACGGCAAGAATTACCGCGAGGCCTTCGATTTCCTCGCGGCCAAGCTGGAGGCCAGCGACCAGGGCCTGCGCCGCGTCAATTGGCGCCTGCGCGATTGGGGTGTAAGCCGCCAGCGTTACTGGGGCTGTCCGATTCCGGTGATTTACTGCCCGAAATGCGATGCAGTGCCGGTGCCGGAAGATCAGTTGCCGGTGGTGCTGCCCGAGGACGTGGCGTTCTCCGGTGTGCAGTCGCCGATCAAGGCCGATCCGGAGTGGCGCAAAACCACCTGCCCGCAGTGCGGCGGTGCGGCCGAGCGCGAGACCGATACCTTCGACACCTTCATGGAGTCGAGCTGGTATTACGCGCGCTACACCAGCCCGGGTGCGCAGGATCAGGTCGACGGACGCGCCAATTACTGGCTGCCGGTGGACCAGTACATCGGCGGCATCGAGCACGCCATCCTGCATCTGCTGTACTTCCGCTTCTATCACAAGCTCATGCGCGACGCGGGTCTGGTGAAGGCCGACGAGCCGGCCACCAATCTGCTGTGCCAGGGCATGGTGATCGCCGAGACGTTCTACCGCGACAACGCGGACGGCTCGAAGGACTGGATCAACCCGGCCGACGTCGAAATCCAGCGCGACGAGAAAGCGCGCGTGATCGGTGCCGTGCTGAAGAGCGACGGCAAGCCGGTGCAGATCGGCGGCACCGAGAAGATGTCCAAGTCCAAGAACAACGGCATCGATCCGCAGGCGATGGTGGAGAAGTTCGGCGCGGACACAGTGCGCCTGTTCTCGATGTTCGCCGCACCGCCGGAACAGTCGCTGGAATGGAGCGAAGCTGGCGTGGAAGGCATGGCGCGCTTCCTGCGCCGCTTCTGGCGCGAAGTGACCACGCATGCGGCCGGCCCGGATCATCCGGTGGTCGATCCGTCGGCGCTGGATGCCGGCCAGAAGGCCATGCGCCGCCAGTTGCACGAAACCATCCAGAAGGTCAGCGACGACTTCGGCCGCCGTCACTCCTTCAACACCGCCATCGCGGCGTTGATGGAGCTCCTCAACGGCCTGGGCAAGTTCAACGACAGCAGTGACCAGGGCCGCGCCGTGCGCCACGAAGCGCTCGAGGCGATGGTGCTGTTGCTCAACCCGGTGGTGCCGCACGTCAGCCACACCCTGTGGCAGGTGCTGGGTCATGCTGAGTCCGTAGTGGAAGACCAGCCGTGGCCGCAGGTGGACAGTGCCGCGCTGGTGCGTGACTCGCTGACCCTGGCGGTTCAGGTCAATGGCAAATTGCGCGCTACCATCGAGGTTGCGGCCAACGCCTCGAAGGAAGAAGCCGAGAAGCTGGCCCTGGCGCAGCCGAACGTGGTGGCCTTCTTGGAGGGCCAGACCGTGCGCAAGGTGATCGTGGTTCCGGGCAAGATCGTCAACATCGTCGCAGGATGAGAACCTCCTATGAGCACATCCCTATGAGTTCGGTGAGCCGCATGTTCAAAGCTTCGCTGATGCTGGTGTCCGCCCTCGCGCTGACAGCGTGCGGCTTCCATCTCCGCCAGAGCGCGGCCTTGCCGCCGTCGATGCAGCGCATGCATCTGAGTGGCGGTGGCGGCGATCTGACGCGCAACCTCGCGCGCGCGTTGGCAGGCTCCGGTGTCACGGTGGAGGACGCGCCGGGAACGGGTATCGCGGAACTGAACATCCCGGTGGCGAATTTCAGCACCGATACGCTGACTGTCAGCGGCTATGCTCGCGTTACGGAATACGCGGTGCACTACCAGGTGCAGTTCTTGGTAAACGATGGTGCCGGCCAGTCGCTGGTACCGCAGCAGACCATCAACATGTCGCGCGAATTCAGCTACGACGCCAGTAACACCATCGGCAGCAGCGCGCAGGTCGAAGAGATCCAGCGCAGCCTCAACGACGACATGGTGCAGGCGATCCTGTTCCGTCTGCAGGCCGCGCAGAAACACGGCGGCACGGTGGAGCCGGCGCACGCCACCAGCTCGGCCAAGTAAGCGATGCCGCTCAATTCCGCGCAATGGCAGAAGGCGCTGGCGGCGGATCACTTGCTGCCGGTCTATATGCTGGCCGGCGAGGAATTGCTGGTGCTGGAGGCCGCCGACGCACTGCGCGCGCAGGCGCGCCGTCTCGGTTATGCCGAGCGCGAAGTGCTCGATGTCGGCAACCATTTCGACTGGAACGACCTGGCCCGTGCCGCGGCCGGCATGTCGCTGTTTGCCACGCGCCGCCTGCTGGATCTGCGCCTGCCTACAGGGCGTCCCGGCACGGAGGGTGCCAAGGCCATCAACGAGTTTTGCGCCAACCCGCCGCCGGATGTCTCGCTGCTGATCACCGCGACCGAGTGGAGCAACAAGCACGAAGGCGCCTGGACCAAGAACCTGGACGCCGCCGGCGCGCTGGTGGTATTCAACGCACCCAAGCCGCACGAATGGGCCGCCTGGGTCGGTGCGCGGCTGGCCTCGCGCGGACTCAGTGCGACACCAGACGCCGCCGCGCTGCTGGCTGAGCGTGTGGAAGGCAACCTGCTGGCGGCTGCGCAAGAGATCGACAAACTTGTTGTGTTGCGCGGGCAGGACGGTGGCGCTTCGCGCATCGACGCCGCCGCTATGGAAAACCTTGTCGCCGACAGCGCGCGCTACGACGCTTTCAAACTGACCGACGCCGCTTTTGCCGGTGATGGCGGTCGTGCCCTGCACATTCTTGCCGGCCTGCGTTCAGAGGGCGATGAGTTGATCGCTCTCATGGGCTGGCTGGTGAATCAATTGCAGTTGGCTTTGCGCCTGGCCAATGCGCGCGACTTCGCCGCGCAGGCCCGCGCCGAGCGCTTGTGGCCGGCCCGCGAGCAGCTGTTCCGCAAAGCGCTGCGCCGCGCGCCGCGCGAACATTGGCTGCAATGCCTGGCGCGCGCTGCGCGCATCGACCGCATGGCCAAGGGCCGTGAAGCTGGCGAGCCGTGGTTGGAAGCCGAGCGCCTGATCGCCGCCATCGCCGAGCCGCGGGCAGCAAGCGCACTCGCATGAAACCACTCGCGCTGTTCGGCGGCACCTTTGATCCGGTGCATCTGGGTCATCTCAGCGTGGCCTGGGAAGCAGCCGAACTGCTGGATGCCGAAGTACGGCTGATGCCGGCCAACGTACCGCCGCATCGTCCCGCGCCGATGGCCAACGCCGAACAACGCGTCGCGATGCTGCATGCCGCCCTGCAGCGACAGTCGCGGTTGACTGTGGATACCCGCGAGCTGCGCCGCACCGGGCCCTCATATACCTACGACACCCTTTGTGAGCTGCGCGCGGAGCAGGGCGATCGTCCACTGGTGCTGCTGCTCGGTGTGGATGCGTTCGCGGGTCTGCCGAGCTGGCATCGCTGGCGGGAGTTGTTCGACGTAGCGCACCTGGGCGTGCTCAGCCGGCCGGGCGTTGAAGTGGAACTGCCGCATCAACTGTGGGCCGAGATTGACGCGCGTCGTGTCGACGACGTCAACGTGTTGCGCGCGCTGCCCGCGGGCAAGGTGATCGAGCTGGCGGTGACGCCGCTGGAGATTTCCGCGACGCGCATCCGGGAATTGCTCGCCGCAGGACGCGATCCGCGTTACCTGTTGCCTTGCGGTCTGTTCGACAATTCCGCTTTGCTGGCGCCCTATCGCGCGCGCTGAAGCGCGCAGTGTAGGAGCGCACCCTGTGCGCGAAAACCTGCAGAGTGACGCGCTGAAGGTCGCCCACAGGGTGGGCTCCTACAGGTAACTTTAAGTGAGCGAGCGCGGCACGAAGCGCAGCGCCACGGAGTTCATGCAATAACGCAGCCCGGTCGGCTTGGGACCATCGTCGAATACATGACCCAGGTGACTGTCGCAGCCGGCGCAACTCACCGCGATGCGTTCCATGCCGAAGCTATGGTCGGTGGTTTCAATCACGTTGGCCTTGGCGATGGGTTGCCAGAAGCTGGGCCAGCCAGTGCCGGATTCGAACTTGGTCGACGCATCGAACAGCGCGGTATCGCAGCCAACGCAGCGGAACAGGCCCTTCGCATGCAGGCTGCCGTACTGGCCGCTGAAAGCGCGCTCGGTACCTTCGCGACGCATCACTTCGAACGCTTCCGCGGAGAGCCGCTGGCGCCACTGGGTGTCCGTCAGTACCAGCTTGCGCACGTGACAGGGGCCGAGGTGCCGGCCATCCGCATCGGCGAAGCATTCCAGCATCAGATCCTGCGAAGCCGCCGTGGCGGCAGGCGCGCTGGCCGCCATTACCGGACCGCGGCGCGGCCACAGCAGGCCGCCCAGGGCGACGGCCGCGCCGCTGAGCGCGGCCACGCGCAGAAAGTCCCTGCGTTGCGCGTCCTGGATGGTTTTGATCGATCGGGTAGTCATGGCGGTTCTCCGCAACAAAGGGCGTCAACTCAGCCGAAGGTGAAGGCGTAGGCGCGCACGCCCGGGTCAAGGAATTCGATCTCGAACAGACGCTCGCCGGTGCCGTTGGCCTGGCGCACCAATTGATACAGGCGCTGCGAGGTCACGCTGCCATTGCCGCCGGCATCGATGTCCATGCCGTGATCGGCACCGGGCGCTTTGCCGTCGATGCGCACGCGGAAACGCACCGGCGTGCCGTCGCTGCCCGGGCCCAACACCAAATGCAGGTCGCGGCCGCGGAAGCGGTAGACGATGCGGCCGCCGGCGTGATCCAACTGCGCGCTCTCATCGTGCACGTTCCACTGGCCGTCGAGCGTCCATTGGTTGGGCAGCAGCGCGGACGGTGCGTGATATGTCCAGCTGTCGTCATGGGCGATCTGGCCGCCGGCGAAATTCTGCGCACGGGCATAGCCAACATAGGTTTCCGACGAGCGGTTGTAGTCGCCCGAGCCGGCAGCTTCGGCGCCTTGCGCATTCGGGTTCACGTAACCGCCCGGCAGGCTGGTCTGGCCGGCTTCGGTGAGCAGCTGGCGGATCACATCCTCGCTTTGTTCATACTCGCCTTCGCCGAAATGGTGATGGCGGATCTGGCCCTTGGGATCGATGAAGTAGTGCGCAGGCCAGTACTCATTGTGGAAGCCCTTCCAGATCGCGTAGTCGTTATCCAGCGCAACCGGATAGGTCACGCCCAGATCCTTGACCGCCTTGGTCACGTTGCCCAGATCTTTCTCGAACGCGAACTCCGGCGCATGCACGCCGAGCACGACCAGACCGTGGTCCTTGTACTTGTCGGCCCAGGCGCGGACGTAGGGCAGGGCGCGGATGCAGTTGATGCAGGAGTAGGTCCAGAAATCCACCAGCACTACTTTGCCGCGCAGCGACATCGCGGTCAGTGGCGGGTTGTTGAGCCATGCGGTAGCGCCATTGAGTGACGGCAGTTCGCCTTCCACCGGCAGCGGGTCGCCTTGCTTCAGCATCGGCTGCGGCGCGGGGGCGGGCTTCACCGCATTGATCAGGCGCTGCTCGATGCCGCCCGTGCTGGCGAGTGACACGCGCGTGAGCAGACCGGTGTCGAGTCCCAGTGCGATAGCGGCGACCCCGCACAGCACCAGCACGCCCAGTGCGCGACGCACCCATTCGCCCGCACCCAGCGAGCGCTTCATCAGGGAGAAGACCTTGCCGCCCACCACCAGTGCCAGCGCCAGCGAGGTAGCTGCACCGGCGGCGTAGGTGATCAGTAGCAGCGTGGTCTGCACACTGGCGCCATTGAGTGCCGCGCCGGTAAGCAGCAAGCCGAGGATAGGGCCGGCACACGGTGCCCACAGCAGGCCGGTGGCGATGCCCAGGCCGGCGGCCGAAAACACCGAATCGCCTTCCGCGTCCGAACGCTGCGACAACTTATTGCCCAGCGCCACGAACGGACGGCTGACCCACTCCGCGACATGGCTGGACAGCAGCGTAAGTCCAAGCACCGCCAGGACCACCAGCGCGATCAGGCGCCCATATTGGTTCGCGCGTATCGCCCAGCCGCCACCCAGCGCCGCGAGCGTCGCCACCAGCGCAAACGTCAGCGCCATGCCCAGCAGCATCGGCAGGCCGTTGCGCATGAAAGGGCGGTCGGCGCGGGCGAACACAAACGGCAGCACGGGCAGGATGCAGGGGCTGAGGATGGTCAGTACGCCGCCGAGATAGGCGAGGATCAACACGATCATGGAAGGACGGTCCTTGGAGGTGTGACTGCTATTCGGCGCGGCGACGGCGAGAGTTACCTGCCCCGGGCCAGTACAGCGCAAATCGGAGTCGACGCGATAGCGCGTCGGATCGACCATCGGGTAACGGCGTAACCCTGGTACCCCCGCCAGCGAAACGCCTGACATACCTCCTCCTGCGAGGCGTCCATGTCGTCCAGCTTGACCGCGGGCAGCATGATGGTTCTAGATGGCGGCCTTTCCCTTGGCCTGCAGCCCCGAGCCGTCTTGTCCGTCGAACCCACCCTTCGTGCCAATGAAGAGGCCGATCTGCGCCGTGCGGCGTGGATGGCGGCTGCCCAGGCGGGCGATCGCCGGGCCTATGAGCGCGTGCTGGCTGACTCGCTGGGCCTGATTCGCGCGGTGGCGCGCCGGCAGGGCGTGGCGCCGGATGCGGTGGACGACGTAGTGCAGGAGACCCTGCTTACCGTGCATCGGGTGCGTCATACCTACGATCCTTCGCGTTCGTACGATGCGTGGCTGGCGGCCATCGCCGCGCGCCGTGCCATCGACGCATTGCGCAGTCACGGCCGGCGCGACCGCCGTGAATTGCACGACGAGTACGCGCTGGAGACGCATCCCGACCGCGACGATGCCACCCGCGAAACCGAGCGCGAGCAATCGGCACAGCGGTTGCGCGAAGCCATCGCCACCTTGCCCCCAGGACAGCGCGAGGCGGTGGAGCAGCTCGCGCTGAAGGAGCGCTCGCTGGCCGAAGCCGCGCAGCACACCGGCCGTAAGGCCGGCGCGCTCAAGGTCAATTTGCATCGCGCGCTGAAGGCGCTGCGCAACCGCATTCACGGAGAACCGTAGGCGCCATGTCCGATCCGCGTCGCCACGAAACTTTGATCGACACGCTCGGCGCCGAGCTGGTGCCGGTGCGTCGCCTGCCTGCGCCGTGGCTGCGCGCGCTCGGCTGGCTGTCGGTAGTCGCCGTTATTGCTGCAGCATTGCTGATGCACTACGGCGTCACTGGCATGCTGGGGCGCTGGGCCAGTGCACCGGATCTGGCCTGGGCCGGTATCGGTGCGGTGCTGACCACCGTCGCTGCCGCATGGGCCGCATTTAGCCTTGGTGTGCCGGGGCGGAGCGTACGCTGGGCCTGGCTGCCGCTGCCGGCAGCTTTGCTGTGGATAGGCGCGAGCGGTATCGGTTGTCTGCGCACCTGGATTCCTTCCGAGACCCATGTGGCGGACATCCACGAAGTCAGCGACTGCCTGGTGTTCATCATCAGCTTCTCGATTCCCTTGTCGGCATGCCTGGTATGGCTGCTGCGGCGGGCCTTTCCGCTGCGGCCGGTGTTGACGGCGGTGATGATCGGCCTCGCCAGCGCGGCGGCTTCAGCCAGTTTGCTGGAGATCTGCCACGCCTTCGACGCCGCGGCGACGGATCTGCTGACGCACGCGCTGGCGGTGGCTCTGGTGATCGCAGCAAACGCCGCCATGGGCGGCCGCTTGCTGCAGCCGCGCTAAGCAAGGCGAATAAGTTCCCGCTTGCTTTACGCCGACGTACGGATGGCGCGTCGCAGCATCCAGTGCGAAAGAGGCGGCTGAGGCGCCGCCGAATCCCATTCTGTCTTGTGGGCGTTGCAGCATGCGTGTCGCGCACGAGTGCGCGAGACGATATTGATGCTGAACGATGACAACGCAGGCGGCTTGCCTGTCTTGAGCACGGGTATACGCTTAAAACCTGTCGGTTATGTCGTTATAGCCGAAGGGTTTCGCGGGCCCACGGATGAACCGTTGCGCATCAGGCAAGCAGGGGCTTGATGTGGCGTGACCGGGACCGGTGTTGCGCCGGAACTGGTATCGCTGAGGCAACCCAGGATGGGATGCGTCGGCAGCTCCATGGAAGTGCGGCCATTGCCGCACGGTTACCTCACCGATGAAGGAGAACGTACCCATGAAAGTTTCACGTTACGCCGTACTCGCCCTCTCCATCGCGCTCGCTACCGGTTTCGCGGCAAGTCAGGCGATGGCGCAGGACGCCGGCGCCACTGCGGCCCAGGCGACGAAAGACGCCAGCAAGGACGCGATGAAGTCCGCGCAGAGCGCTGGGAAAGATGCGATGAAGTCCACCACGGACAGCATGAAGTCGGACAGCATGAAGTCCGATAGCATGAAGTCGGATACGTCAATGAAGTCCGACACCTCGATGAAATCCGACGAGATGAAGTCGGATACGTCGATGAAGTCGGATGCGGGCACCAAGCCAGCGCATAAGGCTAGCCACCACGGCAAGAAGCACGGAAAGAAAGCCGCGCCGGCAGCAGCGTCGAGCAGCGGTACCTGATCGTCGCGATCTGATCTGAAGCGGCCCTTCCCGGTGACGGGGAGGGCCGTTTTATTTTGCTGTGGTGTAATGCCGTGGATGAGTTGCGGAGTTACACCATGACGTCCCCCTTTGTTGCACGTCTCGGCATAACGCATCCCCTGATCCAGGCGCCAATGTCCGGCTCCACCACACCCGCTCTGGTTGCTGCGGTATCGAATGCTGGTGGCCTCGGGTCCATGGGGGCGGGTTATCTAGAACCACAGGCCATCCTCGAACAGGCCGCGCAAGTGCGCGCGTTGAGTGATCGGCCCTTCGCGATCAATTTGTTTGTGTTGCCGGAAACGTTTGATGTCGATGAAGTGGCTATCGCGTCGGCACGCAAACATCTCGACGATTTGATGGAGCGCGAAGGCCTGGCCGTGCGCACCGTGCGGCCCGCGCGCTGGGCGCCATCGTTCGCCGATCAGTTCGCCGCCTTGTGCGAGGCGCGGCCTGCCGTGGCCAGTTTCGCCTTCGACCTGCTGACGCCGGCGCAGGTGCGTCAACTCAAGCAGCTCGACATCACCCTGATCGGTACTGCCACCACGGTGGACGAGGCGCACGCTTGGGCAGAATTGGGGGCGGATGCGGTGAGCCTGCAGAGCGCGGAGGCAGGCGGCCATCGCGGCAGTTTCCTGCACGAGCCGGAGCAGGCCCTGATCGGGCTGTTCGCCCTCCTGCCGTTGGCGGTACGCGCGCTGGACATCCCGGTGATCGCTGCCGGCGGCATCATGAACGGGCGCGGCATACTCGCGGCGGAAGTGCTGGGCGCGGCGGCCAGTCAGCTGGGCACCGCCTTTCTGGCCTGCCCGGAATGCGGTGCCGCGGAGGCCTGGAAGCGCGATCTGCCCAAGGCGGCGGAGCATCAGGTAGGCACCATCCGCAGCTTCTCCGGCCGCGCCGCGCGGGGGCTGCGCAATACCTACGTGGAGGCCATGCGGCCTTACGAAGCCAGTCTGCCGGCCTATCCAGTGACCAATGCGCTGACCTCGCCGCTGCGCCGGGCCGCCGCCGCGGCCGGTCGTGGCGACCTGCTTTCGGAGTGGTGCGGGCAGGGCGTCGGCATGGTGCGTGCCATGCCGGCCGGCGAGCTGGTGAAGGTGCTGATGGACGAGTACGCGCAAGCCCGTAAGGCCCTGGCTTGACGTGGGTTTCAGGTGGGAGCGTTATACTGCGCTCGCGCCATCCCGCGCATCGATATCGCATCGAGGCACACGCACTTGAGTCAGACCCTACAACGTAGCAAAACGGCTAACGCCGAATCCCTCCGCCAGCACGTGCTCAACGCGCTGGACGAACTGAAAGCCAAGGATGTCCGCGAGATCGACGTCCGCGGCAAAACCTCCATCGCCGATCTGCTGGTTATCTGCTCCGGCACCTCCGCGCGCCACGTCAAATCCATTGCCGACGAAGTGGTCAAGTTCGCCAAGAAGGCGGGCGTGATGCCGCTCGGCGTGGAAGGCGAGCAGGAAGCCGAATGGGTACTGGTGGATCTGGGCGACGTGATCGTCCACGTGATGCTCCCGCGCATCCGCGAGTTCTACGGCCTGGAGCGGCTGTGGACCGTGGGCGACCGCGAAGCCGAAAACGAAGCCGTCAACGCGGGCTGATCGCCCGCTGACGTGCGATGACTGTGGCGCGACGTCGTTCGACGCGCGCGTTGTTTCTTTTTCGCTCTCTTTTTTCCGATCCGAATGCGCGCACGCCTGATCGCCGTTGGTGAACGCATGCCCGCCTGGGTGGCGGAAGGCTTCGCCGAATACCGCAAGCGGCTGTCGCACGAGCTGCCGCTGGAACTCATCGAACTCAAGCCCGGTGCACGCGGCAAAGGGCGCGATGACGCGCGTGCGATCCAGGATGAGGGTGCGGCGATCCTCGCCGCCTTGCCGCGCGGCATCCACGTGGTTGCGCTGGACGGACGCGGTAAGACCTGGTCCAGCGAAGAGCTCGCCGGGCAATTGGCGAAGTGGCGCATGTCGGGGCGCGATCTGGCGTTTCTGATCGGTGGGCCGGACGGTCATGCGCCTGAGGTCATTGCGCGCGCCGACCAGCGCTGGTCGCTGGGGCCGCTGACCTTGCCGCACATGCTGGTGCGCCTAGTGCTTGCGGAACAGTTGTACCGGGCCACCACTTTATTGGCAGGACATCCTTACCACCGCGCCTAGTGGGTGGTCCCCCATGCGCTTGCTATGCTCGGCGGTACATCTCCACGCCGCCGGGTTCCCCATGTCCATCACCGTTCGCCAGGCCACGATCCACGATCTCGATACCGTCGCACCGCTGTTCGATGCGTATCGCCAGTTCTATCAGCAGCCGTCGGACCTGGCATTGGCGCGTCGCTTTCTCGCCGAACGTTTCCAGCATCGCGAGTCGGTGATTCTGTTGGCGCTCGATGGACAGGGGCGGGGCGTGGGCTTCACCCAGCTGTATCCCTTGTATTCCTCCGTGCGCGCCACGCGGAAGTATCTGCTCAATGATCTGTTCGTGACGCCCGCGGCACGCAAGCATGGTGCCGCGCGCGCGCTGCTTGAAGCTGCGGCGGCACATGGGCGAGCGATGGGTGTTTCGGGGCTCTCGCTTTCCACCGCGCATGACAATCAACCGGCGCAGCGCCTCTACGAGTCGATGGGCTGGGTGCACGATGAAGCATTCCGCGAATACAACCTGACGCTCTGATCCGCCATTCTCTTTAGGGCTTTCTCTTCAAGGCATTCTCTTCAAGGCATTCTCTTCAAGGACACCTCCATGCTTTACCTCGCTTCGCAGTCGCCGCGTCGGCGGCAGTTGCTGGAACAGATCGGCGTCGCTTTCACACCGCTCGATGTGGATGTGCCAGAGCAGCGTGCCGCAGGCGAATCGCCGGTCGAATACGTCAGTCGCGTGGCGCGCGATAAAGCACGCGCCGGAGTGGCGGGCGTGGGCAACGGCGCGGTGGTGCTGAGTGCGGATACCGAAGTGGTGCTCGACGACGAAGTATTCGGCAAGCCCGCCGATGCCGCGGATGCCACCGCCATGCTGCGCAAGTTGTCCGGCCGCACGCACGAAACGATCTCGGTGGTGTGGGCGGTGCAGGGTGAGCGCGCGCAAAGCGAAACCTGCGTGTCGCGCGTACGCTTCGCGTCGCTCAGCGATGAGGATATTGCGGCCTATGTCGCCAGCGGCGAACCGTTCGGCCGAGCTGGTGCGTATGCGATCCAGGGGCGCGGCGCGACCTTGATCGAGCATCTGGAAGGTAGTTTCACCGGTGTCATGGGGTTGCCCGTCTTCGAAACGGCACGGCTGCTGCGCCGCTTCGGTATCACTCCGGGTTGAACTACGCAGTAGGGCCTCTATCGCAGTAATGCAGAGCGCGGCCCTTTCGGGCCGTTTCACTCGGGCCATCCATGGCCCTTGCCCTTCGGGCGGCTTCGCCGTGCAAGCCGGCAGTCCTGCCGGTTTGTCGCGCACAGGGTGCGCTCCTACGAGGTAGCGCCCGGCGAAGTCACTACGAACCATGACACCACGGCCAGCGCATTGTTGACGCTGTGCGCGATGACCGCCGGCCAGATCGATCCCGATTGAAGGCGCAGCCAGGCCAGCACCAGTCCGAGCAGTAGCAGATTGGGCAGGGCGTACCAGAGAAAACCAAGATCGGGCAAATGCACGCAGGCGAATAGCAGCGCGGTCGCGAACGATGCGGCGCCCATGGGGACATAGCGCATCGCCGCCGATAGTAGTACGCCACGAAACAGCAACTCCTCCACCAGCGGTCCCGCGGTGACCACCAGCAGTGCGAGCGGGAAACGAAGCAGCGGCGAAGCCTGCGCGCCGAGCTGCTTGATGTCCTGGCTCACCTCGTGTCCTTGCGCAAGCCATTGGGTCAGTAGCCCGCCGGCAAAAGGCAGAATCAGGCCGAGCAGAAGTGCGAGGGCGTAGAACGACGCTTGCCGTGGCGCGACGAAGCCAAAGCCGGGCGGTGTCGTCAACGTCCACAGCGATGGCCACAGGCGTCGGGCGAGCAGCACCGTCGCCCCGGCGGCAATCAGCAAGGTCAGTATCACCATCAGTGCGTTGACGTCGGGGCGCACGAGCAGGTCGTGCATCTGCGCCATCACGTCGCCGCCGTGCGTGCCTTGGCGAAAGCCGACCACCAGCCCAATGACGAGGCCGGTCACCACACTCATCGCGAGCTGCAGCAGGAAGTACAGCGCGATCAGTCCCAGTGCCGCCCACAACGTCGGCAGGCGCGGCGGCCTGGAGGACGTGAAAACGGGGTCAAGGCGCGGAGCATCCATCGGGCGGGTCCTGTGTGCAGGGCAGGCGAAGGCATCCGTCTCCCGACCATCGACACGCTAAGGGCGTGATCGCGCACGCGCAATCCTGTCCTTCGGCATGGTCGCTGCGAAGTGAGCCTGTATAGTGGCGCAATCGTTTAAGGAGGAAGTTGGCGCCCAGGCGCCTACCCATGTTCGCTTTCGACTGGCTGGCCGATCCCACTGCCTGGGCAGGTCTTCTCACCCTGGTGGTGCTGGAGATCGTGCTCGGCATCGACAACCTCGTCTTCATCGCCATCCTCGCCGACAAATTGCCGGCGCATCAGCGCGACCGGGCCCGCATCATGGGCCTGACCATGGCGCTGGTGATGCGCCTGCTGCTGCTTGGCGCGATGTCGTGGCTGGTGAAACTCACCACGCCGATCCTTACCTGGCAGAGCTTCTCGCTATCGTGGCGCGACATCATCCTGTTGCTCGGCGGCGTGTTCCTGCTGTTCAAGGCGACGCTGGAACTGCACGAACGACTGGAGGCAGACGACGACAACGAATCCGCCAACCGCGCGCAGGCGCGTTTCTGGCTGGTGGTGACGCAGATCGTGGTGCTCGATGCAGTGTTCTCGCTCGACTCCGTGATCACCGCGGTCGGTATGGTCGATCAACTCTCAGTGATGATGATCGCCGTGGTGATCGCGATGGTGCTGATGATCAGTGCCAGCAAACCGCTCACCGCTTTCGTCAACGCGCGGCCGACCGTGGTGATCCTGTGCCTGTCGTTCCTGTTGATGATCGGTTTCAGCCTGGTTGCCGAAGGCCTGGGCTTCCATATTCCGAAGGGCTATCTGTACGCGGCGATTGGCTTCTCGATCATGATCGAGGTGTTCAACCAGACCATGCGCCGCAATCGCCAGCGCGCGCTGTTCAGCAGTCCGCGCAATCTGCGCGATCGCACCGCGCGTGCCGTACTTCGTCTGCTGGGCACGGGCGGCGAAGAGGAAGAGGATGCGCCCAAGACCACATCGGCCGTGGCGGAAACCGGCATGGCCGTGTTCGGCAAGGACGAGCTGGCGATGGTGCAGGGCGTGCTGGATCTGGCACACCGGCCCGTGCGCTCGATCATGACACCGCGCCCGGAGATCAGCTGGATCGATCCGCGCGAGAGTGCGGAGATTCTGCGCGCCGAAGTGACATCGTCCACCCATCACTGGCTGCCGGTGGCTGGCGATGATCTGGATCAGCTGATCGGTGTGGCGTCCTCGCGCGATCTGCTGGCGAGCCTGTTGGAGCATGGCCGCGTCGACGTCGACAACGTGGTGCGCAAGCCGATGACCGTGCTGGAGTCGCTCAGCGTGCTGCGTCTCATCGACGAATTCCGTCGCTCGCCCCTGCAGGTGGCCCTGGTGGTGGATGAATACGGCAGCGTGCTTGGCCTGGTGACACCCACCGATGTGCTCGAAGTGATCGCTGGCGAATTTCCCGATGACGAAAGCGGCGACCCTGCCGCCGTGCAGGAAACCGATGGTGCGTGGTTGCTCGACGCAAGTCTGGACCTGCGCCGGGTCGAGCATCTGCTGGATCGCCAGCTCACTAGCGACGGCAGTTTTTCCACGCTGGCCGGCTATGTGCTGGAGCAGCTGGGTCGCCTGCCAAGCGCCGGCGATCGCTTCACCAGCGAAGGACTGCATTTCGAAGTGATGGCGATGGACGGCGCGCGCATCGAGCGCATCGAGCGCCTGAAGGTCATACCGGCGGACTGAGCCGCTGGCCCTATCGGATCGGGATCATCATGCACGTCGATTTCGGCAAGACCGCCAGCGATTACGCCAAGCACCGCGTAGGTTTCCCGGATTCGTTCTTCCAGCGCCTGTTCGATGAAAAGCTGGCGCACGTGGGCGATATCGCACTGGACCTCGGCACGGGTACCGGCACGGTGGCACGTGGACTGGCCTTGCGTGGCTGCGCCGTCACCGGCCTGGATCCTTCGGCGGCTTTGCTGGCACAGGCCGTCGAGCTGGATCGCGCCGATGGCGTGCAGGTGCGGCAAGTGCAGTCGCGAGTAGAAGAGGCGGACCTGCCCGAAGCCAGCTTTGATCTGATCACCGCCGGGCAATGCTGGCACTGGTTTGACCGGCCGCGCACTGCCGCGCTGGTGCGGCGCTGGCTGCGTCCCGGCGGACGCCTGGTGATTGCGCATTTTGATTGGCTGCCGATCGCCGGCAACATGGTCGACGACACCGAACGGCTGATCCGCACACACAATCCGGCGTGGAATCTGGGTGGCGGCAGCGGCTTGTATCCCGCGTGGTTCAAGGAAGTGCGCGAGAACGGCTTCTCCGATGTGCGCACTTTCTCTTACGACGTGGCCGTGCCGTACAGCCACGCGGATTGGCGCGGGCGCATCCGCGCCAGCGCGGGTGTCGGTGCTTCAATGGATTCGGTGGGCGTCGCGCGTTTCGACGCCGAGCTGGCGGAACTGCTGGCAAACCGGCACCCGGTCGAACCGATGGCCGTGCCGCATTGCGTGTGGGTCCTGAGCGCCGTCGCGCCCGGCTGAGCAATCAGCCGGCGAAGATCGCGCGCGCCAACCCGATCACACCGATCGCCAGCGTCGCCAGCCAGCCGATCGAGCCAAGCATGAAACCGCCTTCGCGCTTGGCGGGATCTTTGAGATAGGCCAGCGCGTACCACACGCGGCCCACCACCCAGACCAGGCCAGCCAGCCCCGCCCACAGCGGCGAGCCATATTGGACCGCCAGCCACAGTGAGGGCAGGAACACCAACACCGCTTCCAGCGTATTCATCTGCACGCGGAAGGCGCGCTCGAAATCAGGATGGCCGCTGGTGGCCGGCGCCTTGACGCCATAGCGCATCCGGGCCCGTCCCACGGCAAACATGGTGCCGAGCTGAAGCAGGACGGCGAGCAGGGCGACCACGGCAGGCAGATGCTGGGACATGAAGAAGGTATCTCGCTGAAAAGTGGCCTACTGTAATGGTTGGCTCACGCTTGGCGGGGGCTCTGGCAGGCGCTATCGTCGCGACGCGGCGCCGGTGGCGGTGCCAATCGGCAGGGTGAGGCTCGCATGGACTGGCAGAAAGGCGAACGCAGTCAGAACGTCGAGGTCGACAGTGGCGGCGGTGGTGGCGGTCCGCGTTTCGGTGGCGGCCGCGGCATGGGCATCGGCGGCATTGTGATCCTCGCGATCCTGGGCCTGGTGTTCTTCAAGGATCCGACCGCGCTGCTCAGCCAGGTCGATACGGGCGGCGGCCAGGTCGCCGCGCCCAGTGGGCAACCGGCGCAGGTCGATCCGCAGCAGAAGGATTTCGTCAGCGCGGTGCTCGGTTCCACCGAGAAGACCTGGGCCGACATCTTTGCCGCCAACGGCAAGCAATACGTGGACCCCAAGCTGGACCTGTTCAGCGGCGGCGTGAATACCGCCTGTGGCGCGGCCTCCACCGCGGTGGGGCCGTTCTATTGTCCCGGTGACCAGAAGGTCTACCTGGATCTGCAGTTCTTCCAGGAATTGCAGAACCGGTTCAACGCCGCGGGTGATTTCGCGCGTGCCTACGTGATCGCTCACGAAGTGGGCCACCATGTGCAGAACCTGCTCGGCGTGTTCGATCAGGTGGAGCGGGCGCGTCGTCAAGGCGCGCGCATGGAAGGCGCGGATGGCCTGTCGGTGCGGCAGGAGTTGCAGGCCGACTGCTTCGCCGGTGTATGGGCCAATCACAGTCAGCAGCGCCTGCAATGGCTGCAGGCGGGCGACATTGAGTCCGCCCTTAACGCTGCCAGCAAGATCGGCGACGACGCTCTGCAGGAGCAGGCGCGCGGCCGGGTGGTGCCCGATTCGTTCACGCATGGCACCTCGGCCCAGCGTGTGAAGTGGTTCCGTACCGGTTTCGACAGCGGCAATGTGGGAAGCTGCAATACCTTCAGCGGCACGCCTTAAACGTTTGCTACCGGTCTAGCCCGAAGGCCCGCTGTAAAGCGGGCCTTCGCCGTTCTAGAATCCGCTCGCTGCGCGCCTTGGGGTGCGCTCAGTCCACTTCTATGGTCCATCCTTGTCTGCGCTGCGGTGCCTGCTGCGCTCATTTTCGTGTGGCCTTCCACTGGTCGGAGGCCGAGGCATTCATGGGCGGCGTGGTGCCGCCAGAACTTGCGGAGAAGCTGGATCCGCATCGCCTGGTGATGCGCGGCACCCAGGCTTCTCAGCCGCGCTGCGTTGCGCTGCAGGGCACCGTGGGCGAGGCGGCGAGCTGCGGGATTTATGAGCAGCGGCCGTCGGTATGCCGGGAGGTGGTGCCCTCCTGGGAGTTCGGCGCGCCCAGTCCGCAATGTGACAAGGCGCGTCTAGCGCATGGTTTGCAGTTGCTGACGCCTGAGGACTGGCTCGATCCGCCGGGTTCGGGCACGCCGCTGTTACCGCAGAGTGCTTAGATCTCACGGGTGATTGCGAATCTTCAACGTGTATTGGCGTCGTTCTGGAACGCCAGCACGAACTGCTTCAACTCACCTTCGTTGACGTCGGAAACCGCCACATAACGCATGCCTGCGGCGGCCCAGCCGATGACCGTATAGCCATGCCGCTGTACCTGCATCGGTGCGGCTTCCGCGCTCTCCGCCGGCCACTGGTACAGATTGATCACATGCAGCCGTCGCTTGTAGATCAGCGCGGCGACGCTGTGCCCATCGATGGCATCCAGCCGTCCACCGGCCAGCGGAAAGCCTTCGCCGGCCAGGTCTTTGACCTTCGGTGCGAAGTCGAGTTTGCCTTCGAACCAGGGTTTCACCGTGTGCTGGTCGGTGGAGACCACATCCATCAAATGTTCCGGCTGCAGGGAGCGCAGGTGGCCGGCGATGGCTTCGCCGACGACCAGTTCCTGGCTGGAGTCATGAGGGCGCAGGGTGGCGATCCAGGCGGGGCTGGTGATCAGCAGGGCTCCTGCGAAGCCGGCCGCCATGGCCAGGGGCCAGCGTGCGCGACGCGTGCGCGAAGCGGGTTGGGCGCTGGCGGCAGTCCAGCGTTGGCGTAGTGCATCCGGCGCTCGCTGATAGAGCTCCGGTTGCGCCAGCGCCTTGTGCAGGCGGGCGTGGTCGCCGTAGTTGGCGGCACAGGCGCCACAGTCCTGCAGGTGCCGCGCCATGGCCGCGCTCTGCGGCGCGTCCAGTTCGTCGTCCAGATAGGCGTGCAGAAGCAGCCTGGCGTCATCGCACGTCATGGCGGCGCGCCTCCCCGGCGTGATGAGTTGGGTGATGGGTAAGGTCGGCCTTCAGTCTCTCGCGGGCGCGTGCGAGCCGCGACATGACGGTGCCGATCTTCTGCCCGGTGATCGAAGCGATCTGCTTGTACGAGCATTCCTCCAGCTCGCGCAGCACGATGACTTCGCGCAGCGGATGCGGCAGGCGTTCCAGCGCGAGCCGCAGGGAGCCGACATCCACCGCGAGCAGCGCGAGCGCTTCGGGCGAGGGGCGTTCGTCGGCCAGTTGGTGGGCGTCGTCGTCCACATCGTCGCGCAGATGGTCCGGTGGCAGCTTGCTGCGCAGCGTGTAGTAGGTGTTGCGCACGATCGCGAGCAGCCATACCCGCGTATCGCCGCCGCGAAAACTGTCGAAATAACGCAGTGCGCGAAGCAGTGATTCCTGCACCACGTCCTGCGCGTCCGTGTCGTCACGTGCCAGCCAGCGTGCCAGGTTGTAGGCCGCATCCAGCCACGGCAGTACCTGCGTTTCGAAACGCGCGTCGAAGCTAGGTGTCGGGCTGGGCGATCCGGTGGGCATAAGAGGGAATACCTCCGTTGCCGCGACTTTATTCCCGACGCACGAAAGGCGGAATAGGCCGCCCATTCGCCGGGTATTGCAAGGTGAGGCCCCGGCGTGTGCCGGGCGTCCATGACTGCGATAGCCATCCGGGCTATTCGCCCTGCGCGGAGCGAATCCACATGCAAGATAACCATGACAACCAAGACGGCGGCCGGCGCCAGTTCCTCAAGTGCATGGCCTGGGCCGGGGCGGGCACGCTATGGCTGATGAAAGGCGGGGTGCTGCACGCGCAGCCGCTGGATGGCGGCGCTGCTGCGGCGAAGGATGCCAGCTTCAGCTTTGTGCAGATCAGCGATTCGCATATCGGCTTCCACAAGGCGCCGAATATGGATGTGGTGGGCACCTTGCGCGCCTCGCTGGCGAAGATCAGCGCGCAGCAGACGCGCCCTGACTTCCTGCTGCATACCGGCGATCTCACCCATCTCTCCCGACCAGAGGAGTTCGACACCTTGTCCGAAGTGATGCGCGAGGCGCGCGCCAGCCACGCGTTCTATGTACCGGGCGAGCACGATGTGATCGGCGACAACGGCGCCGAATTCTTCCGACGCTTCGGCGAGCGCCAGCAATCCGGCGGTTGGTACAGCTTCGATCATCATGGCGTGCATTTCGTCGGCCTGATCAATGTGCTCAACCTGAAAGCCGGTGGGCTGGGCTCGCTTGGCGCGGATCAGCTGGCCTGGTTGAAGAAGGATCTGGCGCCGTTATCCGCCGAGACGCCGCTGGTGGTGTTCGCGCATATGCCGCTGTGGCCGTTGTATCCGGAGTGGGGCTGGGGAACCGACGACAGTGCAGAGGCGATAAGTTATTTGCGCCGCTTCGGTTCGGTCAGCGTGCTCAACGGGCACATCCACCAGATCCAGCAGAAGGTGGAGGGCACGATCACGTTCTACACGGCGCGCTCTACCGCGTATCCGCAACCGGCGCCTGGCGCGGCGCCCGCGCCGGGGCCGATGAAGGACGTGGCGCCCAATGCGCTGCATGCCTATCTGGGCATCCGCGACGTGCGGCATGTGCAGGGCAAGCAGGTGTTGGCGGTGACTGACGAGGTGCTGTCATGAAGCGCGCTGCTTGGGTGTTGGGACTGTGCTGTCTTGCGATCCAGCCCGCCTTCGCGGCTCACGCGGCGGCCAAGGACACCCGCGTGGACATCACCAATTTCGCGTTCTCGCCGAAGACGCTCACCGTGCCGGCGGGAACGAAGGTGGTGTGGACCAACCACGACGAGGAGCCTCATGTCGTTACCAGTGCGGGCGCGATGTTCGCACCCTCGCGGGCCCTGGATACTGGTGACACCTATGCCGTGACGTTTTCCAAGCCGGGTACCTATGCGTACTACTGCACGATCCATCCGATGATGGTCGGCACTATCGTCGTGCAATGAATCAGCGGCCGTCGAAGCGATAGATGTCCATGGCCAGGAAGCCGAGATCGATGCCCGCATCGATGCGTTGTGCGGTCGGCTGATCGCCGGCCGCACCCAGCGCCACGAACAGCGGTAGCAGGTGTTCATCGGTGGGATGCGCCCGCTGGGCGAAGGGCGCCTGCCGGCGATAGTCGAGCAGCGCCTGAGTGTCGCCTTGATTGAGCTTTTGCTCGATCCATCCGATGAAGGGGCGTACGTAAGGCGCTTCGCGTTCCTCGCTATAGCCTTCGCGGAAATCGTGCAGGTTGTGGGTGATGCTGCCCGAGCCGATCACCAGCACGCCTTGCTCGCGCAGCGGTGCGAGCGCGCGGCCGACGGTGTATTGATGCGCAGGGCCGAGTTCCGGCTGGATGGACAGCGGTACGACCGGGATGTCGGCCTCCGGATAGAGCAGGCGCAGTGGTACCCACGCGCCATGATCGAGCCCGTGACGTGGATCGAGCATGGTGGGCAGGCCGGCCTTGTCCAGCAGTTCGACGATGTGCGCGGCAAGCGCCGGCGCGCCGGGCGCTGGATAGTGGATGTCGAACAATTCGCGCGGAAAACCGTAGAAATCGTGGATGGTTTCCGGGTGCGCCGCGCCACCCACCGATGGCTGGCGAGCCAGCCAGTGCGCGGAAGCGATGACGATGGCCTTGGGGCGCGCGATAGTCTGCGCCAGCTCGGCCAGGCGCACGCCGACCTGGCCCGGATGCAGGGCGGTCATCGGCGAGCCGTGGGAGATATACAGGCTGGGCAGGGCAGACATGGCGGTTACCTCGAAGGGACCGCCATAGAGTAAGGGCGCTGCGTTGGCTTATAAGCCGTGTGTACTGGAACGAAGCGTTGCCCGATCAGAACGATGGGCAACGCTGTGTCAGGGGCCCTCTGATCTATTCCGCGTAGGCGGCATGATCTCCCGAAGGCGCGCTGCGGCTACCGCGTGGCGAAGCACCTGACTGGCCGTCAGGTCAAGCCGCGCGGTAGCCGCAGCGCGCCTTCGGGAGATCACCCCGTCATTTTAAAACAAGAAGTTGGGGCCGTTGTTGTTTGCGCGCAGCTCGCCGCCGCGCTGTCTCGACAGACGTCCAGTCTACCTTCGCCAGCGCAACGGCCATCTGCGCGCAAACAACAACGGTGACGCCTACGTGGAATAGATCAGAGGGCCCCTGGGTTCAGCGCTTCTTGAACGGCTTGCCGCCGCCATGGCCATGCGGACGCGGCTTGCCCTTGAAGCCACCGCCGCCCGGACGGAAGCCGCCCGGCTTGCGCGGAGGCGCTTCGCTGGCGCCGGTGTCGTTGCCGTCCCATTCTTTGATGCGCAGCTGCTGCTGGCTCACCCACACCTTCTTCAGGTGTTCGAACACTTCCGCCGGCATGCCATCGGGCAGGTCGATCAGGCTGTATTCGCCGCGGATGCTGAGGCGGCCGATAAAGCCGCTTTCCAGGCCGGCTTCATTGGCGATGGCGCCGATGATGTTGCCCGGCTTCACGCCATGTTCGTGGCCGACTTCGACGCGATAGGTGCGCTTGCCTTCCTCGGTGTGGTGCGGACGCACGGGACGCGTGCCGAACTCGCGCGGCGCGCCGTCGCGGTCGCGTGGCTTGTGTTCGCGTGTGCCGCGGTCATGGCTTTCGCGATGGTCGCGTTCCGCAGGGCGTCGATCATCGCGTTCGCGCGGTGCGAACTCGCGCTTCGGCGGCGGCGCGAGCAGCAATGGCTGGTCGCCCTGCGCGATACGCGCCAGCGCGGCGGCGATTTCGATGGCCGGAATATTGTGTTCCTGCTCGTACTGCTCGATCAGCTGCTGGAACAGCTCCAGCTCGCCCACCGCCAGCGTGTCGCTAATGCGCTGCTTGAACTTGTTGATGCGCTGATCGTTCACCGCTTCTACGGTGGGCAGCTTCATCTCTTCGATGGGCTGGCGCGTGGCGCGTTCGATCGCGCGCAGCATGCCCTTCTCGCGCGGCGTGACGAACAGGATCGCCTCGCCGCTGCGGCCCGCGCGGCCGGTACGGCCGATGCGATGCACGTAACTTTCCGTGTCGTAGGGAATGTCGTAGTTCATCACGTGGCTGATGCGGTCCACGTCGAGACCACGGGCAGCCACGTCGGTGGCAACCAGGATGTCGAGCTTGCCGTCCTTCAGCTGCTGGATCACACGCTCGCGCTGCGGCTGCGCGATGTCGCCGTTGATGGCGGCAGCGGCCAGGCCGCGCGCCTGCAATTTCTCGGCGAGCTCTTCGGTGGCCTGCTTGGTGCGCGCGAAGATGATCATCGCGTCGAACGGCTCGGCTTCCAGGATGCGGGTCATCGCATCCAGCTTGTGCAGGCCGCTGACGAACCAGTAGCGCTGACGGATGTTGGCGGCGGTCGTGGTGGACGACTTGATCGTGACCTCGACCGGATCTTTCAGGTGATGCTGCGCGATCTTGCGGATCGGCGTGGGCATGGTGGCCGAGAACAGCGCCACCTGGCGCGACGGCGGCGTGGCCTGCAGTACCTTTTCCACGTCGTCGATGAAGCCCATGCGCAACATTTCGTCGGCTTCATCGAGCACGAGGAATTTCAGCTCGGACAGGTCCAGCGTGCCGCGATCCAGATGATCGATCACGCGGCCGGGCGTGCCGACCACGATCTGCACGCCGCGCTTGAGCGAGTGCAGCTGCGGGCCGTAGCTCTGACCGCCGTAGATCGGCAGTACCTGCAGGCCAGGCATATGCGCGGCGTAGCGCTGGAACGCTTCGGCCACCTGGATGGCCAATTCGCGCGTCGGTGCGAGCACCAGCGCCTGCGGCTTGCCGGGCTTCAGTTCGATGCGCGAGAGGATCGGCAGCGCAAAGGCAGCGGTCTTGCCGGTGCCGGTCTGCGCCTGGCCGAGTACGTCGCGGCCTTGCAGCAGCGGTGGAATGGTGGCGGCCTGAATCGGCGACGGTGACTCGTAGCCAACGTCGGTGAGGGCGCGCAGCACATCGGGGTGAAGCGCAAGCGCAGAAAAACCAGCGGCTGCCGGTGTGGAATCCGTAGACGGGGAGGACATGGGAACCTCGACATGGCATGCACGACGGCATGCAGGAGAATGGTCGCTATTGTAGCAGCCTGACCAGCCTTGGCCGCGCTTCGGCCTGGTCGAACTTTCAATTATTTCAAGGAATTCGTATGCAAAAGCGTCTGGAAGGCCGGGTTGCCCTGGTCACGGGAGCGTCATCGGGCATCGGTGAGGCCACGGCGCTGGCGCTGGCCGAGGCTGGCGCTCGCGTGGCCATCGCGGCCAGGCGGCGCGACCGGCTGGATACCCTGGCCGCCCGGCTGGCGCCGCTGGGTGCCGAACCGCTGGTCCTGGTCGCCGACCTGGTCTCCGAAACCGAAGCCCAGCGCGTGGTGAAGGAAACCGAGGCGCATTACGGCCGGCTGGACATCCTGATCAACAACGCCGGCGTGATGTACCTGGAGCCGGTGGCCGAGGCCGACCTGGGCCGTTGGCGGCACATGCTGGAGCTCAACGTGCTCAGCCTGATCGCCGCCAGCCAGGCCGCGCTGGCCGGCATGCGTGCGCGCCGCGATGGTCATATCGTCAACGTGTCCTCCGTGGCGGGGCGCGTGGCGAACCCGAACGCGGCAGCGTATGCGGCGACCAAGTTCGGCGTCGTAGGCTTTTCCGAATCGCTGCGCCGCGAGGTCTACAAAGACAACATCCGCGTCAGTGTGATCGAACCGGGCATGGTGGCCACCGAGCTGCGCGAGCACATCGGCCACGCCGGTGCGCGGCAAGCGGTGGAGGCGCGCGTGGCGGAGATGCGCCAGCTGCAGCCGGAAGATATCGCCGACACCATCCTGTTCTGCGTCACGCGGCCATCGTATGTGTGCATCAACGAGGTGTTGCTGCGTCCTACAGATCAGGAGCGCTGAGTTGCGGAAGGCCATTGTGTGGCGATTATCATCGTCGTCCGGATGTGCAGGCGAAGGATGACCATGAGTGCAATCGAAACGATCTCCGAGCAGGCATGCTTCGGCGGCGTACAAGGTTTCTATCGGCATGCATCGGAGGCCTGCGGTGGCCCGATGCGGTTCGCGGTATACCAGCCGCCACAGGCGGCGAACGGTCCGCGACCGGTGCTGTATTTCCTGGCGGGCCTGACCTGCACCGAGGAAACCGCAACGATCAAGGCTGGCGCACAGCGTCTGGCCGCCGAATTGGGTTTGATGCTGGTCATGCCCGATACCAGCCCGCGCGGCACCGGCATCGAAGGTGCGACCGGCGACTGGGAGTTCGGCGAGGGCGCGGGCTTCTATGTCGATGCCACGCAGGCGCCATGGTCGGCTCGCTTTCGCATGCACCGCTATGTCGTGGACGAGTTGCCGGCCCTGTTGGCGGCGAACTTCCCGATCGACCCGACGCGCAGTGGCATCTGCGGTCATTCGATGGGTGGGCACGGCGCGCTGACCATCGCGTTGAAGCATCCGCAGCGTTATCGCTCGGTCTCCGCTTTCGCGCCCATCGTGGCGCCGAGTCAGGTGCCGTGGGGGCAGAAGGCGTTGCCGCGTTACCTCGGCGATCGGCCGGAGGCATGGGCCGCGTACGACGCCTGCGAACTGGTGCGGCAGCAGACGTTCCCGGGCACCATCCTGATCGATCAGGGCGAAGCCGACCGGTTCCTTACCGAGCAGCTGCGGCCCGAACTGTTCGACCAGGCGTGTGCCGAAGCGGGGCAGTCCCTGCAACTGCGTCGTCATGCGGGCTATGACCATAGCTATTACTTCATCGCCAGTTTCATGGACGATCATTTGCGGCATCACGCGCGGGCGCTGGGATGATCGAGCCGCGTCTGGAAACAGCGCGCACCGTCTGCCGCGTGATGGTGGAAGCGGATGCGCCTGCGCTGCTGCGCTATCGCATAGAGAATCGGGAGCATTTCGCGCCCTGGGAGCCGTTGCGCGAGGAGCGTTTCTTCACCCTTGCGCATTGCGTGCAGACCATCGCCGAGATGCGCGAGTCGATGCGGCTGGACCGCAGTTATCCCTTTCTCGTGTTCGACGCCGAAGAGCGAGAAGTGCTGGCGACGTTCAATCTGTCCAATGTGGTGCGCGGCGCTTTTCAGGCCTGCCATCTGGGCTATGGCGTGGCGGCGCGATGGCAGGGGCAGGGGATCATGCGGGAGGCGTTGGTCGCCGGCTTGGCGTGGGCGTTTGATGGGCTCGGATTGCATCGGGTGATGGCGAATTACATGCCGCGCAATGAGCGTAGTGGGCGGTTGTTGGAAGGGCTTGGGTTTGAGCGGGAGGGGTATGCGAGGCGGTATCTGCAGATTGCAGGGGTGTGGGAGGATCATGTGTTGACGGCGTTGGTCAGCGCATCGGAGTAATGCCTCTGCTCCCTTTCCCTCTGGGAGAGTGTCCGGCGCTTGCGATATTCCTTCCTACTTCGTCATTCCGGCGTAGGCCGGAATCCAGAGTGGTGCGCTCCGGTTGTCGCGTTATCGCGACCGGGCTCGCCTGCCGCGGGCTTCCGACTCGCTGCCGCGAGCCGGGTCACTTTCTCTTTGCTGGCCTGTATGGACCGGAGACATAGGTAACAGATGTGCCAGGACATGGGTTACACCCGCCCGATCCCCATCGATCTGGCGAGGTGTCGTCATTCATGCCCTGGAAGGAAGTCACCGTGATGTGCCAGCGCCA